>NZ_CCRF01000039.1 GCF_000751775.1 Caldibacillus thermoamylovorans
AGTACATCGCAAAAAGCTCTTAGTACAAAATGCTTGCTATTGTCAATTAAACAAGGTATAATTGTTATTTTACAATTTTAATAATTTTATAATTTTAATGGCTTTTTATTAAGGAAGTAGTGATTTCTGAATAAAATACCCATTGACGTAATCGAAAATTATAGGATTTTATCAGACTTATCCAAACACAAATTTAATCTTTTTCTCTTGCTCGTCCCATGCCAACTTCGCATTGAATTCTTTATCCTTGCTTTTGAAGCCTTGAATTTGGTCTGTAACTCCATCGGTCAAAAGCTTTTTCAATTGTGCCTGTGTAATGGTTTTTCCAAGAATTTTTTTTGAGATCGTGAAGGAACAACCGGTCTTTTGATAATTGCTGCAACCGTAGAAGGTACCTTTATCTATAACATTTCCGTCGCAAAATTTGCAGTTGCCGAGTTTTCTGGGTGCGGATTTTTTAAATTGACGGGGGACAAAGTTTTCAGTCACCTCACGATCAAACGACCATTCGACCGCTTGCTTTGTTGTCTCCGTCACTAAATGGGTAATCATCTTATTCGTCATATCGATAAATTGTTTCGCATTTGCTTTCCCCTCAGCAATTTCCTTCAGCCGTTGTTCCCATTTTGCCGTCATTTCCGGTGAAGCAAGCAATTCTTTCCCGATTGCGTGTATCAAAATTTTTGCCTTTGCTGTTGCATATACTAAATTTTTCTTGATTTCGATGTATTTGCGTGATTTCAACATTGTTATAATCCCGGCTCGAGTCGCTTCTGTTCCAAGGCCTTCTGTTTCGTCCAACACCTTTTCCAATTCTTTGTCTTCTATATGCTTTCCGGCAGTTTTCATCAATGTAATTAACTGTCCTTCTGTATACCGTTTTGGTGGCTGGGTTTTACTTTCCTTCACGTTGACCTTTTTGACAATGCCGGTTTCGCCTTTTTCAAGTAAAGGTAATTCCGGTTCACCATCTTTTTCATTCGCAGGAATAACTTTACGCCAACCTTCAGCAAGTTGAACTTTTCCTTTTGATAAAAATGTTGCCCGTCCACCAACAAGGGTCGTAACTGTCGTATATTCGTAAACAGATTTTTCATAATGCGCGGCCAATAAGCTTTTAATGATCAAATCATAAATTTTTTGCTCGTCGGCACTTAATTTTTCAGGATCCTTCACTTGTTCGGTCGGGATAATTGCATAGTGATCGGTTACCTTTTTCTCATTTACATATCGTTTATTGTTGCGGATGGACGAAATCGGTAAAGGGAAAAATTCGGCATACTTTTCTATCCGGGAAATCTTATGTAAGATATCCGGAAACATGTCCGCCTCACCCGGTGTCACGTAGCGGGAATCGGAACGCGGATAGGAAACGATTCCTTTTTGGTATAAACCTTGCAAGATATCGAGTGTTTTTTTCGGCGGGAATTTATATAAGCGATTTGTCTCCGCTTGTAACGCCGACAAATTATAAAGCATCGGTGGATGGTATTCTTTTTTCTCCCGCTTTACATCAGTAATTTCAGCCGGCTTGCCGTTACAAAATTGAGCAATTTTTGCGGCCATGTCAGCTTTCTTAATCCGGGAATCCCCATCCACTTCCCATTTGCCTTTATATTTTTTCCCATTTATGAAAAATTCACCAATGACTTCCCAAAAAGGTTCCGATACAAATTGTTCGATTTCGAGCTCGCGTTTCACAATGAGTGCAAGGGTTGGCGTCTGCACACGGCCGACCGAAAACACGTCGGAAAACCCTTTTTCCTTTAAAAGAATACTGTACAGTCGGGATGCATTCATGCCAACAATCCAGTCACTGCATGCACGGGTATAGGCCTCAAAATATAAATTTTTCGTCTCGGTTTCATCCCGAAGATTCCGAAAACCTTCTTTAATGGCCATAGGGGTCAAGGAAGAGATCCAAAGCCGTTTCATTGGCTGTTTGGCTTTCGTCAAACGGAGAATATTACGGATGATCAGTTCTCCTTCTCGTCCGGCGTCACCTGCATGAATAATTTCGGTTATCCTAGGGTCGTTTATAAATTTTTTTATGACCGAAAATTGTTTTGGCTTATCTTTACTTACTTGATATTGGAATTGAGACGGAATCATCGGTAAGGTGGCCAAGGTCCATTTTTTCCATTCGGGGTTATATTTTTCCGGCGGGACAAGTTCACATAAGTGACCAATGGCCCATGTCATGAAAGCGCCATCCGGAAAAATCTCATTCGGTAAAATTTCAATGTATCCTTGTGCTTTTTTATTTTTAAATACGGAGGCGAGTGTCCGTGCTTGATCCGGTTTTTCAGCAATAATCAGCTGCATTTAAGAGAGAAACCTCCCTTTCGTTTTTAAACATGATTTGTTCCTAGATTTCATTATAAAAGTTAAGGTCAAAAAAACAAGATATAACTAAAAAATAAACTAAATCTAATGAATGAATTCCCCCTGTACAGTAATCGCCATATTGGAAAAAAATGATAAAGAGGGGTAAAATAACATTAAATTGGAAATGGGGGATGATAATGTCCAAATCACTACAAGGAACGACTACATTACATAATGGTGTGAAAATGCCGTATTTTGGTTTAGGTGTTTATAAGGTTAAGGATGGCAAAGAAGTTATTAACACAGTAAAGACGGCTCTGGAAGTCGGCTATCGGGCCATTGATACAGCTGCCCTTTATGATAATGAAGAAGGAGTCGGCCAAGCAATTAAAGAAAGCGGCATCCCACGGGAAGAACTATTTATTACAACAAAGGTTTGGAATACCGATCAAGGTTACGACAAAACGCTAAAAGCCTTTGAAATCAGTATGAAAAAACTTGGACTTGATTATCTTGATCTGTACTTGATTCATTGGCCGGGGAAAGATAAATATGTGGATACATGGCGGGCACTTGAGAAATTGTATAAAGATGGAAGGGTTCGAGCCATCGGAGTCAGTAATTTTAAAATTCACCATTTGCAAACATTGATGGAACAGTCTGAGGAAAAACCGGTGATCAATCAAGTCGAACTTCACCCGTATTTATCTCAAAAAGACCTTCTTTCCTTTTGTAAAAAACAACAAATTGCCGTGGAAGCATGGGGTCCGCTTGGCAGAGGCCGGTTGCTGAATGATCCGACGCTCATAGAAATCGGGCAAAAGTACGGAAAAACAGCTGCGCAAGTGACATTACGGTGGCATTTGCAAAATGATGTAATCGTAATTCCAAAATCCGTTACACCGTCAAGAATTAAGGAAAATGCGGATATATTTGATTTCGAATTAACCGCGGAAGATATGGAGAGAATTGATGCCCTGAATAAAAACGAACGGACCGGAAAAGATCCGGATCAATTTCTGTTTTAATGTGAATGGAAAAGGATAGTGCCAATACTATCCTTTTTTACTGGATAAATTTGAAGGGCTGAATTTTGCTGAACTTTTCACATCCTTGTAGAGAACAATGTTAGATAAAATTTTTGCCACTACCTACTAATATGAAAATTCTTCCAGGTTAAAAGCCGCCGCCAATATGATTAGTCGCTACTAAATTATTTTCCGCCACTTCCTGTTAACTCCGGAAAATCATCCAAATAAGGTGCTTCTATATCTATTTTTTCCATCGTCAAAGGATGAATAACCGATAAATATTTTGCATGTAAGGCTTGACGATAAAATAGAGGCTTCCCGCCATATAAAACGTCACCAACAAGCGGATGACCAATAGATGAAAGGTGAACCCGAATTTGGTGGGTACGTCCTGTATCAAGGCGACAAATGATTTGGCTCAAATTTTTCACTGTATCGAAACCAATCACTTCATAATGGGTGACAGCCGGTTGACCTGTGTATGAAATGCGTCTTCTGGTCGGATGATGGCGGTCACGACCAATAGGCGCATTAATTGTATCTTTTTTCTTCTGTAATTTTCCATGAACAATCGCTATGTATGTACGTTTTATTTTGCGTTCTTTCAATTGTTTATCAAGGATGCCGCCAATAAAAGGCGATTTTGCAAAAAGAACGGCACCACTTGTATCTTTATCAAGCCGGTGGATATGTTGTACTTTGGCAGGTTCATTCTTTACCGCTAAATAATGGACAATCCGATTTGCCAAAGTATCCGTGTCAGCAGAAGTGTTTGGATGTGTTGCCAGTTGTGCCGGTTTATTGGCAATCAACAAAAAATCATCTTCAAACAATATTTGCACAGATTGAGGTGAAGGTTTGTTGCCGTAGTCTGCTTCAAAAAATATATTTTCAAAAATAAGCTGATCACCCGCTCTTAATTTGTTGGCAAATGGAACGGAAAGACCGTTTTGTTTCACCATCTTGTCCATTCTCATTTGGTGAATGCGTTTTTTGGCCAACTGCCATTTATTTTTCAATAAATCATCAATGGAAATCCCATCCCATTCTGCAGGAACTACTACATGCAGGTGGTTGTCCAATTTCTCTACTTTGATCATGTGATCACCCATTCTTTTTAAAGTTCTCCAAAACTAACTGTTTTTCACTGGTTAACCTGAAATTTCCACAGACAAATGATTTGTTCATGAGTATAATTATTGTTATCTTATACACATAGGGAAATTATTTTATCGAGTAAATCCGGAACAGTATTTTACATTATTCTAGAAAATTGTCCAAAAGGTGGGTTTGATCTTGAAGATTGTATATGCTTCCACCCCGGAGCAAGAGAAAAAAATAAATCATTTAGTTGAATATTTCTACTCAAATATCTTACCGAAATATTTTACGGATAAACAAATAAATGAATTCATCAAAATGAACTTTTTAAATATTAATGATTTTGATAATCAGTCTGACACGTTAAAAGAAGCTTATCAAATTATAGCGTGCTTGGAAACAATTTGTTTTCTTATTGAATCGGAAAGTCTTGAGAAAGAAAAATACCAAAAAATGTTTAATAAAAACGCACAAATCTTAAACAATCTTGGTTTTTCATTTCCTTTTTCTTATGAAAACTTTTTAGAAACTAAAAATGTTTCAATGGAAATGGGCAGTATTCATGTGAAAGCTGCCAATCATTGGCTCGTATAATTTGGGTGATTGCATAATGAAACGTCTGGTGATTACAGGTTACAAACCGCATGAATTAGGGATTTTTCATTCGAATCATCCGGGAATCCCTTATATTAAAAAAGCGATCAAAAAGCAGCTTATCCCTTTGTTGGAAGAAGGTCTTGAATGGGTTTTGTTGAGTGGCCAATTAGGCGTTGAAACATGGGCGGCGGAAGTAATTATGGACTTGCAATGTGAGTATCCAAAGCTAAAATATGCCGTAATTACCCCATTTCTTGATCAGGAAAAAAACTGGAAAGAGGAAAAACAAGAGAAATATGAGGAGATTTTATTGAACGCTGATTTTCATTCGACGGTTACGAAAAAGCCGTATGAAGGACCATGGCAGTTCGTTGCGAAAAACAAATTTTTTATCCGAAATTCGGATGGTCTTTTACTTGTTTATGACGATGAAAAAGTCGGCTCCCCACAATACATATTGAAAATGGCGAAAATTTATGCCGAGACTCATGACTATCAATTACTTGTCATCAATTCCGATGATTTGCAAGCATTAATTGATGAAGATATGGATAACGGTTAGTCATGTTTAAAGGAAAGCTTTGTGTGTTTTATAAAGCCGTATAAAGCAATTGCGGTGAAGCAGTAAAAGCGGAAACCGGCCGGGTATGGTTTCCGCTCTTTCATCCGGAAAAACAAAAACTATTTCAAAACATTTTCCTCAAACCAGTCTTGGAACTCGTCCTTTTTCTTTTCTCCATGAATCCGAGCCACTTCTTTTCCATTTTCAAAATGAATAATTGTCGGTGTGCCCTCAATTTTATAATCATCCCAACCTTGTTCATATTGCAAGACATCATATATTTGCAAATCAATGTTCAAATCTTCGGCGAGCGGAACGACAATTGGAGTTGTTTTTTGACAATGGATACATTCCGGGCTATAAAAATACACAGTGGCGGTACCGTCATTTTTCAATTCATCCTGCAGTTCATCCGGTGTTACAGAATTTTTATAGTAGTCCTGTGCATCGTTCTCCTGGGCATTATTTAAAAAGGCAATCGCTGCAAAAAGAACAACGATAATTCCTAAAAAAATCAATACTTTTTTCATTTATTTCCCTCCTTCAAGCCTTTCCTGATCGTAAAACTAATCATAAAGATCATTATAAATGCAGTTAACGCTAAAAACGGAATAGTAATAAAACCAAACCAATTGATGTACTGTGCTGTACAGGGGACTCTTCCACAAAATAATGGCCCATCTCCGGCGAAAGATAATTTTTGTAAACAATAATGATAAAGGGATATCGATCCGCCGACCGCCGATAAAATCATGGCATAAAAGCTCATGTTCCAATCTTTTTTCACATAGGCAACCCCAAGCAAAATCGTCATCGGATACATAAAAATTCGTTGGAGCCAGCATAAGTCACAAGGCTCATAATGTTTAACTTCAGAAAAATATAAACTGCCAAAAGTCGCAATAATCGTAACAGCCCAGCTACTAAAAAATAACCAGTCAGTTTTTTTCTCTGCCAAGTATTTCCCCACCTTTTTCCAAGTACCATCTTTCATATTTCAGAAATAAAAGGTCAAACTTAAAATAATTGTACCATATGTTTCATTTTTCATGTTCTTTAAATACTTGGATAAATGGACTTATTTTTTTATTAAAAAGGGAAATTTTGCTCCATTGATTTTCCGGAGAATAGTAAAAAAATAAAAAGGCCTGTTTATGGAGTGAAACGTGAAAATACCAACGTGTTTCTCACCATAAACAGTCCGGAATTTTGTTTCTTTCGCTTTTTTCACCAGTCAAACCGAGTAAAGAACATCTTGTTGCATGATGGTTGCTTTATCATTCGCATAAGCGGCATATTGCAATAAAGCATATAACTGTTTTTCCACAATTGTATCATTTTTTTGATAGTAATAAGCATGTAAAAAATGTTCAATTCGTTTTGATAAAAAATCATCCTTTGTGCGGACCATGAGTATTAGCAAATTATCCCATTGAGAAAGGTATGTGTAATACAATGCGCGATCATAATCTGCTTTGTTCATGTATTGACCTCCTTTTTTCAGGAGTTAATGATATTGTATGCGGAAATAAGATATTTTTGTAAAGTAAATCTTAACAAAACGATATTTCTGGGGACGTATTTTTTTACCAGTATATTCGCAGGTTAACAAAACGAAACAAGTGAAAAATAAAAAATGAACGCGGGAAAAACTAATTAGCTGGATGTGGAAGCAAATGAGAGTGGTTGTTAAATACGGATTCATTTTTATTTTCTTTTTCTTATTCATGCCTGACCAAGGTCGTGCTTATATTGTTGATGCAGTAGATGGTTATACGATAGAACAATTAGAGGCGGATCTCAAAGATATTCATAAACAATATGGAAATAATTTATCCGTAAAACAAATAGGGACAAGTCATTTTCACCAGCCGATTTGGGCAATAAAACTTGGTGAAGGGGAAGAATCAATTTTACTTATCGGGGCACATCATGGCCGGGAATGGATCACCTCTAATTTGCTTATGGTGATGTTGGAAAGATACGCTGATGCCTATCAACATAAGAAAAAAATCGGGAAATTTGATTCGAACATATTTGATAAAGTTTCGATTTGGTTTGTACCAATGTTAAATCCGGACGGGGTAGATATTCAACAAGGGAAACTTCCGGTGCAGAACAAGCGAGATTTTATTTTCATGAATGACGGTAGTCCTAATTTTAAAAGATGGAAAGCAAATGGCATCGGAATTGATTTAAATCGGCAATATCCGTCCGGCTGGCAAGACGTTCCCGGCAGCCCTTTTCCGTCCTATAAAGGTTATAAAGGAAAGCAACCCTTTGAGGCAAAAGAGGTACAAGCGGTCGTTCGGTTTGTAGAAGAAATCAACCCGATGTCGGCAATTGCTTACCATTCATCCGGGCAAGAAATTTTTTGGCAATACGGTGCCCGGCAAAATATCGTTCGGGATTATTTTTTGGCAACCAAATTAGCCGAATTAACCGGTTATTCTTTGTCGATCCCGCCTGAAGAAGCCAATGGAGGGGGATTTACCGATTGGTTTATTGAAGAATACGGGAAGCCGGCATTTACTCTCGAATTGACCGATTTTCATCAAGAATCCAACCCGCCCATAAGGAAGCTTTGGGAGGAATGGCGCCGAAACAGACTGGTTGGCATTTATCTGGCAAGCGAAATGGCCAATTGGAGATAGAAAGAAGCAAAAGAGAGCTGTCACTCATGAAACGACAATCAGTGGGGAATTGGAATCGCCGCACTGATTGTTTGAGAGTGAAAAATTACTGAAATCTTTCTAACTTTGTAAAGAAGTCAACAACAAATTGGTGAAAAATTTTTTCCGATGGTGCCAGTTCACGTGTTTTCGGCGTTATAATGCCTACTGTTCTTTTAACTTCAGGAAAGGAAATCGCAATTTTTTTCGTCATTCTTGGAATATTGTTAATCAATGTATTTTCCGGTAAAATGCTAACACCAATCCCGGCCGAAACCAAGCCCTTAATGGCATCGATATCTTCACCCTCAGAGGTTATTCGCGGAAAGAAGCCGGCACTTTTACAAGCATCGATGGCAATTTTTCGTAAAATATAACCTTCCGAAAACAAAACAAAATCTTCTTCTTTCAGTTCACTTAATTGAATATGGTCCCTGTCAGATAACGGGTGAAGCAAAGGAACTAAGGCAGAGAATTTTTCCGAGAATAAAATATCCACTCTAATATCTGAATCTTCAGGAGGCGTCGGACCCAAGAACGAAATATTTATATCGCCACTTTTAACCGCTTTACTTAAATAAGCATATGAACCTTGTCTCAAGTGAAAACTGACTGTCGGATGAATTACTTTAAAATTTGAAATAATCGTTGGTAATAAATGGTTAACAAAACTAGACGGATAACCGATTTTCACCGTGCCGTGTTCCGGATCTAAGTATTGATCGACTTTTTCTTTTGCATAATCGATTGCTTGCAAAGCCTTTTTAACATGAACTAAAAATGTTTTTCCAATATCAGTTAATTTTAAATTTCTTCCTACTCGTTCAAACAACATAACCCCTAATTCATCTTCCAGTTTAGCGATTTGTAAACTGATGGCCGATTGAGCAACATGGAGATGGTCGGCTGCTTCAGTCATATGTTCCCGCTCGGCTACTTCAACAAAATACCGTAATTGTCGTAATTCCAAATGTTTCCCCTCCTAATCATTTACTAATCGTTTTTTGAGATAGTTTCTATCTTAATAATATATTGTTTGTATCAATTTGAAAATATATAATTAGTACTACAACGAAAATTCAGAAAGGGACTAAACGGAAACGAGGGGAATCATATGACTTTTCACCAATTACCTCAATCTCAAGGACTGTATCACCCAAGTTTTGAACATGATGCCTGCGGGATTGGTTTGTATGCACATATAAAAGGAAAATCTACCCATGATATTGTAAAAAAAGGAATTGAAATGCTTACTAGTTTAGATCACCGGGGAGGGAAAGCGGCAGACGGAATGACCGGTGATGGAGCAGGAATAATGGTGGACATCCCTGATCGTTTTTTTCGGAAAAATCTAAAAAACATTCAACTTCCTTCCAAAGGATATTACGGGGTTGGCATGCTCTTTTTAACCGAAAATGAACGTGAGGAAATTGAATATTATATTAATGAAACGATTCGGTTAGAAAAACAAATATTGTTGGGCTGGCGAACGGTGCCGATCAATCAAGAGCAAATTGGAGAAAAAGCCCGGCAATCCTGTCCGGTTGTCCGTCAAGTATTTATCGGATCACCTGGAGAAGTAAATCAACTCAATTTCGAACGAAAATTATATGTCATTCGAAAACAAGTGGAAAAATGGGCTAAAGAACACGGAAAAGAATTATATTTTTCGAGTTTGTCGAGTAGCACAATTGTTTATAAAGGTCTGTTAAATCCGGATCAATTAGATCGTTTTTATTTAGATTTGCAGGATGAAGATTTTGTCTCACGTTTCTCACTTGTCCACTCCCGTTACAGTACGAACACATTTCCAAGTTGGGAAAGAGCACATCCAAATCGTTATCTTTTGCATAATGGTGAAATTAATACATTAAGAGGCAATATTAATTGGATGAAAGCCCGCGAGAAACACCTGGCTGCATACGCTTTTGGTGCTGATGCGGAAAAAATTATGCCGGTCTTAGATGTAAACGGCAGTGATTCATCGATTTTAGATAATGCTTTTGAATTTTTTGTCCTATCCGGCATGCCGCTTGCTCAAGTAGCGATGATGCTTGTTCCGGAACCTTGGTCGGAAAACAAACATATTTCTGCGGAAAAACGTGCTTTCTATCAATACCAAAGTTTGCATATGGAGCCGTGGGATGGACCGGCAGCTATTATGTTTTCGAACGGTAAACAAATCGGAGCTGTTTTGGACCGAAACGGCTTAAGACCGGCGAGATATTATGTAACAAAAGATGATTACATTATTTTCGCTTCCGAGGTGGGCG
Source organism: Caldibacillus thermoamylovorans (assembly GCF_000751775.1). Classification (GTDB taxonomy): domain Bacteria; phylum Bacillota; class Bacilli; order Bacillales; family Caldibacillaceae; genus Caldifermentibacillus; species Caldifermentibacillus hisashii. The sequence goes on from NZ_CCRF01000039.1 coordinate 10,565, forward strand.
TAATTGATGTCGAACCGGAAAAGATCTTATATAAAGAACGATTAAGTCCGGGAAAAATGTTACTGCTTGATTTGGAAGAAGGACGAATCATTTCAGATGAAGAAACCAAGTTGGAAGCCGCATTGGCATGGCCTTACCAGGAATGGCTGCAACAAGAGCTTGTTTTGCTGAACGATCAAGATGAGACTGAGGAAATTGTGGATCACATTCCATTACGGCAAAAAGCACTTGGCTATACGTATGAGGACATTCATAAGTACTTACTCCCGCTCGTTATAGACGGTAAAGATCCGGTTGGTTCGATGGGAAATGATATGCCGCTTGCTGTTTTATCAGAGCGTCCGCAATCGTTATTCAATTACTTTAAACAATTATTTGCCCAAGTGACAAACCCGCCGATTGATTCGATTCGTGAAAAAATTGTCACATCAACGGTTACGTATTTAGGAGCGGAAGGGAATATATTAAAGCCGGGTCCGGAAAACTGCCGCCGCATCGAATTAAAAACACCGTTATTAACGGCGGGACAATTTAAACAATTAATAGAGAATCAAAAACCTGATTTTCAGCATACGATTTTATCAACTGTATTTACCGATGATTTAGAGACTGAGTTAGAAAACTTGTTGCAAGAAGCGGAAAAGGCAGTGAACGAAGGGATAACCTTACTGATTTTATCCGATGAAAAAATGGACAAAGCGCATGTCCCAATGCCGCCTCTATTAGTCATCAGCGCGCTCCATCATCGGTTAATTGAGAAGGGGTTACGAACAAAGGCAAGTATCATCGTTGCATCCGGAGAAGTAAGAGAAGTTCATCATTTTGCTTCATGTATCGGGTTTGGCGCTGATGCCATTTATCCTTATCTTGTTTATGCGACATACCAAAAAGCAATTCAAGATGGTGACCTTGATTTTTCTTATACCAAGGCGGTGCAGAATTACGTAAAAGCGATTACCGACGGAATTGTAAAAGTCATGGCGAAAATGGGGATTTCAACAATTCAAAGCTATCGCGGCGCCCAAATTTTTGAAGCCCTCGGGATTTCCAATGAAGTGATTGACCGATATTTTCATGGAACGGTTTCACAAATTGGCGGGATTCATTTGGATACAATTGCTAAAGAGGCGATTCTTCGTCATGAAGCCGCCTACAGCCACCCGATGGATTCTCTGCTTGAATCCGGAAGTGACTTTCAATACCGTGTTGATGGGGAACAACATGCATTCAACCCGCTGACCATTCATACATTACAGTGGGCGGTAAGGAAAGGGGATTATCAATTATTCAAAAAGTATACAAAACTTGCGAATGATGAACGAATTCACTTTTTGCGGAATCTGTTTACTTTTAAAAAACGTTTGCAACCTGTACCGATTGAAGAGGTTGAACCGGTGGAAAATATTGTAAAGCGTTTCAAAACCGGTGCGATGTCCTTTGGCTCAATCAGTAAAGAAGCTCATGAAACACTTGCGATTGCGATGAACCGCTTAGGAGGAAAAAGTAACAGCGGTGAAGGAGGAGAAGATGCTGCTCGCTATAAACCCGATGCAAACGGCGGCAGCAGGAAGAGTCGAATAAAACAAATTGCTTCCGGTCGTTTCGGTGTAAAAAGTCATTATTTAGTCAATGCAGATGAACTGCAAATTAAAATGGCACAAGGCGCAAAACCGGGTGAAGGAGGTCAGCTGCCGGGAAATAAAGTGTATCCCTGGGTTGCCGAAGTTCGCGGCTCCACACCGGGTGTCGGACTTATTTCTCCGCCGCCGAATCATGATATTTACTCCATTGAAGACTTGGCGCAGCTCATTTTTGATTTAAAAAATGCAAACAGGGATGCCAGAATCAGTGTGAAACTCGTTTCCAAAGCCGGGGTTGGTACGATTGCCGCCGGGGTTGCAAAAGGGAATGCCGAAGTGATTGTTATCAGCGGTCATGATGGCGGAACAGGTGCATCGCCCAGAACAAGCATTAAACATGCCGGTCTTCCCTGGGAATTGGGGCTTGCCGAAGCTCACCAAACTTTGTTGCTAAATGGTTTACGTGATCGTGTCGTATTGGAAACAGACGGTAAACTCATGACCGGGAAAGATGTTGTCATGGCAGCCTTGCTTGGGGCGGAAGAATTCGGTTTTGCTACAGCACCGCTTATTTCCGTCGGTTGTGTGATGATGCGGGTTTGCCATCAGGATACTTGTCCGGTTGGCATTGCAACTCAAAATCCGGAATTACGGGCTAAATTTGCCGGGGAACCTGAACATGTGATTCATTTTATGACTTTTATTGCTCAAGAAGTCAGAGAAATCATGGCTCAACTTGGGTTTCGCACAGTTGATGAAATGGTGGGACGTACAGATATTCTTGAAGTAGGCGAACATGTAAAAGCTCATTGGAAAGCAAAAGATTTAGATTTAACTAGAATACTTTATCAACCGGATTTCGGTCGACTTTCTAAGAAAAAGCAAAATCATAAGTTGGAAGAAACATTGGATCTTCGGGAATTGTTATCTTTTGTTCGGCCGGCTTTCGTGGGCGGTAAAAAAGTGGAAGGTACTTTTGCCATTAAAAATACGGACCGGGCTGTCGGAACCATTGTCGGGAGTGAAGTATCCAAACAATATGGTGAAGAGGGTCTGCCGGAAGATACAATAAAACTTCATTTTAATGGGGCTGCAGGTCAAAGTTTTGGTGCGTTTGTGCCAAAAGGAATGACGCTTATCATTACCGGAGATGCCAATGATTATTTTGGAAAAGGTTTATCCGGGGGCAAGTTGATTGTTTGTGCACCGGGTGAATCTCCATTTGCCGCGGGAGAAAATGTAATTGTTGGTAATGTTGCTTTATATGGGGCAACAAGCGGGGAAGTGTATATTAATGGACGTGCCGGTGAACGGTTTGCTGTTCGAAATAGCGGTGTTCATGCAGTCGTAGAAGGAATCGGTGATCATGGTTGTGAATATATGACAGGCGGACGGGTGGTAATTTTAGGCGATGTCGGTAAAAATTTTGCTGCCGGTATGTCAGGCGGAATTGCCTACGTACTCCAAGATGAACCGGAACAGTTTAAATCCCTTGTTAATAGTGAATTAGTTGAGTTTGAAAGCTTAACAGAAAAAGATGAAATAAATGAAGTGAAAAAAATGATCGAAAAACATTTTGAATATACCGGAAGCAATAAAGCTGAAAAAGTCCTGGCCAATTGGGATTGGATAAAAGGGAAATTTGTTAAAGTCATTCCAAAGGACTATAAACAAATTCACCGTCTTGTCACCCGATTGACGAAACAAGGTATGACAGAGGAAGAAGCAATATTTCAAGCATTTCATCAATTAAATGAAATGAATACTACAGAATCAGCTGTACCGGCAGTGAATAAATAGAGAGGAGAGATGAAAATGGGGAAAAAGACGGGATTTATGGAATATACTCGCGAACATGTTTTTGAACGAGAACCCGGTTCTCGGCTCAATGACTGGAATGAATTTTCATCTCCTTATTCCGATGAAGTTTTACGAATACAAGGAGCACGCTGCATGGACTGCGGCACTCCTTTTTGCCACCTTGGAATGGAAATCAATGGTGTAACCACAGGGTGTCCAATTAATAACTTAATCCCTGAATGGAATGATCTTGTTTACCGTGGTAAATGGCAAGAAGCATTGGAAAGATTGCTTAAGACGAATAATTTTCCTGAGTTTACCGGTCGGGTTTGTCCCGCTCCATGTGAAGGTTCTTGTACATTAGCAATTTCCGAACCGGCCGTTTCGATAAAAAATATCGAGCGGACCATCATTGATAAAGGCTTTGAAAATGGTTGGATCAAACCGCGAATCCCGACGTCCCGAACAGGGAAGAAAATAGCTGTTATCGGTTCCGGGCCGGCCGGGTTGGCAAGTGCCGATCAGTTAAATCAGGCAGGACATTCCGTCACTGTTTATGAACGGGTTGACCGTCCCGGCGGCTTATTAATGTATGGAATTCCAAATATGAAGTTAGATAAAAAAATCGTTGAACGCCGCATCCGTTTATTAGAACAAGAAGGAATTAAATTTATCACGAATACAGAGGTCGGAAAAGATATTTCTGTTGATGAATTAAAGTCGACATATGATGCAGTAATCCTAGCAACCGGGGCGCAAAAACATCGCGACTTGCAAATTGAAGGAAGAGATGCAAAGGGTGTCCACTTTGCCATGGATTATTTAACTTCAGTAACAAAGAGTCTACTCGATTCAAATTTCCAAGACGGTCAATTTATTAATACAGAAGGAAAAAATGTCATTGTTATTGGCGGCGGTGATACCGGGGCCGACTGTATCGCAACAGCACTAAGGCAAAAATGTAACAGCGTCATCCAATTTAGTAAACATCCGGAATTGCCGATGGAACGTACAGCTGATAACATGTGGCCGAGCTACCCCAATGTGTATACGTTAGACTATGCGCATAAAGAAGCAAAAACTATTTTTGGCACCGATCCAAGAGAATATTTAATTCAAACGAAAAAGATCGAAAAGGATGCGAACGGTCACGTGAAAGCTCTTCATACGATTCAAATGGAAAAGATTTACCATGAAGACGGCTCCTACCATTTTAATGAGCTGCCCGGAACCGAAAGCGTGTGGCCGGCTGACTATGTTTTTATTGCTATCGGATTTGAAGGAACGGAAACTTCTTTGGCTGACCAATTTGGGGTGGAAACGGTCAATCATAAAATAAAAGCTTCCGTTGGTAAGTACCAAACAAATGTGGAAGGCGTCTTTGTTTGTGGAGATGCAAGACGTGGTCAAAGTTTAATTGTTTGGGCGATTAACGAAGGTCGTGCAGTTGCTAGAATGGTTGATTATTACTTGAAAACTGTCGCTGTATAATAGGGTTGTCTCTTTTTGAGGCAGCTTTTTTTCTTTCTCTGTGTGCTTATACTTAAATACTTTCCGACTATGTCAAAATGGCATCCTTAACCGATATTCATATTTTAAGGTTAAAAAATCTACTATTTTCTCCCCAACCTCTTATGTAAAAAACTCAATTCTTTTCAAAACAATCATCATTTTCTTTAAAAGTTCATAAATTGTAGATAAGGAGAGGAAGTTTTTGTATAGAAAATCATTGTCCATTCTTAATTGTAGGTAGGGAGGTTAGCCGATGAAACAGGAAGAGCACCTCGCACTCGAGAAAGCAATTGATGAGATTACCGAGATTGCGAAAGGTTTTGGCTTAGACTTTTATCCGATGCGATATGAAATTTGTCCGGCAGATATTATTTATACATTTGGGGCGTACGGGATGCCTACCAGATTTTCCCACTGGAGTTTTGGAAAGCAATTTTTTAAAATGAAACTTCACTATGATCTCGGATTAAGCAAAATTTATGAATTAGTCATTAATTCTGACCCGTGTTATGCTTTTTTACTTGATTCCAATTCCCTAGTCCAAAATAAACTTATTGTTGCACATGTCCTTGCCCATTGCGACTTTTTCAAAAACAATGTTCGTTTTCAAAATACGAAACGGGATATGGTGGAAAGTATGGCGGCTACGGCTGAACGAATCCGTCAATATGAAATCGAATATGGAAAAAAAGAAGTGGAATCGTTCATCGATGCGGTTCTGGCGATTGAAGAACATATCGATCCTTCATTGGTACGACCGCATTTGGCCTGGACACTGGATGACGTCGAATATGAGGAAGAGGAACCGACCAAAGCATCACCGTACGACGATCTTTGGAATCTTGATAAACCGAAAGAAACAAAATCGAAAAAAGTAAAGAAAATAAAAAAATTCCCGCCACAACCGGAAAAGGATTTACTCCTATTTCTTGTTCATTACAGTCGGGAATTAGAGGAATGGCAACGGGATATTTTAACAATGATTCGCGAAGAAATGCTATATTTCTGGCCGCAGTTAGAAACGAAAATAATGAACGAAGGTTGGGCTTCATACTGGCATCAACGGATTTTACGAGAAATGGACTTGACGAGTGATGAAGCCATTGAATTTGCCAAATTGAATGCCGGTGTCGTTCAGCCTTCAACAACAGGAATTAATCCATATTATCTTGGGCTAAAAATCTTTGAAGATATTGAAGAACGTTATAACAATCCGACTGAACAAATGAAGAAACTTGGCGTTAAACCGGGTTCCGGCCGGGAGAAAATTTTTGAAGTTCGCGAACTTGAATCCGATCAATCGTTTTTACGAAATTATTTAACAAAAGAACTGGTCATGCGCGAAGATATGTATTTGTTTCAAAAGCAAGGAAGGGATTATAAAATTGTCGACAAAGAATGGGAGCATGTCCGCGACCAATTGGTAAACATGCGGGTAAACGGCGGCTTTCCTTATATTACGGTTAATGATGGGGACTATTTACGCAATGGCGAGCTTTATTTGAAACATCATTATGAAGGAATTGAGCTGGATCTGAAATATTTAGAAAAAGTACTCCCTTATATTTATCAGCTCTGGGGCCGTAGTGTGCATATGGAAACAATTGTTGAAGAAAAACCGATTCTCTATAGTTTTGACGGACGGAGTATACAGAGACGATATTTGTGACAAACCGGAAAATAGTTGGGGTCAAATGATTTACCAGGGAAAATAATTGACAAATAACAGTGAAGTGCCGACTATTTCATTTTTGAAATGTCGGCTTGTTTTGTATGCTGTGTATGGCGATTAATGAGAAGAACAACAGGATAAACCTCTTATTAATGAAATGACGGGAATTTCAGAGGAGCTGCTTGTGATAATTGTAAATGGTGTCACTTTTTTGAACGAGAAAAATGTATTTGCCGATCATTTTAATATAAGATAAATTTATATAGTTTGAATAATTTTGTATATTATGGTATATTAATATATATCTCCTAAGTTATATGTCAGATGTCGAACTTTAACCCTAATCTTTTTAAGGTAAATGCAGGAGTCTGGTCACTCATATCATGATCTAAAAAGGGAGATCAATTCTTATGATGTTAAAATTTTCATTTATTGCTGGAATTGTTTTTATTGTTATTTCGGCTATCTTTAGTGGCGCTTGGGTTGATGGGCAACAACAAAGAGCAAATTTTTATTCTGAAACAAAAGGGCATAGGGATTTTAGGATGAAAATAGCATCGTACTCTGGGTATATAGGAATTGTTTTTTTAATAATTGCTGCATGCCTTTACTTTTTCTCATAAAGACCAAACATGCCAAGTATTCAATCTTGTCGGGAACAAAACCGTTGATAAAGACGTCCAATTGCAGCGTTTATACATTAATCAGTTTTCAGGAGAATTTCCATCATTCCTAATTTTAACGGAGGTGGTAAAGCGTGATCTGGTTATATCTGCTTATCCCGGTTTTCCTAATCGGCGGCATTGCTATTTATTTTGAGAAAAAATCAGGAATGAAACCACCAAAGGATGCTACGGAAAAACAAATCGACAAATTGGCGGAAATGAAATCTCAGCAAGAAAATAACCAAAATGGGTTTTATCAATAAAGATTTCTTAAAGCGGTCAACATCTTCAAAAGATTAAAGGTGAATGACCGCTTTTTAAGTGAAAGGATTGCTTATTGGTTTTTTGTAAGATAATTGGAAGATACGTTTTCAACCTTTTTTATATTAGTCTTATTCCGTTCTTGGTTTGGTAGGGTCACAGTTTGGCGGGGTAGTATTCCTTGATTCAGCAAGTTTCATTAAATAATAGCATTCCTCCCGGTACATATGGTCGGCCATTAATGCGGAAAAGGAACTGAGAACCGTGTGGGATAGTTCCATTTCTTCCAGTTCATGAAGAAAGGTTTGAAATAATTTAATTTCCACTTCAACATCATTATTGAATTTTTCAAGAGCCGGGAAGGAATGGACATTTGTACGCAAATACCCAGTAAGTTCGGATGCTTTCAAATAAAATTGCTCAAAATGCTTCGTAAACTCATGACTTTTTTCCTTGAGCCGCTTTTCAACTCCATCTAACTCATCATTGATGGTACCTGAATGACCATAAGCATCTGCCAACCAAAGGAGATGGTGGTGCAATTCATGAAAAATCGGCGGGACTCGGCCTTCTTTTAAATAGCTCAATACCCGTTGATATTCTTCCAGTTCATTCACCATATGATTAAGAAAAGTGGGAGTTAAATGAATTCCGGCTTCACCAGTTATGTGTCTCCGAATAATCATCAATTTAAATTCCTTAAAATTATCGACAACCTCTTCTACCTGATTGGTAAAGGAAATCACATTTTGTTCGGTTAATGATTTAGATTGGCTTAACAACTGATCGAAAGTATGAATAAATGCCCTTGCCAGTTCAATATCTTCCTGTTTTGAAGGATAGAGGGAATCATGAATAAATCTCGCGTGATCACCAAATACTTGCAGCCAGAATTGATGTTCAAACGATGCGCTTTTTAAAAATTGAGACAATTTCATCAACTACTTATTATCATCTAACTAAATATATTCAAGCATATAGAGAAAAATAAGCGGGACAGGTTAATTTGTTAAATGTGTTCACAAATTAAGTCAAGAGTTGCTGAGAATTGGTAATACAAACGATACTTCGGCCTGATTCACTACTGCACAAAAAGGGATCAAAAAATTTTTTATAATAACATGAATTTCCACTGTTTTCATGTTCATTAACTTGTCAAATTTATAGATAAAAAGTATAATAATGGTATGGTCATCAGATGACCTTACTAATTGCATAAGTGATATAAAATGTTAGCGCTTGCTGGTGCTCTTATTTTGTTATTTTAAAAGCCATATAAGAGTGGTATTTTTTGTTTTTAGTGAAAATCAAATGCTGTCAAACAAATGGTTAAGAGACTTGAAGTATTTGAATTTTAACTTATTGTTCCGTACAATAAGTTAAAAACTAAAGGAGACTAGGAAAATTGGAGTACAAGCGGATACAAACGAAGAAAATTTACGAAGAAGTGGCAGACTCGATTATTAACATGATTAAAAATGGGGAACTGAAACCGGGTGAAAAAATCGAATCTGTTGAAAAATTAGCGAAAAATTTCGGGGTAGGTCGTTCTGCTATACGGGAAGCATTAAACGGATTGAGAACAATGGGATTGGTCGAAATGCGTCAGGGGGAAGGGACGTATGTAAAAAAGTTTGACCCATCCAAGTTCACATTGCCGGTCACAACCGCATTTTTGATGAAACAAAAAGATGTCAAAGAATTGTATGAAGTCCGGAAAATCTTGGAGGTTGGAACAGCGAGTTTAGCGGCAATGAACTGTAACGAAGAAGATTTATTTCCAATGGAAGAAGCGCTTAACGTCATGGAAAATGCGGGAGGAGATGAAGATCAGGCGCAAAAGGCCGATACGGATTTTCATCTTGCCATAGCAAAGGCAACACATAATCATTTGCTGATCAGTTTAATGGGGAGTATGTCTGAGTTAATTTCCGAAACGATTAGAGAAACGAGGAAAGTAATCCTTTATTCAGAAGATCAAGCAGATCTTCTTTTAGTTGAACATAAACAAATCTTCGAGGCTATTAAGAAAAAAGATTCGGATCTGGCAGGTAAGGTTATGTTCAACCATTTGGAAAATACAAAAAACCGGTTGTTTAAATATATTGAATAGAATTTTCCTCACCATATCGCTAAGTGAATCCGTTAAGAAGGCTTGCCCCTATGCATCTGATTTGTTCAACTAACCATTAGCGGGAAGAAAACCCTGCTGATGGAAGTTTCACTTAATAAATTTAAAGATTTGTAGAACATGAAGGAGTGTCATATTGTGAAAGTTTCATTATTTATCACTTGTATAAGTGATATTATGTTTCCAAATGTCGGGAAAAACACTGTAGAAATTTTAGAACGGCTTGGATGTGAAGTTGACTTTCCAACCTTGCAAACATGTTGTGGACAGCCGGCATACAATAGCGGCTATTTGGAAGAAGCAAAAGGATCGATGAAACAAATGATCCGAGCATTCAAAGACGCCGAATATGTCGTCGGTCCGTCCGGTTCCTGTGTCGGTATGATCCGGGAATATCCGCATGTGTTTAAAGGAGATTCTGAGTGGGAAAAACCCGCCCAAGAACTTGCTGCCAAAACATTTGAATTAACTCAGTTTATTGTCGATGTATTGGGAGTGAAGGATGTTGGGTCAACTTTCAAAGGGAAAGTCACCTATCATCCATCTTGTCACATGACCCGGATTTTAGGAGTGAAAGATGCACCAAAAATTCTTTTGCAAAATGTAAAAGGAATTGAATTTGTAGAATTGCCTTCCGGTGAGGATTGCTGCGGTTTTGGCGGTACATTTTCCGTGAAAAAGCCGGAAATTTCCGCCGAGATGGTGAAGGAAAAGTCGCGCCATGTGACAGAAACCGGTGCTGAATATTTGGTCGGTGGCGATATGGGCTGCCTGATGAATATCGGCGGACGCATGCAAAGAGAGGGCAAAAATGTCAAAGTCATACATATCTCAGAAATTTTAAATACGCATAATTGACAAGAGGTGGAAGAAATGAGTTTAAAATTGGAAGATATTCCTTTTGAAGAAGGGGTACAAAAAGGGATCGAAAATGATTTCATGCGTCAAGCAGTTTCGGGTGCTCAGGGTCGTTTTCGTGCCGGCCGGCTAAAACAGGCGCAAGAATTGGGAAACTGGGAAGACTGGCGAAAACTCGGTGAAGAAATCCGTACCCATACAGTAAATCATATCGACTTTTATTTACATCAATTAAGCGAACAAGTGGAGAAACGCGGCGGCCATGTGTATTTTGCTGAAACTGCAGAAGAAGCAAATAGCTATATTAAGCAGGTGATTCAGACAAAGAACGCCAAAAAAATTGTTAAATCAAAGTCGATGGTGACGGAAGAAATCGGTTTAAATGATGCATTGGCAGAAACCGGTACTGAGGTTGTTGAATCCGATTTAGGCGAATGGATTTTACAATTGGAAGGGGACCATCCATCCCATATTGTTACACCAGCTCTTCATAAAAATAAAGAACAAATTCGTAAAACCTTTGCCCAAAAACGTGGATATACCGGGTCAAGTGAACCGGAAGAATTAGCAGCTTTTGCCCGCAAACAACTACGAAGTGATTTTTTGCAGGCAGATGTCGGTATTACCGGATGCAATTTTGCCATCGCTGAATCAGGAACAATTACCTTGGTAACCAACGAAGGAAATGCTGATATGGTATGGACCGTTCCTGATACACTAATTACCGTGATGGGGATGGAGCGGATTGTACCTACGTGGGAAGAAATGGAAGTTCTAGTTGGTCTTTTAACACGTTCAGCAGTTGGACAAAAACTTACCAGCTATATCACAGCATATACCGGTTGTCGTGAGGAAGATGAAATCGACGGACCAAACGATTACCATCTCGTTATTGTTGATAATGGCAGGTCGAATGCACTTGGGACGGAATTTCAGGCAGCCTTACATTGTATTCGCTGTGGTTCTTGCATCAATGTTTGTCCGGTTTATCGTCATATCGGCGGCCATGCCTACAATTCGGTTTACCCAGGGCCGATTGGTGCAGTACTGACGCCTGTTTTGGATGGATATGACGATCATAAAGATTTGCCGTATGCATCCTCGTTATGTGGAGCATGTACGGAAGCTTGTCCGGTAAGGATACCTTTGCACGAAATGTTAGTTCTTCATCGGCAAAAGATTGTTGAAAATGGTGACACTCCTTTTGCAGAAAAAATGATGATGAAAGGCGTCGGCATGTGGGGAGGCAGCCCGTTTGTTTATAAAATGAGTACAAAACTTGCCCACTCCGCCTTAAAACCATGGACAAAGGATGAGACAATTGAAAATGGACCCGGACCATTAAAAGCATGGACGGCGGTCCGCAATCTAGCAGCCCCGCCTAAACAATCTTTCCGTTCTTGGTTTGAAAACAGAAAAAAGGACGGTGAAAACTAATGGCGGTTTATAATCGAGATGAATTTTTAAACAAATTGGCAGCAAAACTCGGCCGTCCCCGTCGAACAGAAGGTGTAGTGCGCCCGGTTTGGCGTGTAAATCCGCAATATGAAGTGTTTAAAGGAATGGATCAAGAAGAACTTGTAGACATTTTTGCAAACCAATGTGAAGCCATCCATACGGACTTTGTAAGAACAGACGTTGCTCATTTAAAAAATGTTTTAGTCGATGTCATAAAAAGTTATGGCGGGGAATCAATTATTTTACCAAAGGACCCACGGAATGAAATATATGGCTTGCCAGATTGCTTTAATGAGTTACAACAAGATACAAATATTCATGTTTGGGATTACACAATTGGTAAGGAAAATGAAAAAATTGCTGAGCGAGCTAATATTGGTATTACTTTCAGCGATATAACATTAGCAGAAACAGCGACGGTCACTTTATTCCATAATAAACACCACGGCAGATCAATTAGCTTAATGCCGAAAAATTATATTGCGATCATTCCAAAAAGTACTTTAGTGCCCAGAATGACCCAGGCAGCAGCAATCATTCACGAAAAAATTGAAAAAGGGGAATTGGTTGCCTCTTGTGTCAGTTTTATTTCCGGTCCAAGTAACAGTGCTGATATTGAAATGAATCTGATTGTCGGGGTACATGGCCCAGTTAAAGCAACATATATTCTTGTTGATGAGTAAAATAAAAATTTTTTTATAAGACATTTTATAGAGGTATAAAAAGAAAAATCTCCAGGTATGGAATGAGGGTGAGTAAACCCTCTTCCATAGGTAAATATTTCTATTCCCCAATTAATCACTCACTAGTTATTACCATAAATTTTTTATAAAAAAATTGAAGGATTTTTTGTCTTTTTGTCGAATAAGATAAACATAAAATTCCCCAAAGATTTTCCTTCCTTCATCGTTTTTTACTGTACTAAGCATCCTAATTTTTTCAAAGTAACCGAAAATTCCGTTATATTCATTGAAGCCAAAATTTTGTATAATAAAAATGAAAGGAACGAGTTAAGTTATGTATGGTTTATAAACTTCCGATTTTTTGGCTCAAACCAAAAAATGATTTTGTTTTTAAGTTCGTTTTTGGTCGGGGCACGAAACAGTCAAATAAGTTACTATTGGCATTATTGAATGATGTTTTCAATGTACCAAAAGGACTGAGTTTAGGAATCGTAGAAATTACTAATCCATTAACGTTTCAAACAAACGTAACAGATCAGTATGCGATTTTGGATATTCGGGCAAAGGTCGCCGGTTTTGCCCATGTCAATCTTGAAATGCAAAGAGTAAATCAAAGAAATATCGACAAAAGGACGTTGTACTACGGAGCAAAATTATTCGAGGAACAATTGGATAAAGGGAATGAATATCGTGACTTAAAAAAAGTGGTAACGATTAATTTTCTTGATTTTTCTTACTTTACGACGGATATGTATCATAGCTGTTACCGGTTAATGGAAAAGCGGACATTTGAGCCGTACCCGGATTTACTGCAACTTCATTTTATTGAAATGCCGAAGTTTGTCAGGCAGGACAAAGAAAATCTGATTCATCCGAATGACCGAATGGCAAAATGGATACGCTTTTTAACAAATGAAGATGATGCGAGGTGGGAAGAGATGGCAAATCAAGACCCGATAATAGAAAATGCGGTAGATATGTTGCGCACAGTAAGTATGGACAGGGAAGCCCGGATGTTAGCGGAAGCCCGTGAAAAAGCATTAAAGGACATAAATTCCATTCGTGGGGAAGCAATGAGAGAAGGAAAAGAGGAAGGCATAGAAGAGGGCATAAAAAAAGGCATAGAAAAAGGAAGAAAAGAAGGCATAAAAGAAGGCAAACGGGAAATTGCAAAAAAGATGTTAATGGAAGGTGCAGATATTAACTTTATCGTTAAGATGACAGAGTTAACGGAATCTGAGGTTTTGGAAATGAAGAGTGAGTTGAATTGATAATAAAAAAGGGAGATCTTGGACGAGTAAGTGGACGGTTTATTTCTATCCGTCTACTCGTCTTTTTTTTATACGCTAATGTATCAATTTCCAGCAAAGGCAATCGTCATATTTTGAAATGAAAAATAAAGATACTCAGATAAAAAACCTTCAACATTGGTGCACGTGAAAAGGGCTCTATTAAGCCCTATGGTTGTTGAACTCATGATTTCGATAACGAAATATTTGAAAGAGAATAAATGCAATGATTGATAAAAGTAAACCGGTAATATAAGGGAGCCCAATACCGATGGCAAATAACATGCCGCCAAGGGGAGGCCCGATAATTCTGCCGAGAGAGTCAAAAGAAGATAGAAGACCGGTTACACTGCCATGACCGACCGTTGATGTCTTTGTTAACAGTGCTGAAACCGTTGGACGAATCACACCATTACCGAGTCCAAAAATGGTTAAGTAAACTGCAGCAGAGGTAAAATTATTGGTTAGTAAAATTAATCCGAATCCGATTGCTGATACCAGCAGTCCTCCTTGAATAATTCTTTCGTCGCCAAATTTTTTGGAGAGCAGACCGATTAAACCACCTTGAACAACAGCACCAGCCAAGCCCATAATCATAAAAATATAACCGATTTCCCTCGTCCCTAGCCCCGCCTTATCAGCGACAAAATAAGCGTATGTCGCTTCCAAACCGGCAAGTGACAAAGAAACGAAAAATTGCAGGATGAACAATATCGTATTAGCTCCACGAAATGCAGCCCACCTTGATAGAGCAGGAGTATTTTTTTCAGTATTACGCTCTTCCTTTGGCTTAGATTCCTTTAGGACAAACAGAACAAGCAGGAAGGTAAATATAGAAACGGAACCGGCAATGGTAAACGGCAAATTAAGGCGAATATCGGAAAAAACGCCCCCAATTGCCGGACCAAAGATAAATCCTAAACCAACTGCAGCACCAATCATCCCCATCCCTTTACTCCGGTTTTCAGGGGTGGTTATGTCGGCTGCATAAGCCATTGTTGTCGGCATATTGGCTGCCGATAAAAGACCGCCGATGATTCGGGCAAAAAACAGCATCCATAAGTGGTTGGCAATAGCCATTAGAAAAAAAGAGATGCTGAGTCCGGCAATACCAATTAACATGACGGGTTTTCGACCAATTTTATCGGAAATTTTCCCCCAAACAGGAGAAAATAATAACTGCATAAAAGAATAGACGGCCATCAGTAAGCCAAGTTCAGCAGGGCTGGCACCAAGTTCTTCCGCATAAAAAGGCAGAACAGGAATGATAATACCAAAGCCAACCATTACTAAAAACATCACAAGAAAAAGAATAGGTAATGCTCGTTTATTTTCCATTTCCTTCCCCTCTTCACGAATGAAATCAGAACACTCCTCATCTAGCAATAAAGCAGCGGGGGTCTCAGTTCCCGCTGATTGTTTATAAATATTTGGCTTAAAGAATCGGTGACAGTAGTCTTGATATGGATTCTTTGAAGCGAATTTTTAAAGGTCTTCGTAAATATTGATAATAAGTGAGCCTTCTTGACATTTTTATATCTTCATTGAAAACTTCAACTAACTGTTTCGCTGTCGGGACGTGATAGATAAACGCATTCACTTCAAAATTCAACTTGAAGCTGCGAACATCAATGTTGGCAGTTCCAACCGAAACAGTATTTTCATCAACAACCATCATTTTTGCATGAATAAAGCCGTTATCATAAATATAAACTTTTGCACCAATTTTAAGGAGTTCACCAATATAAGACATCGTTGCCCAATATACAAACATATGATCCGGTTTATTAGGTATCATAATTTTCACATCAACTCCGGATAAAATGGCAATCCGCATGGCATCAAGAATGCTCGCATCCGGGATAAAATAAGGTGTTTGAATATAGATAGATTTTTTTGCCGATGCAATCATTTTTATATAGCCATATTTAATTTGTTCCCATTCTGAGTCCGGACCACTTGTTACAATCTGAATCGGAACTTTCCCGTTATGGTTGATGTCGGGAAAATATTTCTTATCATAATAAATATCATTGCGAGAGGAAGCTTGGTTCCAGTCTAAAATAAAACGAATTTGGGTGGCAAAAACGGCATGTCCCTGTAACCGAAGATGCGTATCACGCCAATAACCGAATTTTTTATCAAGACCAAGATACTCATCCCCAACATTGAATCCACCGAGGTAAGCAATTTTCCCATCAATAATAACAAGTTTCCGGTGATTACGGAAGTTCATGCGCAAGTTGACTAGCGGAATTTTTGAAGGGAAAAACACTTCTACCTCTCCGCCTGCTTGTTTCAATTTATTAAAGGAACGTTTCTTAATTCGTCGCGACCCCATTTCATCATACAAAACACGAACTTCAACACCTTCTTTTGCTTTCTTTGTTAATAAATCAATTAATTTTTTACCTAATTCATCGTCACGGAAAATATAATATTGCAGGTGAATATGACTTTTTGCGTTTTCGATATCTTTAAAAAGAGCTTTAAATTTCTCTTTTCCATCAATAAATATGTCCAGCTCATTATCTTGGGTTAAAAGGGCATTATTGTTGGAAAGAAAAAAATAAATCAAGTCTCGATGGTTTTTCATCTCTTCCGTTGCCATCTCATATTTTCCATCCTCAATGTGACGGATTTGATCTTTAATTAAATTATCGAGTCCGATCTTCTTTAAATCTCCCCAAACGAATAATTTTTTTCCTTTTAAATTTTGTCCGAAAATTAAATAAAGAATAAATCCAAGGAGTGGAATGAAGAACAAAACTAATAGCCATGCCCAAGTGGAACTCGGATCACGTCGCTCCAAAAAAACAACGGCTACAGCCAAAATAATATTTAAAATAAAAATGGCACTGATAAAAATAGATAAAAGGCTCATAAAAATACTCCTGTTACTTTAGTATGATTTTCAAAAATAATAGCATGTTTTAGGATTGGTAATCTATATTATAATAACTCGATTTATGAAAAATGAGAAATAATATTATCTATATCAAAAACCGTGACTAAGGTCGACTATTCGAAATATAGAAAAATTTATGTTCATTTACTCGTTCGTTTTTGTTATAATAAAAGTAATCCTCACGAAAATTCAACATGGGAAAAGAATCGGGACATATAAATAAATTGGACTCCTAAACCGGTTTATTGTAACCCAAAAACGAATGAATATTAATTCTAATAGTAAGTGGGGTTGGAATAACGTGGATGCTATTTATAAAAAACAACTTGATTTAGAGTACAGCTATAATTTTCACATGTTTAATTCTATACTACATATATTATCGGAAACTTTTAACAGCTTAATTATTCGGAGTTCCATGCAGGGTGTTTTTAACTATGTATCGCCAAATTCTTTTTACATTCTTGGATATGAGTGGGAGGAAATGATAGGGAAAAAAATTACATACTTTTTACATGAAAAGGATAAACAAAGAGTACTTGAGATGTTTAATCGAGACAGTCATTTTTTGGAAAAAGAAAAATCCCTCACGATGCGATTAAAGAAGAGGGATGGGCTCTTTGTCTGGAGTGAATTAGATATTCATATTTTAAGGGATGTCAGACAAAATCCTAAGGAAATCCTGTTTTTAATTAAAGAAAAACCAATTGGCGACGAGGATAATCTTTTAGAAAATGATAAAATGGCACTTATTGGTCAACTTGCTGCCGGAATTGCCCATGAAATACGCAACCCACTTACATCTATTAAAGGCTTTATTCAATTGATGAAATCGGAGCCAACAAAGAATGACCAATATTTGGAAATTATTGATCAGGAAATCGACAGGATCAGTAGTATTACAAATGAATTGATGATTTTTGCCAAGCCGAATCATTTGAAATTTGAGCTTCATGATTTAAAAGTGATTTTAAGATCATGTATCACGTTGCTTGAAGGAGTTGCGTATCAAAAACAAATCCGTATCACACTTGATAGTTGTGAGGAACCTGTTTGGGTTTTTTGTGATAAACAAAAAATAAAACAAGTCATCATCAATTTGATAAAAAACGCATTAGAATCAATGGAAGATCCCGGAATTATTACGATAACCATTCGTAAATGTGAAGGTCAAAGTGTTCTTAGTATAACTGATGAAGGTTGCGGTATACCAAATGAACTTGTTGAAAAGTTAGGACAACCATTTTTTACAACAAAAAGTAATGGGAATGGACTTGGACTTATGATGTGTTATAAAATTATGGAAGAACATGAAGGGAGAATAGAAGTCCAGAGTGAATTAGGGGTCGGAACAACTTTCTATGTGTTTTTACCTTTAGAAGATTAAAATGAAGATTCACGACAGAAGACGAAACAATTGTTTGGAAAAATATGTGAATAAAGGGGATGCTGACTATGAATCTTGGCTTTGGTGAAATCGCGATCATATTAATTGTTGCATTACTTATTTTTGGTCCATCTAAACTGCCAAAGTTAGGAAGGGCTGCCGGGGAAACACTTCAGGAATTTAAGAAGGGGATGAGGCAAGTAATGGATGATGATGATAAAAACGGTAAAAAACAAGTGATGGATGATGAAAAAAGCAATGAAAAAATAGAAGGATAAAGGAATAATTTTAAATAAACGAATACGTTCATCTATTAATTAAGAAGGTTCCGCCTTTTCATTCGTTTTAAAATATGTATAAAGACCCCCGCATATTTGCGGAGGTCTAATCCATAATTATTTAGTTTTGCTTAGAAGTTTTGACCAGAAAGTTGTTGTTGAGCCATAGAAACTAAACGTTTTGTAATTTCTCCACCGACCGAACCGTTAGCACGGGAAGTCGTTTCTGCACCAAGATTCACTCCGAATTCTTGAGCAATTTCGTATTTCATTTGATCTAGAGCCTCTTGTGCTCCTGCCACTAAAAGTTGGTTTGAGGAATTGCTTCTGTTTGATGCCATTGTTGTCTCCTCCTTTTTTATGGTCGGCATTTTCTATCAAAGAAATCCTACCTTCTTTTGTAATCAACATCTAAACCGTATTTTGGTGGTTGGTAACGTTGATTACATGTTTTATTGTGTGTGAAACAGCAAAATATATTCGGAAAATTAAAGGTAATTGCTACCAATTTAATTCTTTTTTTAATAACATATTTAAAGAAATCCCGTGGCAAAATACGATTAACATTATTTTCAGGAAGGAATGTTTTAATTGTCAATTTGCCCGGTATGCAACGGCTTTGATTCAATTATTGTTCCGTGTCGAAATTGCAATATCAACATGATTGATGAGGGGAAACTTAGTGACTTTTTTGATGACTACAGCCCATATATGGAAATTGATTTATTGCGATTGGAAGACGGCTATCCGCAAAATTTTCACCAGAGTCAATGTGTTCACCTTTTACAGTGTCCCGCTTGTGGTCGGCAAGAGACATATTTTATCCGGGAGTAAAACTGTTACATATGTACCTGATTGGTTCAACTAACCATCCGTGGAAGAAGGCCCCACGGATGGAAGTTTCACTTTATCCCGCACAAACGGGCTGTAAACTTACATTAAAGTTTAGAAATCAAGAGCAGTTTAGGTGGGAAGTAACAGCCCGTAAGTGCCCGATTGGTTCAACTAACCATCCGTGAGTGACCTCACGGATGGAAGTTTCACTTTATTGTAAAACAAATTCATGAAAAATTTTTTCGGGATTGGTAATGACTTGTTCCATTAATTTTACGGCGTGAAGGAGGAGGTACTTATTTGATAAACGTTCATATTTGGATAATTGTGGGTGGTTAAAAATGGAACGTCCGGGCTTGGCATTGGCCTCGAACATCCAAACCTGCCCACTCTTGTCGACTCCAAAATCAAATCCAATTTCTGCAACGATTCCATTTATGTTTTTCTCGATATATTTACTAAGAGTAAGAGCTGCTTCAACTAATTTTTTTGTTTTTGTCTTTCGTTCCTCATGATCGGGAAAAATCTCTTCTAATGTTTTTATTTGGCCCCCTGCTAACAGATGGGTTGTCGGGCTACCGCTGCCGGCCACTTTACAGCCAATTGTAGTCACAACCCATTTTCCGTCCGGCAATTTATTTGTATGGATGCGAAAATCGGCAATATGTTGATCAACACGGAAGAGCTTGACTCCTTGTTGAATAATATATGGACCTGACAGATGTTCTTGCAAAAAATTACATAATTTTGTGATGTTGGCACATTTGATTAATCGATTGTTACCCGCATTATCCCGGAATCGGACAAAAATCTCATCATCTACGGTCTGGATTTGATATATACCTTTGCCGGAGCTGCCGTGATCCGGTTTTACATATAGAAAACCAAATTCGAAGAGCATATCCTTTAATGATTTTTCTTCAAAGGGAACTGTTTTTGGCAAATATTTGTTTACAGCTGATTCATTTACCAAACGGTTATAGATATCCAGTTTATTAAAAAATCCGGGATTAAACCAAGGAATGGCATATTCTTCTTGCAATCTTGTTTTTAAGGACTGAATATTTTGCAGGTTTTCAACAGCACGGTTTGGCAGTCGGTCATAAATAACGTTCGGTAAAGGAACTTCAATTTGTTTCCATTTGTTTTTATGGTAAACATAACCGGTAACGAAACCTTGCTCCCAATCAATATGCTGGATGCCGAACACGACAGGTAAAACCCCGACTTGCTCAAAGGTTAAGAAAAATTTAGACAAGGAATAAGAGCGTGAGCCCATTGGATTACCAGGAAATCCGGTGAAGCCGGCGGTAAATATTCCGACAATCGGGCCGATAAAAAGACTCCCCTCCTTTTCAAATAGATGAAGTCGTAAAGGTAGATCAGGAATATGCAGGTGATTTGCAAGGCTTTTTGTCATCGTAATGGTCTTTGTGTGCTCTTTTTGTGGAACCGCCTTGCAAGAAACAGTTAATGAACCGAAAGTAATTGTTTGGATGTCTGAAAATTTTAGCTCACTAGGGTAATAAAGGATTAACTCATTGCTATTCATGATTTCAATCGGATAAGATTTGAACATGTTTTGCTCACCTTTCTCAATTGGTGTTAGAATCAATCGGTGCTAATAATGAAGGATAATGTCCGGTTAACAAAAGATAAATCCTGTTTGAAATGAAGGGAATCAATAATCATGATTATTTCTCCAGCGGTCAAATTTGCCCAATACCCGAACAGCCGTTATAATTTAAGGATGGAAGTAAATGGGTAATCTTAGGAGAAATCGGTATTCTTTTTCATATTAAACAGCATATGTACATTCGCCCATTTAGGTGCATCATTTATGTTACAATGTAATAATTATCTTCAAACTCCACTTGTAGAAGTAAGAAAGGTCGATCCACATGCAGACATTAATCACGATCCTTTTCATGGGTATTGTTGGTGCAATTATTGGAGGCATAACAAACTCTATCGCCATTAAAATGCTATTCAGGCCTTATGAGGCAAAATATATCGGCAATTGGCGCCTTCCGTTTACGCCGGGGTTAATTCCGAAAAGACGTGACGAACTGGCTAAACAAATGGGCCAACTTGTCATTAATCACTTATTAACACCTGAAGTTATTCAACAAAAATTGACTGATCCTAAAATATATGACTCTTTACATCAAATTTTAGTAAAGAAAGTAGTGGAATTTTTTCAGTCGGAAAAAACATTAAATGAATGGCTTGAACATATTGGAATGATGAATCATGACGGAAAAATGGAAGATAAATTATACATATTACTAAATAAACAAATGACCCATTGGATAAATGAACATAATGATCAATTACTTCAAGAACTTATTCCGGAAACAATTTGGGAAAAGTTGGATAAAAATGTCAACAAGATATCAAAGTATTTGTTAATTAACGTAAAACAGTTTCTTGTTAGTCCAAGCGGGTATCACTTGATTAAACATCATTTTGATCAGTTTTTTGAAGGCCGGGGTAGATTATTAAACATGTTGCACCCATTTTTAGACAACCGCAATATGATCGAACGATTGCAGCAAGAACTTGTAAAAATAATTGAAAACGATCAAACGGAAAAAGCTGTTACTCAGGTTTTACAAAGTGAACTAGACAGAGTAAAGTCTTGGACGGTTGAGGAAGGTGTGCAAAAATTGTTGGGAAAAGAAGGAAAAGACTTGATTTGGGAAGAGTTGAAAAAATTTTTCTTCCACAAACCGCTTAAATCTTTCCCCTTGACCGATCTCAAAAATACAATTATAAACCAAATGATTCCAACTGTTGTTCAAAAGGGAATGGAGAAGCTTGGGAGTACGTATATAGAAAAATGGATGAAAAAATTAGAAATTCCTGAATTGGTAAAAAACCAAGTTGACTCCTTTTCGACGGAACAATTGGAAGAAATCGTTGTTGGCATCAGTCGGCGAGAATTGAAAATGATTACCTATCTTGGAGCTTATTTAGGAGGACTAATCGGAATTTTGCAAGGTTTTATCGTCATCTTAATGGGTTAACCCGTCCGAAAAAAGATTTGAGGGCGGGTAAAAAAATTGAGCACGCTCTCGCTTTTTTGAACATAGTTTGTTATAGTTAGAGAACATAGTTAAAAGAAGGCCTTTTCCTGTTTGGATATGGAGCCTTTTTAATAAAGATAATGGAGGTCCGAAATGGCTGCAAATATTTTTGATACCGCTTATACTTTGGAGAAAAACATTCGTGAAAGTGCTGAATTTGTCGATTTGAAAATTCAATATGCAAGTTTATATGCCGATGAAGCCGCAAGAAAACTTTTTGATGATTTTCGTACAGTTCAGATGAATTTACAAGAAAAACAAATGACCGGGCAACCGATTAGCCAAGAAGAAGTTGTTCAAGCACAACAAATGGTTTCGGTGATCCAGCAAAATAATAAAATCACTCGTTTAATCGAAGCCGAGCAAAAGATGAGCTCGGTAATTGCAGAGATAAATAAAATTGTTATGAAGCCGTTGGAAGAATTATACAGTCAGCAACAAGACCAATAACGATAAAGAACCCTGCCGTCGACGATTACTTGTCACGGCAGTTTTTTTCTATAAAAGGGTTCATTCCTCTGTTCTATACATTCACTTTTTTACATAGGTATAAATAAAAGCATTTTTGTCAGTTCATCGATACATCATGATTTGGCATAAGGGGGCATGGATGATGATTTATCGGCTACTTGCCATGAATATTGACGGAACCATTTTGCAATCGAACGGCAAATTACATAAATCGGTGAAGGAAGCTGTTGAATATGTTCAATCAAAAGGTGTGATGGTTACCCTTGTTACATCTCGAAATTTTGCCTTTGCAAAACGTATGGCAAAAGCACTGAAATTACAAACGATGGTTATTGCTCACCACGGTGCATTTATTGCTTCATCATCCGATCAAGCAATATTTGTCAAAAGAATTGATGAGCAAATTGTTCAAGATATTATCCGATTCTTGGAAACTTTTTCATGTCATATTCGAATCGTGCATGAAAAATATTCGGTCAGCAATGTCCCATTAAAGAATTCTATTGTAACGAGGGCGGTTATTGATACGAACAGTTTTTCCACCTATCACCATCAATTTGTAAAAAATCTTGGAGAATATGTTGAAGAAGAACAAATCCATCCCACACATATTGAAATAGACTTTCCGGATCAAAAAGTAGCCAAGGAAGTGAAAATCGCCCTGCAAAATATGTTCTACGAAATTGATCTTTATCTGTACGATAACCAATTAATTATTTTGCCAAATGGGGTGTCTAAATTAACCGGATTACTTTATTTTTGTGAAAAACAAAAAATTTCTCTTAATGAAACGGTTGCCATCGGAAGTGATATAGATGATTTGGATTTCATTGAAGCAGCAGGTTTAGGTGTTGCAATGGGAAATGCCCCGATTGCTGTGCGGAAGGCGGCTGATTGGGTAACACGGTCGAATAATGAGCACGGTGTATCCTATATGGTAAGAGAACATTTTCGAAAACAACAGCCCATCTCCTTTTTAGAAAAAATAAACAGTATAAAAAAATCATCCATCTAAAAGGGTCCCGCTCAATCGGAGACCCGTTTTTTTATAGGTTAAGAGTGTGTACTTATAAATTGGTCTTTAGCGAAAAATAGTTATAAAAATTATCAATTTAAAGAAGGATTTTTCTTCGGAATTGCGAATATGTATTATTAGCAGTTTTTAAGTTTAATAAGTTGAAAACGTTTACAAAAGGAGATGAGGTAAAATGATGAACACCCCGCTAATTTTAACACAAATGATTGAAAGGGTAGAAAAATTTTTCCCTAACAAGCAGGTAATTTCACGGACTTCAACAGGTGTGCAAAGATTCACGTATAAGGAATTTGGTGAACGGACAAGGAGATTAGCAAGTGTACTGACTAAGTTTGGCATTACGAGAGGAGATAAGGTAGGAACCATTGCTTGGAACCATCACCGCCACCTGGAAGCATATTTTGCCATACCATGTATTGGAGCTGTTTTACATACGATCAACATACGCTTGTCCCCTCAACAAATTGCTTATATTATCAACCATGCCGGGGACAAAATTTTACTCATTGATGAAGACCTTTTGCCGATCGTAGAAAATTGTAAAGATGAACTGAAAAATGTTGAGGCGTTTATTATTATGACCGATCGGCCGGAATTACCGGAAACAAGTTTAAGTCCTGTGTATCACTATGAAGATTTACTGAGTGAAGGAGATGCATTATTTACTTTTGTAAAAGATATTGATGAAAATGACCCTGCCGGAATGTGCTATACTTCTGCCACAACCGGTTTACCAAAAGGTGTGCTTTATTCACATCGTGGAATTGTGTTGCATAGTTTTGCTCTTGGTCTGGCTGACGGGGGATCGGTGAGTGAAAAGGATACGGCCATGCCAATTGTTCCAATGTTTCATGTAAATGCATGGGGTCTTCCTTTTGCGTGTGTGTGGTTTGGCTCAAATCTTGTTTTACCGGGTCCAAATTTTACACCGAAAATTTTGTTAGAATTAATGGTATCAGAGAAAGTAACCATTTCTGCCGGAGTTCCGACCATTTGGATCGGTGTTTTAAAAGAATTAGAAAACGAAAACTATGATTTGTCACATGTCCGTTATCTTTTATGCGGAGGTTCAGCGGCACCAAAAGGAATTATTAAAATGTTTGAAAAGAAATATAATATTCCATTTATGCATGCCTATGGAATGACCGAAACAACTCCGCTTGCCTTAATTTCCAGATTAAAGAGCGAACATGACGAGTTACCGGAAGAAGATATTTATGAATTAAAGGCGAAGCAAGGGATTTTAGTCCCCGGCTTGGAAATGAAAGTAATTGGTCAAAACGGAGAAGTGAAATGGGACGGTATCGAAATGGGGGAACTATGTCTTCGTGGTCCGTGGATCGCTTCCAGTTACTATAATGATGATCGTTCAGAAGAGACTTTTAAAGACGGCTGGCTCCATACGGGAGATGTAGTTACCGTTGATAAAAGCGGGTTTGTTAAAATTGTTGACCGAACGAAAGATTTAATAAAAAGCGGCGGGGAATGGATTTCATCTGTTGACATTGAAAACGCACTAATGGCCCATGAGGCTGTTTTTGAAGCTGCTGTCGTCGCCATACCGCATGAAAAGTGGCAAGAAAGACCCGTTGCCTGCGTTGTGTTGAAAGACCAATATAAGGATAAAATAATTGAGGATGAATTATATGAATTTTTGAAACCCCAATTTGCCAAATGGTGGTTACCGGATAAAATTCTTTTCATGAATGAAATCCCGAAAACATCAGTTGGTAAATTTTTAAAACGTGCGTTAAGAGATCAAGTAAAAGAATTATTGAATGTTTAAGGAAAATTATATTGCAATAAAAAAAGAGGGACGGCTATGTTCCTCTATCTATCGGAATATCACTGTTCTTTTAACTGATTTCTTCATATTTTAATTAAATAGAATGAGATTCATTCCCGATTTCGAAATAATTTTTGATTTTTAGTGACAAATTGTTTACAATAGTTATTGGGAAACAGTAAATCTCATATAAGTTTAAATCAATTTTTCTTGTTTTCTTATCAGGGTCCAAAATGGAGTAGGGGATAATTTGTGACTTTTAGAACATTCTGTGAAAGCATATTAGGAATAGTTACAAATTAATAACATTCCATAATGGATTTTCAAATAACCCAATTTTTTATTAATAGGACGTGGAGGGGAATAGCATGTCAAATGTAATGGAAGATGGAAACATGGAAAAAACTTTACCTCTAGGTGAGCGCGATCTTTTGGATCAGTTGCTTAAGCCGGAAGTACAACAATCATTAACGGTGTTAGTGGAACAGCTTCCAAAGTTAACGGAATTAATAACGGTCCTGACAAAAAATTTAGAAGTCGTAAAATCCCTGGTTACCGATGAAGTCTTGAAGGTGGATACGGTGGGGGCCATTAAAGAAGTGGCAGAACCGGTGATTCATTCAGCGAAACATTTAGCAGCTAATGTAATTGAAGCAAAAGACCGTGCCGAAGAAAGTCAAGAAGTCATCGGTATTTTTGGTTTGTTGAAATTGTTAAAAGATCCACAAGCTCAAAAAATGTTGCGTTTTCTTAATGCTTTCTTAAAAGTTGCGGCAGAAAAAGAACATAAATAATCAGGTCAATTGTGTGTATCTAAGGGAAAAGATTTTTACATATGAACGGAGGAAGAAAAATGTCGAAGGAAATTGTCATTTTAGGTGGGGGCTATGGCGGTGTATTGACCGCTTTGACAGTTCGTAAATATTTAGATGAAACAAAAGCCAAAGTAACAGTTGTGAACAAATATCCGACACATCAAATTATTACAGAATTACACCGACTTGCAGCAGGAAATGTTTCGGAACAACGAGTTGCTTTACCTTTGAAAAAATTGTTTAAAGGAAAAGCGATTGATTTCATTGTTGCAGAAGTGGAATCTTTTTCGGTGGACAATAAACAAGTAAAACTATCGAACGGTGACACGTTAAGTTATGACATGCTTGTTGTCGCTTTGGGCAGTGTAACCGGATATTTCGGCATCCCGGGACTCGAAGAAAACAGCATGGTGCTCAAATCTGTGGATGATGCAAAGAAAATTCGTGAACATATTGAAGAGAGAATTCGTCAATATGCGGAAACGAAAAATCCGGAAGATGCGCATATTCTAATTGGTGGTGGCGGTTTAACCGGGGTCGAACTAGTCGGTGAAATTGCTGACTTGCTTCCGGAATTGACGAAAAAATATGGTGTTCCCCGCAGTGAAATAAAATTGCAACTTGTCGAAGCCATGCAGAAAATTTTACCGGTGCTGCCTGATACTTTAATTGAACGGGCTCAAAAAAGTCTGGAAGCACGTGGTGTTGAATTTTTAATTGGTCTTCCGGTAACAAAAGTGGAAGGCAATATCGTTTCATTGAAAGATGGCAGTGAAATCAAAACCAATACTTTTGTTTGGACCGGCGGAGTTCAAGGGAATCCATTAGTAGGCGAGTCCGGATTAGAAGTAAACCGCGGTCGTGCTTCCGTAAACGAATACTTGCAATCAACTTCCCATCAAGACGTGTTTGTTGTGGGTGACAGTGCAGTTGCTTTTGCCCCGGATGGTCGTCCATATGCACCAACAGCACAAAATGCATGGCAAATGGGCGAAACGGTTGGTTATAACTTATTCGCTTATTTGGAAGGAAAATCATTGGAAGTATTCAATCCGGTTAATTCAGGAACATTGGCCAGTCTTGGTCGGAAAGATGCAGTGGCTTCGGTCGGAGCAAATGGGACGGAATTACACGGAATCCCTGCTTCTCTATTAAAAGAAGCAAGTAATTTGCGCTATTTATCTCATATTAAAGGTTTATTTTCATACGCATATTAATGATACAATTGAAGCAAAAGCGCCGGAATTTTGTTATCCGGCGCTTAATCTTTTTTTATACATGAAATAACAGCAGTTTCCCATCCGGTGATACAAGGCGGTGCGTTTTATTCAATAAATCTTTTTCAGTTAACATTGTTTCTGCTAGCTGTTTTGCCTCTTGGTCACTTTTTGCCTCAATGGATTCATCCAATAATTTTTCCCCTGCTTGTTCAAAAGCCGTTAGTTTATAAATTGGCATTAAATTACCCCCATATCTTTTCAATAATAAATTTTTATCCCGCAATACTTAATTGATTCGACAAATTAATGAAAATTCCTGCATTCCGTCGGGAAATGTGTAAAAAATTTGTGTTTCCTTCGTGCATTATATATAAAAATATGGCATAATAAAAGAACATATATTCGTGCGATTAAGGATGGGGAGATTATCGTGAAATCAATCAAATTTATTCATTGTGCGGATTTGCATTTGGATAGTCCATTTGTCGGGCTAAAAAATATACCTGCCGCTATATACGAAAAAACAAAACGCTCAACTTTTGCATCATTTTCAAAAATTGTTGAGGTCGCGATTAAGGAAAGGGTAGATTTCGTGATTATTGCCGGAGACTTATATGATGGGGAAGACCGCAGCATCCGGGCACAATTGTTTTTGCGAAGAGAAATGGAAAGGCTCGAACAGGAAGGGATTGGCGTTTTCCTCGTCCATGGAAACCATGATCATTTATCCGGCAGTTGGACGAAACTTGAATGGCCTAAAAATGTTTACCAGTTTCCGGCTACGGTAGAGGTCATTCCATATGAAACGAAAAATAAAACACGCATCCATTTCTACGGCTTCAGTTATCCAAAGAAACATGTCTTTGAACGGATGATTGATCATTACCAAAAAAAAGACGGAGCGGATTATCATATCGGTATTTTGCATGGCCACGATTCAAATAATCTTGCTCATTACAGCTATGCTCCATTTAAAGTGAAGGAGTTAATCGAAAAAGATTTTGATTATTGGGCACTTGGACATATTCATAAATCACAAATTTTACATAAAGAGCCGATGATCCTGTATCCCGGTAATATTCAAGGAAGACATAAAAACGAAACGGGTGCAAAAGGTTGTTATTTAATCGAGATGGATCATTTTGAAACAAGATGGAAATTTATCGAAACAGCTCCGATCCGTTGGGAAACGTGGGAATTAACCGAAAAAGAACCGTTTCGTTGTTTTGATGATTTTTATCAAACCATCATCGGAATAAAGGATTACTGGCGGCAAAAGGGAACCAATGTATTTTTACAAATAAATTTTAATGAAAACCAGTTTGATGTATTGACAGACCGTATCGATCTTGAAGATATGTTACAACTTTTACAAGAAGGTGAAGAACAGCAAGATTGTTTTATTTGGATTTATCAACTCGATATTCAGGAAAATGACACGAACAGGCAAGTTATTTCCGATGAATTTTTTCAAGAATTATCAAAGCAATTTCAACATGTTGATATAAAAGAACCGCTCTCTTTTCTTTTTGATCATCCGAAAGTAAGAAAATATTTAGCTCCTTTAACCGAGGGAGAACAACAACACATTTTACATGAGGCTGAAAAACTCCTCTTTCGTCTATTGAAAGGGTAAAAGTCCGGAACTAGGCGTGCTGCCACGGATGAAAAATGTTTTTCGCGAGGGGTGAAGATAATGATTATAAAAGAGTTAGTCATCTATGGGTACGGAAAGTTTGAACAATACCATCTAAAGTTACAGCCATTTTCTTTGATTTATGGAAAAAATGAAGCAGGCAAGTCTACCATCATGTCTTTCATCCATAGCATTCTTTTCGGCTTTCCATTGAAACAACAAAGTGAATTACGATATGAACCGAAAACAAGTTCCAAATATGGCGGTCGGATTGTTTTGGAAGACCCTGATTGGGGCATTGTCCAAATTGAACGGGTGAAAGGAAAAGCAATCGGTGATGTAACGGTAAAACTTGAAGACGGCACAATCGGTGATGAAGAATTGTTGCAAGTGATTTTGGGTGGTATGGAAAAATCGACCTATCAATCAATCTATTCCTTTGATATTCATGGGTTACAAAATGTCCAAAAGGTGAAAGGGGAAGAGCTTGGGAAATTTTTATTCTCGACAAGCGCGATTGGAACGGAACAAATTATGGAAACAGATCAGTTCCTTGATAAAGAAATGGACAAGCTGTTTAAACCAAACGGATCAAGGCCGGACATCAATAAACAAATAGCAAAGATGAAGGTGCTGGACAATCAATTAAAGGATGCCAAGAGAAAAATTATAAACTATGAAACTTTGTTGCAAAATTTAACGAACACGGATAACCAACTGGAAGCTAAACGGAAACAAATGGCGGATATTCAACAGGAAATTTTTGAAAAGAAAGAATGGAATCGGATATATCCGTTGTTTATGCAGAGAAAAAATCTTGAGGAGAAACTCACGGAACTGGGTGAATTTCAGTTTCCAAGTAACGGAATTACCCGTTATGAAAAGTTGGCAGCTGAATTACGTACAATAAAAAAACGGCTCGTCCCGTTAAATGAACAATTGGAGGAAATAACAAAAGAGCTCGAAACGATTGAAGTAGATGAACGGATTACGGAGAATAAAGAACCAATCCAATTCATTGTCGAGGATTTACCGAATTACCGTCAAGAAGCCGGAAAGTTGAAAGAGCTAGCCGTCCAAATCAACCAAATTGAGGATGAGTTGCTGCAAATAAAGACTAAGTTACATTATCAAGGTGATCTAGAAGCGATCAAGCAATTTGACTTAAGTTTTGCCAAAAAAGATCAAATCATGAAGCTGGTAAAGAAACAAAGTCATCTGGATGAAAGAAAAAGGGAACTGGAGAAAAATGAAAATGAACTGGGGCAAAAATTAAAGCAGCAAAAATCATTTGTAAATGAACTTGCTCGCAGCCGCTTAAATGAAAAAGAACGGCTTCATTTGGAGAATGTACTCAAGCAGGAGCAAGAAATAAATGAAATTGAAAGCGAACTGAAGTGGATTGACAGTCAACTATCCCAGCTACAGAACAAACAATCGATTAAAAAATCAGGAAAAACGGCCTTACAGTTTGTGTTTGGTTGTATTTGTATAATTACTCTTGCCTTATTTTGGTTTGATTATTGGCAAATAGCTTTGGGAATTTTATCGGCCTCAGTTTTATTTTCCCTGTTTCTCGTCATAACAGGATGGAGAAAAGCGTCGGATGCAACGATCAAAATGAATGAACCATTAATTTTGAAAAAGAGGCAATTGGAAAAGAAATATGATGAAATTCAGATCACTTCAGAAGACATTGAACAAGCCCGTGAAAAATTGAATAAAGATCAGCTCATTGCTAAACAGGAAGAAATCGAGAATATTCGGCTCGAACAATTAGAACGGCAATTTGACGAATTAGTTGCAAGTTTTGAACATTGGGAGAATGAAACAAGGGCCATCAATGATGAATTGCTGGAAATGGGAAGAAGTTACTTTTTACCGGACTATATGGCGAAACATCATTTAATGGAATGTTTTACACTGCTTGAACAGTTGAAAACACGCTGGAACGAAAAACAACGAATGTCCCAACAAATTGAGCATTTGAAAATGATCCAGACAGAAAAAGAAGCGATTTTATCAAAATATGATTGGCTTTTTCATGCTTCCTCGCAAAACTATGAGGAAAGAGTACTGCTGCTCAAAACAGAATTGAATAAACAATTGGAGCTTGAGAAAATTCAAGCTGAGAAACTGGCAAAACAACAAGAGCTCGTTAACCAAATTGCGACATGTAAAGCGGAATTGAAGCAAGTCGAACAGGAAATTAACGTATTATTCCAACAAGCAAACGTTGAAACGGAAGCTCAATTTTACTTAGTTGGAGAAAAAAATGAAAAACGGAACGAGTTATTGAATGAATTCGAACTTGTTAATAAACAGTTGGCTCATTCGAACTTAAATCTTCCGGATGGAATGAACCTTATCCCTTCCTATGTGGATGAAACAACATTTACCGAATTGAACCGAATAAAAGAGGCGATAGGCAAAGAAATTGAACAATTAGAGAAAGAACGGGTATCTATTCGCCATGAAATCACGTTGATAGAAGAAGGCGGTACCTATACAGAACTGTTACATCAATTTCATCAAGAAAAATACGAACTGGAAGAAATGGCGCGAACATGGGCTGTGTTTCAGACGGCAAAATATGTTTTGCAAAAAGGGATGGAAAAATATAAGGTTGAACGTCTTCCAAAGGTTCTTTTACAGGCTTCTAAATATTTTTCTTTTATCACCGACGGGGCTTATAAGCAGATTTTTCTTGATCAAGAAAGTGACCAACTGTTTGTCGAACGAAAGGATGGTATGCTTTTTACTCCTAATGAGGTCAGTCAGGCAACAGGAGAACAATTGTATATCAGTTTACGCTTTGCCTTGGCTGTTCTTAGTTATAAGCAAAACCCGTACCCGTTCATTATTGATGATGGTTTTGTTCATTTTGATGAAGACCGGCGAGACCAAATGATGTACTTGTTAAAGGAAATTTCTGCTGAATCCGGTGTTCAAATTCTTTTCTTTACATGCCATAATATTTTTAAAAGCTATTTTGATAGACAGCATTCGGTCGTTTTCCTTTGAATTTTGAATAATAATAGAGTTCGGGAATTCGATAAAAATGACGTAAAATCTATTCATTATGGTAAATAAGTTAATAGGAGTCGGGAGGAACGTGTATGACTAAAGGAGTCCGCTTTTATGAGGCTGGTGAACAGGTTGAACAATATTTTTTAATTAAAAGTGCTGCCAAAGGAATGGCCAGTAACGGGAAACCGTTTTTAACATTAATTCTCCAAGATAAAACCGGGGCCATTGAAGCAAAACTTTGGGATATTACCGAAGAGCTAGAAAAGACATATGTTGAACAAACGATTGTTAAAGTAATGGGTGATATTCAAAGTTATCGGGGGAAATTACAATTGCGGATTCGGAAAATTAGAACGCTGTCCCCGCAAGAAAACATTCCGGTGGACATGTTTATTGAAAAAGCACCGGTTGAAGCAGATGTAATGCTTAGTAAAATTAATCAATGCATTTTTGAAATGACCAATCCGAAAATTCAGCGGATTACCCGTTATTTGATGAAAAAATATGAAAAGCCGTTTTTGGAGTACCCGGCGGCCACGAAAAATCATCATGAATATTACTCCGGTCTTGCTTATCATGTTGTATCCATGCTCGATTTGGCAAAAGCGATTGTCGCGCTTTATCCGAGTCTGAATAAAGATCTGTTATATGCCGGTGTGATTTTGCATGATTTAGGCAAAGTCATTGAATTATCGGGTCCAGTATCACCATCTTATACAATAGAAGGAACATTGCTTGGACATATCACCTTAATGGTCGGTGAAATTGGAAAAGCAGCCGATGAATTAGAAATTACCGGCGAAGAGGTTACTGTCTTGCAACATTTAATCCTCAGTCATCATGGAAAAGCTGAATGGGGGAGTCCGAAGCCGCCGCTGATCCGAGAAGCAGAGGTCTTACATTATATTGACAATCTTGATGCCAAAATTAATATGTTAAACCGGGTTCTTGATAAAACAAAACCCGGTGATTTCAGTGAACGGTTATTTGCCTTGGACAACCGATCTTTTTACAAACCAAGCTTTCAAGAATAAGCTTGTCATAAAAAATCTCCTATATGAATATGCTTGTACAAATAATAGTTTTAAAGGATAGGAGGTTTCGTTTATGGTTGTCCCATTTTGGATTTGGTTGGTTGTGGCCGGTATTGTGATCAGTGCATATATGACGATTCGAACTAATCGGGAAGAAAAGGAAATGGAGTTAAGAGAAGCAGAGCAAGAAGGAGACATTTATATAAAAAGAATGGAAGAAGAAAAGGAAAAACGGAAACAGTTTCATGAAGCATAAGGAGGAAAAAAACAGCTTTCCCAAGCGTGGTCGATAATTTTGACCTCATGGGAAAGCTGTTGTTGTGAATATTGACTTCATCCTTCGATTGAAATTGTGGATGAAGGAGGATCATTATTTTTTAGATCCTGTCTCAACGGAATTTTTCAAAATGTCTTTCAAGTCTTTGTCATTGATTTTTACATCTGCATTTTTAACTGCTTCATCCACAGCTTTTTGAACGGTAGCTGAATCAAGTTTTGATTGCTTCACTTTATCTACCAGTTCTGATTTCATTTTGTCAAATGATTTGACATCTTTTTTCTCTGTTACTTTTGTTGCTTGGATGATATGGTAGCCATAGTCCGTTTTGACCGGATCACTAATTTCATTTTCCTTAAGCTTATAGGCGGCAACTGTAAACTCACGAGTAAGTTGATCAGGGTTCAACTCACCTAAATCTCCGCCTTTTTCAGCTGTCGCCGTATCTGTTGACAGTTCTTTTGCCAATGCGGCGAAATCTTCACCATTAGCTAATCTTTGTTTCACTTGTTTTGCCGTTTCTTCATCAGCAACAAGAATATGGCGTGCCGTTACCGTTTTTGTTTCAATCCCGTATTGTTCCTTTAACTCATCATTTGTCACTTTGATTTTATCTTTTGCCGCTTTTTCTTGGAGTAGTGAAAATTCAAGAATGTCTTTCAATTCATCCTCACTTGAAATGCCCATTTGAGCTAACCAACTTTGGAAATTATCTCCATAAGCGTCCTTGTATTGTTTTAATGCATTATCTACTTCTTTATCAGAAACCTTATATTTGTCAGACAAAACTTGTTTGTATACAAGTTCTTTCAGAGTGGATTCGCCATATCGATCTTTCAGTGTTTGGTAGAACTCATCTTGGCTAATATTTCCCGCATCCGACTCAACAATTGCTTTCCCGTTATTGCAAGCAGTTAAAGTGAGTAGACCGGCTGCCAATGTAAAAGTTAACAGGTATTTCTTCTTCATCAGATTGAACAACTCCTAATCATTTGATTTAATGCTTGTTTCATTTTACCACAAATTTAACTATATCATAATAAAAACAAACAAACAAAAAAATTATTTTCTGTATCAGTTGAAATTACAGGATCAATTGTCATATTTCGGGAAATTGGTAACCGTCAAATAACTGGATATTTTTTTCTACCTTAACGACGAGTCAAGTCCCCCATGTTAAAATTTTCGAGATTAAAAAAAGATATGGAGGGGACTGTTTACCCGCATGCGTCCGATTAGTTCAACTAACCATCAGTGGGGGGATAGATGACTCACCGATGGAAGTTTCGCTGTATAAACTAGGTGTTTTCACTAAACAATTTTTGCACAAATACATAGGATATATTGAATTCGATAAAGGAGGTATGACAGATGACAGTACCGAATGCCAGCCCGTTTGTTCTAATTGTCGTGCTGTTTATTTTATTAATCATTGTAGGGTGTTCGTATTTGTAATAGGAAAAATGAACCTTAAGTGATAAACAAGTGAATGTATAAAGGAGGTGTCATTATGTCTGAAGGATATCATGGCGGAGGATTTGCATTGATTGTTGTCTTGTTTATCTTGCTTATCATCGTTGGTGCAGCGTACATTTGGTAAATAATGCAGGTAGAAGAAATTCCGGCACCGTTTTGCCATACTTGCATAGTCAACTTGTATTGGCTTAAATCGAGACGACAGGAAAAATAGTAAAGGGGCAATTCATCCACTGGATTGCCCCAAAAATTTATCACACCTTAACAGCAAGTCAAGTCCTCCACCTCAAGATTTTCAAATTTACAAAGAAGATAGGTGGGGGATGGGCTGCCCGCATAAGTCCGATTTGTTCAACTAACCATCAGTGGGGAGAGATGCCCCACTGATAGAAGTTCATTTTATGTAAATAACATCGCCACATATGATGAGAGCAATAAAATTATCGTAGAAATATTTGTAGTATGGATGATGGTATGATGTTTCTCTTCCGGGATCTCTTTTTGGATACAAAATCTATACATAAGAATATTCAAATAAAAAATGATAATAGTGGCTAAAATAAGAAAAACAATAAGCAAAAGCATCCCCTCCCAGTACGTCAAGCATAACTTTCTCTATATTAAATCACTCTTCACCCTTAACATCCACTTCATTAGAAATTAAGATTCTTTGATGGTCAAAATTGCGTAGTATACACTATTTTACTCAATAATACTTTTTTTCGATAAATGAAAAGAAGTTTTAAAGTATTAAGAGGTAATTCCGTTTTAAATAGATATTAATAATGTAATATAATATACATCAAAAGCAAAGTAAAAATATATGTATGATCAATGAACAAATATTTAGAAGCCAGTATGAAATATCTCCATCTACCTGTAGTATAATAAGTACAGTTGAAATCCCAACCCTAAAGGTAAAAAATTTTTCTTAGCTTCTATCAGGATTTAGTCAAAAGATAAATTCTATCATAACTGCGATGGTATTAAAGACTATATGGATTCGAAAACAATCGTCTTAAATGATTGTGATAATGTTTGGTCGAACTTGGACATGTTTTTTTGTATACAGATGCCAAATCATTTAAGTACTAACATACTTTACAGCGGGTTTCATAAAAAATCAATGGGAAAATGAAAAAAGATTTTGACGGAAGATGACAAAAGATGACAAGTTGAAGGATGATAGACAATGATGGATGAATTGTTAAAGCGGATCGAAAGGCTGGAATATTATCAACAATTACTACTTGAGATCGTGAATACTAATGATTACCCCTTCACAAAATTAATCATTCAGAAAAAACTAGGGCCGGAAGAAGTTTTGGAATTCCAACATCTTTGTGAATATATGAACAATAAACTCCAAGAACAAAAAGCGGAAGGATTATTATATTTTTATCCGCTTCTTAAAGAGTTCTCTGATAAATTGAACAGAAAACTGGAGGTGAAAGAAACTGTTGAATCCTGTTTACAACAATATCTTTATGTTGAGTTAATGACCGAATTTAAGAAATGCTTACTCGGCTAAACCACTTCTTTTTCCTTGTTATCTTTTTCTTTTATATCCTTATGATGTATGTTCAGTTTTTCTATATCTGTGTATGTTTTTTTGAAAATATCCATAAAGTCATCACCGTATATATTACGGACGATGGCTATTAACTCTAATATATCGGGATATTTGCCATAAATATCTTTCAAAGGCTTAGCACCCATTAAAATTGCATGTTTTGACGGATCAAATTTCTCTAGTAATTCAATGATAAGGTTTTCGCCTTTTTCCGTTAAACGGATATACGTATTTCTTTTATCCTCGACCTTCTTGGAAAAAGTCAAGTAACCCCTTTCTTCCAACTTTTTTGAAAAATTGAAAGCAGTTGAAACATGCATGACACCAAATTTGGCAATATCGGATATGGATGCTCCGTGTAAATGGTAGGCGATCCATAAAATATGATGTTCGTTGATATTCAAATTGTATGGTTTGATCCATTGTTGCCAGTCTTTTTCTATGGCCTTCCAAAGTGCTTTTCCCAATTGTGAAATTTTTTGTGTAAATAAAAGCGCTTCAAGTTTTGAAAAATCTTCCATATCATCACCTTCTACTTTTTGATTTAACATTGTGGTAAAAAAGAGAAAATTAATGAAAACTCAGGCATCCGAGCTTTAGGCGACTCGTGACGTGTAGTAAACCCAATAAAAATAACACTTCATTTCAAATTGAACAAATTCCGACCTTTTACCTATTTCCCTTTTTACACTATTCTGTCATGTATGTTTCAAAAAATTTTATTATATTATTTCAAAATTCTACATTGATCACAAAAAATCCTTTTTATTTTGAAAAAATTTTTTGTTTTTATAATATAACTTTATGGTCGCACCAAAAAAGTTTTACGTAAATTTTTAGAAAAGATTTGTATATCGGTCGAAAATTCCGTAAATTTTAAAAAGTACGCTTTTGGGTAAAGGAAAGAGAACTTGGGTTACTTTCCAAGTTCTCTTTCACTGAAAAGCAATTAGGCGAAGGTCATTTTGCTTCTTTCCATGATTTTCGCGACGATTGGATAGACAATAACAATGGCGATTGTGTTCAACAAAGCTGTTGGCAACACAATTGTTGTAAACATTAACATGAATGCACCATCCAATCCGATTATTAAAAATGCAGAAGCAAGGAATATAGTTCCTGAAATAATCGTGCCAATAGCCGTTAATACAGCATTGCTAATAATGGAACGATTCTTTTTGACTAGAAGGAACAACCCGTAAAATGCAAAAGCCGAGATAAATTTATCAATGATGTTTGGAAAAAAGCCACCTGGTACACCTGTTGTTAATCCGGAGATAATTCCGGTTGCCAGACCGAGTAGGATAACATTTTTCTTATCGGGAAATAGAATAATTGCCAAAAACATCATTAGTA
Organism: Caldibacillus thermoamylovorans; assembly: GCF_000751775.1. Classification (GTDB taxonomy): domain Bacteria; phylum Bacillota; class Bacilli; order Bacillales; family Caldibacillaceae; genus Caldifermentibacillus; species Caldifermentibacillus hisashii. The sequence continues at coordinate 48,680 of NZ_CCRF01000039.1, forward strand.
AACTGAAATCCGGTTTCATGCCCCCTGCACCTATACCGGGGATCAATATATGCAATGCAGCCCCAATCCCCACAAATAAAGCCATAATAACTAATTCTTTTGTTTTCATCTCTATTCTCTCCTCCGCTGTTCTCTTCTCAACTTAACTCCTTTTGTATCCTATGATCAAAAGCGAGTTGGTTTGACTGTATTATAACATACGTTTCTTTTCGATAAAAGATATTTTTCAAAAAGTCTGGAAAAGAAGTTTTGATACACGTGCTGTATGCATGTTTGCTCATCTGTATGAAAACGATCTATTTTAAAAGACCATTTGTTTCTTCTCTTTTTATTATATGAGCATAATCATATTTGGTCGGCGATCGATTTAGCGATCTTTTGCAAATCTTCTTTTGTATACTCGCTTGTATGCGTCTTCCAAACGGCACCAAAGCCGTCATCTTCACCATATCGCGGAATCAAATGGACGTGATAATGGAAAACGGATTGTCCAGCATATTCTCCATTGTTGTTTAATAAATTTAACCCAATTGGATTGTATGCATTTTTAATAGCGTTTGCAATTTTCGGTACGGCAGAGAACAGCTTGCTTGCTACATCCGGAGTTAATTCATAAATATTTGCCTGATGGGTTTTCGGAATGACAAGCGTATGTCCTTTTGTCACTTGAGAAATATCAAGGAACGCCAAGACATTTTCATCTTCATATACTTTAGCAGATGGAATTTCTCCGTTTAAAATTTTACAAAAAATACAATCCGACATTTCTATCATCCTTTCTAATTTCATATTGTTACCTATTTTATCATATATTACCAAGAATGGGTAAAAGTAGATGAGGATTGAACAGGAAAATCTTCTGATGTCCGACTTTTTAGGAAAGTGCAGATAATCTCTGTTGAAAATGTAAACATTAACGTAAAAAAGGCAAGACCTGTGTTCAGTAACTGAACATTGGTCTTGCCCGTGCGAAGGGAAAATGAAAGCGGGTTTGTTACTACTCAATCAGGCAGGTTTCTAAAGAATCTAAAGCATTCAAGCTCATCATCCCCGTTTCTTCATAAAAATTATGAACGACTTCGGTTGATGATCTTTGACAAACACCTCATTTATTGAAGTGGGTTTTCTGAATGCATAGCTCTTTTTAAAACGAGTTCAGTATCTTTCGTAAACACCCCATTTGAATAAAAGTTATTTTCCCTTCAAAAATTAGCATAACCAGATTTAAAAAAATCATACGACGACAGAAAAAATTTTTTTATCTGCCGTAAATTTGCTAAACTAAAATTAATATACTGGACAAGCAACGAAAAATAATTCAAAGGAAACATAAAGATATCTTTGACTGTTAAGCAATGTAAAGGAGAATGATCATGAGCTTACTAGAAGTTCGGTCGCTTTCAGGCGGTTATACGAAAAAAAATGTGTTAAATGAAGTGAGTTTTGAAATTGAAAAGGGGGAGATAGTGGCACTGATTGGACTTAATGGGGCCGGCAAAAGTACGACTATCAAGCATGTTATCGGTTTAATGGAACCAAAAAAAGGGGAAATTCGTATAAACGGAAAGACGATTCATGAAGATCGTGACGGTTATCGAAAAAAATTCTCCTATATTCCGGAAACACCGGTCTTGTATGATGAATTAACCCTGGAAGAGCATTTAAAATTGACAGCCATGGCTTATGGGGTGCCGGAGGATGAATATAACCGGCGAATCGATCAATTACTGAAAGAGTTTCGAATGCAAAAAAGGCTAAAATGGTTTCCCTCCCATTTTTCTAAAGGAATGAAACAGAAGGTCATGATCATGTCGGCATTTTTAGTGGAACCTGAACTTTATATTATTGATGAACCGTTTGTAGGATTGGATCCGTTAGCTATACAAAGTCTCTTGCAACTTTTACAAACAAGGCAAAGCAAGGGAGCGGGTATTTTAATGTCTACGCATATTTTAGCAACAGCAGAAAAATATTGTGACCGTTTCGTTATTTTACATAATGGGGAAATCAAAGCAAAAGGGACGATGGAAGAGCTGAGGAAACAATTCAACTTAAAGGATGCCAGTTTGGACGATTTATACATTCAATTGACAAAGGAAGACACCAAAGATGAATAGAGATCGACTTTGGAATGAAAGATTCATGGAGCGCTTAAAAGAGTTGCTTCGTTACGGTAGGTACATATTTAATGACCATCTTTTAATTGTATTACTTTTTGCCGTTGGTGGCGGGGCATACTATTATAAAGACTGGGTAGCAACGTTGGATGAAACATTCCCGACAGCCGGACTTTTTGCGGTTGTTTTTGCCTTATTATTAACGAATGGGACGGTTATTACGTTTTTAAAGGAGGCTGATAAAGTATTTTTGCTTCCTATAGAAACAAATTTGACAAGTTATTTTGTCCGAGCGTACATATTAACAGTCCTGTGGCGGTTATCTATTACGTTCATTGTTTTGCTTATTTTGATACCCATTTATTTGCAAACAACCGGTACCGGAAAAGCATTGCTTGTCTTTAGTGGCTTACTGGTTTTGCTTCAATTTCTCAATCTTTATACTCGCTGGAAAGTTGATTACGATACGGATCAGGCATCGGTTACATGGGATTTAACTGTACGACTGTTATTAAACGGTTTACTGGTGTTCTTTTTTATCAATAAAAGATTTGCGCTTTTTGCGATTGTCTGCATCATTTTCGTTATTTATGCAGTCTATTTTCGTAACAAAATGAAAAACAGCGGGCTCCCGTGGGAACGGTTGATTGTTAATGAAGAGCGAAGAATGGCGTTTTTTTACCGGATTGCGAATTTATTTACGGACGTCCCACAATTACGAAACCGGATAAAACGCAGAAAATGGGCGGATATGTTTATGAAAAGTCGCCGCTGGACACCAAGCAGCACGTATTCGTTTCTCTTTGTTCGAACTTTTTTCAGGAGCGGTGATTATTTCGGTTTGTTTATGCGATTAACTGTCATTGCTGCTCTGCTTATTTGGGGCTTGAACGGTTCATATATTGCTTTTGCGATCGCGATACTTTTTATTTATTTGACCGGTTTCCAACTGATTAGCCTATGGAAACATTATGATGCGGTCATTTGGCCGGATCTTTACCCGGTCGGTGAAGACACAAAGAAAAAAGCCTTTTTAAAAATCATGTTAAATATATTATGGACACAAAATATTATTTTTACGGTTAGCTTCATTACCTCATTTGAATTTCAAAGAGGGCTCCTGTTGTTTCTTGTTTTAAGTGGATTTTGCTATGCTTTTCTTTTTCTTTATTGTAAAAAACGAATTGAAAAACTGGATTGATTCATATACGAGGTGGTCAGGAGATGGAATATGAAAGAAAAGCTTATGATGAGCTTTTACAATGGCAGAGAGAAATCCGAAAGAAAGGGAGTCTTTTGAACCGGATTTCCAAACAAGCACAAAATAAGATGAGTCAACTGATACCTGAAAAAGCTCAAAACGTGATCACTGAGGCTGTGAAAAAAATGGTCACTGCGGTACTATCCGGTTCAAATCTTCTTTTTACCAATGACTTTCCAAAAACATATTCATTGGAAGAAAAAGAAGCACTGATTAAAGAGCAATTGGATAAATATCGAAAAGCTGCGACCGTGGAAGGCGCCGGAACAGGTGCAGGGGGGATTTTACTTGGGTTGGCCGATTTTCCGCTTCTTTTATCAATAAAGTTGAAATTTCTTTATGATGTGGCAAAAATTTATCACTATCCTTTAGATCAATATGAGGAACGACTCTTTTTATTAATGGTTTTCCAACTTGCTTTTTCCAGTGATGAAAAACGGATTGAGACTTTGGAAATAATTGAAAATTGGGATAGAGAAAAAGAGCGGCTCGTTGATCTTGATTGGCAAACATTTCAGCAAGAATATCGCGATCATATTGATTTTGTGAAAATGCTGCAAATGGTGCCGGGAATCGGTGCCGCGGTGGGCGCTTATGCAAATTATAAATTGCTGGACAGATTAGGGGAAACGGCGATATTTTCTTACCGAATGCGTTATTTTAATAATTTAAAAAATATTAGGGTTGAATGATCAGGGGGGATTTGCTTGCTCCCCTTCCCGGCAGTTTTTGTAGTCGTATAGATAGATAATGAATTTCATAGAATAGAAGTTTTTTCATAAAATAAGTAATACTCCTGATATTACATCAAGATCATATCAGGAGTATTTTATTTCGGGTCTTTACAAAATATTAGAAAAATTTCCGTGCCATTCCTTGCCTGTATGGTGCCATAACTTTTAAATTTGATTTTGATATTGCGCAGCTGCAGTGAATAATGTTTTTGCTGCTATTAACATTCCTTGTTCATCAATATCAAATTTCGGGTGATGATGTGGAAAACAGTCTTTCTCATGAACTGGTTTTGCCCCGGTGAAAAAGAAAGTACCTTTCACATGCTGCAAGTAATAGGCAAAATCTTCACCGACCATCCGTTTCTCACATTCTATTACATTAGTGACTCCCGGTACATTTCCGGCACATTTGGCGAGAAATTCCGTCTCCTCTTTATGGTTAACGACAGGCGGATATCCTCGAAAATAATGGTAATCATATGTACAATCATTGGTGAGACAGGTGCCCTTAATCATTTTTTCAATGAATTGTTCAATCTGATTGCGAACTTCTTCGTTAAACGTCCGTACCGTTCCTGTTAACTCCACTTTATCCGGAATTACATTAAATGCATGTCCGCCATTTATTTGCCCAATGGTGACGACTGCAGACTGAATCGGATCAATGAATCGACTAACAATCTGTTGCAAATTTAGGACAAGTTGGCTGGCGGCTACTATTGGATCTTTGGCAGCATGGGGATAGGCTCCGTGTCCGCCTTTCCCGTTTATCGTAATTGAGAAGCGATCGGCGGCAGCCATAATCGGCCCCGTACGAAAAGAAATTTGTCCGACCGGTTCCGTAGACCATAGGTGAGTTCCAAATATAACGTCCACTCCGTCCAAACAGCCGTCTTCGATCATTGACTTTGCCCCGCCCGGAACATATTCTTCCGCATGTTGATGGATAAAAACATATTCCCCGGAAAGCTCATCTTTCAAATCGAAAATGATGCTGGCAACAGATAATAATGTCGCAGTATGTCCGTCATGACCGCAAGCATGCATCACGCCGGGAACGGTTGATTTATAAGGAACGTCTTTTTCATCTTGAATTGGTAAAGCGTCAAAATCTGCCCGCAATGCAACGGTTTTTCCCGGTTTAGCGCAACGGATACGGGCAACTACGCCATTTCCACCGACATTTGTTTGAACTTGGACACCTAAATTTTTATAAAAATTTGCGATATATTTTGCTGTCTCAAATTCTTTAAATGACAGTTCCGGATGTTGGTGCAAATATCTTCTTATTTTTACCATGTGATCATAATTTTTTTCCAATAATTGATAAGCTTTTTCCAACATATTCATCCCCCTGATTCGTATAGAATTATTCATCGATTTCATTCAGACCAATATAATATTCGTTCAAATAGGATGGTCCGGCATACATTTTTATTTTATTAACCTCAATACTTCTGTCTTTTTCGTCGGGGAAAGCAAATTCTTCCATATCTTTCCATGCCTTAAAAGCTTCTTTACTTTTCCAGAAGGTAATAATAAGATACGTATGATTTTTCATTGGCCGTAAAATGCGGGCTGCAAGAAATTCGTCTGCATTGTCCAATCTACGGGGGCGTTTGCTTAATTCATGTTCAAATACCGGAGAATCTTCATCTCTGACCGGAATATAGTGGAATAGTGCGTATCCTTTGACCGGAACACTACCGGTAGATTCCAAGATTTCGTATTTTCTTGGCATTTGGAACACAGTTTTTCCGTTTGTTTCGTGGAACAATAGAGCATGATCAGACCCGAAGAACATGGTAATGTTTTCTTTTTTGAATTTCTCGGCGATTTTTTGTAAAAAGTCTGCAGTGCCTGTCGTTAAATAGACATATTTCATCATATTTCACCTCATTTTATGAGCATATTCGTTTTAAACAAATTGTCGTTAATGGTATGGTTGAATTAGAATGTAATCATTATTTTATTGCAAAATTTGATTTTAGCCAAACCGTTTAAGTTGATCCCACTCGTAGCGGTGTGGAGCGGATGATAGGCCCCTACTGAATACATGTCGGTTTTTGAAATGATTATTATAAAATAATAATGATAATTTAACAAATTTATGACAAATATTAATGAAATCTATACAATGACCGTAAAAACATGTATAGTGATGATGGTCTATTTATAACTATTATAATTTAATAACAAAATTTTTTAACTTTTTATTGAAAATATTTATTTGAACCATAGTACATACAATTGGTTTGGCAATGTTATAATCGAAACTTGCTACCAGCCTGATAAAAATACGAAAGGTGATTACTGTATATGTCCAGACTAAAAAATGACACTTTCTTAAAAGCTGCCAGAGGGGGAAAAACAAATCATATTCCGGTCTGGTATATGCGGCAGGCAGGACGGTCACAACCGGAATACAGGAAATTGAAAGAAAAATACTCTTTATTTGAAATCACCCATCAACCGGAACTTTGTGCCTACGTGACGAGACTGCCGGTTGAACAATATGGTGTAGATGCGGCTATTTTATATAAGGATATTATGACACCGTTACCTGCTATGGGTGTGAACGTTGAAATTAAAGGCGGGTTCGGTCCGGTCATTGATCAGCCGATTCGGACATACCAAGATGTTGAAAGATTGGGGCAAATCGATCCGGAACATGATCTCCCGTTTGTGTTGGATACGATCCGGTTATTAACAACCGAACAATTGACCGTCCCGCTAATCGGGTTTGCCGGGGCACCGTTTACTTTGGCGAGTTATATGATCGAAGGCGGTCCGTCGAAAAACTATAATAAAACAAAGGCGTTTATGTATAGTGAGCCTCGTGCTTGGTTTTTGTTAATGGAGAAACTGGCAGACATGACGATCGCTTATGTAAAAGCACAAATTCATGCCGGAGCCAGTGCAATCCAAATTTTTGATTCTTGGGTGGGTGCATTAAATGTTCAGGACTACCGGAATTTTATGAAGCCGACAATGTTACGGATTTTTTCTGAATTAAAAAAAGAAAATGTTCCACTCATTTTGTTCGGTGTCGGTGCAAGTCACTTAATAATGGAATGGAATGATTTACCTGTTGATGTGATTGGACTGGACTGGCGGTTGGAAATTCGCGATGCCAGGGCGATGGGAATTACGAAAACCTTACAAGGAAACCTTGATCCTGCTGTCCTTCTTGCACCTTGGGAAGTGGTTGAAGAGCGGGTGTCTGACATCCTAACCCAAGGTATTACACAACCGGGATATATTTTTAATTTAGGCCATGGAATCTTTCCTGATATAAAGCCGGAAACGATAAAACGGTTAACCCAATTTATTCATGAATTTAAACAATAACGGTGAAGGTCTGTAGTGATAATAGGACGGCTTTTCGGCAAAATAAATACGAGGTGATACGAATGAGCAAGAAAAAAATCGGGCTTCTCGTTATGGCTTATGGAACCCCGTATACAGAAGAAGATATTGAACCGTATTATACACATATTCGGCATGGCAGAAGACCCGCAGATGAATTAATTGACGATTTAAAAAGTCGTTACCGGGCAATTGGCGGTATTTCACCACTGGCTGAAATAACAAAATCCCAGGCAGAAAAGTTAACGAAATATTTAAATCGTGTTCAAGATGAAGTTGAATTCCAATTGTTTATCGGTTTAAAACATATTCACCCGTTTATTGAAGATGCGGTAAAAGAAATGCATAAAGAAGGAATTACTGAAGCTGTCAGCATTGTTTTAGCACCGCACTACTCGACCTTTAGTATTAAGGGATATAATGAACGGGCGAAAAAAACAGCCGATGAACTCGGTGGAATCCAGATCGTTTCCGTTGACCAATGGTATGATGAACCGAAATTTATTGATTTTTGGGTAAATCAATTAAAAGCTACGATAGAAAAAATGCCGGGAGAAGAGCGCAATCATTCCGTTGTCATTTTCTCGGCACACAGCTTGCCTGAAAAAATTTTACAAGCCGGTGACCCGTACCCCGATCAATTAGCCATGACAGCAAAATTAATAGCTGAGAAAGCCGGTATTGATGCGTATGCTGTTGGTTGGCAAAGTGCCGGTCAAACAGCGGAGCCTTGGCTTGGTCCTGATGTGCAAGACCTAACAAAAGATTTACATAAGGAAAAAGGTTATAAAGCATTTATTTATTGCCCAATCGGGTTTGTTGCAGAACATTTGGAAGTCCTATTTGATAATGATACAGAATGCCAAATCGTCTGTGAAGAAATTGGAGCAAGCTACTACCGCCCGGAAATGCCAAACGATCACGATCAATTCATCGAAGCATTGGCAAATGTTATTTTAAACAGATTAAATGAATAAGGAATATAGAAAGTGAAAAAAGCTGTCTCATCTGATTCTGTTATGATGAGACAGCTTTTTAGTGTTCCGCTTATAAGTTTACCTTTTAACTTTGCCTGTTTTCTGATTATTTTAAGATTAGTCCATATCTTTTAAGCCGATGCATTTATGGCAAACATTTCCATAACATTCATGTTGTTCCTCAATTTCTTCGCCGCATTTTTGGCAATACTTTGAAGGTAGGTTTTGGAAAAATTCGAGAATACTTAAAATCATTTGAATCGCCCCTTTTTTAATTTGTATTACCATTGTATTATAACAAGACGAAAAATGCAACTGTGTATTAAAACAAATTATTTATTCTATCCGCGAGTCAAAATTTGTTATCGAAAGATTTGGGGTAATGTGTGGTAGATAGATGGGTAGCCACTACGGTAATTTTGTCGACGTTAAAAAGAACCTTTAGATTAGGAAATAGTTCGAATAATGTAGTATAGTGAATTTTAGAATACTTGGTATAGGAGGTATCTTTTTGAAATTAACAATTATTGGTCCGTGGGGCGGGTATCCGAAAGTGAATGAAGCGAGTGCCGGGTACATATTAGAGCATGACGGTTTCAATCTTTTAATAGATTGTGGAAGCGGGGTATTGTCAAAACTTCAACAATATATAAAACCAACTGATCTTGATGCTTGTATCATTAGCCACTATCATCCCGATCATAACGCCGATATTGGTGTACTACAACACGCACTTTTAATTGACATGTACTTGACCGGGAATAAAAAAACACTTCCTATCTATGGTCACGATTTTGATAAGGAATCATTTGCAAAGCTTTCTTATAAAGATATTACAATCGGGATAGCTTATGATCCGGAAAATGAGTTAAAAATCGGTCCTTTTTCGATCCGTTTTTTACGCACTGTCCATCCCGTTCCGTGCTTCTCATTCCGAATTGAAGCGGATGGAAAGGTATTTGTGTTTACCGGTGACAGTGCTTTTCAAGAAGCATTTATCGATTTTGCAAAAGATGCAGCGCTTCTTTTGTCCGAATGTAATTTTTATGGTAATATGGATGGCAGTAGAGCCGGCCATATGAACAGTAGGGATGTAGGAAAATTAGCCGATCAAGCGCAAGTCCAAAGACTGATTTTGACTCATTTGCCTCATTATGGCAATCTTGAACAATTAGTTTCGGAGGCCGGTGAACGATACAAGGGACCAATTCACTTGGCCAAACTTGGGGATATATGGACGATATAGGAGGAGTCTTACATGCTTTACGTTGATAATAAAGGAATAAATGACCCGCAAATGAATCTGGCCATTGAGGAGTACATATTAAGAAATTTAGATATCAATGAGTCTTATTTACTTTTTTATGTAAACGGGCCGTCAATTATCATCGGTCGTAATCAAAATACGATTGAAGAAATTAATACCGAGTACGTTGAGGCAAATGATATTAAAGTGGTCCGTCGAATGAGCGGCGGTGGTGCGGTATACCACGATTTAGGCAACTTAAATTACAGTTTTATTACGAAAGATGAAGGCAATAGCATCCAAGATAATTTCAAAAAATTTACGAAACCGGTAATTGATGCGTTACGAAAACTAGGTGCCAATGCAGAATTGATGGGGAGAAACGATATTGAAATCGACGGTCGCAAAGTTTCCGGTACTGCCCAATTTGCAACGGGCGGCAGAATGTACACCCACGGAACTTTGATGTTAAACTCCAATTTGGATAATGTCACAAAAGCATTGAAACCGAAAAAGGAAAAAATTGAATCCAAAGGTGTTAAATCTGTTCGTGCTCGGGTCGGTAATATTTCCGAATTTATTGATCGGCAAATGACGATTGAAGAGTTTAAACAGTTTATTTTAGAAAATGTATTTGAAGCGGAAGGCAGTGAAATTAAAGAATACGTACTGACGGATGAAGATTGGAAAAACATCGAGGAATTATCAAAATTGAAATATCAAACATGGGAATGGAATTACGGAAAATCACCGAAATCCAATATTCAAAATTCAAAACGTTTCCCGGTTGGTACCATTGATGTTCGTTTACAAGTTGATAAAGGCATTATTCAAAATGTGAAAATTTACGGGGATTTCTTTGGCTGGGGGGATGTAGCGGATATTGAAACAAAATTGAAAAACGTTCGCTATAATAAATCTGCCTTACAAGACGCATTAAAAGATATAGATATAAAGTATTACTTTGGCAATATCGAAATGGAAGATTTCTTAAATTTAATATACTGATTTTCAAAGGCTGTCCAAAGTGTTGACTTTCCTTTTTGGACAGCCTTTCTCTACTCTCAGCGGTTGTGTGGAGAGGAATCTATCAGCTTGCATTAGAATATACTTGACACATAAATTTTTGCAATTATAATTAATTTATTACTAATTTGTTTTTTGAATATAATGGTTAACACCAAAACTGTAAAGCTTACACGCAAAGGATAATATTTGGGGTTGTACGAATGGCGGATTTTGCATAAAATTTCCGTCAAACGTTTTTTGGTGCTAATCAGATAAACTACTTTGGAGGGAAATGGTTAATGGGGAAGTTGAGAAAAAGTGTTTCTTTCATCTTGCTTGCGAGTCTGTTAATTCTTGCAGGTTGCACGTCAAATAAAGAGTCTTCATCCGGTGGAAACGGCGGCTCAAATTCGAAAAGTGGAGGAGGAGAAACATATACAATTGGAATCAGCCAATATGTGAATCACCCGTCTTTGGATGCGGCAACGGAAGGGTTTAAAAAAGCATTGAAAGAATCAGGGTTAAAGGTGAAATATGATGAGCAAAACGCTCAAAATGATCCGAATAATGCCAAAACCGTGGCACAAAATCTTGTTAACAGCGGGGTTGACTTAATTTTTGCCAATGCAACACCAAGCGCTCAGGCAGCTGCGGGTGCGACAAGCGATATTCCAATCGTATTTACCTCGGTAACCGACCCGATTGGAGCTGAATTAGTAAAATCAATGGAATCACCCGGAGGAAATGTGACGGGAACGGCAGATATGCATCCCGACTCGATTCCGAATACAATTAAATTTATTGATGAACAAATGGATGTAAAAAAAGTCGGAACAATTTATAATGCCGGTGAACAAAATTCAGTGAAACAAATCGATGAAATGAAAAAAGCGATAAAAGGTACTGATTTACAATTGGTCGAAAAAATTGTGGCTAATACTTCTGAAGTTAAGCAAGCTGCAGATGCACTTGTTGACAGTGTTGATGTGATATATATTGTTACAGATAACACGGTTGTTTCGGGATTAGAATCCGTCATACAAGTTGCCCAGAGCAAGGATATTCCATTATTTGTCGGAGAATTGGACTCCGTTAAACGGGGTGGATTTGCTGCATACGGTTTTGACTATGCCGATATCGGTTATGAAGCCGGACAACTTGCAATTCAAATTTTAAAGGATGGGAAGAAACCTAGTGAACTTCCTGCCCAATATCCGCAAAAATTGAAGCTGGTTATTAACAAAACCGCTGCTAAAGAAATGGGGATTCAAATAAAGCCGGAATGGGATGAATTGGCGGAATATGTTGAATGATATCGTGAAGAAGAAGCGTACCAAATTGGTTTAATGGGCAATCCATAGAGCATGGATTGAAGTTTCACCAAATATATTGTATAGCAATCTATAATAACGGAGTCAGTCATATATGTCTGTACTCCTTTATTATTTCATGGTCATATATTCTAGTAATCTTTTGAAATACAAACTTGTTTTGTGTTCTTTTTGTTACATGTGGATTTTAGGAGGGGTTGTTTTGGAAACGAATGTACTGGATAAACCTGCAAACCAATTTAAACTTGGTTTACAAGGCGGTGCTACAATTGCCATCGGGTATATGCCGGTTGCAATTACATATGGGTTTATTGCCAAAACAACGGGGCTGACTCTGGGTGAAACCATTTTAATGAGCCTCATTGTTTATGCGGGTGCATCCCAATATATGTCTCTGGATATGATTTCTAAACAGATTGGAGTCATTGAAATTATTTTGACGACGTTCATCGTTAATATTCGTCACTTGTTGATGAGTGCATCGTTAAACGAAAAAGTAGAGCAAGACAAACCGATCAAAAAGGCGCTTTATGCTTTCGGTATCACTGATGAAACTTTTTCTGTCGCAGCGGTTCAGAAAGAAAAATTGACAACTGGTTATATGTTTGGACTAACGTTCATAGCTTATAGTAGCTGGGTTTGTTTTTCCGGTGTAGGCTATATTGTTGGTGCCAGTCTTCCTGAACTTTTTCAAGAAGGAATGTCGATTGCGCTTTATGCAATGTTCATCGGGCTGTTAGTGCCGTCGATGAAAGGGAGTAGGAAAGTTGTCTTTCTCGCAACAGTTGCTGCCTTATTTAATAGTTTATTTGTTATGACGGAAGTTTTGTCAACGGGTTGGGCAATTGTTTGTTCAACATTAATTTCGTCATGCCTTGTTGAACTCATTATTCTGTTGAAGAAAGGGAAGGAGGATGGACCGAGTGAATAGCCAAATTGTTTGGATGATTATTGGAATGGGACTGGCTACGTACATTCCGAGAATGATTCCCCTTGTTATCTTACAAAAATTGCAACTACCCGTGTTTTTGCAAAATATCCTGCAAAACGTCCCTTATGCGATTCTTGGTGCACTCATATTCCCAGGCGTATTTTTTATTCATGAGGACATCTGGTTCGGGGTTGTTGGTGCGGCGATTGCTTTTACCTTTGCCTCTTTTTTCTCGAATGTTGTTGTTGTCGTAATCGGGTCAATCTTTGCATTGTCTGTCGTTTCTTTTTATTTTTAATTTTTAATTTAGAAAAACAAGGGGAACATACAAAAGTGGGATACTAACAAATGGTTGGTGAATAGGTTGAGAAAGAAAATAATCCTCATCTTCTTGACATGTTATGTTTTATTTATCGGTTTTCTTTATTTGTATTTATTTAATTGGAACACGGGAGCGCTGTCGGCGGATGAAATAGGAACCGCGGTAGATCCGGCAACCTTCCTTACTGGAGAAGAATTGGTCTTGTCCGAGCAATATTCAAATATCCGGAATCTTTTGTTTTTCTTGGGAATTCCGTATGAATGGCTGTTTTATTTGCTCATTTTACTGCTTGGAATTGGAAAAGTTTTTGAAAAATGGGCAGAATCAACTTCAAAAAGATGGCTGTTTAAAAGTGCGATTTTCACCTTTTGTTTATCCTTTGCTTCTTTTTTATTCTTTTTTCCACTGGGATTTGTCGGCTACCGGTTATCAAAAAGTTACGGTCTTTCGAATGAAACGTTCCATGGTTGGATGCGGGATCAACTAATTGACTTTTGGATTAAATGGGTGTTTTTATTTATTATCGTCACATTCCTGTATTGGTTAATCAGGAAAAGTGAAAAACGCTGGTGGTTATATGCTTGGTTTCTCTCCATACCATTTACAGTATTTATGATGTTTATCCAGCCGGTTATCATTGATCCTTTATACAATGATTTTTATCCGTTAAAAGACAAGGCTTTGGAAGATAAAATTCTTTCGTTGGCAGCTAAGGCGGATATCCCCGCAGAGCATGTCTATGAAGTAAATATGTCGGAAAAAACAAATACGCTCAATGCCTATGTGACAGGAATCGGTTCGAATTCGCGAATTGTCTTATGGGATACAACATTAACGAAATTAGATGACGAGGAAATTTTGTTTATCATGGCTCATGAGATGGCCCATTATGTTGAAAAACATATTTATTTCGGGATTGCCGGTACTCTATTGTTATTATTGGCAGGGTTATTTATAACGGCAAAATTGTTGGACGTTTTATGTGATAAATATGGCGGGATATTGAGGATTTCTGACAAAACAAACCTTTCTTCTTTACCACTTATTTTACTTATTTTATCGGTCTTGTCCTTTGCAGCAAGCCCGATATCCAATGCCGTCAGTCGTTATCAAGAAGAACGAGCCGACCGTTATGCCATTGAAATGACAAGAGATGTCGATGCAGGGATTTCAACTTTTCATGAATTAACAAGAGCAGGACTTAGTCAAGTAAATCCACCGAAACTTGTGAAATGGTTTCGATATGGCCATCCGACCATGAAGGAGCGGATTGAAATGATTGAAACATATGAGCAAAATAAGTAGATGCTGTTATTCAGGGTCCGGGCAAAAGAAAAGGTCCGGGCCTTAACTTTTTACTGGAATTGATTTTGTCGCAAAGCTTCATTATCGGTGGTTTAAACTGGATGGGGGAAACGAAGACCCAGAAAAAAACTGCTAAAACAGCAGTTAGAAGGTTGCTTGTAAAACTTAAGCTAAGCATTTAATTGTTCTTCTATTTCTGTCAATTGTTTTGCAAGAAGGAAAAATGATTCTCTATCACATTGATCAATTGCTTCATCAATTTTTTCTTTAATCACTCTTCTCTTTTCCTTTAAGAGTGCTTCTTGAATCAACAAATCGATGTAGACCGATTGAATAAATTTATCCTTTTGTTGTGTATTCTCTAATGATGCTTTTGTCAATTCAGCAAAAGAATTTTCCCTTTTCATAACGTTTCCTCCTCTCATTTTTTACTTCCCTTAGACTTCAGCCGACGAAAAATAATTATTAGTAACATTATATTCGTAAACGGGTAAAAACTCAACCTATTTTATCTAATGTTCAGAAAAAGTTTTAAATGGTGATTGTTATATTTATTTATAAAAATACAAAATGTCTATGGACTATATAGAAAAAACATGATAAAATAAAACTGTATGTGTGCTTAAAATAAAAAGGAGGAAATTATGTCGCAGAAAGTGGTAAAAACATGTTTTGAATTTCAATTTGATTCAATGATTATGGCCATCATCCCCGAGCAGTATGGCAGCAAATTATATTCAAGGGTATTAAAAACAGATGGAGAAGTGTTGATTCCGTACAGTCCCTTGGAAGTTATAAAGAAAAGTTGTCATTTATATGCTTCCAGTTTTGAAGGAAGAAAAGAAGGGACAAAGGAGTTAATTGGTGTCACACATAAACCGCCCATCGTCATTGATCCGATTCAATCCATTTACTTTTTTCCGACTGCATCCCCGAAACAACGGCATTGTATGTGGATTTCCCACAGTCATGTTCTGGCCTATAATAATGCGGGAAGTCTGAATACGGAAGTTATTTTTACTAATAAAATGAGGCTTCAAGTTCCGATGTCATGCGGATCTTTTGATAAGCAAATGTTAAGAACGGCATTGTTAAAAACAAAAATTGACCCAAGATTTATTCAAGCTGAAAGAAACAGACAAATTTTGTATCAAAGGTTTGAACAAGGGCTTGAGGCAATGGAAAGAAGAAGTCATTATGACGTATCTTTGGACGAGCCTTTTGGACGATCATATTGGTCGTCAAATCGTTTAAATAAATAATTTGTCAATAAACTTTCAACGTAATTACGTAATCGCGGATTGAAATAACTGTGATATTCTTCATACCCCTTGTAAATGAACAGGTAAGTCGTAAATGTATCATCCCATTTCGTTTTTTGTACTTTCATCCCTTGCTTTTTTAACTCTCTTTTTACATAATATAATTCTTTATGGACAAGATTTAATATGTGTTCGACTAGTTCAATATATGGATTCGGCAGTTTGAACGGACTGCTTTTAAATACAGATAAATCTTTTTCCAATACTTTAATTAACATTGGGTAATAAATGGCTTTTTCTAATAAATCCCTGCTTTCTGAAGGAATCCTTGTCATTTTCCCTTCCTCCTCAAGAACAAAAGTTCGTATATACGAATATCTTATTAAAATTTCTTCTAAAATGCAAACCGCTATTACTGAAATCCCTCTCTTTTTTTATACGTTAAGAAAGTATAAATTTCCAGCAAAGAAGCGAATTCGACGTAGTTGGAAATTTTAAGAATTAAGTATAAGTGCTCTTGCGGCTCTGCTTTCGCCTAAAGGCTCGGCAATCGCCGAGTTTTCTTTACAAAACCGGCTAAAATCCGGAAAATTCAAATCATCCTTTTCCAATGATATAATTGGTTTTATTAACAAATGGTAAAATAAAATAAAAGGATTTTTTGATCTTTCTATTTTGGTCATATTTTATGATATAATTTTCTAAAAAACACTGAAGGGTTTCATCATACTGCTTGTAATCTGACCAAGGGAGATTTTATATGGATTTTTCGAATATGCAAGAAAACCTTATGGAATTAATTCAAGATTACCGTTCTTTTGGTCCAATACCCGGACTGGTTTTACCGATAATTGAAGCCTTCTTACCTTTTTTACCTTTATTCGTATTTGTGACTGCCAATGCAAGTGCATTCGGGTTGGGATGGGGTTTTTTGTTTTCATGGATTGGTGCATGTACCGGTGCGTTGATTGTTTTCTCAATTGTTCGGAAATATGGACAGAAACGGTTTTTAGCGTTTTTAAAAAATCATAAACAAGTGAAAAGACTTGTAGACTGGGTGGACAGGCATGGATTCGGACCTTTATTCTTGTTAATGTGTTTTCCGTTTACACCTTCTGCAGTCGTGAATATTGTCGCCGGTTTATCGAGAATAAGTATTTATCAATATGGTGTGGCGGTATTAGCAGGAAAAATGGTCATGATTTTTAGTATCAGCTATATCGGACATGATATCCCGTCATTAATCCATAATCCAAAAAAGACGATTATACTAGGGATTGTGATTGTCATTCTCTGGTATATTGGTAAGCGAATTGAGGCCCATCTGGATAAAAAAATAGAATCGGATCGAATCTCGAATTTGAAATCAAGGGAAAAGGGTGAGCAAGACGAATAATCGAGGCTCTTTCTGAAAATGTCGTTTAAAGTTATGTAAGGAGGCAGATGCGGATGTCACTGCGATTTGTTAGAGGTCGTTCCGGCAGTGGAAAAACAACTTTCTTGTTAAATGAAATGAAGGAATCATTGCAACAAAAACCTGACGGGAAACCAATCTTTTTGATTGTCCCGGACCAAATGACATTTTTAACTGAATATAAAATGGTGTCGCAACCGGATCTTAAAGGTATGATTCGATTGCAAGTATATAGCTTTACCCGACTTGCCTGGCGAATCCTTCAAGAAACAGGCGGGATTACCCGGCTACATATCAGTACGACCGGTTTAAATATGTTAATTCGGAAAATTGTTAATGAAAACAAAGAAAAGTTCCTTGTTTTCAAACAAAGTGCCGAAAAAAAAGGGTTTATTGATCATCTGGAAAAAATAGTGACAGAATTTAAGAGATACTGTATTACCCCATCGGAACTAAATAATGAGCTCGAAACCATTTCCAATGAACCGACACTGGAAGGAAAAATTCATGACCTAGAGCTGATTTATGAGCAATTTGAAAATACAATTAAGCAAAAATACTTAGCTTCAGAAGATTATTTAATGCTTTTGGCTGAAAAAATTAAGGAATCAGAAACACTAAAGGATGCCGAAGTTTTTATCGACGGGTTTTACAGTTTCACCCCACAGGAATATTTAGTCATCGAACAGTTGCTTAAAAGTGCAAGGAGGGTGACAATTGCCTTAAATGGTGAAAGAACTTATCGTGAAAGTTTACCGGGAGAATTTCATTTGTTCCGAATGACGGGAGAAACCTATGCGACCGTTTATGAGATTGCCAGGATTAACGGAATTGAAGTAGAGGAAGATGTCGCTTTAAATCAATCAGTACGTTTTCAAGATGAATCACTTGCCCATCTTGAAAAATATTATGAAGCGCTCCCGGTTCAACCATTTACAAAGGATGCCAATATTTACTTTTGTGAAGCTACTAACGCAAGGGCGGAAATTGAAGGAATCGGGAGGAAAATTGTTGCCCTCGTTCGCGATCGAGGGTACAGATATAAAGACATCGCCGTTCTTGTCCGAAACGGTCAAAATTACCAAGAACTGTTTGAGACGATTTTCCATGATTACGAAATACCTTATTATATTGATCAAAAGCGACCGATGCTAAACCACCCGTTAATCGAATTTATTCGTTCATCTTTGGAAATTATAACGAGCTATTGGCGCTATGATCCTGTTTTTCGTGCGGTTAAAACCGACTTGCTTTTTCCATTAAATGCAAATATTCATGTCATGCGGGAAAAAATGGACCGACTTGAAAATTATTGCTTGGCATACGGTATTCAAGGGGACAAGTGGACGCGGAAAGAACGCTGGCGCTATCGGAGGATTAGCGGACTGGATCGGGATTTTCCTCAAACCGATGAAGAAAAAAAGTTTGAGCAAGAATTGAATGAATCCCGTTTGATGATCGCCGCTCCGATTAACCGTTTAGCAGGCAGATTGAAGAAAGCAAAGAACGGCAAAGAGCTTTGTACCGCTTTGTTTTTATATTTAGAGGAGCTTGATATACCTGCTAAATTGGAAAAAATGCAGCAAGATGCCGAGGAAAACGGGAAATTAATGCTAAGTCGTGAACATGGACAAGCCTGGGACGGAGTTCTCCAATTACTAGATGAATATGTTGAAATATTAGGAGATAAAGAACTATCGATTAAACAGTTTTCCGAAATCATTGAAGCGGGCCTTGAATCCCTACATTTTTCTTTAGTTCCTCCTGCGATTGATCAAGTGGTCATTGCCGACTTGGAATTATCAAGACTATCAGACATTAAGGTTGCGTTTGTCATCGGTATGATTGACGGAATTATGCCGATGAAATTTCAGGAGGATGGTATTTTGACCGATGAGGAAAGGGAAAAACTGCTCTCATCCGGTTTAACGCTCGCTCCTACCAATAAAATGCGCTTGCTGGACGAAGAATTTATCGCTTATAAGGCATTTACGACTCCGGCGGAACTTTTATTCCTTAGTTATCCGTTAGCAAATGAAGAAGGGAAAGCGTTAATCCCTTCACCGTATTTAAAACGTTTGGGAGAAATGTTCCCGAATGGAAACCATTTATTTTTTGGAAATGAGGTAAGTGAATTACCAACGGAAGAACAACTTGAATTTTTATTAAACCGGAAGCAGGCACTAACACATGTAACGTACCAGTTACAAGCTTACAAACGTCATGAACCTATTGATGCGATTTGGTGGGACGGATATAACCTGTTGATGACCGGCAGGGACAGAGACTCGGCTGTAAAGGTACTCTCAAGTTTATTTTATGAAAATAAAGCAAAACGGCTCTCAGCATCTACGGTTAAAGATCTCTACGGGGAAGAAATAAATGGGAGCATTTCAAGAATGGAAATGTTTAACCGCTGTCCGTTTTCACATTTTATGTCCCATGGTCTTCGTTTACAAGAAAGAAAGATTTACCGCCTTGATGCACCGGATATCGGTGAGATGTTTCACAGTGCACTGAAATATGTCGGAGATCAGGTAATGAAGGAAAATTTGTCTTGGGGAAAATTAACAAAAAGACAAATCCGGGCATTGGTTGCTGATGCGGTTACATATCTCGCTCCGAAGTTGCAAAACGAAATTTTATTAAGCTCCAATCGCCATCAGTATTTATTGCGGAAGTTGGAACGGGTTATTTTACGCGCGACCGAAGTCATTGAGGAACAGGCAAAATCAAGCAAATTTGTTCCGTATCGTATGGAATTATCATTCGGACCAAACGGAGATCTTCCACCGGTTTTGTTTCAATTAAAGAATGGAATGAAAATGGCATTAGCTGGACGAATCGACCGAATAGATAAGGCAGAGAACGAAAATGGTGTCTTTTTAAGAATCATTGATTATAAATCGAGCAGTCATGATTTAAACATCGGGGAAGTGTATTACGGCCTTGCTTTACAAATGCTTACGTACTTGGATATATTGGTTCGCTACTCAGAACAGCTCGTCGGTACAAAAGCTGACCCGGCCGGTGTCCTATATTTCCACATCCACAATCCAATTATTAAAAGTAAGAAGTTATTGACAATAGAGGAAATAGAAGAGTTAATTTTTAAAGATTTCAAGATGACCGGATTAGTTTTAGCGGATCCGGAAGTTGTTCGGATGATGGACCAAACATTGGAGCGTGGGGATTCAAAGATTATTTCCGCAGGTTTAAAGACAGATGGTACGCTAACAGCTCGTTCAAAAGTAGCAAATAAGGAAGACTTTTCCCATTTGCGGCAATATGTAAGGCAAGTATTTGAAAAGACCGGGAATGAAATCGTCGAAGGGAATGTCGATATTGCGCCCTATAAAATGGATGATCGAGTTCCTTGTACCTATTGCCCGTTTAAATCTGTTTGCCAGTTTGATCAGACGTTAAAGGAAAATAATTATCGAATATTACCTTCACTAAATAATGAGAATGCAATGGAGCGGGTTAAGGAGGTTGTGAAATCTTGAATATACCACAAAAACCGGCCGAGGCCATTTGGACAGATGACCAGTGGAAGGCAATCCATGCAAGAGACAGAGATATATTAGTGGCTGCGGCAGCGGGTTCAGGAAAGACGGCCGTTCTTGTCGAGAGAATTATTCAGCGAATTCTTGATGAAGAAAACCCGATAAATGTTGATGAATTACTTGTTGCCACGTTTACGAACGCTTCTGCTGCGGAAATGCGTCATCGCGTCGGCATTGCTCTTGAAAAGGAAATCGCGGCCCGTCCCGATTCCGTGCATTTACGGAGACAATTAAACCTATTGAATCATGCAACAATATCAACCTTGCACGCATTTTGTTTAGAAATTGTCCGAAAATATTATTATTTAATCGATATTGATCCGGGGTTTCGTATCCTTGATGAAACAGAAGGGATATTGCTTAAGGACGAAGCAATTGAAAGCCTGTTGGAAGAAGAGTACGGTAAGGAAAATAATGAGGCGTTTTTCAAAGTTGTCGATATGTATACCAATGACCGCAGTGATGTCGCTTTACAAGATTTAATTTTGAGATTATACGAATTTTCCCGAGCCAATCCAAATCCAGACAAATGGCTTGATGATTTAGTTGCCAATTATGATATTAAAGAAGGGCAATCGGTGGAAGATCTTCCGTTTATCAAGCCGCTATTATTTGATTTAGAACTGCAACTAAATGAAGCCAAAAGTTTTTTTGAGAAAGGTTTGGAACTGACGAAAGTACCGGGTGGACCGTATAAACGTGCGGAAAATTTCGAAAGTGATTTATTGCTTTTGGATTCAATTATCCGTGCGAAAAATGAATCATTTCAAGCTCTTTATGATATTTTTCAAAACATTAAGTTTACGACTCTTAAATCATGCAGAGGTGATGAATTCATTCCTGAACTGATAGAGGAGTCGAAAAACTTACGGGATCAAGGGAAAAAAATCATTCAAAAATTACAAGTGGACTTGTTCTCCAGAAAACCGGAAACATTTTTAAAAGATATGCAGGAAATGAAACAACCGGTTGAGACATTGGTTCGCCTAGTTAAATCTTTTGCAGAAAAATTTGATTCGTTGAAGAGAGAAAAAGCCGTTGTTGATTTTTCTGACCTTGAACATTTTGCGCTTCGAATACTTGGACAAACGGATGAATCCGGTATTCTTCGGCCGACCGAGGCAGCCCTTGCCTATCAGAAGCAGTTCAAAGAAGTTTTTATTGATGAATATCAAGATACGAATATGGTGCAAGAAACCATCCTTCAATTGGTGAAAAAACCTACGGAAGAAAATGGAAATCTATTTATGGTCGGGGATGTTAAACAGTCTATATACCGGTTTCGGTTAGCTGAGCCGAATCTATTTTTACAAAAATATTTATCTTTTACCCATGATGGAATAGACCATGGTCTTCGGATTGATTTAGCGCAAAATTTTCGCAGCAGACAGGAAATTTTGGATGCAACGAACTTTTTGTTTAAACAAATAATGGGGGTTCAAGTCGGAGAAATTGAATATGATGAAGCGGCAGAATTGAAAAAAGGTGCCGCCTATCCGGAAGATGAGCCCTATCCCGTTGAACTGACAATTCTTTATCGAGAGGATGATGAAGAGGATCAATTGGAGAAGAATGAGGATAAAACAGAGGACCATGACACTGAGACGGTTTCATTTACAGAAGAAGAATTACAACAATCGGAAATGGAATCCCGATTTGTAGCGAAAAAGATCCGGGAGCTCATCGATAGTGAAAAACAAGTTTATGATGCAAAGAAAAAAATGTATCGACCGCTTCAATACCGGGATATTGTTATTTTGCTTCGTTCCTTTACTTGGGCACCGCAATTTATGGAAACACTGAAGGAATACGGTATACCCGCCTATGCAGAGCTGGCGGGAGGATATTTTCAAGCTTCCGAAGTGTCGATTATGCTTGCTTTATTGAAAGTTATTGACAATCCCTATCAAGATATTCCGTTAGTTTCAGTTCTTCGCTCACCGATTGTCGGATTACATGAAGAAGAGCTTTCCCGGATTCGAATCATTGATCGAAAGGTGAGCTTTTATGAAGCGGCAAAAAAATTTGAACGGATAAGAGGAAAAAATGAATTTGAGGAATCAATTATTTACAAGTTAAATCTGTTCTTTTCCCAGTTGAAAAAATGGCGTACGCAAGCAAGGCAAGGTTCTTTATCTGATTTAATCTGGCAATTGTACCGAGATACCTACTTTTACGATTATGTCGGCGGTTTACCCGGGGGAAGACAGCGACAAGCGAATCTGCGTGCTTTATATGATCGGGCACGGCAATATGAATCGACTTCTTTTCGCGGTTTGTTCCGGTTTTTGCGCTTTATTGAACGAATGCAAGATCGTGGTGATGATCTCGGGGTTGCGAGAAGTTTAGGGGAAAAAGAAGATGTCGTCCGGATCATGACGATTCACAGCAGTAAGGGATTAGAATTTCCGGTCGTATTCATTGCCGGTCTTGCTAGGAAATTTAATATGAAGGATTTGACTAAACGTTACTTATTCGATAAGGAATATGGATTTGCAACGGAATATATCAATCCGGAAAAGCAAATTGTCTACCCGTCTCTGTTTCAAATGGCTCTGCAAAGAAAAAAACGGCTTGAATTAGTAGCGGAAGAAATGCGTGTGCTTTATGTTGCCATGACACGGGCAAAGGAAAAACTTTATCTCATTGCCTCAAGCAAAAACAAAGAAAAATTACTGGCTAAATGGCAAAAGTATCTGGAAGAAACAAATTGGTTATTAAATGATTTTGATCGTATGGAAAGTAAAAATTATTTGGACTGGATCGGTCCGGCCTTAATCCGCCATCGCGATGGGGAGGAATTGCGTTTACACTCGTCCGACCATTTGGATAATGAAACTGTACAGGAAATTGTTAACCATTCGTCCCAATGGAAGATTCATTTGATACCAAGTCAACAATTGGTAAGTACAGAAAATGGAGAAAATGCCAGTGATCATTTCTTAACTTTTGTGAAACAGGGAGAGTTGGTTCCTGTTGAGTCTGCATATAAAGAGCAAATTTCTCATCAGTTGAACTGGCAATATCGCTACCAAGCGGCAACCGTGCATCGCAGCAAACAATCTGTCTCGGAAATCAAACGACTGAAAGAAATACGTGATGAATATAGTGGTGAAGAACTAATCCGACCGTTTAAAAAGCCTATTACAAAAAGGCCCAAGTTTATGCAGGAAAAGACGTTGACTCCTGCAGAAAAGGGAACAGCCATGCACTTAGTCATGCAACATATTGATTTACGCAGGATGCCAACTGTCGAATCGTTAACAAACCAAATTTTTTATATGCAAGAGAAAGAATTGCTGACAGAAGATGAGGCAAATATGATTCATCTGGAAGAGATTGTTCAATTTTATCATTCAGATTTAGGGCAAAGAATATTGGCGGCCGACTGGGTGAAACGAGAAGTTCCGTTCAGCTTTACTGTACACCCGAAAGAAATTTATCCCGATTGGTCGGAAGGGGATGACCCGGTTTTTGTTCAAGGGATCATTGATTGTTTATTTAAAGATAAATCCGGTCTTGTTTTGGTCGATTATAAAACGGATCAAATCAGTGACCGATTTACAAAGGGGTATGATGAAGCAAAGCCGGTATTATTACAACGTTATCAAACACAAATCTATTTATATCGGAGAGCGGTTGAAACCATATTGGCAGTTCCCGTAACGGATGCATACTTATACTTTTTTGACGGTGGCCATATATTGCCGGTTAAGTGAAATACACCCGTACAGGATACATAAATAACCTGTACGGGTTTTTATTTCACCTAAAAGGCGGTCCAAGACCCTCACCTCAAGATTTTCGAGTTTACAAAGAAGATAGGTGGGGACGGGATGGCCGCATGTGTCCGATTGGTTCAACTAACAATCAGTGGGGGGATGCCCCACTGATTGAAGTTTCACGATAGCTAAGTTTTACTAATTATTCTGTCCGGAAGGTTGGTCTACTAGATCAGGGTCGACGGCATTCGTTGCACTAAATCCATTATTTGTAATGGAAAGTCCTCCAATATTCCCTGAACCGGAGCCTTGATTTTGTTTCGTATTCGACTTTGGTGCAATATTCAATGTGTCGCCAAAATTAACAACACCACCGCCTATATTAATAAGTTGAATCGAACCGATGATGGCTGGCATGTTTACCATCCTTTATCATAAGGTTTAAGCTTTCAAACACTACTTCCTTATAATTTATGAAAATTGACGCAATATGTTCTTATTCCGTTTGATTTGTTGCTTTCTGAATATTTTCAGGCTCGGCAATTTGTCTAATCTCTTTTCGGCGATTTTCTAAATAAATATTTTTATTACTGCCAATCTGAATAATAGATGAACTCGTTGCCCCTAAAATATTTATTCGGTTAACAACAATACAACCACACATATGTTGGTTCCGATAATAAATTTGCTGATCTATTGGAGGAAGTATAAGCGGTAGAGAAAAAATGCCGTAATTTATTACATCACCTTCATTTTCTAAAAACAACTCTTTATCGCGTTTAACCGCAAATGTGTCGCTTTTGGCGTTAATAATGGTGCTGTCGCCAATGAGTAAATGTGAGGAAAAAGTAAGAATTTGTATGCCTATTCTTTCCACCTTTGATATACGTTTTAACATATTAACGTGTCGCTATAGGGACGAATGGACCAATTAACAAGGAAGATGAAGGTGAATCATAGGCACACACCATTTGCATCGAATCTGTGTCTCCTACTAAAACAGCAGAGGAGCTGGCAATCGCAATAATATTTATATTCACTACATGCAAATCGTGATTAATCACTTCCAAGATCATTCTTTTCCTCTCCCTTTTGTCCTTTCATTGGAAATTGGCGTAAAAAAGCGTATATAGCTTGTTGTATGTCGTGAATAGTCATTTGATAAATTTCTTGTTCTTCCTCGTTAACAGAAAAATTGCGACGATTTTTGGCTAATTTTTGTGAATAAAAGGCTAGTCTCTCCGGCAGTTGCCTGCGAATATCTTCTTGAATAAATGCTGCATAGGATTCATCCAGTTCAAGTCCCATTTCTTTTTTTGCTTTTTCAATAAATAATGGAAGCTCTTTTTCTAAATACGTATTTAATTTGTCTTGTAATTGGTTTAGTTGCACCTTACTTTTTTCACTTTGTTCTTTGCGGAAATGGGGTGTTGGAATTGAGAATTCATCCATTCCTTGAAGGTCTTGCGGGTTCAAGCCAATATTCAATGTCCCGTCCAATCGTTCAATTTTCAACTGATCAAAATGGTAGTCGATTCTTTCCACATTTATTGGCGGCTGATTTTTTAGTGTTTCAATCGTTTTCGCAAAATCGGCATGAGCCTTTTCTAATTTTGTTAATTTTTCTTCATGCCTTTTCAGTTGTGAGGCAAGTTGATTTATAAATGTATAGAAATCATTTTGCAACGACATCACTTCCTTATGCAGTTTGAATATGGAGAAAGAATAGTTGTTCCATTAAAGTAGCAATTTATCTCTGTCCTGCTCCCTGTACCGGAATGGTGAGAGGTTGTGCCGCAGTTGTACTGGTAAACCCTTCGTAGTTCGGTTCCGGTGCATCACCGGTAAATCCTCCGGTATTATATGCTTCTGTTATCGCGCTAATCTTTCCGGCAGTGCCAATTTGTAAAACCGAGGAGTTCGCAATGCTATTAATTCGCAGTATATTAATTTGAATCGTTTGTTGAACATAAATATTCATTTTTTTCACCTGTTTGTCTTCTTATGATTATTTCGGTTAGACATTAAAACTGTTCGGTTGGTCGACTACATCGCGGTCATAGGTATTTGTGTTGCTGCGATGGTTATATACATAAAGCTGCTCGGCCGTATTAAATGAACCTGCACCTGCAAATGTTTTGTTCATTGTATAGGGACTAATTTGATATACATCCCCCACATTAAAAACACTACTGGATCCGATTGAATTTACGTTGACAATTCCGACTACTGCAGGCATATTGCTCACTTCCTAACCCGTTTTCCCTTTATCCACCTAGCGGGCAGTAAGACTCACCTCAAGATTTTCGAGTTTACAACGAAGATAGGTGAGGAGCGAACTGCCCACATGCGTCCAATTGGTTCAAATAACCCATCAGTGGGGATAAAGAGCCCCCCTGATGGAAGTTTCACTTTATTGTATGATTCATTAAAGGAAAGGTGCTATAAGTGCCTATATTTTGTACGTTAAGAAATGAAGAATTTCCAGCAGAGATGTAAATTCGATCTAGTAGTAGTAAATTTAAGATTTATTGTTTTGTCCCATAGCACACGATTTGGACAATTCTATGGGCCATTTCGGCTTATTTCTCAATTAAATTCGTCCAATATGAAAATATACCAATTATTATCATTTAAACCAAACTTATGATAATATGTAAAAAGGGAAATGATGATTTGCGCCGAAAGGGTTAATCAAGAAAATTCATACAAAATAGAGTTCCTACAAATATTAATTAAATGATTAGCACCCAAAAAGGTTTTAAGGAAAGATTTGCGCCAAATATAGTACTAACAATTTTTATCAAGACACAAAATATTGCCATTTAAGCGTAAATGTTTTTGAAAAATGGGCTTTTTGGGTGATAACCATTAAATTTCCTGAAAAAACCTTTTTGGGTGTTAATCGAATTATTAATTGGGAGGAATTAAAAAATGACACATCTGCATATTACATCTTGGGTGGTTGCCATCATTTTATTTATCGTAGCTGTCCTTTTGACAAAAAATAAAAATGAAAAGCCTGCAAAAATCGTCTCGATGATATTACGTCTATTTTACTTGTTCATAATTGGAAGCGGTATTCAATTATACTTTCTGGTTGATCCATCCTCGGGCTATCATATAAAAGCTCTTCTCGGAGTTTTAGTTATTGTATTTATGGAACTGGTTCTTGCGGGCATCAAAAGGGGTAAATCAACAACGATTTATTGGATTTTATGGTTTGTAATTTTGGCAGCAACCATTTATATGGGATTCACTTTACCACTCTAAAGGTCAATGAACTTTAATAAGATTACATAAAAAGATTAGGAATCATCTGAAACGATATATATCGGTGAACCGAGATTAAGAGAATTGTCGTATTTTGTCAATTCTTTTCTTTTTTTCGTTACAAATTCACTTAAATATGCTATTTTTATAGTTGTAACATATTTAATGACACTTTTTCATATGACAAAAGCAGGTGAAAGCTGTGGTAGAGACATACAATTATGAGTTTATTGATAAAGAGCAGCTTAAAAATTTTATTGAAAAACATCGTTTACGATTGTATACAAATATACTGGCGCAGATTTTTGTCGGAAATGGGACTTGGAAGGAAATACAAGAAATTCAATTCATCATGAAAGAACTTTTACCGGATGTACAGTTGATTGGATGCACATCATCTGCGGCCATTCTGGATGGAAAAATTGTGGAAGGAAGAACAGTAATAAACTTCACTCTTTTCGAACATACAAAGGTAGAGACAGGACTTATTCAAATCACGGATCATGATAAAAAGGTTGAAACGGATAATTTGGACTTAAAAACGATTATTGCCTACACGACGCATCCATCGATCCAGACCCGTGATTTTTTTAACGATATTCCCGCTGAAAAAGAAGTAATCGTTGCAGGAGGCAGTGCAACGAATACATCCGACAAGGAAGTTTTGGTGTTCACGTCCGATAGTGTAACCTCTAATGGTATTGTTTTTGTAAAACTCTATAATCCTAATTTATTTATAGATACATACCATAATATCGAATATAGTAAAGTCGGTGAGTGTATTAAGATTACGGAAGCGGAAAATGATCGAATTTTATCTATCAATAATGAAAAGCCGATAAGATTTTTTGAACAGAGTTTTGGTTTCAATCTAAAAGACTTTCATCAGGCCGGTTGTGAGTTACCTTTCATTTTTTTAAAAAATGGTGAAGACAAATTTTGTTTTATAAAAGACATATTACCGGATGGGGCAATGAGGGCAAGCTTGGAATTACGTTCCGGTGATGAATTATTTTTGGTCTATTTTGACTTGGCACGTATGATCGAAAGTAGTTTACTGCAATTAAACAGGCTGGCGAATGATTCCGTTGAAACGGTTTTTACATTTATAAATATGGGGAGAAAAACTCTGTTTGAATCATTTACAAGCCAGGAATTACATCATTTACAAGCGTTGGGTGAAGTGTCAGGGCTGATCACTTTAAGTGAAGGAATGTCGGGAAGTGTCAAAGATGTGACGACGAATTTTTCTGTTTCCGCAATAGCTTTATCAGAAACCGATAAACTCCTGGATGCTAGTAAAAAAGATGTTGAAATAGCAATCTCAGAAATTAGCTCAGAACGCGAAACTGAAACACCGCCGGCTGCAAAAAGAAAAGAGTTTTATTATCATTTCACTTCAGAGATGAGTAAGCAATTATACTTTGCAAATACAATGAAACTTGTAACAAAACAACTGGCTTGCCTTTCCTGCTCGTTGGAAAAAGCCAATCGAATGCTCTTTTATGATAAAGATACTGACTTGCCCAACCGGTTAAAAATTACCGAAACGGTAGATAACTTAATTTCAGACAGTGTAAACAAAAAGTTTGCTGTTCTTTTTATTGATATTGACCGCTTTAAATTAATTAATGACAGTTTTGGCCATTATGTCGGTGATATGGTTATTGGTATAATTGCCAATCGATTAAAATCTTTGCTTACAGATGATATATTTATCGGTCGTTTCGCAGGTGATAAGTTTACTGTCATTTTAAGAAAAGAACTGGATGCAAAGCAAATAATGATCTTGGCAAATAAAATATTATTATCTATTTCAGAACCGCTTGAATATGAAGGCCAGGAGTTTGCCATATCGGCCAGCATCGGTGTAAGTTACTATCCGGATGACGGGAACGATACAGAAACAATTTTAAGAAATACGGATACGGCGATGAACCGAGCGAAAAAGTATGGAGGAAACCAAATTATATTTTTTGCCAGTGAAATGAATGTACAAATTAAATATAAGTTTGAGTTGGAGAATTATTTGCGGCGGGCAATTGAAAAAAAGGAATTGTTTTTATTATATCAACCGGTTGTAGACTTACAGACAGGTCAAATTAACGGGAGTGAGGCATTAATCCGCTGGAATCATCCAAACCTGGGGTTGATCTCACCGATGGAATTCATCCCGATTGCCGAGGAAACGGGGCTGATTCATGAAATTGGAAAATGGGTGCTCATGGAAGGGTGTAGGCAAAATCAAGAATGGTTTGACAAAGGCTATGATGAATTGTTTATCTCTATTAACGTCTCCGCCCGTCAATTTTTGCATCCAACATTTGTAGAACATTTACATGAATCACTACAATATTCCGGAATGGATCCGAAAAAACTACATTTAGAACTTACGGAAACCGGTATGATTGATAATGTTGAAAAATCCATTGCAATTATGCAAGAAATCCAAAATTTAGGGGTAAGAATATCCATTGATGATTTTGGGACAGGCTATTCTTCACTCAGTTATTTAAAAAATTTACCTATCGATACATTGAAAATCGACCGTTCTTTTATTAATAACTTTACATCTGAAACGGTGGACTACTCCATTGTGAAGGCCATTATTACGATGGGTAACGGTCTGTCAGTGAAAGTAGTGGCAGAAGGAGTAGAAACCTATGAGCAGTTAATTGAATTGAAGAAAATGAACTGCGATTATGCACAAGGTTACTATATTGAAAAACCGGTATACCCTGACCGTTTTATTGAAATTATGAACAACAAAAAATTTCAAATTTCATAAGTTGAGTTATTGTGATTGTGATAAAAGGCTGTATTAGGTCAAAAACCTGTACAGCCTTTTATAGCTAATCGTGGGGATATCTATAAAGTCCAATTTTAAAGGTGATTTTAGGATCGTCAATTACTAGGTAGGATCGTTTAACTTCTGCTTGGTCTTTGCAGTGCTTGTAACACAATACGATTTCCCGTATTTAATGTGTACTCGAACCGGTCACTTTTTTGGCCCTGACGGTAATGGAAATGATGATGAACAGAACAAACTTCCACTGTATTATCAAATACGAAAAAATTGGTCCCTTCCTTTTCTTTCGTAACAAGAAAAGATTGGTGATTATGGCAAAAAATTATATCGTAAATTGAAAAGTTAAGTTCATTTAATTTGCGGATAAATTGAAAGAAGGCATCATCAGCTAATTCTTCAAGCCAAGCTTGGTAACTAATGGATAATGATTTTCGGATTTTCACATAGGTTTGATCCTGCAGTTCATATTGTTTATTTTCATACTGAACAATAAAGTCATCCGTTAATATTCCGCTATACCAATGATTAAGGTGTTTCATACGGATTTCTTTATATAAAAAATCCTCCAAGGGAAAGGCTTCTTCTGTTTCATTATCAATGATAATCCAGTCATCATTAATTTTTTCAACAATTCCTTCAAAAAAAGCTCGAGCTTGTTTTTCAAGGATGCGATAGCGTTCCGGTTTCATTGAATTCCTCCATCAATTGACAAGATTAAGTTGATTCCACGTAACCACAAGTCAAACGCCCGTCGTAACAAGCGAGTCAAGGTAGTAGCTCAAACGCTCGCATGCGTCCGCTTGGTTCTAATAACATTGAGTTAGGGATATTGATTTCCACTTAATTTAAGTTTCCCTCTAAGTACTGTTCCACCATTTTCATTTATTGGCAATGTCATGTTAATTTATACTGTTCTATTTTTGATAAAATTTTCCATTCTCCTTTTCCATTTATTGACCTGTCTTTCCGAAACAAGGTAAGCTAGAGGAGTAGAAATAAAGGGGGAGAATGATGTTGCGAAAATGGATGGGAATGGTCTTGCCTGCTTTTCTGATTTTCTTTGTAAATGCGACAGCCGTGTTTGCAACTGAAGAAACCAAAAGGGTATAGCAAGATGAAAGTATTTATTACCTTATAGTTGACCGTTTTTACAACGGCGATCTTTCAAATGATTTTACTGTAAATACAAAGGACAAGCTTTCCTATCATGGAGGAGATTTCCAAGGTGTTAGACAAAAACTCGACTATATCCAAACAATGGGATTTACGACTATTCGGTTGGGTGTGATTTTTGATCAGCGTGCATATAGCCGATCCGGAGCGGATACCAAAGATTTTTATCATCCAGAAGAACATTATGGGACGCTGAACGAGTTTAAACAATTAGTGAAAGAAGCACATAAAAGGGAAATAAAAGTGATGATCGATTTTCCTTTAACGATATCTCCTAAGCATCCTTGGGTGAAGGACCCGGAAAAACAAAATCGTTTTATCATTGAGGATGGAAATGAATCTAATCAAGAAAATAATCAATCCGTCACCTCGCCTAAACTAAATATGAACGACCCGGAAACAGCTCAGTATGTTTCGAAGGTTGCCAAATGGTGGTTACAGGAAACAAAAATTGACGGTTACTTTTTTTCACAAGTTGATCAAATTCCGGAAGCATTTTGGTCAGGATTAATAAAGAAAATAAAATCCGAGAATAAGGATCTCTACATCGTCGGGGAATTATCCGAAAAAGCTTCTGTAAACTTAAGAGACTATAAAAATATCGGCTTTACTAGTTTGCTTGTTCCGTCAACGACATTAAAATTGCGGGAGTCTTTCAAAACACCGAATCATTCTTTAACAAAGCTGGTTCAAGATGTTGGAAAAATAGAATCATCATATTTGATAAAAAGTACGGACGGTCCAAGTTTTTCCCGATTTACAAATGATATCGTTGCAGCCAACCAATTTCCTGGAGATAGATGGGAACCTTCCTTAACTTATTTGTTTACAACACCGGGTGTTCCGATGATTGACTACGGTTCGGAAATAGCGATAACAGGTGATGATCCAATGATGGATTTCCGTGCTGATCCCGATTTAATTGAGTTTATCGAAAAACTGGGAAGAGCACGAAACCATTATCTCTCTTTAACAAGAGGGGATTTCACATTACTTTATGAAAATGAGGGAATGGCTGTATATACACGGTCTTATAAAAATGAAACGGCATTCATAGCATTGAATAATACGTCTGAAAAACAGGAAATATTAATCCCGACAGATAAGCTTGGCTCCAAAAAACAATTGATAGGTCTAGTCAATAATGATCTTATTAAAGAACAAAACGGCAATTACCCGCTTTCGATAAATGGTGAAGAAAGTGAAATTTATATCGTACGCGATGACCATGGCCTTAAAATGTTAAATGTTATCGTCATCATTGCCATCCCGATCGTGTTTTTGATTCTCTATTTCTATATTTGGAAGCGCGGGAAAAATAACGGGTAATTAATTGGATATTGTAAATATATGAAAAAATTGAAATGGTGCCAGCGCTTTTAACAATTTTAAGCCCGGGAAAGTGTTTCGTTCATCACTCCCGGGCTCTATCATTGCTTGAATAGCATCTAACTATGTAAATCCATTATCGGTAATTAATAAATTGTACATCGAGCGGCAAGTCTGTTTCACGGATGACTGCAATGATTTTTTGCAGGTCGTCTCGACTTTTTCCGGTCACGCGGATTTGATCATCTTGAATTTGACTCTTAACTTTTAAACCGGTATTTTTAATGATTGTGTTAATTTTTTTGGCATTATCTTTATCAATACCTTGAATTAGTTTTGCGCGCTGACGTACATTTCCGCCAAAAGCATTTTCCATTTTTCCGTATTGCAAATTTTTGATTGGTACACCGCGTTTAATCAGTTTACCTAATAAAACATCCTTTAGCTGCGACATTTTGAACTCATCATCGGAAATTAAAACAAGTTCATCGCCTTCCAGTTTTACATCGCTTTTGCTTCCTTTAAAATCATATCGATTTTGAATTTCTTTCATTGTTAAATTGATGGCATTCGTCACCTCAGCCATGTCAATCTTAGAAACAATATCAAATGAGCTTTCTTTCGCCATTAAGCTACCTCCGTTCATATGTTTTCCTTCATTATAGGGAAAACTAAGGAAACGGGCAAGTAAACAGACGGAGGCAGCTAGAAACTACAAATGATCGGTCTTCTTTGAATATTGGTGTTTACCGGCTTTTCGGTTTTTTTCTTTCAATTCGTTTTTTCTTTCGCGAAGTGCCTGATGGTCCACCGGTTTCTTATCATCATCAGAAGTTCTTGACATAAAGACCCTCCTCAATAATTTCAAATACTAACGCTTATCTTATTATGGGGCAATATCAAGTTCACTATTCGCCTTAGCATTAAAAAGAAAATGGCAAGTGTACCCGGTCCGGAATGGGCACCGATTGCCGAACCGATCATATTGATATAAAAATGTTTACAACCAAATCTATCTTCAATCATATTTTTCATCTGCCGAGCTGTTTCCTCATCGTCTCCATGGCTGATGCCGATAAGCTGGTCTTTCAAATTAACACCACGTTCTTCCATTAACTCCAGAATCCTGTTCAACACTTTTTTCTTTCCGCGGATTTTTTCAATTGGAATCAGTTTACCGTCCTCAACATTCAATAAAGGTTTTATATTTAAAAGTCCGCCGACAAAAGCACTGGCTCTTGATACCCGACCGCCGCGCCGCAAATATTCTAAATCATCGACAGTAAATAAATGTTCCATATGACTGCAATAAAATTCGGTTTCTTGGATGATCTTTTCCTTTGTTGCTCCGCTACTCGCCAGTTTAGCGGCATGAAAAACAATTAATCCTTGTCCTAAAGAGGCCGCTTTTGTATCAATTATCGTTAAATCCAAGTCAGGATACTCTTCTAAAACCTGTTCTCTAATCATGCATGCCGTTTGATACGTTCCGGACAATTGTGACGAGAAAGCAATATAAACTCCAGGGCGTTTTTCTTTGGCTAAGTTGACAAAAACCTCTTTTATCTTTGTTGGGGAAGCTTGGGATGTTTTTGGTGTTTTGCCATTACGCATGGCATCAAATATTTTCTTGGAATCAATCGAAATCACATCATCATATTCTTCACCGTCCAATTCGACTTGTAAAGGAAGCAAGTCAATGTTTTGTTCTTGTAAAAAAGAGTATGGTAAATCAGCACCGCTGTCTGTAATAAGTTTTACCTTTGTCAATCCCCATCACCACTTTCGAATGTTTCTTATATGCTTTAGTTTATCATCAAAAATTGGAGAATTAAACCAAAACTTCACGGAAATCCAAGCCGTTTTTAGGAAACAATAAAAAAATACTAGTATTACCGCGCTGAAATGGAGGTTACATCATGACTTTATTCCATGTAAAAAAATTCATCATTGTTATCATCGGTGCATTTATTTTTGCATTTTCCATGAATTATTTTTTAATACCGGCGGGTGTTTATTCAAGTGGTTTTTCCGGATTGAGTCAATTGCTGTCAAGATTATTTAGTGAATATTTTAAAATTCATATTTCTGTTGGAATTTGGTTGTTGCTGTTGAATATACCGGTTACGATTTTAGGATGGAGAAAGATCGGTAAAACTTTTACTTTGTATAGTTTTATTAGTGTTATTTTTTCTTCCATGTTTTTAAACTTGATACCGATAAAGGAATTATCAGATGATATTTTGCTAAATGCGGTATTTGGCGGAGTGATCGGCGCAGTTGGAGCAGGAATGACTCTGAGGTTTGGGGCTTCAACCGGTGGTATGGATATTATTGCCGTATATTTATCAAGAGTTGTTGAAGGATCCGTCGGCAGATTTACGTTAATTTTAAACAGTTTCATTATTATTTCTGCCGGATTCTTGTTTGGTTGGGAAAAATCTCTTTACACGCTGGTTGGATTATTTTCTTCATCAAAAGTGATTGATATTCTCCATACACAAGCGCAAAAACTGACGGCGATGATCGTGACCAAAAATTCCAAAGATTTGAAGCAGGCAATTTTAACCCGGCTAACGAGAGGGGCAACCGTCGTTCCTGCGCACGGGGCGTATTCCAATGAAGGAAGGGATATGTTAATCACCGTAATTAGTAGGTATGAATTGTTTGAGCTGAGGAAAATCATTAAAGAAGTTGATCCTAAGGCATTTACCAATATTGTAAAAACGGACTCGGTCATCGGTCTGTTTAGAAAAGATTAAAGAAAACTTGGTGAATGCGTGTCTTTATAAGACTGCCAAACCGAAATAAAAAATGACAGCTCCGAACCGAGCTGTCATTTTTTCCGGGGGATTAGCTGTTGTGAGAGTCTACTGCATCCAATTCCTGTTGGTATTGTTGCAAAAGTTCTTTCTCTGCTTCAGTCGAATTAGCAAAAGCGGATGAAATAGCGTTATTTGCTTTATCGATATCGTCTTGGCTGATATCATTCTTTTGTTTTAATCGTTTTGTAAATTCCCTAGCCTGTTGTAACAATTGATTTGCCATTTTGCTCCCACCTTATAATGAATCAAAATGATTATTCATTTTTCTGGCCTCAGCTTCAGCATACGTTAAATGGTAAGGGATTTTTTCCGAATGACGAGTTACCGCATCGACACCTTGCTTAACAAAACGCTTTGATTTACTACTTTTGCCCATTCGTATCCCTCCGTCATTACAATTAGAACAAGAAGGAAACTTGGCTTCTTGTTCCTTATTAACATATCCCAATTGTGTCAAAAAAAACTGTCAGAATACGACAACCTTGCCCGAATTTGGTTAAAAATTTACGCTATTCATTCATATAAAATAAAGGACGTATAACTTGAAAATCAATAAATTGAAGACTTTAATGAATGTTCCTATAAGAAGTAAACCAGTCAGCCGATGAATTGCTTGCTTTAGTTGAAGTTCAAGACTTTAATAAAAGTTCCTCCAAGTAAACAGCGATTCCGTCTTCTTCATTTGATAATGTCACGTCTTTTGCGACATGTTTGGCCATATCAATCGCATTTCCCATGGCCACTCCATGTCCGGCGAATTCAAGCATTTCTAAATCATTATCTTCATCACCAAAAGCAATCACCCGACTTTGGGGAATTCCGTAATAATCGGCGACTTTTTTAACACCG
This sequence comes from Caldibacillus thermoamylovorans, assembly GCF_000751775.1. GTDB lineage: Bacteria > Bacillota > Bacilli > Bacillales > Caldibacillaceae > Caldifermentibacillus > Caldifermentibacillus hisashii. The sequence goes on from NZ_CCRF01000039.1 coordinate 85,503, forward strand.
ATTGCTTTATTAATTCCGTGTTTTACAATTTCGATAACCGGATATGGGGCGCCCCAACTGCGGTGTTCGATAACTTCCGCCTTTGTTTCTGAGAGATAGGAATTAATTTTTTCAACATTCTTTTCGTCTGAATGAATCAGTAAGCTGGTTGGGTCATTTTTTAAAAAATTACGTAAATCACCGTAAGTAACGGACAGATTCCCCAGTTTGAAAAAATCAATTAATTTTTCATCATGATAATGAAGATAAATATGGTCCATTACTTCAGCGATAATATTTTGAATGGAATACTGGTTGGAAATTTCAATAATATCTTTTACCGCCTCTAAAGGGAGTGGTTGATGATATACACCCCAACCGGCATCGAGCGGATGATGAACAAATGCTCCGTTAAAGTTGACAATCGGGCTTTGTAAGTTCAATTCCTTATAATACATTTCGCTAGCACGATAAGGTCTTCCGGTAGAAATCATGACAACATGACCATCATTTTGGACTTGATTTAATACAGCTTTTGTCTTTTCAGATATGGTTTTATCATCTTTTAATAACGTTCCATCTAAGTCTAATGCAATTAAGTGTTTATCTTTCATTGAGACATTCCTTTCATTATGTCATTATTTAGCAATTATAGCACACTCGTGTTAAACTGTTATTAAGAAACTGTATTAAATATTAGTTTATAATATATGGGTAGAAATACAATAGATTTGCTTGTATTTTTTATACAATTTCCTTACTGGTACAAGGAGTTTTAGACTGAGATTGGATTTTTAGGAGGAAAATAATGATTATTGTTGACAAGAAAATAGTTGCTAATATTCCGTTGTTAGAAGTTGTACAAAAAGAGTTGTTGGATCAAGCGGTACCCACTGTTTTCTTTTTCCACGGATTTACAAGTGCAAAAGAACATAATTTGCATTACGCCTATTTGATGGCTGAAAAAAATATACGGGTTGTCCTTCCTGAGGCTGATTTGCACGGAGAACGAAGCCGAAAGTTGTCGATGGAGGAACAAGCTTTATATTTTTGGAAAATAATCTTAAAAAATATTAAGGAACTTGGAGAATTAAAGGAAGCATATGTGCGAAACAGGCGAACTTTACAAAATCAAATTGGTGTTGCCGGCACATCAATGGGAGGAATTACGACCTTTGGTGCCTTATGTAAATATGATTGGATAAAGGCAGCTGTCAGTTTAATGGGGAATCCCGCTTATCACCATTTCGCTCGTTATCTCGTTAATGAACTGCAAAGCCAAGGATATAAAATTCCGTATTCGGAACAGCAATTAGAAGGAGAGTATCAGAAACTGTTGACTGTTGACTTAAGTATGAATCCGGAAAAGTTAAACAATCGTCCGCTGCTATTTTGGCATGGAAAAAAGGATCCAATTGTTCCCTATACATATGCTTATGATTTTTATCAAAAGGTAAAGGAAAATTATTCAGAACATCCGGACCATATCCGCTTTATTTTAGATCATCATGCCGGACATAAAGTATCACGAGAAGGGTTATTAGCAACGGTTGACTGGTTTGAGCAATTTCTTCAATAAATGTCCAACCTTATCCAACTTGTAGTGGCCAAGAATTTATCTTACCTTAACGGAAAGTAAGACTTCACCTAAAGATATTCGAGCATGGAAAGAAGACAGGTGGTGAACGGACTGCCCGCACGCGTCCGATAGGTTCAACTAACATTAGCGGGGAAAAAATATCCCCTTTGACGGAAGTTTCACTTAATTCATTTTTCTATGTATCTTTGGTATGATAGAATATGAATTGGAAAGGAGGATTTTTTATGGATGAAGCTTTAAAAGAAAATATACTCGGTGCGCTTGAACAAGTAATCGATCCTGAAATTGGAATTGACATAGTAAATCTTGGGTTGGTATATGATGTTGATCTGGATGAAAACGGCAAAGCCATTGTGACGATGACTTTGACCACAATGGGTTGCCCATTAGGCGGTATCATTTCTGACCAAGTGAAAATAGCTCTTTCTGATATACCGGAAGTGAAAGATACTGAGGTGAATATTGTCTGGAATCCACCTTGGTCAAAAAATATGATGAGTCGTTATGCAAAGATTGCACTAGGAATTCCGGATTAATCCGAAACTGACCCTAAGGAAGGGGATGATGGTTCAGCCAGACCCTTTCGAAAAGTTTTGAGAGCCTGCTTTCAACTGTCATTTTTTTCATCTCTACCTGAATTCATGATTTCCCTCTTTTCGTAAAAGATAATAATGAGAAATCTGGAAAGGGGGATGAAAGCAATGGGAGAAAATCGTCGTTTCCGAGCAGGGTACAAAGCACCAAATGACGGGATATATATTGAAATAGGAGAAGAAGGATCGTCTGTCGTCAATCCAAGACAAGTCCGGTTAAAAGCAGGACAGCGTTTCCCGGAAAACTCCAATCATAACCGCATTTGGACCTTTAAGGGTTAAATTCGATTTTTCATATTTTGTATTATATGAAATTCTGGAAGCAAAAAGTCAAAAGGTTGTCTTGTCAGGGAGAATAGAAATGACTCCCCTAAAGGACAACCTTTTTTCGTATACTTTACGTATAGATGACCGGCACTTAGGAAATCACCGGAGAAAAATTTGAAATTAAGTAAAAACTGAAAAATACTTGTCATTTTCGATGAACTACGCATGACGAGTCGCCGAACTTAATCGTAATCGGTTCACTCTCTTACACATTTAGTTCTTTATCTTTTGGCATAACTGCCGCAATTAGGAAAAGAATAATCGAGATGCCGATTGCTAAAATTGTTCCAACTGTAAAATCATATGAAGCGGATTTTATTGACCCGACAATATAAGTTAACATATGTGATAAAAGAAATACCCAGAAAAAGGTCCAAAAATATTTCATGAAACTCCACCTGCTTTTCATTTTATAATTATTTTCTTCATTATCATATAAAGAAATCATACCATAAAAATCAAATTTTAGGAAAGGTTTCTTATTGAGCAATTTAAAATAAACAGCTTAGGTTTTTATTGCGAAACACAAGAGGCAATCTGACAAAGCTGTTTTTCCCCGGACTTACAGGAAAGATAAATGAAAAATAGGCAATTGTAATAGAGAGTTTATTACTTTTTTGAATAAAGTATAAAGAGAAGCACTGCCCACAAGGCTGATTATTGTGTTAATGAATGGAAAATAATTGGTAAGTAAATATAAGAGGGGTTATGTATGAACTTTCGAATTTTCACCTTAAATGATCAATATTGTATCATTCATTATCCGGAAAAACCAAATGGATTCGGGGTATTGGTCATCGGCGGAGAAGAACAATATGTAGATAAACAGAGTAGTAATTGGTTAAGTAACAATGCAAGACAGAAAATCCTTCAATCATTTTTAGATGACGGATACACCGTTTATTATACAAATTTCAATTACAGGCATATGGGAAATAAGCAATCTGTTGAACAAGTGGCCAGTCTATACGAATTTATTAAGCGGACGGAAATCTTAAACGAACGGGTGCACATTATTGCAGAAGGAATTGGGACTTTGATTGCCATGGATTTATTAAAAAATAAAAGAGAAATGATTCGCTCGATTGTATTCATTAATCCGATATTTTCCATTCAATGGATGATATCAATTTTGAAAGATCAACCTTTTCTTTATAAAAAAACGATCAAAGATTTATCATCTGCTTACAATATTAGTGAAGAAAGTTGTGAAAAAAATATCAAAAACTTAAAAGTGACATCATTTACCATCACATATCCTTTCGTTATCATTCATATTTTAGAACATGGAATTCAAGATGCGCTATGGACACAGCTATATAAAAAATATTTTTCTAAATATAATGAAAATATCTATGTTATTTTACCGGAAAAAAGGTCGCGCATTGCTTATTACGCAAAGAACTTATTCATGCAGGCTGAAGCTCAATTGTAATCGTATTTGACAGCAGGTGAAGCAAATGGACGGATATATCCTCTTCGGATCCTTTGGACAATTGGGATTTGAAATTTGTGAACAACTATTAAATAAAGGTTATCAAGTAAACCATGTAAATGTTTGTGATGACTATGAGGATCAGGAAATTATTGAAGAAAAAAATTTATTGCTTGGCAGAAATGCGAATTTTAAGAGAATGGGCGAAAATTTAGAACGATCCATAAACGTTCCAATGATCATCCCATTATATGATTGGTTATTTTACGATGAAAATCAATGGGAAATGATTTTAAAAAAACTTGAACAAATTTTTGCCCGGCTTTCAGTAAAAAATGCTTCAGCCCCGATCATTTTATTAAAAGCATCAGGTCCCGACCAAAGGATCCAGTCAATGAATCATTATTTTCGGGTAATTGAACAAAAATTTTGCAAAACATTATCGATTTACGTTCCCATTATATATGGGAAGTGGTTTACCGAGACTTCATATCTTTACCATATGTTAATGGGGGAAAAAATTAGCAGAAACGCAGATGCCATTTATATTAGTGATGCGGGTAGAACGATTGTTGATTTAATGTTACATGAAGAAAAAGGAGAATTTTATATTAGAAATCAAAACAAACATCGTTGGCATGAATGTCTATATATGCTGACCGGTATTAAATCACAAACCGATTTTCCGGAAGATGAAACCGTCAATGATCCCGGTAAAGTTATTTTTGTCAATGAAACAAATGACGGAGAACGTTTTTTTGATGAAATAAAGAAATTACAAACGATATTTGATTTGTAACATGTAAGTTTACTTGAATTATTTCCACTGTACAAAATTTCAATTGAATTATCTTTTTTTTTCAAGTAAAATTAGTACCAAGTCATAATAACTCATAATAAAAATAGTTGTGATCAGAATTTTTCAAATGAGGAGTGAGTTACATGAATGTTGGAATTGTTGGTATTGGTCGTTATGTACCGGAAAATGTAGTAACGAATCAAGATTTAGAAAAAAGAATGGATACTTCCGATGAATGGATTCGAACGAGAACCGGGATCAGGGAGCGAAGAATTGCCGGTGATGACATAAACACCTCACATATGGCTTATTTCGCTGCACAAAAGGCGATTGAGGATGCCGGGATTCAGCCTGAAGATATTGATCTCATCTTAACAGCAACGGTTACTCCTGATCAGCCTTTCCCAACCGTTTCTTGCATGATTCAGGAACAAATTGGTGCCAAAAAAGCTGCAGCGATGGATATTAGTGCCGCATGTTCCGGATTAATGTACGGAATGGTGACGGCCAAACAATTTATCGAAACAGGTGTTTATAAGTATGTATTAGTTATCGGTGCAGAAAAGTTATCGAAAATAACCGACTGGGAAGACCGTTCAACTGCCGTATTATTTGGTGACGGAGCCGGTGCAGTGGTCATGGGACCGGTCACTGACGGACGAGGAATTTTATCATTTGAACTCGGTGCAGATGGTTCTGGAGGAAAATTTTTATATCAAGAAAAATATATTTGTATGAACGGTCGAGAAGTCTTTAAATTTGCTGTTCGACAAATGGGCGAATCCGCCTTAAATGTGATAGAAAAGGCAGGCTTGTCGAAGGAGGACGTCGATTTTCTTATCCCGCATCAAGCTAATATCCGAATTATGGAAGCAGCAAGACAAAGATTGGATCTCCCGATTGAAAAAATGTCAAATACTGTTGGAAAATATGGAAATACATCTGCAGCCTCCATTCCAATTTCTTTAGTTGAGGATTTGGAAGCAGGACGGATTAAAGATGATGATATTATCTTGATGGTTGGTTTTGGCGGTGGTCTAACTTGGGGAGCGATTTTAATGAAATGGGGCAAGTAATTTGTTTTACTACCGCTAAAAGGCCCGTCTTGACTAAACCGGTTACAGCCCGGTTGTTTTAACTAATCAATCGACATAAGCAAGTTGTTAACAGGTAAGCGGTTATGTAGACATCTATCATTTGATTATTAGGTGTATTATTGTTCGGTAAAAATTCTTTAAAACCTAAAAAACTTTTCAAAATTTTTTCCGGGATGGTAAGATAAGATGAAGGACGATCGTAATAAAATAGTGTACGAATTCTTGAAAGTTTCATAGTGGAAATATGCACGATTAAAAAGGAGTTGTATTGAAATGGAACAACGAAGGGTAGTTATTACTGGGATTGGTGCTGTTACACCTGTTGGCAGTGATGCCCTAACTTCTTGGAATAATATTATAAACGGAAAATCAGGTATCGGTCCGATGACTCGGGTTAATGCTGATGAGTTTCCTGCAAAAGTTGCCGCAGAAGTGAGAGATTTTAATCCTGAAGATTTTATTGAAAGAAAAGATGTAAGGAAAATGGATCGATTTACTCATTTTGCCGTAGCTGCATCACTTATGGCCGTAAAAGACGCCAATCTGACAATTGATGATCATAATGCACATCGAGTCGGTGTTTGGATTGGTTCGGGTATCGGCGGGTTAGAAACGTTGGAAAATCAATTTGAAACCTTTTTACAACGTGGCTATCGGCGGGTTAGTCCGTTCTTTATACCGATGATGATTCCGGATATGGCAACCGGGCAAGTTTCGATTTTTCTTGGTGCAAAAGGTTTTAATTCTTGTACAGTAACGGCCTGTGCAACCGGAACAAACTCCATTGGCGATGCATTTAAAGTTATTGAACGCGGTGATGCAGATGTCATGATTTCCGGTGGTTCTGAAGCCCCAATCACAAGAATGTCGATAGCAGGATTCTGTGCCAATACCGCGCTCTCAACCAATCCCGATCCAAAAACCGCATGCCGGCCGTTTGATAAAGATCGTGACGGTTTTGTTATCGGTGAAGGGGCAGGGATCGTTGTTTTAGAAGAATTGAATCATGCTTTAAACCGAGGTGCTCATATTTATGCAGAAGTAATCGGCTACGGAGCGACCGGTGATGCCTATCATATTACTGCTCCGGCACCTGAAGGAGAAGGCGGTGCCCGTGCAATGAAGATGGCGATCGATGATGCTGGAATCGACCCGACAACAATCGATTATATTAATGCCCATGGTACAAGTACCGAATATAATGATAAATATGAAACAACAGCCATTAAAACAATATTTGGCGATCATGCTTATAAAATGGCCATCAGCTCAACGAAATCAATGACCGGACATTTATTAGGCGCTGCCGGAGCGGTAGAGGCAATTTTTACTGTTTTAGCTCTAAAGGAAGGCATTTTACCGCCAACCATGAATTTACAAAATCCGGATCCGAATTGTGACTTGGATTATGTTCCAAATGAAGCAAGAAATCAAGAAATTACGTATGCGATGAGCAACTCGCTCGGATTCGGCGGTCATAATGCAACGCTAGTCTTTAAAAAATATGAATAATGTAGAAACGCTTAAAGCCAGGGAAAGGGGACCTGGCTTTACGTATTTATCATCGTCTTTTCGCCATTAAGAGAAGGAAATCTTGCTTTTTCAGGAATAATTTAACTCTTTTCGGACAATACTGTACTCAAACAGTCTTTAAGCGAGGGGTTAGAAATGATGTATTTGCATGATGTTTGGGTGAATTGGTTCGAAGGGGAAGAGAACGGATATAATGTCTGTCATTTTCATGAATGGCGAAAAGATGATACCATCGAATTATTAGATCAGGTACCGGTTTTGAAAGTAACGAAAGACTTATATGATTATATTGAAAATGGGTTGACTGATCTGCCGGAAAGTTTATTGAATGATGTGTTTCAAAAGGCGTATTTGCGAAAAAATCATGAGCGGATCCAGTTGGACTATTGTTTTATCATAACAGACGGCATCGGCATTCTGGCCGTCGATACGCTCGGATATCAAATACCGATGAGGAAAAGTCGCATAATCCCGAGACAAGAGCAACTTGTATATGAGATGATAGCAGAAGAAAATCCGATCAAATATTCGATACCAAAACATCCGAAAAAAGAACATCATATTATGTCACCTGAACCGGAAGTAATGATGGGGCTGACAAGGAAAGAGCGGCAGTTAAAGCAATTGTTATTTTTAGCTTTAGATCATCTATATACATCGAAAAATACAGGGCAAGTCCGGTACTGGTATACAGAATGGGCACCGGGACATTATTCAACGATTCGGACGAAATCGTTTGAAGAAATATGGAATCAACTGTATGAAGAAGTAAAACTCGGTTGGACAGAAAAACATGAGAAGCTATGTGAGGCTTTAATAAAAGGTGAACCATATTTTGAAAAACTTTGGGAAATGGAAAAAGGATCAAAGGTAAATTAAAGAGTCCCACTTCAAAAATGTCCATGAGATAAAACCTCAGGGGCATTTTTTTGTACACTGCATGGTGATTAACAATGTATCCCAAATTTTAGTATAGGGCAAATCAGGATTAACAACTGTGTTACTTACTAAAATGGTAATTACACCGATAACGAACTTAATGAAATAATGGTAATAATAAAATAACTAATAATAATCAATAATATATGGATGAGTAACAATAATATAAAAATCATTGTAGGATTATTTATCTTGGTTCTTTTAATATAACATTCAAATATGATCAAGAACCAATAATTTATACTGGTCATTTCAGGATTTAAAATGACATAGGTTATGAAAAAAGGAATTTGATAAATTAAAAATTTAGTAATGAAAATTTTATTCATCTCTTTCCAATTTTCCGTTAAAAAATCCGAAAGAACTAATAATATAATTGTTTGATAATTTTTTCAGTTATAATAGCAAATAGTTTTTTCTTTAAAATTCCTTTTGTCACGATAACCATTTGTGTTATCCATTTATTAATTATTATTCCAACCGGATTGATTGATAAAAAGATGGACAATCAAATGCGTAAGAAGATTATAGAAGAAGCGATGAAAAGCCTGAAGAAGTAATAGTTGTTTGGTGACTTCTAATGTGTACGCTAAAATATGTCAGTACAAGATTGATTATTTTGTTGATTTTAATCGTATATGATGACCGGGAAATTTTGTCTGACATAAATCGTACATACTCTATGAAAAGATGTAAAACATAAGGTTGGAGGTGGAAACGATGTCGGAAAACGAAAAACTGAAAAAACAGCTCCGAAAATATTTTAGCGATGAGCAAGCAAAAAAAGATGATCAATCACACGAATTTGATCATGAATTTGCCAATGAACCGTTGACAGCTGCTGAAAGGTTGAACAATAAAAAAACGAAAAAACGGCAATAATGAAAAAAAGGGGATGAAAAAGCCATCCCCTTTTTCAAAAG
>NZ_CCRF01000040.1 GCF_000751775.1 Caldibacillus thermoamylovorans
CTTACAGAAATCAATTGGATTCTATCTTTTCCGACCGAGTCCCATTGCTTTCTCCATTTTCCGTAACATTTTGTTTGCGACCAGTGCAGCTTTTTCTGCCCCTTCATCTAAAATATTATCAAGTTCATCAGAATCGATTAATTCTTTATAACGGTCTTGTATCGGTTGCAGCGCATTAATAATTACTTCGGCTAGATCCGTTTTAAATACACCGTAACCTTTTCCTTCATATTTCTTTTCTAGATCTTCAATAGATATATTGCCAAAAATTGAATAAATCGACATTAAGTTAGAAACACCCGGTTTGTTTTCTTTATCGAATTTCACAACACCGTCTGAGTCGGTAACTGCGCTTTTAATTTTTTTCTCAATTTGCTTCGGTTCATCCAGCATAGAAATAAATCCTTTTTGATTTGGATCAGATTTGCTCATTTTTTTTGTTGGTTCCTGCAAGGACATAATTCGAGCACCGACTTTTGGTAAATGAATATCTGGAATCGTAAAGATATCATTATATTTTTTATTAAAACGTTCAGCCAGATCTCTAGTTAATTCAATATGCTGTTTTTGATCATCGCCAACCGGTACAAGATCAGCGCTATATAATAAAATATCAGCAGCCATCAGTGGTGGGTAGGTTAGAAGACCTGCTGAAACCGCCTCTTTTCCGGCTGATTTATCTTTAAATTGCGTCATTCTTTCTAATTCACCAATATAACTAATGCATTGCAACATCCAAGCTGCCTGGGCATGAGCGGGTACTTCCGATTGAATAAATAACGTAGCTTTATTTGGATCAAGCCCGACTGCTAAATATAATGCGGCCAAACTGCGGATATTTTTCTGTAATGTTTTTGGATCTTGCGGAACGGTAATGGCATGTTGGTCAACAATGCAAAAATAACAATTGTATTCATTCTGTAAGGCGACAAACTGTTTTAATGCCCCAATATAGTTACCGATTGTTATCATTCCGCTTGGTTGAATTCCTGAAAATATTGTTTTCATTGTAACGCCTCCATTATTTTTAAATCGATTGCTCTGTAGTGCTGCATTTTTAGATGGACTATTTACTGAAATAAAAAACCATCCGTCCAAAAGTAGGGACGAATGGTCATAAATCCGCGGTACCACCCTAGTTACCGAAATGGTCACTTTACCTTTAACGCAAGGCATACGCAAATGTCTACTAAACAGAAGAAAATTAGTCCCGTTGTTCGAATTTGACTCGAAAGTCCATTCCATCCGACTTGCAGTTTGTTTCCACCCGCCACAAACTCTCTATAATGCATAAGTAGAATGTACTAATCTTTCTCATCGCTTTACTTGTAATGATTATTTAAAATGTATATCTGTATTATATGCAATTCATATATAAAAATCAATAAAGCAAGGGGAGAAAATCAATTGGAACCAAAACACAAAATGACAGTTTTCAATAAGACCAATGTAAATGATAATAAATACTCAAAAAAGACATCCGACTAATTTCCTATTGAGTATGATACTTTAGGAAATTAGTGTTATTCACCTTATTTTTATTCAATATAAATAGTAAGCTTTTTACGATTAACCGTCTCAGAAAAAATCAAAAATTATTTTAAAATATATACCCAATTTCTTGAAAATCATGTATAATTAAGAAAAAGATATTCCTATTTTAAATTAATTTTAATTTAAAGATGTTGAAATAAATATTCATATACAAAAATATCCAAAAGGAGCGATCGAAAGAATGGTTACATTGTACACTGCACCTAGTTGTACTTCTTGTCGGAAAGCAAGAGCTTGGCTAGAGGAACATAACATACCATTTAAAGAACGGAATATATTTTCCGAACCTTTGACAATTGAAGAAATCAAGGAAATTTTTCGGATGACAGAAGACGGTACCGATGAAATCATTTCAACACGTTCGAAAACTTTCCAAAAGTTGCATGTGAACTTGGACGCGCTTCCATTACAACAATTGTTTCAACTAATTAGAGAAAATCCGGGACTTTTACGCCGTCCGATTATTATTGACGAAAAACGGTTACAGGTCGGTTATAACGAAGATGAAATCCGTCGTTTCCTTCCAAGAAAAGTACGGACTTATCAATTAAGGGAAGCACAAAAACTTGTCAACTGATTGAAAAAACCAATCCCTTTACTGTTTTTAAAAAACGGTATATAATAAGTTAATCAGCCACCTTCATGCAAAAGTGCGTGAAGGTTTTTTTCTAAATATGTTTTTTTTAAAATACTATGACTTAAACTTACATGTACGGTTACCATATGGACATGTAGTTGAATTGGGTTGGTTACTTATTTTATAATAATTTAGTCTTTTTTATTTCCGTTCTTTTTGGTTTTGTCATAAAATAGGATTAGAAGACATACAATATGTTCATTTAGGCGGGAAAAAAGACGGACTTTTTTGGTTTTTTCAAGGGAACTTTACCCTTCAAATAAATGGTCGAGAAGGGAGCGTTATGAAATGGAGATCGAACGCATTAATGAGAATACATTAAAATTTTTTATTTCTTATGTAGATGTAGAAGAACGAGGATTTGATCGTGAAGAAATTTGGTATAGTCGTGAAAAAAGTGAGCAATTATTTTGGGAAGTAATGGATGAAGTAAACGAAGAAGAGGACTTTCCTTTCGACGGACCGTTATGGATTCAAGTTCAAGCTTTAGAGAAAGGATTGGAAGTATTTGTCACAAAAGCACAACTTACTAAAGACGGCGGTCGCTTGGAATTACCGCTTGAAGGAAAATTTAGTGCTTTTCCAATAACTGAGCAAGTAGATGACATACTTGACCACCATTTCCAATACAGTGAGCAAGAAGAAATGGAAGAGGTGGATGAACATTCGATTTCCTTTGTTGCTTACTTTAATGAATTCGATGATCTCATCCCGCTGGCCAAACGTTTGAATCCTGAAGGTGCTATAACGAAACTATACGCAGTTGAAAATTCTTATTACTTATATATAGACTTTCCGTTTGACGTTTTTACCGAAGAAGAAATTGATGATTGTTTGAGCATCATTCTCGAATATAGTATGGAATCACAACGAACGATTCATTTTTTACAAGAGTACGGGAAGGAAATTATTCCTGAAAATGTCTTTACGGTTATTCGGAAATATTTTCATTAAATGTAAAAATGACGATTTTGAATTCCATTTTTATAAAAAACCGGTTTTCTGCCAAGGAGAATCGGTATTTTTTTATGTTTTTATCCTTCAAAACGGTTATTTTCATCTTTTGACGAGTTTATGAAACCCGTTCATAATAAGGAACATCCAGGAAAGGAGGAGAATCATTTGTTCATTGCTAAAACGAGTTCAGGTGACTTTATATCCGTTTTAAATGGAACTTACGATGCGATTAAGGATATTAAAAAGCACGAACCGTTTTTTTGCCCTTCCTGCAATGGTGAATTAATTCTTAAAATGGGTGTGAAAAAAATTCCTCATTTTGCCCATAAGAGTAAATGTCCGATAAAACCGGAAGGAGAGTCAGAAATCCATTTGCTGGGAAAAAAGAGATTATATGAATGGTTAACTGTACAAGGATTTCGACCGAGAATGGAAGTATTTCTATCTGCCTTGAATCAACAACCTGATTTGCTGTTTGAATGGGGTGGAAAAAAAGTTGCAGTTGAATTCCAATGTTCGATCATACAGACAAACGAAATCAAGCGGCGGACATTAAATTATTTAAAATATTCATACTGGCCGCTTTGGATTGTTAATCAAAAACATGTAACAACACGATATGGATCTATGATTCATTTAAGTGAGTTTTTAACCGGTTTTATTAATAAAACTGCAAATGGAACTCCATTTTTGCTTTCGTTTAATCCGGAAACCGACTGCCTCTATTTATATAACAATATTATTCCGTTCTCAATTAATCGTGCATATACGAGCATTGATAAATTTACCCTTAAAGATACATTGGTGAAAGTTCTATCACAAAAACGGCAATCTCACCGGTTTTATGAAAATTGGAATGACCAATTGGAAAAATGGATACAGAGGCAATCCCTATTGCCCAATGGAAGAAACAATCCCTTTTTACAGTTTTTATATCATCACCAAATTCATGTAACAGAACTTCCTCCTGAAATTGGCTTGCCGGTAAGAAATATGTTTCTTATTTATAATCATCCAATGGAATGGCAATTTTATATTTGGTTTTATTTTTTATATAGACGAAAAAAAGGAGATGCTATTCCGGTACAACAAATAAAATCATTTGTGGTTCACAGCTTGAAACAAATAATTAAATTCCGTGATTTAGTGCTCTTTTCCGAATCAGAACAATATCGTCCCGTTCATGATTATTTACAAATTTTAACCGATATTGGATTTTTCAGCAGAATTGGGGACAAATTAATTGTAAAGAAAGTACCAAAACGAATTGTCAATCCACATCTTTTCAGGCAAGAAAAAAGCAAGGATTTTTATCGTCGTTATAAAGCAATCATTTTAAAACCTTTTCTATTGACGGAATGATTAGATAGGGTTATTTTTAGAATTAACATATATTTCCTTTCATCTTTTTAGAATTGCATACATATATAGGAAATAAATTACCAATGAATGGAGGAGTTATGATGTCAACAGAAAAAGCAGTAAAAAAACTGCCGGCAAGAAATGAAATCCCGGTAAAGGATACATGGGCACTGGAAAATATTTTTGCAACAGACGAAAAATGGAAAGAGGAGTTTGAGCAGATTAAAGCGATAATTCCTAAAGCTTTTGAATTTCAAGGGAAACTTGGTGAAAATGCTGACGTTTTATATGAAGCATTGCAATATCAAGATGAAGTGATGATGCGACTGGGGAAATTGTATACATATGCCCATATGCGATATGATCAGGATACGACAAATTCTTTCTATCAAGGAATGAATGATCAAGCGAGAAATTTGTATACTCAGGCAGCAAGTGCTTTTTCCTTCGTTGTCCCCGAATTACTGGCGATTGATGAGAATAAAATCCGGCAGTTTTTAACCGAAAAAGAAGAATTAAAGTTATATGAGCATGCTTTGGAAGAAATTAATTTGCAACGTCCGCATGTATTGTCACCTGAAGTAGAAGCGATTTTAGCCCAAAGTGCAGAGGTGACGGATGCGCCGAGTAATACATTCAGCATGCTAAATAACGCAGACTTGGAGTTTCCGTCCATTGTGGATGAAAACGGAGAAGAAGTCGAAATAACGCACGGCCGTTATATTCGCTTTTTAGAAAGTGCGGATCGCCGTGTGCGAAAAGATGCGTTTCATGCTTTATATGAAACGTATGGGAAATTTCGAAATACGTTTGCGAGTACACTAAGCGGACAAGTAAAACGCAATAATTTTTATGCTAATGTCCGTAAATACAAATCGGCACGGGAAGCCGCACTATCCGCCAACAATATTCCGGAGTCGGTATATGATAATTTAGTGGAAACAATCAATAAAAACTTGCCGCTTCTACACCGTTATGTCGCATTACGGAAAAAGGTGCTTGGACTTGATGAATTGCATATGTATGATTTGTATACACCGCTTGTTAAAGATGTCAAAATGGAAGTGACCTTTGAAGAGGCAAAAGATATCGTCTTAAAAGGATTGGCTCCAATGGGGGAAGAATATCTTTCCGTTTTAAAAGAAGGGTTTGCCAATCGCTGGGTAGATGTCCATGAAAATAAAGGAAAAAGAAGCGGGGCTTACTCATCCGGAGCGTATGGAACCGATCCGTATATATTGTTAAACTGGCAAGACAATGTCAATAATTTGTTTACCCTTGCCCATGAATTTGGTCATTCGGTACATAGTTACTATACAAGGAAATACCAACCATTTCCTTATGGCGATTATTCGATTTTTGTTGCCGAAGTTGCCTCCACTTGTAATGAAAATTTATTAAGTGAGTATTTGTTAAAAACATTGGACGATGATAGAAAACGGCTGTACATTTTGAATAATTATTTGGAAACATTCCGTGGCACGGTATTCCGGCAGACCATGTTTGCTGAATTTGAACATGATATTCACATTCGTTCCCAAAAAGGGGAAGCATTGACGGCAGAGTTATTGACAAATATTTATTATGATTTGAATAAAAAATATTTTGGTGATGATGTTGTTATTGACGAGGAAATTGGCTTAGAATGGGCGAGAATTCCGCATTTCTACTACAACTATTATGTTTACCAATATGCAACGGGCTTAAGTGCATCAACGGCATTGAGTAAACAAATTTTAGAAGAAGGAGAGCCTGCCGTAGAACGATATATCGGTTATTTGAAATCCGGAAGCTCGGATTATCCAATCGAAGTGTTGAAAAAAGCAGGGGTGGATATGACAACGGCGGAACCAATCGAAAATGCCTGCAAAGTTTTTGAAGAGAAATTGACTGAAATGGAACGACTTTTAAATAAATGAAAATATGTGAAAAAGGGCAAGTTTGGGTGATTCACCTGCAAAATTTGCCCTTTCTATACTGATACAAAAACTTATTTTGATTTATCACTCCAAGATACTTTCTACTATTAGACATTTTGACAATTTGTCACATAGTATTATTTTTTAAATCCTTTAAATTGGTTATGGTAATTTATGTAAGATAAAAATATTAAGATAGAAAAAAATAGGAAAGTTGCCGTCAGATACAATGGAAAAATTTTCAAAATACCAAAGAGATAACCGACAAAAGAAACAATGACTAATAAAATAAACCCACCTATATACCAACGATTCATATGATCACTCTCATTAGATAATTTGTCCTTATCATTTTATGTAGCGGTGCGGTACAGTATGATAGGTGGGTAAAATTTGTCCCAGTATGACAAAAAATGTGTCGAAAATGTGAAATATATAATAATGACTTGCACAAAGGTTGAGGATTTGATATTATAGTGGTGTGAAGTTATTCACAAACAAACATATACCCCTTTGTTTGACCGTGAAAATTTCTCCCATCCCCTTTGTTCGTAACATGGAAGAGAGGTACAGTGGACCACCCATCTGCTGGACCTCTCTTTCTATTTACCATTTGTTAATGTAAAAAAAAGACTGCTTAATAAAGTCAAACTACTTTATCAAACAGTGCTTATATCTTGTCATTTTTTATAGTATAAGAAAGTATAAAAATACAAGTAAATAACTTAGGATTAGTTTTATTGTCTAGCTCCGAGCGCCAGCGACTAGCAAACTTCACTCCCCTCCACTACGATAAGTCAACATCGGCTCGTTCCTCACCGTGTTTCCTTTATCTCATTGCGGGGCGCTCCAGTTTGTACGTCGCTAAGCGGGCGCTCTGCGCTTTTCTTATTATTGTAATTTATGCGCCAAAATGTACCGTGTTCGGTATGAATACGTTCAACAACTTGCTGGAGCAGCAACTTTTTCATTTCTAATTCCACTTGTAAATGAGGTAAATCGTAAACAAATGCGATATCATCCGTGGAGACAATTTCATGATAACGAATAAATGATAATAAAGGCGGTAATGAATTGCTGACAGGACGTTCTCCCAATATATCAGTCATAATTTCAATATATACTTCATAAGGATTTACACCTGCTAATTTCAGTCCTTCTTCTTCAACATTATTGTTAAAGAAAACAATTGTTGGTGTTTCCGTTACGTCCATTTCATTAGAAATTTTCAGATCACACTGGAAAGCATGGGAAGTGCTTTCTGAATGTATATCTTTATAAAATTCATCCACATCCAATAAGGAATCATGGGCACATTTAATAAGCGTATTTAATTCCGTAATATCTTCACCTTTTAAATAAAAATATTCCTGAAGTTTCCGCAAAAAACGAATTCCTGCTTTTTTTCCTTGCAATTCAGCAGCTTTTACGGCAATGGACGCTAAAAACGGGGAAGTTAAATTCAAGTCCGCTTGAATATCATCACAATCAATACATTTTCTGCGAACCGTTTTTTCTAATTTCTTTGTTATCGATTTGCGTGGTCCGGAATTTAAGTCTGTCAACTTGCCGCTTAATACATAAGTTAAACTGAAGTAATGACCGTATTCAAATTGTAATTTTTTTATAATCGGTTCTAGAGCAAAACAGTCTGAACATAGCGGATCGATAAATAAATACATTTCAAGCGGTCTGTCACTACCGCTAATCAAGCTAGATAAATTGAAATCGTAACGATTTTTGTCGATCACTGGACCTCACCTTTTCTACTTTCATATTCATCATCGGTATTAACCATATGGTGGGCAGTAATTACTAACCGCGAAAAAAACTCTTCCCGGATCGGACCGGAAAAACCTACTTCATCCATTGCTTGAGACATGCAAGTTAGCCATGCGTTTGCCCTTTTTGGAGTAATAGGGAAAGCAAGATGTCTCATCCGCAATCTCGGGTGGCCATGTTCAGATGTATATAAAGGAGGTCCGCCTAAAAACTGGGTTAAGAATTGCTTTTGTTTTCTGGCTGTTTCTCGCAAATCATCCGGAAAAATTGGTGACAAATCCGGATGCAGTTTAACTCTTTTATAAAATGCATCCACGATTTTATGCAATGTTTCTTCCCCGACCATTTCAAACTGTGAAATTATTTTCCTTTCCATAACGGATAACTCCTTTATTTCACTTTGGATATATTTTAACAGCGTAGAAGAATTAACTCAAATAAATAGCTTTTTCATGATAGGCTGAGCAATTCATCGTAGTCAAGTTGAAAACTGAGAAGCACAATAAAATGTGAAAAAATGAGCATGCAAAAAAAGGATTAAACGATTGCCTATTATCTCCAATTCAGCAAAACATCACCCGGTTAATTTTCCACCGGGTGTTTTATTTCGAACATTTATATGGAGCTTATACGATAACATCTTTCAAAATTTTAGCTACGTAATTTTTTGTTTCTTTAAAAGGGGGAATCCCATTATATTTTTCGACATTACCAGGTCCGGCATTGTAAGCAGCCAGAGCAACATCAAGTGAACCGTAGCGGTCAAGCATTTGCCGTAAATATTTTGCACCAGCCATTATATTTTCTCTCGGATCATCAATATTCATAACGCCTAAACTTTTGGCGGTAGATGGCATTAACTGCATCAGTCCCCGTGCTCCACTGGGACTAACCGCATAAATATTAAAATTTGACTCTTGTTTGATCACAGAAACGAGCAAGGAAACAGGTAAATTGTAAGTTTTTGCTGCCTCTTCAATTATCGGTTGCAGTTGTTCATCAGCAATCTTTACGGCTGGTTTTATATTTGTTTGCAAAGAAGGTAAACCGTTTCCGGCAGGGGAAACAGCTATAGTAGCATTCTTTGTTTCATTATTTATATTTTGTAATACCAACAACTGTTCGAGCATGGAAGAAAACAACGGAGAATTGCCGGATGATGAAGAATTCCCGTTCAAACTGTCCATATCCCTCAGAGCATTGATTTCTAAAATTGTTTTGATTTGTTGTATATTCATCGACACACAACCTCTCCAACGTTTATACGGACCGTTTTTTTCGCCATTCATTATAGAAACGTTGTACTTTATTTTCTGTTTTTCTTATTGGAATGTTCAAAGATGTTAACAGACGAGTAATATGTTTGTACGCTTTTGGGTCCGTCACTTCATATTCTACCTCAAAATCTTCTTTTTTTAAATAAAAACTTCTATCCAGTACTAAAAGCCCCTCATAAAACGGAATTTCAGCCCTGGAAGTAGTCAATGTACCGAAATGATTAATTTTTTTAAGCGAAATTTGCATTGACTTCAATTTTTTTTCGATTGCTCCTTTAGGAAAAAATTTATGTTCAAGTAACAAATCCCGCTCAACTTCTGATATAGGTTCATTTGTTTCCAAAAGCCCCTCGTCATTTGGTTCTTTTAATGTTAACTCCATATGCCCCTCTTTCGTTCTAATTCGGAGAGCGCAACCGGCTTTTTTTAGCGCAAAGTCATCGGTGTCAAAATAATCATTTACTTGGAGAAAAAAATCATTTTCGGTTACCCCTAAAAATTGTTGCAATCTAATAAATTCATCTTTTGTCAATACATTTTTAAATTCAATTTCTAAATGATTTTCCATAATTTACCCCCACATAATCGAATGAATCGAAATCATGATCTCAAAATTTTTCTTTATAACCTTCGTATAATTATTTTGAAGCGAAAATCTAATCTTTTAGCAACTGTATGGTAAAATAATATCAGATTACCATATAAAAACAGAAGAAATAAAATTGACATATCGGTAAAAGCCCGATTGGTCGGAAGAATACGATGTGGGTCATACAAACGTTATCACAAAGACTACGCATTTAGGATGTATTCCTTCTGATCAGCAGATAAAAAAACCGCTGGAAGTAGTACCTAATTTTAATAAAATCATGTGGTTGATATAACACGGAAGAAGTGTGCGTTATGTACAGAGGTGATTTCAAAATGAATTGGGAAGAATTTTTAGAACCCTACCGGCAAGCTGTTGAGGAGTTAAAAATAAAATTAAAAGGGATTCGCAGACAATTTGAATTAGAAAAAACACATTCATCAATTGAATTTGTGACCGGTCGTGTTAAACCGATCGCAAGTATACTAGACAAGGCAAAACAAAAAAATGTTCCTTTAGATGAATTACATACGATGTACGATATAGCCGGACTGCGGATTATGTGTCAGTTTGTTGATGATATAAAAAAAGTTGTTGAGCTGCTTAGAAACCGTAATGATTTAGAGATTGTTGAGGAGAAAGATTATATATCGCATAAAAAAGCGAGCGGTTATCGATCTTATCATGTCATTATCAGTTATCCGGTCCAGACAATTCATGGTGAAAAGAAAGTGTTGGCGGAAATTCAAATTCGTACATTAGCCATGAATTTTTGGGCGACGATCGAACATTCTCTAAATTATAAATATAACGGTCAATTCCCGGAAGATATCCAGTTCCGACTTCAGCGGGCAGCAGAAGCAGCGTTTTTGCTTGATGAAGAAATGTCGGAAATTAGAGAAGAAATTAGGGATGCTCAAAGATTTTTTTCCAGTAAAAAAGATTATCCACAAGATGCTTAACACTAAAAAGCTTATTTTTTCAAAAAGCTATTGGTTCCTGTACAATAATTTTGTGGCATGCATCATTTAGCAAAAAAATTTCTGAAAACCTTTTGGGAGCCAATTATAAATTAAACATGGGGGTGCAAAGATTTGAAATTTGCCATCGTTTCAAAAGGGGATGAAAAGTCGAATACGTTATCCGAGAAATTGAAAAGCTATTTGACCGATTTCAAATTGGAATATGATGAAATAGAGCCCGAAATTACGATTTCGGTAGGGGGAGACGGTACACTGTTATCAGCTTTTCAACGTTATCGCCATCGTCTTAATGATACAGCATTTGTCGGTATTCATACCGGTCATTTAGGATTTTATGCAGATTGGATGCCGGATGAAATTGAAAAACTTGTCATCGCTATTGCCAAAACAAAATGTCGGATTGTCGAATATCCGTTACTTGAAGTCATTATTTATTATAATAACGAAAGAAAAGAAGAACATTATCTGGCATTGAACGAAGCGACCATTAAAAGTGTAGAAGGTACCTTTGTAATTGATGTTGAGATTAAAGATGAATTGTTTGAAAGATTTCGAGGAGATGGGTTATGTGTTTCCACTCCATCCGGAAGCACTGCCTACAATAAAGCGTTGGGAGGGGCCATTATTCATCCGTCATTGGAATCAATCCAGATTGCCGAAATGGCTTCGATCAATAATCGCGTTTTTCGGACAATCGGTTCGCCGTTAATTTTACCGGCCCATCATAAATGTATTTTTCGACCTGTAACCCATAAAGATTTCTTAATCGGAATCGATCATTTAACATTTGTTCAGAAAGATATCCAGTCGCTGCAATTTCGAGTGGCTGATCAAAAGATTCGTTTTGCCAGATACAAACCGTTCCCGTTCTGGTCAAGAGTCCGTGCGTCATTTATCGATGAATAGTTGATTTTTTCCTTGGAAGCCATTTGTAGAAATAATGACAAGCACTCACTATTGTTAAAACAAAGGAGTTAGAAATGATTTATGGCAAAACCTTTCATACTTGAATGGGTCATTACAGAAAATGATCACGGAAAAACAACGAGACAATACTTACAAGAGCGGGGAATTTCTAAAACTTCATTAACCGATATAAAGCTTCATGGCGGCAATATTTTAATAGACGGCATTCATGTAACGGTACGGCATGTTTTAAAAAAGGGGGAGCAGTTAACCGTTATTTTTCCGGTTGAGGAGCCCAGCCAAACTCTCTTACCTGAAAAAATCCCTCTTCACATTGTTTACGAAGATGATTATGTACTGGTTATAAATAAACCGGCATTTATGAATACGATACCGTCCAGAGAGCATCCGACCGGAAGTCTAGTCAATGCGGTAATGGGTTATTATAAGGAAATTGGCTTAACGGCAGCTCCTCATATTATCACAAGGCTTGACCGAAATACATCAGGACTTGTTTTAGTGGCTAAATATCGTCACATCCATCATATTCTAAGCAAACAGCAACAGGAAAAACAGGTAAAACGGGAATATGAAGCTTTTGTTGAAGGAATTGTCGCGGAAAACAATGGGATGATTGAAGCACCCATTGGTCGAAAACAGGACAGTATTATCGAACGTACTGTAACAGATGGCGGTCAATACGCCTGCACCCACTTCCAAGTTGTTGAACGATATAAACAGATTACGCATGTTAGGTTAATGCCGGAAACCGGTAGAACGCATCAAATTCGCGTACATATGGCTCATATCGGTCATCCGTTAGTGGGAGATGATTTATATGGCGGTTCACAGATCTTTTTGAACCGCCAGGCTTTACATTGTCGGCGTATTCATTTTCTACATCCTGTAATGGAAAAAACGATGGAGTTTTCCGTACCATTGCCGAGAGATATGGAGAAGCTTTTGGAGATTTCAGCGGATGACCCGGGTCACTGAAAGAGTATAAAAAATATTAACTAGACATGATATTTAGTTGGTTTATTCACAGGATATGAAGCAAGTGAACGAATTCAAACATTTTTTTAGAGTGGCGGATATGCCCCAATTTTGTCATGAAAAATAAAAAAACTTTTAAGGGAATTTTGTGAATTTTTCCGGAACATATTTTTGGTGAGAAGGAACTTGAATGATCTCCATTTCCGGATAGCGAAGGGCCGTTAATTTTCCGCCGAATACACAACCGGTATCAATATTATATGTATGATTAACGATTCTTACGTTATGGACCGGAGTGTGACCGTAAACAATGATCCGATTGCCTTGATAATATTTTGCCCAATCTTTTCGAACCGGTCTCCCATCCGAAAGTTTTTCCCCGTTAACATCCCCATACAAAACAAAGGTTTGAACTTCTTTATTCGTACGACCGATAAAATCTTCGCGGATTCCGGCATGGGCGATGATTAATTTTCCGCCATCTAATTGCAAATACATGGGTGCTTCTTCATATAATTTGATAAATTTTGTCCGAATTTCTCGTTGCTTTTCTACCGGCAAATGTTCATATTCAGCAACCGTTGTCTCTAATCCATGAGATATTTGCACGTTATTTCCGAGAAAATAACGATATAATTTATTACAATGATTCCCTGGTGTATAAACTGCTTGATTTTGCTTAACAAGTGAATAAACAAGTTCAATTATTTTCACGGAATCCGGACCCCGATCCGTTAAGTCACCTAAAAAGGCAAGTGTTCGATCTTGATTATTCTTTATTTCATCACCAAAAAACTGATAACCTAATTTATCCAATAACTCCATTAATTCCTCATAGCAACCATGGACATCTCCAATAATATCGATTTTCATACAATTGAATCCCTTCTTTACAATTTAAAGCAGAACATCCTTTAACGAGGGTATTTTTTACTATAAACGAAAAATTGTTTCAATGAAAGTGATATTAGGTTGACTATTACCTTAGGGATTAGTCTATGATTATTTTGTGAGGTGATCGTTATGTTCATACATGAGGTTTGCAAAAAATGTTCCTTAACAAAAAAGGCGATATATTATTACGAAAAGCATGGGCTTATTCGTCCGAACATTGGAGAAAATGGATATAGAAATTATAGTGAAGAAGATGTATCGACATTAAAGGAAATTTTTGTTCTGAGAAAGTTGGGATTAACGATTTCTGAAATTAAAAATGTCCTTTTGAGTAGTAATAAGGCTGTGTCACTGTTAAAGTACAAATATTTAATGGATTTAAAGAGGGAAAAAGTAATGGAACAACAAAAATGCCTTGAACTACTTATTGAAAACTATAATGTTGATAAAGGAATAGAGTATATTGACATTCATCTCAACAGGTCTTTTACCATTAAAGAAAAATTAATTCAGGCTTTTCCGGGCGTATACGGTATATTTTTGTCTGTTCATTTCGGTCAATTTCTAAATGAAAAAGCAGATACGGCAGAAAAAGAGGAAGCATATGGTAAAATTGTCGATTTTTTGGATAAAGTGAGAATAACGCGGGAAATGGAAGAATATTTAGAAAGTGTTATTCCCTTAACGGATCAGGAAGTCATTGAAAAAATGAATATGACTTTCCTAAATGCAGTTGAAGATATTGAAAACTATATTGTTAACAATCAACAGGAAATTGAGGAGTATATCAAGTTTCGAAATTCGGAAGATTATAAGTCAACACCTGCTTTCAAATTGCAACAATTGTTGGTAGAGTTTCAGCAAAGTAGCGGCTATGATGAAATTTTTGTTGAAAATTTGAAGATTTTGAGCCCTTCTTATCTGGAATATTCAGAAAAACTTCAAGAAGCAAACAAAATATTGCTTGAAAGGTATCCGCAAACAGCAAAATTTTACTGAACTTTTCCTAAAGATGGGTGAGGTACTGGGGTATGTGTTTCTTTTGTTCGGAATGACAACAATTATTGGTAGAAAACGATAAAATTAGTCGTACACATTTTTTTCAACCATTTTCTTACTTTTCAATTTGTGAAGAATATAGTACTATTAGTAGTAGGTACTAATAACATGTAATAAATAGGAGTTTGGAATACATTGAATTTTGAAACGGAGGAAGAAATATGGTATTGTCGCTAAAAGGGAAAACATTTGTCATTATGGGTGTTGCCAACAAAAGGAGTATTGCTTGGGGGATTGCCCGGTCTCTCGACAAGGCTGGTGCCCGACTGATTTTTACATACAACCAAGATCGCATGCTTAAAAATGTGAAAGAATTGGCGGAAACATTAGAGGGCAAAGATTATTTGTTGCTGCAATGTGATGTGACAGTTGATGAAGATATTACTGCTTGTTTTCAAGAAATAAAAAATCAAGTCGGTACAATTCACGGTGTCGCGCACTGCATCGCATTTGCCAACCGGGAAGATTTAGAAGGTGAATTTGTCGATACGTCCCGTGACGGCTTTTTGCTGGCCCAAAACATCAGTGCCTATTCCTTGACGGCCGTAGCCAAGGAAGCCAGACCGCTTATGACTGAAGGCGGAAGTATTATTACTCTTACATATCTAGGTGGCGAACGGGTTGTCACGAATTATAATGTGATGGGTGTTGCGAAAGCTTCGTTGGATGCAAGTGTTAAATATTTGGCGAATGATCTTGGAAAGGACGGTATTCGCGTTAATTCGATATCGGCGGGACCGATTCGAACATTATCTGCTAAAGGAATTCGTGGTTTTAATTCCGTATTAAATCAAATTGAAGAAAAGGCACCGCTACGGAGGACCGTGACGCAAGAAGAAGTGGGCGATACCGCATTATTTTTATTCAGTGATTTATCTCGCGGAATTACCGGGGAAAATATTCATGTCGATGCCGGATTCCATATTTTAAGCGGGATTTAATTTTTAAAGCTAGTTCGATAAATTGATCGGCAATGTCAGTTTTCTACATGACTTATGGGAAGTAAGCAAAGTCCGGCATCACGTCTTATTTCTTTAAGTGTGTGGTATGATGAAAGGAAGTATGCGTTAGGAAAGTAGAAATTGAAAAATTTATACTTTCCTATTAGCTAATGAAAGGAAAGGGATGTCACTTGGAAAAATACAGGGAAGTTTTGAAATTGTGGCAGTCCTATCAAATCAATTCGGCTGAAGATTTAGATAAATATTTGGACAGCTTCCGGATACTCTTTGCTTATCATTCCGGGAAAATAGAGAATGACGAGATTAATTACCACGACACGAGAGAAATATTTGAAAGCGGTAAAGTTATCAATTTCAGTGGCAGCCCTCGTGCTATATTTGAACAATATAATCAAAAACTGTGTTATGAGTATTTAAAAGAAAAAATAATAAAAAGAGAAAAATTAAGTGTTGATCTTATTAAAGAAATTCATAAGATTTTAACCGGCGGAACGTATGATGAAAAGCGATACATTGTCAATGAAGAGCGCCCGGGCGAGTTTAAAAAACATGATTATGTTACTGGTATTTTGGAAGTTGGTTCTTCTGCTGAAAATGTAGAAAGTGACATGATCCAATTGATTGAAGAAGTGAATGAGTATGACGGTAAAGAAATTTTAAAAGTGGCGACGTATTTCCATGCCCGTTTTGAATATATTCATCCTTTTGCAGACGGAAACGGCCGGGTAGGCAGAACAATGATGAATTATTATTTGATGACGCATAACCATCCCCCTTTCATCGTTTATAATGAGGATAAAAAATTATTTTATGAGTGTCTGCAAAAGTATGATGAAACAGAAGATTTGAATCTTCTGTATAAATTTTTTAAATATGAGACGGAAAAGACTTGGAAAAAGGCTTTAGAGCTTGCAAATGGAGAAGTGCGTGAACGAAAAGGACTGGAAGATTATACGTTATAAAATGATAAAAATACTGGCTAATGAAATTTGGTTTTGTTCTATTTTGTGAGGGGAAAAACATGGATGAAAAATATGCAGAAGATGAAGATAACCTGTTTCCAGTATGTAAAAAGATTCTTTCAACAAAATAATACAATAAAATTAAAAGAGCACACTGATTGGCAATATGTTTATTGTGACCAGTGTGCTTTTTTTATAGAGTTTTTATGGCCAGATGACATCGGCTAACTCAGAAAAGTCGATAAACGGGTTGCGGTTGCCTTGGATCTCATAAATGGCAAGATTGCGGTGTTTTTCGTAAACGGTCACCGGAAAATCCCGATTCCATTTTAACAATACAGGTATATGTATTTTTTTCATAATTGATTTCTTTATAGCATCCGGGTAGCGAACGAAAAAATAGAGCATTGCCCGGGCAACCGTCCCTTTGCCGTATTCCGGTTCAAAATATTCCCCGGAAGCAACTCCGCAATGATTACGAATTGGTTCTGTTTCTGATTCGGGATTATAAAAAGCATGGTCGCCATACGGTAAATTGGAACGTAATGTATTGCAATCCGGCTGACAAACAAATAAATGGTGAAGATCCCCTTTCATCGGTTCCGCTGCATTGAACCAACTTTGAGGAACAATATGCTCTGTGTTAAATTTTGACTCATAATCAATTGATTTCACTCTTTTTAACATTTCATGCTTATTCAAATATAACTGGTTTAATTCCTGAAATTTTTCATACCGCTCATTGACGGTCATAAAATCATCTAAAAGAAATGTATCCGGATCATTAATTTTTCCTGAATAAATACTTTTCATTGTCCCATCCGGTTGTAAATCGACCCATGTATATAAATACATATCTTTACTCAAAAAATAAGGAATGATATTTTTATGCGTCTTTTTTAAATAGGAATGGAGGGAATAAAATACATTTTTTCCTTTCCCATGAAGGTTCAGCTTTCTATAATACTTTTTCATGAACTGAGCATCTTTTTCCTTATCATAGTAGATATTCTCGTTTTCTTTTATTCTTTTAAGATTATTTTTTAACAAGACAATTGCTGCATTTTTTGCTATGATTCCCGGTTGATCAAACTCGGTCAAATCAAGTTCTATATCCTCACGATGATTTTCCAAAAAAACCCTTCCCCTCAAAACGATAGATTTCCTGACCGGTACCTAAAAAGGATCCGTAAATTTTACACAAGATTGGTATAATCCGTATTACGTACAACCCAAAAAACGGTATTTGAATGCAAATTTTCAGAACAAGAACTTTTTATGCGTTTACCTTTATCTTTATTTTACATAAATAAGTGTTCTTTTCCATTGATTAAGCAATTAACACAATTGCTTTTTTCCGCATACAAATAATAAGGCAGAATTTGTGTGAAAGGGGACAAAGCATGAAACAGAGCGCTAAAGGTAAAAAATGGAAACCAACCATGTTTATTCAACAGCCCGATTATATGATAGGAAATGTAAATGTTCAAAATGAGTATCGTTTTTTTATCGATTTTTATCATGATCGTGGTGGGGGCGAACATATTATGGATGAAAAAGAAAGAACTCAAGCAGAAGCGACAGATGAGGAAAAAAAACAGGATGGTCAAATGAGCAATCAAGAAAAAGAAAACAATACAGAAGACTTTATTGAAAAAATAAGTGGCGAGCTAATACTGGAAGAGGCGGTTAATGAATTAGACCTAATGAATAATAAAGACATGCAAACTGAAGAAGAACATGGAACAGACACACCGGATGTCGAGGGTAATTTAATTATAGAAGAAAGTGAAGATGATGATACATTTTCAGAAGGTAAGGATTTTTCCTTAGCAGATCTAGAAGTAGTTGAAACAGATCGGAAGGAAACCGGGGGTACGCATGTAGAAGAAATGAATGAGGCTCGAGATGATACAGAAGAAACGCTGAAAAAGGAAAAATTGGAACGGAGACGAGAGATTAGACAGCTGGTCAGACGGTTGGCATTTTATCCGAATGTATTGGAGCGGCCGGTTTGTGAAGCGAAAATTAATGGGGATAAAGTATGGATTCAAATTCTTAGCAAACGGGGAGATCAAGTACGAATCAGGAGAAACAGAAAAATTGAGACCATTCATATTGATGAAATTGAAGAGCTTGAGGTTCAAACATAAAAAGAATAGGAAAGAATACACGCAAATGGAGATGCAACCCGGGACCTTGATTAAAGCAGGTTGCAACTCCATTTTTTTATTTATCCGTCATGTACGGTCACTAGAAGCAAAGGTGGGAGATAGGTGCAAGTAAACTTCCCAATAAAAATAGTAGTACAGACTCATAAGTCTATACTACATCTAAAAAATTCTTAACCTGTAAAAGGTCCTGGTGTTACTGCCGGATGACAATTAACGCCACAGAAGCAGTCCAAGTCAACCGTAATGCATATACCGGTGTTTACATATCTGCCAAATGCACCTTGGTCTAAGAAAAAGAATAGTAAGTTCGCTAACCCAACTTGTGTTTTCTCATCGTTTGTCGTTTGTGTTACAGGAACGGCTTGTAGAAGTTCTAATGTTGCACAACAAGTTTCGGGATCGACATCTACAACACGGAAAGCGATTGATTCATATACATTTACATCAGGACCGGTACCGGTTCTTCTGATTCCCCTTCCGACAAAGTATTCACATGTACCTTTACAAATCAAAGAGACCGGGATGGTTGTATAGGGACTGGTTGCATTTAATCCGCCGCATAGTTCCTGAAGAGAGGTAGAACATCCACTGGTGCAATGACTATTGGCAGGGTCCACTTTTTCTTGGGCTTCTAAAATGTCAAGTAATATATCACAAACACAGTTATGGTCGAATGTATCTGGTTTAATGCCCATTATCTTTCCTCCTTATCAGTATTTCATATTCACTTACAGACTATGTGAGAAGGCTAATAACGGTATCGGTAAAACGCCTATTTTTAGTTTTTTTAATTATAAAGATGAGATTTCTTTTATATATTGAAGGAGGAGGGATTTTTATGTTTAGTATTGATGGGTGGTCATTTTTTTTAATTGGATTAGCAACTTTCCGATTAACCCGTTTGATTGTCTTTGATAAAATAACCGAAATGATACGGATGCCTTTTTTTGATGAGGTGGAAGAAGTGAATCCTGCTGGTGACAAAGAAGTGTATTTAGTACCGAAACAAGGAAAGTTCAAAAGATGGATTGGGGAATTATTAAGTTGCTATTGGTGTACCGGGATATGGGTAAGTCTTTTTTTAGTTTTCCTGTATTCTTTTTATCCCATTATTGCGGAACCGTTCATTGTTATTTTAGCTGTAGCTGCAATTGGGGCAATAATTGAGACAATAATAAGCGCTTTTCTGGGCAAATAGAATGAACAAAGTTTTTAAAAATTTCGTAGACTAATATAAAAAGTTAGAAAAGGGGTTAGGACATGAGAAGTAGAACAATGAAAAAATCGATGGAATTAAAACAACCGAAAACAACAATGAAGAAGAAAAAAGATTGTGGTTGTGGAAAAAGAAGAAAACGGGAAACCGACCAATAATAAAGTGAAACTTCCATCAGTGGGGGGAGGTGGAATAAAGCAAACAAGGGTGTCTTTGGAATAAAGATTGCCCTTTCTTTATGTTTTATAACAATTCTCGATTGTGCACATACACATTTTCATTGGTTTCCCAAGCAAAAAGGGAGGACGATTCATATAAAAGTATTGAAAAGAACAACAAATGAAAGGAGCAAAAAAAGATGCCTTTGCAATTACTATTGTTGCAAATCCAAGCAGCAGGGGTCACGATCAATGAAGTTTTTACATTACCAACCAACGTGCCGGGGGAACCTGATTTAACAGGGGTTCGTGTTTTAGAGGTCACCGGAGAAACTGTCACATTTGTAAGAGTCGATTCGCTGGGTGGAAATCGAATTATTGTTCCACTTGATAAAATTGTTGCGATCGATTACCCGCCTTTTGTTCAATAAAATACGAAAAAATAGAAAATAGGTAAAGAGACTGTGCTTCCAATTTAATCGGAAGCTCTTTTCTTTAGGGAAAACGAAAAGAGGGATTCGATGAGTAAAGATGATCGAAAGATATTATTTGTCACGCGTGACCTTTCTAACCGAATTGAAAAAAGTAGCTACTATTTACTTAAGGAATTAAGAAAAAAAGCAAATGTCATCACAAGTGATCTGGATGGTAACATTCACGACATTTTAAAAAACATCAACATACGGCCTGATTTTATATTACTTAATGATAGGAAACCGGATTATTGTCCCCATATAGGCGGATTTACCGATTTGGATATCCCGGTCGGAGCGATTGTTCATGAACTAAAATATAAACCATATCAAAGAAGACGATTTTATCAGCGAGAAAACATTCAATATCTCTTTACTCATTATCGAGATGCATTTTTATCCCTTTTTCCGGAATTACATGATCGAATGATTTGGTTTCCCCATCATGTCCCAATTGATATTTTTAATGATTACCAAATCCCTCGGGACATTGATGTGTTAATGATGGGTGCGATTTATCCGCATTTATATCCCATGCGAGCAAAGTTTTATGAAATATTGAAAAACGAGCCGAATTTTGTTTACCATCCCCACCCGGGTTATCAGGAAATCCACAATTGGAAAAATATCTATGCAGGTAAAACATACGCAAGAGAAATAAACCGGGCAAAAATTTTTATTACTTGTGACTCAATCGAGCATTATCCTGTCATGAAATATTTTGAGGTATTGGCTTGCAATACATTGTTACTCGCCACACCTTCTCAAGAATTGTCCGACCTTGGTTTTATTGATGGAAAGACGTTTGTGGCCGTGAATGAACATAATGTAAAAGACAAGATTACCTATTATTTACAAAATGAAAATGAGCGAAAAAATATTGCCGGGCAAGGTTTTCAAATGGTTCGACGTGCCCATTCAACAGAAAAACGAACAAATGAGTTACTATCACATATTAATAAAATCATAGATAAAAAAGCATGAAAGATATCTTATTAGGTTAACATCCAAAGGTTTCTTTTTTATAAAATTTCAATCGATTTATGTTATCCAAAATTAAATCTTATGTGGAATGCTTAAGAAAATCTATTTATGAGCTAATTACATGATTATTTAAAAATAGAGAAGTAACCAGTCCGTTATAAAAGAAAAAGAATAGTATAGTTGTAAAGCACAAAAAATCAGGAAGTGTTCAGATGAAGGTAATAACGATTTTAGGAACAAGACCGGAGATTATCCGCCTTAGTTTAATCATAAAAAAATTAGATGAATTCTGCGATAAACATATACTCGTCCATACCGGCCAAAATTTCACGAAAAATTTAAGCGACATCTTTTTTGAAGAACTGGAAATTCGCAAGCCTGATTATCATCTGTTTAATCATAAAAACACTTTGGGAAATCAATTAGCGACGATGTTCAAGGAATTAGAACAAATTATTCAGGATGAAAAGCCGGATCAAGCACTTGTGCTGGGCGATACAAACAGTGCTTTAAGTGCTGTTTTATTGGAAAGAATGGGCGTTCCGGTTGTGCATATGGAGGCCGGCAACCGTTGTTATGATTTGGCAGTACCGGAAGAGAAGAATCGCCGCGTCATTGATGCAATTGCAACATTCAATTTACCGTATACGCCAAATTCCAGAGAAAATCTGTTACGGGAAGGAATTCCTAATAACCGGATTATGATGAGCGGTAACCCGATTTATGAAGTGTTGGTTCATTATCAATCAAAAATCAATGAAAGTCATATAAAAACAAAATTACATTTGCAAGAAAAAGATTATTTTCTTGTCACTTGCCACCGGGCGGAAAATGTCGATAACGCCATAAATTTAACAGAAATTTTAAACGGTATAAATGCAGTGGCGGAACATTTTGATAAGCGGGTAATTTGCAGCATTCATCCCCGAACAAAGTCAAAACTAAACAATCTTCAAAATAATAAACTTCATCCATTGGTTGAGTTTCATGAGCCATTCGGATTTTTCGATTTTATCCAACTTCAAAAACATGCCTTATGTGTCATGACCGATAGTGGAACGGTTCAAGAGGAAAGTTGTATTTTTCATGTACCTGCAGTAACGATTCGGAACAGTACAGAACGACCGGAAACGGTAGCGTGTGGCAGTAATATTGTTTCCGGAGTCGATGCCACATCTATTCTTCGGGCAGTAAAAGTCATGGTAGCTAGGCAATCTGAATGGGTTTTACCGATAGGCTATGATGATAAATATGTGTCCGATAAAGTAGTTAAATTTATTTTGGGAGGTAAAGGAGTTGTTTGAAGAACAAACCATCTTGATTACCGGAGCAACCGGTTCTTGGGGGCATGAACTGGTAAAACAATTATTGGAAAAAAGGCCTCGTGAAATTCGCATTTTCTCGAGAAATGAAGCGAGTCAAGTGGCCATGCAAAGGAAATTTCAAGACAATAGATTGCATTTCATTATTGGTGATATTCGTGATAAAGAAAGTTTAGTAAACGCAACACAAAATGTGGATTTACTTTATCATCTAGCCGCTTTAAAACATGTACCCGTTTGTGAAGATCAACCAATTGAAGCATTAAAAACAAATGTCATTGGAACGCAGAATGTAATTGAAGCGTCCATCTTAAACAAGGTAAAAAAGGTCATATATATTTCAACGGATAAAGCAGCCAATCCCGCTAACTTCTACGGTTTAACAAAGGCAATTGGTGAACAACTGATCACTCACGCCAACTCACTAACAGACGATACAAAATTTGTCACAATTCGCGGCGGAAATGTCCTCGGAACAAGCGGCAGTGTGATTCATGTTTTTAAAGAACAAATTGAAACGACCGGAAAAGTCAGTATTACGGATAAACGGATGACCCGGTTTTTCTTAACCATTGAAGAGGCTATTCATCTTGTATTCACGGCGACCGAATCGAGTGAGGGCGGCGAAATATTTGTGATGAAAATGCCGTCTTGCCGAATTCTCGATCTCGCCGAGGTATTAATTGAACAATCCGGGAAAAAGGATGTCGAAATAATTGAATTAGGGATTCGTCCCGGTGAAAAAGTCAATGAAGTATTATTTTCAGAATATGAAAGTCAAAACACAGTGCTCTTTGACGAACATTACTTTGTGATTTTACCTACAAAAGATTTTCCAAGATTAATAGAAAAATATCAAAACTGCCAACTTGTCGAAAGGAAGAGCTACAGTTCAAAAGATGATTTAATGACAAAAGAGGAGATTAGAACGTTACTGCAAAGAGGAGGGTTCTTAAGTTGAAAATTCTCGTATTGGGCGGTGCCGGAATGGCCGGTCATATGATTGTCCAATATTTCCAGACGAAGACCGACTTTGAAGTGAGATATACAACGAGGACCCGGAAAAACGGAATTTACTTCGATGCGACAGATCCGACAGCAATCGAAGAAATTATCCGCCAATACAAGCCGGATGTGATCATTAATGTCATCGGTCTTTTGAATGAACAAGCGGTAAAAAATCAAATGGATGCGATTCTAGTAAATAGTTACCTTCCCCATTTTTTGCAAAAAGTCCTTGATAAATATGGCGGGAAGTTAATTCATATAAGTACCGATTGTGTTTTTTCGGGGGTCGTTGATAAAAATTCCAATTTTCGAATAAATGGAAGTGGAAGATATACGGAAAACGATAAACCGGACGGAACATCGGTTTATGCGATGACAAAAGCCTTGGGGGAGATCCGTTCAAATCACCACGTCACGCTTCGTACATCGATCATTGGCCCGGAGTTAAAGGATGGAATCGGCTTATTCCATTGGTTTATGAAACAAAAGGGTCGGATAAATGGCTACCGAAAAGTATTTTGGAACGGCATTACCACATTACAATTAGCCAAGGTAATTGAAACAGTTATTAAAAAAGATGGAGCCGGGCTTTTTCATATAACGGCTCCTGAAATCATTTCGAAATACGATTTATTAAAACAGATCCAACAAATTTTTTTAAAAAAAGATGTTACCATTCATCCTTATGACGAAATCGTGTTGGATCGTACGCTAAAAAATACGAGAACAGACATCGTTTTTCGGGTTCCGTCTTATGAAAAAATGTTGACGGAATTGTATGAATGGATGGTACGAAATGGTTAACCGGAAAATTCTGATTACCGGGGCGGGAGGGTTTACCGGGTGGCATGCGTGTCAATATTTTCTAAATAACGGCTACCATGTTGTCGGTCTTGTGCGAAAAAAACGTTTCAACAAAGATCTTCCGAATTATGAGGAACGGGAATGTGATTTAACAGATGAATTTTCAGTTTATGATGCAATCAAAGCTGTTAAACCGGACTATATACTGCATACAGCCGGAAAAAACGATGTGAAAGAATCTTGGGAAAAACCGGCCGAATATGTAACAGTGAATGTATTAGCGACTGTTCATTTATTAGAGGCTGTTAGAAAGGTTAAAAATAACGGGAAAATTTTAGTCATCGGTTCGGCTTTGGAATTCGATCCATCCGGGTTGCCAAATCAACCATACGGCTTGACCAAAACTTTTCAGTCACTTGTAGCGAAATCATGGGAGACTTTATTTCATTTGCCAATTATGATTGCGAAACCGACCAATTTAATAGGTCCGGGGCCATCCAATGGTTTTTGTTCACTTATCGCTGAAAAAATTGCTTTGGCTGAAAAGGATTGTCTCGCCGAACCCGTTTTGATTGATGACTTGACACAAGAAAGGGATTTTTTAGATGTCCGTGATGCTGTTCGAGCATATGAATTAATTTTATTAAAAGGAAAAATTGGAGAGGTATATCCAATCGGAACCGGCTGTTATCGGACATTAATGAATGTAATTGATTCATATCAATCTTTAACTACCGTTCCTGTCCCCGTTCACATAAAAGCAAATAAACATGACTTGGGCATCGATAAAGGAAAAGGAAGAATGGATTTGACAAATATCCGTGCACTCGGTTGGCATCCCGGTTACCCGTTTCTTTCTTCTTTAAGCGATATTTTAACTTATTATCGAAATAAAGGTTGATTTTTATGCCAAAAGTATCGATTATCATCCCATTCTATAATTGCCCATATGTTTCTGAAGCGATTGCAAGTGCTTTGAATCAAACTTACCAAGAGAGGGAAATTATTGTTGTCAATGACGGCTCGACTAGGTTTACTGAGAAAATCCAACCTTATCTTGAGCAAATTCGTTATATTGAAAAAAGCAATGGAGGAACGGCAAGTGCTTTAAATGCGGGAATTCGTCTATCAGAGGGAGAATATATCGCGTGGCTAAGTTCGGATGATTATTTTCTACCGGATAAACTGGAGAAACAGTTAGAATGGATGATCAAAAATGAATTAAAAATTTGTTTTTCTTCCTTTTACCAGATGAATGAAAAAAGTGAAATTATTGGTGAACCAGTTACCCTTTATTTTCAAAATAATGAGCAAATGGAGCGGACGTTAAAAAGAAGAAATATTTTTAACGGTTCGACAGCAATTACCCACAAAGAAATTTTTCAAGAAATTGGTTATTTTGATGAGAGCCTTTTATACACCCATGACTATGATTTCTGGTTGCGAGTTGCACAAATAACCTCAATCGGCTACTTGGATGTACCGACTGTTCTTTATCGAATTCATGAAGGTATGGGATCGAAAAAATATAAACCGGATATAAGGAAAGAGCTGCAGTATATTCGAAATAACAGCCGGTAAAATTAGAAACTGTCCCGTTTTTGTGGGGCGGTTTTTCATATATATAGCGGAAAATAAAATGATAGTTTTGAAAAATATAACGAATAGACTTTGTTTTTCAGTGAATAACGTGTTCCATATTTACATGCTCACATATCCAAGTGATGGGAAACCAATCCATCCATTTCCAATGCATAAAAGTATGGATTAGGCAAAAAAATAAGTTGAACAAAGTTACATAAATTCAATTTAGTGAGGGAACAAAATGGAAAAGCGTTTGATGTTGTTTATTTTTAGCTTAAGTGTTTTATTATTCGGGTGCAGTACGGTTAATGATACACCGGAAACAAGGAGTTCATTAGTACGGACATCTAATCCGAATCCGATTGCAGTCAACAATAAAGATGAAAAATTGGTGGGGGATATTAAAGAAACAGCTTTATCCATTGATGGTATTTATGATGTGGCTGTGATTAAAGGGGAAGCAAAAGATTGTTTAGTTGCATTCAAAGTTCATCACCTTGAGCGATTTCGCATGAAAAAAATTGAAAAACAGTTAACGAAAGAATTACAGAAGCAATTTAAGGATTTGTCTTTTACCGTTTCCAGTGATTTTAAAATTTTTTTGGAAGCAGTTCGATTGAATGAAAAAGTAGAAAAGGAAAATTTGTCCAAGGAGAAAAAGGAAAAACGATTACAAGAGATCATTAAGCTAAGCCGAGAAAAAACGTGATTGGAGAGAAATGGTAGATGGGAAAAAACAATAAAACTCCGGAACAAAAACAATATGAAAAACTAGAGCAACAACATGAAACAAAACGACCGGTGTTAAAAAACTGTATAAAAGCTTTTTTCGTAGGTGGGACGATTTGCGCCATTGGACAAGCGGTCAGTTATTTTTATATTTACTTTTTTAATTTTACAGAGCAGACAGCAAGTAATCCAACAGTTGCAACGATGATCTTTTTTTCCATGCTCCTGACCGGCTTTGGAGTTTATGATAGATTGGGTCAATTTGCAGGTGCCGGAAGTGCTGTACCTGTGACCGGGTTTGGAAATTCCGTTATCTCAGCCGCTATTGAACATCGCACAGAAGGTTTTGTACTCGGTGTCGGAGGAAATATGTTTAAGTTAGCCGGATCAGTTATTTTATTTGGTGTATTTTCCGCATTTGTTGTCGCATTAATAAAAACAATTGTTATTCAATGGTTTGGAGGTGGCTTTCAATGATTGTCGGAAAAGCCAGCTGGTTTTTTGAAAATGAACCTGTCATTATTGCGACCGGAGTTACTGGAGGACCGTTTGAAAAAAATGGAAAGCTAGCAGAGGACTTTGATCTCCTTTATGACGATTTATGGATGGGTGAAGACTCTTATGAGAAGGCACATCGGCTTTTGATTGATGAAGCTTGTCGGATCGCTCTGGAAAAGGCTGAATTAACGAAAGAGCAAGTGAACTTTATGATTGCAGGAGACTTGATCAATCAAATTACGCCAACGAGTTTTGCTGCTAGATCACTAGCTGTTCCGTATTTTGGCATATTTGGTGCTTGTTCAACCTCAATGGAAGGGCTGGCTCTTGCTTCTTTTCTAATTAATGGAGATGGTGCCGATTATATCGTTACAGGTTCAGCCAGTCATAACGCAGCGGCAGAAAGACAGTTTCGTTATCCGACAGAATATGGCGGCCAAAAACCTCCGACTGCCCAATGGACGGTGACAGGTGCAGGTTATGCAATAATTGCCAAACAAAACGAAAAATATAGTGAAAAACCGAAAATTACTGCAGCGACGATTGGAAAAGTCATTGATATGGGGTTGAGTGACCCGTTTAATATGGGTGGAGCGATGGCACCTGCTGCAGCAGACACGATTGAAACGCATTTTGAAGAAACCGGGAGAAATCATGAATATTATGATCTGATTGTTACCGGTGATCTGGGGAAAATTGGACGGGCAACAGTCCTTGATCTTCTTCATTCAAAAGGAATACATATTCCCGAAGAAAAATTTCTTGATTGTGGTTTAATGTTATATAAAGAGGAACAACCTGTTCAAGCGGGGGCGAGCGGGGCAGCTTCTTCAGCGACGGTAATTTATGGTCATTTACTTAAACAAATGAACTATGGTTTTTATAAAAAAATTTTATGTGTTGCGACTGGTGCACTATTATCCCCAATGACTGTTCAACAAAAAGAGACGATTCCTTGTATCGCCCATGCCGTATCTATTGAAAAAAATTCATAGATGGTGAACCTTAAAAAGGAGGGAAAATGATGTTAGCAATGTTTTTTTGGGCATTTGTTGTTGGTGGCCTATTTTGTGTTATCGGCCAGTTGCTTTTTGATGTGGCTAAATTGACACCGGGTCATACGTTAAGTTTGATGGTTGTTGCGGGTGCTGTTCTGGACGGACTTGGTTTATACGAACCATTAATGGATTTTGCCGGGGCGGGGGCAACTGTTCCAATCTCCAGTTTTGGGAATTCATTGGTTCATGGTGCGATGCAGGAAGCACAGGCTCACGGTATTATTGGCATTATTACAGGCATGTTTGAAGTAACAAGTTCAGGAATTTCGTCAGCGATTATTTTCGCATTTATCGGCGCACTACTTTTTAAAGCGAAAGGGTAAAGGGATTATCACCATTTTGAGGCAAGATGGACTTTTTTCTGGCAACAAGATCCTTTCTCGTAACCATTTTGAGGCAAGATGGACTTTTTCTTGGCAACAAGACCCTTTCTCGTCGACTTTTTTAGGCAAGGAACACTTTTTTTAGCGACAAAACCATTTTTTATGAATCCTCTTCAATTTGTTTCTTTCGTAAAAATAATCCTCTTTTGTCCGATTTTTTTTGAGAAAATCAAAAAATTGCCTATACAAACTTACCTCTTTCTACATAAGCTAAATTGTAAACATAAAGAAGTGAGGTGAATTTGTATGTCTTGGGGATACGGAAGTTGCTATTCCGGATATGGTTATGGAGGTTCCGGTTACGGTGGTAATTCATTTGTTTTGATCGTTGTCCTGTTCATCCTTTTAATTATCGTTGGTGCCAGCTATTTATGTTAATATAAAAAAGGGTTGCCCATAAAGTTATTGTTTAACTTTTGGGCCCCTTTTTTTTATGTCAAAAAACCTTCTTTTGGAACAGGTACTTTTCCTAAAAATAGCCTGAACCATTCCGGAACTCATGCATAAAATAAAGTAGTTTTGAAAGGGAGTGTGAGAACAAAGGATGGAAAACAATTTCTTTAAAAATATAGAGAAAAAAACCGGTGTAAACATGAATGACATTTTTCAATTAGCTAATTCCATACAAGGTGCCAATTTACAAGATGAAACAACGGTTCGCCAAGTAGTAAAACAAGTATCAAAAATTGCGGGTCGTAATATTCCGAAAGAAATGGAAGACAAAATTGTTCAAACGATTATTCAAGATGGTAAAAAGCTTGATTTTAACACAATTGCAAATATGATGAACAATAAAAAGTAAGGTGCAACACCCTTACTTTTTATATGGTATAATATAAGTGTAAGGGGATTCGTTTTTAGGGAGGGGATTTCAATGGTAGCCATTTTACCTGTAAATCGCCAAGACTATACGCAATATGTTGAAAGAGTTCTCAATGCTAACGATAAAATGAAATCCGTTGCGGCTGTAACGAAAGCAGGCCGGGTTCCAGCGGTATTAACAGGCGCTTATTTATATAATGAAGAAAAACAGACACTTTTTTTTGATAAAGAAAAAGGGCAATATATAGATATCATTGTTTAGAAAATGTGAGCACAAGTTGGAAAGACTATCCGAAATCGTAATCGGACAGTCTTTTCTGTTGTCATTACCGGGCGCCGGGCTACAGGAAGTGTTCAGCTTATGTGTAACAGGACGTTGCGAATTTAGCTCTGCGCTTTTCTTTAAAGTTCCATTTCCATCGCTTTATGAGGGATTCCTGCATCCAAAAATTCATCGGAAGTTACGGTAAATCCCAATTTTTCATAAAAAGGCAGTGCGTGGGTTTGGGCATTGAGTTTCACTTTCTTTGCTCCTGTTTCTTTTGCATAACGAATAATTTCGTCCATCAATTGTTTACCGGAACCGTTCTTTCGATAGTTCGCTAAAATACAAATTCGTTCAATCTTTCCATAATCTTCCACTTCACGGTATCGTCCGGCTCCGATTGGCTCATTTTCGTCATTATACATAACAAAATGGGTTGCTTGGTTTAATTGATCGTATTGGTCAATTTCTTCCTCAATTGGAACCTGTTGTTCTTGAACAAAGACGATTTTTCTTATTTTTAACGCAGCTTGAAACTGTTCTTCGTTTGTTACTTTTACTACTTTCATCACTGTCACATCCTGAGCTGATAAGTTATTTTCCTAATAAAAATGTTTCGTACACATTCCATATCCCATTGTCTAATTGATAAAGTAAGTGGAACCGGTCTATCGTTTCGGTATGCTCAATTTTTTGCAAACGCAGCTGACTGAATACATCTGCATGTTCACTGTTCGATAAGCTTTGACCAATGGTAATATGGGGAACAAATGCGTATTCAGGAGGATTACCGAAAGAGCCGGAATTTAATTCTTTAAAAAATCCTTCCAGTTCCGCAGTTGGTTCGACCTTTAAATAAATGACGTTGTTTACAGGATGAAAAGAGCTAATTTTATTTGTTCTTAATTCAAACGGTTCATGTCTTTTTGCAATCTCTTCCAATTTTGCGGAAATTTCTACTAATTGTTCTTCGTTTGTTTCAAATGCGGCTTTTAGTGTCAAATGGGGCGGAATAAGTGAATATTTTGAGTCATATCGTTTTCGATATGAGTTAGCAAAATCCTGCAATTTTTTAGACGGAAAGATGACAATTCCAACTTGCATTAAGAATAACCTCCTTTAATTTGGTTCCTTCATGTCATTCTTTTATTATAACAAATATGAATCAGTTAGAGAAATAATTATTTGACTATAAAAAATATTGGGTAATACAAAGATTATAAAGGGAAAAGTTCAGTAAGTCCACGTTTTAAATCTTTTTGCCAATATTTCCAAGTGTGATTGCCCTCAATTTCTTCATAAAAATAGTCAACCGGCTTTTTCTTTAATTTTTTTGCAAGTTCTCTGTTAGGAGCGAGAAAATCTGCCGTATTCCCGTCTGTCATATCGACCTCTGTTTCCCGGTTGCCGATGACATGATATATTTTTAACCGGTTCCAATCCTTAAAATTGTCGACTTCTTCATAAACATATTCGTCAATATATGGTGAATGAAGCATTACTTTTCCAAATATATTCGGGTATTTTAGCGCTGTTAGTAACGATATCGTTGCCGCCAACGAATCCCCTGCCAATGCACGGGATGAGGCTGTTTCAGCAACAGGAAATTGCTTTTCAATAAATGGAACGAGTTCATTGGCTAAAAATTGCCGATAATTTGCCGAAAGTTTGCCTTCCGGGTGATATTTAACCTTGCGATCCGGTACGTTCTTATAAGGGATACCGAAAAATAAAATCGGTTCAATTTCACCGTTTTCAATCAAATCATCTAATACTCGGGCAATTCGCCCCAATTGAAAATAATCTTTTCCGTCTTGGGCAATACAAAATGGATATGTATATAATGGTGTATATTGCGGCGGCAAATAAACCAGAACTTGGGTTTCCTCCGCTAATTCGTTACTGAAGAATGTTAAGTCCTGAACAGTACCTTTTGTCATAAAAAATCCCCCATACTTTGTTTTTTCAAAATCTATATTAGCATAAGTTTATTTTAATAGTGATGAATATGACTTCAGGGGAACCATGATAGTCATGTATACTTTTCTCTGTATATTTTAAGGAAACATTGGTAAAATCAAATAATCTGGAAATGATAACAATTGAAAGTTGGATAGAAGGAAGGAATTTTGACGATGGGACATTTACAGGCTGGTACAGTTGTTACTCTAGAAGTGGTCAGAAATACGGATTTTGGGCATTTCCTTAGCGATGGGTCAAATGATGTATTACTTCATAAAAATGAGCAAAACGGTGACATACAAATTGGTCAAAAAGTGGAAGTGTTTTTATTTCAAGATAAACAAGGACGCTTGACTGCGACAATGTCTTTACCTGAAGTTCGGGTTGGCACCTATGGCTGGTGTAAAGTTGTTGAAGTGAAAAACGATCTAGGTGTGTTCATCGATATTGGAACAAGTAAAGATATTTTAATCCATAGAGATGATTTACCAAAGCTCAAGGAAGTTTGGCCGCAAATCGGGGGCAGTTTGTATTGTACATTAAAAACAGATAAACGCGGTCGTCTTCTGGGAAAATTAGCGACGGAAAATGTAATGGAAGAATTATTCGTAAAAGCGGATCGTAATGTATTAAACAAAAATGTAACAGGCATTGTTTATCGCACTTTACATAGCGGTACTTTTATTATCACTGAAGAAGGTTATCGCGGTTTTATCCATGAAAGTCAACGAGATAAGGAACCGCGGGTGGGGGATCGTGTGACAGGGCGGATTATTGATGTCAAAGTGGATGGAACAGTTAATGTCTCTTTATTAAAGCGAGGATATGAAACATTGGACGATGATGCTGAGAAAATTTATACTTATTTGCAAAGTCGCGGCGGAAGTATGCCATATTCGGATAAAAGTGCCCCGGAAGATATTGAAAAACGTTTTTCCATGAGTAAGGCTTCCTTTAAACGGGCACTTGGAAGACTATTGAAGGCAGGAAAAGTGTATCAAGAAGAAGGCTGGACGTACATAAAGAAAGACTAAATAGGGGAAGATTCCGGTATTTAGAAGAAAGTGAACGAATTTCAATTACATTAAGATATATAAAAATTCACAGTAAAGATGCAAGTTCGACATAAGGTTTATGTATAATTTTTCAAAGACCACCACGTCTAAATTTTTGACGTGGCGGTTATCCTTTAGCTAATAGGAAAGTATAAATTTTTCAATTTCTGCTTTCCTAACGCATAAGTGCTCTTGCGGCTCTGCTCTCGCCTAAAGGCTCGGCAATCGCCGAGTTTTCTTTACAGAATAAGAAAGTATAAAAATACAAGTAAATAACTTGGGATTAGTTTTATTGTCTAGCTCCAAGCGCC
>NZ_CCRF01000041.1 GCF_000751775.1 Caldibacillus thermoamylovorans
AGCGACTGAGAAACTAGCTCCCCTTTAATGTGCTCCTGCGCCATAGCCTATTCGAGGAAGCGGATGTTCAGCTCGTCGCAAAGCTTCATGAAGTATTTCATGGAAGATTACTCATGAAGTTCGCTCAAGTAGTAGCTTCACTACGATAAGTCAACATCGGCTCGTCCCTCGCCGTGTTTCCTTTTCCTCGAAAAAGCTAATCGCTTTTTCTTCGTGCGATGTCTATTCGAGGAAGCAAATCTGTTCTCATTGCGGGGCGCTCCAGTTTGTACGTCGCTTAGCGGGCGCTCTGCGCTTTTCTTATTCAGCAGCAGCTGTTAACACCGGTACAACTTGTTTTTTCCTGGAAACAACACCTTCTAATAGGGCAGTATTATTTTCTAATATCACATTATATGCCTTTTCAACGAGCGCTGTATTCGTACCGAGGGCAAGAGCCGTTGAATTACTGTTTAAAATATCTGTGATCACAAACAAAAATAAATCAAGTCCTTTTTCATCGATAACCGATTGAATGGCAGCTTCCACTTCATCTTGTCTTGCCAAAACATCTTGCGGATCAACTGTATTAACCTGTGCAATAATCACTTTGTTTCCGCCAATATTAAATGGTTTGGCATCAAGGGAAATTAACTGTTCAGCTGTCTTTGAAGAAACATCTGCTCCGGCTTTTAACATTGCCATTCCGTATGTTTCCAACTCTACATTAGCAATTTCAGCAAGTTCTTTTGCTGCTTGTACATCTTCTTCAGTGCATGTCGGTGATTTAAAAAGCAGAGAATCAGATATGATTGCGGAAAGCATAAGACCGGCAATATCTTTCGGAATGACA
Organism: Caldibacillus thermoamylovorans; assembly: GCF_000751775.1. GTDB lineage: Bacteria > Bacillota > Bacilli > Bacillales > Caldibacillaceae > Caldifermentibacillus > Caldifermentibacillus hisashii. The sequence continues at coordinate 833 of NZ_CCRF01000041.1, forward strand.
ACATTGTTTTCTTTGTAAAGTTTTTTAATAATCGTTGCTGTACATCCGACCGGTTCAGCACGGTAGTATAATGGATCAGCCGTTTCAAAATTGGCGATCCGATGATGGTCAATAACTTCTAAAACTTTAACGCCTTCAATATCGTCTGCGCTTTGACCTCGTTCATTATGGTCAACTAAAATTACTTTATCCGTTTCTTCGGTCACTTTTTGGACAAGGCGGGGCGTATCAACTTTGAAATAGTCAAGCGCATATTGGGTCTCGCTGTTTACTTCACCAAGACGAACCGCTTCTGCATCATATCCCAATTCTTTTTTTAACTCCGCATAAGCGATTGCCGAACAAATTGTGTCTGTATCTGGATTTTTATGTCCGAATACGAGTATCTTTTCCATTTGTGCCTCAACTCCACTTCCAAAATTTCTATTCATTTTAACACTAATATGGTACTCCAAATGAAAAAAATTAACAATATTTTCAATGAAATTATTGGAAAATCATACGTTTATGCAAAAATTATTATTTTATAATACTCAAGACTCAAGAATTATTCGACATACTTCTTCAAATTTCTTGCAAATTATGATATACTTTTATGGTCTGAAATAAGAAGAAAAATAGTAAGATTTAATTAATTCGTTATATGAAAAAAACAATAATTTATTTAAAAGATAAAATATTCCTGGAATATTTTTTTAGAATATGATATAACAAGACTAATAAAATTTTTCTAGTATAATTTTACCTTTATTTTCTGAAAATTCACTATTAAAGGGAGAATAGTACAATCAGGAGGCGCAAAATGGAGAAAGAAAAAGTGTCATTTTCAGAGTATTTAGTGATTGGAGTCATGTTATTTGCACTGTTTTTTGGAGCGGGTAATTTAATATTCCCGGCACATCTTGGCCAATTGGCAGGGGAAAACCTTTGGCCGTCGATTTTTGGATTTTTGATCACGGGTGTTGGATTACCGCTGTTAGGAATTATTGCCATTGGATATTCCGGAACGAATAATTTACAGGAGTTGTCCAGCCGTGTACACCCTATATACGGTGTTTTATTTACCAGTTTGTTGTATTTAACGATTGGGCCGTTTTTTGCAATTCCGAGAACGGCGACGGTTCCGTTTGAAGTGAGTATCTTACCGTTAATGGGAGACGTAAATCCAAAGATTAGCTTATTCATATTTTCATTCCTATTTTTTGCATTGACCCTTTGGTTATCATTAAATCCAAGTAAAATCGTTGACCGGGTTGGAAAGTTATTATCACCGGCCTTAATCATACTGTTAATTGTTTTAATTGTTCTTTCGGTAATTAACCCGATTGGATCAACGGGCAGGGCACAAGGTGAATATTTATCAAGTCCGTTTGCAAAAGGTTTTGTAGAAGGCTATAACACGATGGATGCCTTAGCTTCTTTAGTATTTGCAATCATTGTTATCAACGCGATTAAGGCATTAGGTCTTAAATCAAACAAAGGAATTTTGCTGGCAACTTTCAAATCAGGTGTTATTTCAGCGCTTTTCCTCGGAATTATTTATATTGGGATTGCGTACATGGGCTCAATCACTGTTCAAACGTTTGGTTTGTTTGATACAGGCGGACCGGTGTTAAGCAATGTTTCCTCATATTATTTAGGTACGCTTGGTTTAATCATGCTGGCAATGATTATGATTCTTGCCTGCTTAACAACAAGCATTGGTCTGATAACTTCCTGTGCAGAATATTTCAATACGCTTTTACCTAATGTAAGTTATAAAGTGCTGGCAATTATTTTTTCCGTTGTCTCATTTGTTATCGCCAACTTTGGGCTGGCTAACATTATTGCATTCTCGGTTCCGGTATTAATGTTTCTCTATCCATTGACAATTGTACTTATGTTACTAACATTTGTTTCACCATTGTTTGACCATTCGCAAATTGTATATGCAGGAACAATCAGTGTCACTTTCTTAATTAGTATTGTTGATGGATTGAAAGCACTATGTGATTCGTTAAAAATAGATTATTTCGGCTGGTTGTCATCAATCATATCTTTTTATAATGATTTCCTGCCTTTATATAGTCAAGGTTTAGGTTGGTTAGTTCCGGCCGTAATTGTCATCGTGTTAACAACAGTAATCAGTAAATTTTTTGTAAGGGAAGGAAAAACGGTTATTCAATAGAATGAAAGATGCATATGATGTATTTGAGCTGTCTCTAAGATTGGGGACAGTTCTTCTTTTGGAATAAAAAACAACATGGTGGATCAAAAGCTCCTTTAAGCAAAAAAAGTGACTATTTGGTACCCCACCAAATAGTCACTGATTGATAACCGACAAATTAGACGTAGGCGGGTATCCCTCTCCCACCAATCTTTGCCGTTTGACTCGAATTTGGAGAGGGATCCTTGACTTACGTAAAAAATCGCCGTTTACCGAGTTTTTATATGAATATTTTTTCTGTTTTCTTTTGCAAGCGCTTGATAGATTCCCAACCCCAAGAAAATCATTGTTAAAACAAACATGATTAAAGCAGTTCCATAAGACCCTGACATACTCACAACCCAATAAAGAAGCATAAAAATAAGTGATACGACAAATGATAAATTCATATATAAAAACCCCTTTCCGACCGTTAAAATGAAAATTATTAAACACTTTGTCAAATTTGTTACATTTTATTGTCTATATTTTAAAACTCCGGTGAAAAAAAGTAAAGAAATATGATTGCGATTTCATTATTTTTATATAACCAATTGTTGTTGATTTACAATTGTAGAAAATCTATATTTTTTTGGAAAAACGAAAGGCAAAAGAGGGAGTACATCATGAAAAAATTTTTCCTTGGCTTCATTATTTCTGTTTTTGTATTAATGATTTTCGGATTTAATAAGAGGACTGATTTTTTTCAGACCAACAAAATAATCCCGCCGGACCAAGTGAAAGGAATGAAAGCGGAAAATATGGATGATACTTATTTAAATTATTTTCAATCAGTCTTGGAAACGAAAGGAAAATTAAAGATTGCAGTAATGGGTAGCAGTGTAACAAAAGGAACCGGTTCCTCTTCACCAAAAATGAGTTGGCCATCTAGGCTTAAAACTTTTTTACAAGAAAGGAATGAATTAAAATACCGGGACATTCAGCTTGTCAATTACGGGTTTTCCGGATTTAAGGCAGAAGATTTATTGAAAGAAGGAAAAGCTGATCAACTGATTTTGGAAAAGCCGGACTTTATTATTCTGGAAACATGTATCATTAATAACTATCGACAATCATCAACCTTATTTGAAACAATAAAATACATTGATGATTTAGTCAATAAAATAAAGAAAGAACTTCCCGGTGCAAAAATCCTAATTATTTCACCAAATCCGATCCTTTCTTCTAATAAAAACCAAGTCGGCTTAACGTATGAGGATTACCAAATGCAAACCACGGCCTATTTCCAACAAGAAGGACTAAACTATATGAATATTTACGAGGAAATGAATAAATTGGTATCCCAAAATAACCAAAAACTTCAAGATTACTTGGCTGACGAAATTCACCCGAATGATCAAGGATATAAAGTTTGGTTTGAAAGTTTACTCAAACACTTATTTTGAGATAATTTATAGAAGATGTTCAAATAATCCGGTAAAGAGCAAATTCTCTATTCCTCTCTTGGATAAGAAATCATATTCGCTGGAGCCTCGGTACCTGAACTACTCAGTTTTTTTCATCTCAATTTACATATGTATTTTCTTCCATAAAAATGTGTATTAAGATAGGGTTAGATGTTTTATGGGAGGAACAAGTTATGTTACGTATTCGTGAAGCTGAAGTAGAAGATTTACCGGAAATGTTAGCTATTTATAATTATGCGATTAAAAATTGGACGGCGACTTTTGATCTTGAGGAACAAACACTAGATCAGAGAAGAATATGGTTTAATCTGCATGGTGATGAGTACCCTCTTATTGTTGCCGAAGTAGATGGAACAGTAGCAGGTTACTGCAGCCTCAGTCCATTTAAAGATAAAAAAGCATATGAAAAAACTGTAGAGATATCGATTTATCTTTCCGAAGCATATCACGGGTTTGGTATCGGAAAAAAACTAATAGAAGAGATAATCTCCAGGGCAGAACAATTAAACTACCATACGATCATTGCCGTGATTACCGGTGGGAATAAAGCAAGCATAAAACTCCATGAAAAATTCGGATTTGAATTTGCCGGATGTTTGAAAGAAGTAGGGTATAAATTTGGGGAATGGTTGGATGTTTGCTACTATCAGTTACGCCTGTAGAAGCCGCCATCGTGTACACATAATTTATTCCTAAAATTTCTTATTAGTTTAAACTCAGTTCCTTGTTCGAACTCTATACTTTCTATTATGTTCATACCTTTGAAAGGAATCGGGCAAACTGATAATAAATTCGAACTGGGGGCTGTATAACAAATGAAGATTGAAGGAATGATCATATCCGGGGAATTCGATAAGAATGCGCAGGAATTTACGATCCAAAAAATTAAAAATTGGTATACCGAGACAGTAGTAAAAGAAGAGCAAGTTGAAAAATTATATGCTTATTTAATACGAAATAAGGAAGCAGAGGAGCAAATACTCACTCTTTACGATCAATTATTGGTCCGACTAACAAAAGATGAAATGAGCCTATTGCTATCCGATTTAGAAAATGTAGTTTCTCTTTATCAGTAGTATCAAAGTGTGCCAATTAACGGAATAACTTTTCGAAAATGCGTCGGGACTAGAAAGAATTAATAAAATTTATAAACCCGTTTACTGATAACTGCGAAAATGCGTCTGTGTCTGCCCCATTGGCAACTTTTTTCCAGGTGTTCAAACTAACTTCAGGAAAAAGCCAGACGCATTTTTTCTTCATGCAGTGTGATTTTTACTATTAATGAATATGTTTTAAAGAAAAAGCTTCACACATTTTCTTCGTTCGGTGTTATAGTAATGGAGGAAATCAAAGTCCTCCCGACGCCACGCTTAAGCGACAGGACGTGGATGGGCATACGTTTCAACAGGGCACCCTTAGCCGGCCGGTTTATATGTCAAAATGTGCGGCATATATGTTTTTCCTATTTTGCGAACAATTTATTTTCATTCGGTAAAAGTGCTGCCAAAACCGCACCGATTAACGGTAATAAAGAAAGTATCGTAAAGACGGTCGATACGCCTAATAAATCCGAAATACTGCCTAAGAATACAGAACCGATTCCCCCTGCACCAACACCGAAACCAATTGATAATCCGGATGCCAGTGCAATATTTTTCGGTAATAATAATTGCATATAAACAACACTGATAGAAAAAGAAGAAAGTACAGTAAAGCCGAATAAAAGCAACACGATTACGGAGAGAAAACCACTGGTATGTGGGAAAAGTAACGCGAATGGTGTTGCCAAAAACATGGAACCGACCATGAGCCGTTTCATCCCAATTCGATCCGATAGCAAACCGCCAATAAATGTTCCAAGGGCCCCTGCTCCGACAAAAATAAAATTCAATAGTTCTGATTGCTCCAAAGTTAAGTTGCTTAAATAAAAAGGTAAAAAGATAACGACTCCGACTTGACACCATGACCGTAATAAAATGACCGTGACTAATAAAATGGTGCCGGGCAAATGATTTTCTCCCGGTAGTTCCTTCTTCTTAAACTGAAAATCTTTCACTTTCCCGTTAAGCCAGTTTAACAATGGAACGGTCAACACCAGGGATAACAAAGCCAGAGGTAAAAGCCAGATCAGACCATCAATCCCGGTATGAACGAGAAATAACGGAATCATTAACGGTCCAAAAGCTTGCCCTCCATTTCCACCAACCTGAAAAATTGCCTGAGCCAACCCTTTCTTTGTACCTGATGCAAAATGAGTCCCTCTTGAAGCTTCCGGATGAAATACACCTGAACCGAATCCGGAAATCGCAACAAAAATTAATAACCAAATTAAATTCGGTGCAATTGCAGTCAGTGCCAACCCTGATATCGAGAGAAATAAACCGACAGCAAAAAACCATACCCGTGGCTTTCGATCAGTTAACACACCGAAAATGGGCTGTGTAATGGAAGAAGTTAAATAGGAAATTAGTACAATTAATGTTGATTGCGTATAGTTAAGATTGAATGCGTCTTTATACATAACTACAAGTGCCGGTACCATACCGGTCGTGACTAAGTCATTTAAAAAATGTGCCCCGCTAAACGTGTATAGTGCCCGCCGATAAAAACTACCTTCACCAACAATTGGGGCATTTTCAATCTTTGCTTGCATAAAATCGCCTGCTTTCAGTTACTAAAAAAAGGATATATTTCGTATTTTAACATAAAAGTGATGTGAGTCGGTTAAGAATTTTTTGCATTTATAGTTAAGAGGAATTCGACTAATGTTTTTTCGACATTTTTAAACTTTTGCTAAAAATATAGATGGTTTTCAATCGTCAAATGAAATAGTACAGCCAAATACAGACAAATTGACAACATATTCAACATATTTATCTTTTGTTTGACAAAATTTCAACAGCATTTGTGAGAAACTGTCGAACAATTTTTAAAGGGTTTCCGTTCATATTGTCAAATTTATTTATATACATGTAAAAATTGTTTGATTTTGCGAAAATTCACCGGTAGAAGATTTATTGGAAAAGGGGAGAGTAAGTTGTACTGGAGAATAAGTGACTTTACAGAAGAGATTAAACAAGCTGTCGGGGACGAAAAATTGAATCGAAAAACGGTGGATATTTGGTTTAAAAAATTGGAAGAGGAAAGAATCCATTATGTCAATCGAACAGAAGATACAAATGAAAAGGTATATAATGAGCTTGATTTACGAATCGGCATTTTTATAAAAAAGAAGCGAAATGAAAATTGGTCACTAAATGCTATTTTTAATGAGATTGCCGATCAGTTGGAAGTTCGACCATTTCCCGTTGAACATCTCGAACCAGCTAAAAATGAATTACCGGTCCCGTCAATTGCTAATATGTTGCAGCATTTGAATCTGAATCGCTTTAAAGAGGAACTACTTGTTGAGATTCGAGGTGCTATAGAAGAAGTTGCCGCCGGTCAGTTGCTTGAGTTGAAAAACCAAGTTGAATCAATCGCCCAGCGGATATCAGCACCGGATAAAACAGAAGATGAGAGAGAAAGAAGATTTCAAGATATGATCGTAAAAAGGCGAGTCGAGTACCAACTGGAAAAAGAGGCACTTCTGCTTTGGACAGCGAAACCGGTGGAAGAACGTTTCAAAAAGGTTGGATTGCTACGGAAAGAGGAAGACATTACAAAAAGAGATCTATTTGTTAAAGATTTTATTAATCGCCATTTTGCTGAACGCTTAAAGAAAGAAATTATTTTTGAAGAAAATGCTAAACAAGAAGAGTTACCGGTTTAAACATTTTATAAGTCAGGGAGGGATGGTGGCTTGGGTAATGTTACAATAATTTCCCGTCCCTGTCTGAGGAATTTTTATTTTTATTTACCGGGTGATAGTAATGAAGAAAAGCATCTAGATTTTGCAATTCTTTTTCCAACTGTCTTGCTTTTTTTACGGTTTTTTTAAATTTTCTTAAATCTTGTTTTCTCAATTTGGGACATTCCGGGTTTGTTTTCATCCAATCAAAATATTCACCGATGTATAGATCGGCCGGTTGATGACATCTTGGACAAATGGAGGGTGTTGAATAGGTTAAATCGATTAATGATTGTAATTCTTCTTGATATTTTCGGTGTAATTTTCCGCAAGATGTACATTGATATAATGTATTTAAATCGTCTAGTTCTATTTGTTTAGTATTAGTTTTCTTCATTATGGTATATGTACTCATTAAAATAATAAAAATGACAATGAAAATGAGAGGCCACATAAGATCATCTCCGTGTAATACCATTTTCGTGGGTAATGATGGGGCAAGTATAAAGAGAATGCCCCATATTCAATGAAACGAGAGAGGTGTTACTTAAATTCATTGTAAACGATCTTTCAGCCAAACTTGGATATCTTCAAAATTTTCCTGGGTTACCCAATGACCTGCTTGATAGGATTTGAAAGTAACATTTGCTCCACGTTCTTGTAAAAACTCTTTACTTGCAACTCCCCATGAAAACGGCAATACTGGATCATCCTCGCCGTGGGAAATGAACAAGTTAAGATGTGCTAGTTCAGTATTTTTATACTCCGCTTTAATAAATGCAGGAATATATCCGCTTAAGGCAAGAACTCCTTTTATTTTTCCCAAATGTATTATGGCATAAGTCATTGATAAAATGGCCCCTTGGCTAAATCCCATTAAAAATAAGTTGTATTCATCAATCGGATAAGTCTTCGTTGCAAACAAAATAAAGTCATCGACCATTTTTATCGTTTGTTTAAAACTGTTCTCGTTCGGTTGACCGAGGTCTTCCATAGTAAAAAAAGCGTAACCCGGTGGTTGTACAATGGGTCCACGGAGACTGAAAATAAACATTTTTTCATTGAATGCCTGTACAAGTGGCGGTAAGTCAAGTTCGTTGCTACCCATACCGTGGAGAAGAAAAATAGCCGGGTACTTTTTGTCTGTTTCTATCGTCTTCGGTTTCATTAAGTTAAAATAAAGTGGTGCTTGCAAATATTTCACTCCCTCTCAACAGGTTTATTTATCTTCTATCATAGCAATAATAATGAGAAAGATAAAATTATTTTACCCCCGTACAAACGGTCACTAAATTTCCCCTTAAGTTTGGGAAAATAAAAGAAGAAAAGGTGGCCTATAAGCTTAGGTGATTCAAAGATGATAAACGGGAAGATAAGTGCCCGATTGGTTCAACTAACTACCGGTGGGGATAAGGAATCCCACTGGTTGTAGTTTCACTGCACCCCGCATGAATAGCAAATCAAGGGCTCAAAGCTGTACTATTGACAAAAAGAATAATGGAGAAGTAAGATGTTTACTGCAGGAAACTTTTTAAGCCAAGGCCATACTTGTCGTTTGAATCATTTTCTATATTCCAAATGCTTTAAGACAATTTTTCGAAAGTGAACGTCATGTATACAAAAGAAAAATGGAATATATAGATAAGAACAAATAAACAAACAAGAACAGACAAGCTTGATGTAAGGGGAGCTTTTTGCGATGTACT
>NZ_CCRF01000042.1 GCF_000751775.1 Caldibacillus thermoamylovorans
TCAAGGGGGAAAACGAGATTATGGTAAATTTATTTCAAGATTTGAGTCCGATTGGACAAACTTTTTTAGCAACATTATTTACTTGGGGAATGACTGCTCTTGGCGCCGCCCTTGTTTTTGCAACAAGAGGAATGAGGCAAAAATTGTTGGACGGTATGTTAGGTTTTGCCGGTGGAGTAATGATCGCTGCAAGTTATTGGTCCCTGCTTGGGCCTTCAATAGAAATGTCGGCAAATCTTAGAGTTCCCGCTTGGTTTCCGGCTGCTAGCGGATTTCTAATAGGCGGAGTTTTTTTATGGGGAATTGATAAGTTATTACCACATCTCCATCCAAATACACCACTTAGTCAGGCGGAGGGTTATCATCCAAAGGGAAGAAAAAGAAGTACGTTACTCGTGCTGGCAATCACCTTGCATAATATTCCGGAAGGGCTCGCTGTCGGGATTGCCTTTGGTGCGGTGGCTAACGGAACAAGTGATGCAACATTGGCCGGGGCGATCGCTCTTGCACTTGGAATCGGAATCCAAAATTTTCCTGAAGGTGTAGCTGTCTCACTTCCGTTAAGAGGGGAAGGAATGACGAAAATGAGAAGCTTCCTTTACGGACAATTTTCCGGTATGGTTGAGCCGATTGCCGCAATTATTGGTTGTATCGCAGTGACCTTCGTTGAGCCGCTATTGCCATATGCATTAAGTTTTGCCGCCGGTGCGATGATTTTTGTGGTAGCCGAAGAGGTAATACCCGGTTCACAGGAAAAGGGAAATAAGGATTTGGCTGCTATGAGTTTAATGGTAGGATTTGTTATCATGATGATTTTAGATGTTGCACTTGGATAGTGGACTGTTTTTTAGACAAAAAAATCGAGTATGAATCTTGATTGGAAAACGGGATTTAAGGATAGACCCGCTTTTTCAAACAGAAAAATTTTATATTTTCCAAGACTTTTAAAGGAATATTCACTTTGAATTGGAAAGTGTTGCACGGACTGGTTAACACAGCCAAAATTCCCAACATATTACCAACGCAGTTCCATAACGAGTTGGCAGCAATTAAATTGATCATTGGAATTATCTAAAATAATTTGTATCGATGTTGGAGTAAAATGAACATGAAAATGAATATTTATACCGGTTGAACGGATTAGCTCTTCTACTCTTGGTTGATTGGACAGTTGGGCAGTGTTCATTAGTTTATAAGCATATTGGTGATCTTCTACAACTTTATTTACAAATCGACTGGCTTGTTCCATTAATTTTTGAAATTGCCGGGCAGATGTTTCAAATTTTCCAATGTTAACCGGTGGAAAAGGGCTTTGCTTCCGGATTTGAGTTGACATATTAGATAATGGAATCCGATAAAAACTCGTTACCAGGCTAAATGGACAAGAATATATTGGAATGTTAACGGGATAGAAATACACAAATGAACCTCCTCAGTTTATTCTGTTACATGTTCTATCCTATGTACATTGGCTTGGCACAGTTAACAACAGAAAAGGGACCATAAGTATATTGAAGGTGCCATAATACACTTAACATAGAAGGAGTTTCGTCACCAAAAACGAGCATTTTTCCGCCTGAAAAAGGTGACGAGAAAGGGTCTCGTCGTCAAAAACGAGCATATCTCACCCAAAAAAGGTGACGAGGACAGGTCTCGTCGTCAAAAATGGTCATATCTCACCTAAAAAAGGTGACGAGAACGGGTTTCGTCGCCAAAAACGAGCATTTTACGCCTCAAAATGGTGACGAGAATAAGTCTCGTCGTCAAAAACGAGCATTTTTCGCCTTAAAATGTTGACGAGAACGGACCTCGTCGCCAAAAACGAGTATTTTTCACCTAAAAATGGTGACGAGAACGGGTTTCGTCGCCAAAAACGAGCATTTTTCACCTCAAAATGGTGACGAGAATAGGTCTCGTCGTCAAAAAAGTGGATTTTTCACCTCAAAATGGTGACGAGAACGGACCTCGTCGCCAAAAACGAGTATTTTTCACCTAAAAATGGTGACGAGAACGGGTTTCGTCGCCAAAAACGAGCATTTTACGCCTCAAAATGGTGACGAGAATAGGTCTCGTCGCCAAAAACGAGTATTTTTCACCTAAAAATGGTGACGAGAACGGGTTTCGTCGCCAAAAACGAGCATTTTACGCCTCAAAATGGTGACGAGAATAAGTCTCGTCGTCAAAAAAGTGGATTTTTCACCTCAAAATGGTGACGAGAACGGGTTTCGTCGCCAAAAACGAGTATTTTTCACCTCAAAATGGTGACGAGAATAGGTCTCGTCGTCAAAAAATGGGGTTTCCCGCTTCAAAATGGTGACGAGAAAGGGTCTCGTCGTCAAAAACAAGTGACGAGAATAAGTCTCGTCGCCAAAAACGAGTATTTTTCACCTAAAAATGGTGACGAGAACGGGTTTCGTCGCCAAAAACGAGCATTTTTTGCCTTAAAATGGGTGACGAGAAGCAAATCGAATGGTAGCTGGCATCCTCTTTCCCGTTATTTTCCTCATATTATCAATAAAAACTACCTTAATTCCAACAATCCCCTCGTAGCAACAAAACAGCCTCTATAAAAAATTTCGTGAAATATAGTACTAAACCGTTATTTGTATGACACGACAATTGTCCATTAAGCCTCAGTTTCCTAAAAAATGCTTTTTTAGGTGTGAACCATAATATACCTATGCTATTATTAATTTAAGATTCATAGCTATTGGTGAGGAGGAGGTTGACTTGCAGCAGCTTGATAAAAAATTTACCTCTATTGGTCATTACATTACTAAAATATTCCAACACGTTATGAATTTTTCACTCATAACACTGGGAATCATTTTACTGTTTTTGTTAATAAGAGAATTGGTTGATTTTTTCCGCCTGATTTTCCAAAGTGATGATGACTATAAAATATTTTTGGAAAGTATTCTTATCTTTTTCCTGTACTTTGAGTTCATTGCGATGATCGTAAAATACTTTAAAGAAGATTACCATTTTCCGCTTCGATATTTTATTTATATTGGAATCACTGCAATGATACGGCAAATCATTGTCAGCCATGATGAGCCAGTTGCAACTTTATTAAATTCTCTTGTAATTCTCATATTGATTATTTGCAACTTTATTATTAATCTGACTCCGCGTGAGCGACCAGAAAGCAAATGGTACTTTAAAATTAAAGAGTGAGGGGGACGCAATGTCTGAAATCGTAATTAGACCTTCTATTGAAGCAGATTTACCTGAATTAATCGCATTAAATCATCTTATATGGAATGGTACAAACTCACCGGCTACGATTCATTATCCGTCGGTAACGGAATACGCTGAACATTATCCGCCCGGAAGTCAATTTGTTGCTGTAATTGCCAATCGGGTGGCAGGTTATATTGGCTACAAAAATCCGACCGGTTTATTGTCCAACAGCCATGTACTGGAAATTGACATCGGTGTGCACCCTGACTTTCAAAGGAGTGGCGTAGGGAAACAGTTAATTGACTATATTTTTAAGTGGGGCAAAGAAAACGGCTATTATAAAGTTTCAATCCGGGTGCTCGAAACAAATACGCAAGCCATTGCTTTTTATAAGGCAAAAGGGTTTATCGAACAAGGCAGATTGATAGACGAATTTTTCATTAACGGTCAATTTGTTGATGATTTGTTAATGTATAAAAAGTTATGAAACTGTCTGACTTTCTTTTTTGTTCAGGAGCTTTGAGATTGATACATATTTTTTAATAAAAATATATGAAAAATTGCCCTTAAAATTGTAGCAAGAAAAACGCTACGTCAAAAATGGAGAAAAAGCTAACGTTAAAAGAATGACGGGGGAATCGGAAAGAAATTTGATAATCAAACAGGAGGGGATTTCAAATGTACCAAGTAAATATTAGCCAAACTGTAAATGAGTTAAAGGAATTGCTGGATGAGGAAAGGGTTAGTCAAAATCCGACCGTTCTTGAACAACATAGTAAAGATGAATCATATCATACGCCAAGCTTACCTGATGTAGTTGTATTTCCAAAAAAAAAAGAGGAAGTTGCGGCTATTATGAAGTTGGCCAATCAGTATGAAATTCCGGTCGTTCCCTTTGGTATCGGTTCAAGTTTAGAAGGGCATGTCATTCCTTATGAGGGTGGCATAACGATTGATTTTACCTTAATGAACGAAATTCTTGAAATTCGGGAAAATGATTTACTTGTTAAAGTTCAGCCGGGGGTAACGAGAACCCAACTAAATAAAGCCTTAAAGCAATATGGATTATTTTTTCCTGTTGATCCGGGTGCTGATGCAACTTTAGGCGGGATGGCGGCCACCGGGGCAAGTGGAACGACTTCGGTCAAATATGGAACGATGCGTGACCAAGTTCAAGATTTGGAAGTGGTACTTGCTGACGGAACTATTATCCATACGGGAAGTCTTGCAGTGAAATCTTCATCGGGTTACCATTTGACCGGGCTTTTTGTCGGATCAGAGGGGACGCTTGGATGCTTTACTGAATTAACATTGAAAGTATATGGAATTCCTGAGTACATGATGGCAGCTCGAGCCGTTTTTACGACAGTTGAAGATGCAGTAAATGCGGTTGTTGCCATTAGACAAACCGGAATCCCGGTGGCGAGGGTAGAATTTGTCGATGCGCATTCGATTCGTGCCGTTAATCATTTTGAACAGACAGATTATCCGGAAAAACCGACCTTGTTTTTCGAGTTTCATGGCAATGAAGCCGGTTTGAAAGAAGATGTAAAATTTACGAGAGAGATTTTGGAGGCGTTTCAGTGTCAAGAATTTATTCACGAAACGGATAATGCAAAAAGAAATCAACTGTGGAAAGCCCGTCATCATATGGCCTATGCTTTTATCCATACATATCGAAACAGAAAATTTATGTCCACTGATGTTGCCGTTCCAATTTCTGAATTAGCGGGAGCAATTGGGTTTGGAACAAATGTTTTGCAGGATTCCGGTATTCCGGGCGGGATTGTCGGCCATGTCGGTGATGGCAATTTTCATATTTGTATAATGATTGATGTAAATGATCCCGATGATATTGCCCGGGCAAACAAACTGAATCAAGAAATTGTGACCTATGCCTTATCCCGTGGCGGCACTTGTACAGGGGAACATGGTGTAGGTATCGGCAAGAAAAAATATCAGGAAAAAGAACATGGCGCGGCACTGGCTGTTATGAGGAAAATTAAAGAAGCTCTTGATCCAAAGGGAATATTAAATCCGAAAAAAATATTTTAAAGCATGTTTCCTAGAATGGTCGACTTTTTCTTATGAAAGTCGACCGCTTAAATGTAAGGGGGATTTGACTCATTTATGAAGATAAAAAACATTCAAGAAATCTATGAACATTTATTTGAACACTACGGTCCGCAACATTGGTGGCCGGCAGATACCGACTTTGAGATGATGATTAGTGCCATTCTTGTTCAAAATACAAACTGGAGGAATGTTGAAAAGGCCCTTGAGCAGCTTAGGCCTTATTTAACACCCCAACAACTTGATGTATTGTCAAAAGAAGAAATAGCTCAATTCATCCGGTCAAGTGGATTTTATAATCGAAAAGCAGAACGAATTAAGTCGTTTCTGTCATGGTTAAAAAACTATCATTTTCATATTGATAGCATCAGGGATAAGGATAAAAAACAATTAAGAGAGGAACTGCTGCAAATATCCGGAATAGGAAAAGAAACAGCGGATTCAATCTTATTGTATGTATTTAATACACCTGTTTTTATTGTAGATGCATACGCAAAGAGAATTTTTTACCGTCTCGGGTACGATTTGCCTGATGACTATGATTCTTTTCGCCAGCTTGTTGAAAAGGAGCTGCCGCAAGATGTGCAATTGTACAATGAATTCCACGCTCTTTTGGTACAGCATGCAAAAACGTATTGCAAATCAAAGCCGATTTGTGACCGGTGTCCATTGTCCGGTCTTTGTAAACGGAGGGTGTAAAATGGTTATGTGAAATAAGAACTGGCTAAATATGTTGAATAAGTTGAATGGAGATTTGTGAACGATAATATAAAAAAGGTTAAATCTGAATGAAAAGCAAAACTGTCAATCGTTTTCTCTCCTAATTTTACCTCCCGTAAAATAAAAACTCCTAATAATTAGGTGCCCAAATCCTAATTAAAAGGAGATTTATCTATAAAATAAATGTCCATTAAAGGAATTACTCAGTGTAATTAATAAAGAAAAAATTTTACATTTGTTGGCTTTTTGAACCGATTTTGTTCCGCTTTAAAAAACCTCTTTAATTTATTTCCATGTATTTCCAAATGTATCTTCAAATATAGTTTCTCCTAAAGGTCTACGTCCTTTTGGTTGTTCCTGTTCCTGTAAATTGCTTGGCAAATCTTCCCGCTCTCCTTGATAACCGATGGCAACCAGTGCTTGAATAGCATAGTCATCCGGAATTCCTAGAACTTCTCTTGCCTTCTCAAAATGAAAGCCTGTCATCGGATGGGTAACTAATCCGCATTTTGTAGCTTGTAAGGCAAGAAATCCCCAAGCGGCACCGGTATCGAAAGCATGTGATTTATTTTCGCCTCTTTCACTGTTTTTCTTTGAAAGAATAAGGACTAGTACGGGTGCCTTTTTACACCAAGTTAAATTAAATTCACTAACAAAAGAATAAAACTTTTCGCGAGCCTCTTTTGTCCTGGCTATAATAAAACGCCAAGGTTGTTCATTATATGCTGATGGTGCCCAGCGAGCCGCTTCAAATATGGAAAGTAAAATATTTTCGGGAACTTCTTGTTCGGAAAAGGACCTCGGCGACCAACGATTGATAAACACATCATCAATTTCATGTTCAGGTTTTCTATAATTTTTCGCGTCGTTAATTATCACTTCTGTAAAACCTCCTCGTTATACCATTGACATTATTTTAATATATTTTTAATGATGATACAAAAATAAAAGGAAATTTTTTATACAACAGGAAACCGGGATTGCCCATTCCAGAAAAAATAATTGAACGGCGATAAGGGTTTGCCTTAATAACTTTCAAAGAGAATAAAATTGATATTGAATTTATCATTTGTGAACAAAGAGTTAAAAGGATTGATAATCCATTCAAAAATTGTTGATTAATGTCGAATATTTTGTATATATTTTATTGATGGATGATTCCTACTTTGGTATAATTTATATTGTAAGCGTTATCAACTAGTATCCTACTTTATAAAACTATTAAAGGAGGAATTTTATGAGCCAATTAACCGTTCAATTATTAGAAAAGGTAGAGAAGTTTTTAACAGGAACGAAGAAGATGTACATTAATGGCGAGTTTGTTGAAAGTGCATCAGGGAAAACATTTGAAACTTATAATCCGGCCACTGGAGAGGTATTGGCAACCGTATATGAAGCTGGACCTGAAGATATTGACCGAGCAGTAAAAGCGGCACGGCGAGCCTTTGATGAAGGTCCGTGGTCACGGATGAGTGCTGCAGAGAGAAGTCGTTTAATGTATAAATTAGCGGATTTGATGGAAGCAAACAGCGCAGAATTGGCTCAATTGGAAACACTTGATAATGGGAAACCGATTCGGGAAACTTCGAATGCTGATGTTCCGTTGTCCATAGAACATATGCGATATTATGCCGGATGGTCGACGAAAATTGTCGGGCAAACAATTCCGGTAGCTGGTCCATATTTTAACTATACCCGTCATGAACCGGTCGGGGTTGTCGGGCAAATTATTCCTTGGAATTTTCCGTTACTTATGGCTATGTGGAAATTAGGAGCGGCTCTTGCCACGGGATGTACCGTTGTTTTAAAACCGGCAGAACAAACGCCACTTTCTGCTCTATATTTGGCAGAGCTAATTGAAGAAGCCGGATTTCCTGAAGGTGTTGTCAATATTGTTCCCGGATTTGGAGAAACAGCCGGTGAGCCGCTTGTTGATCATCCGGAAGTCAATAAAATTGCGTTTACCGGTTCAACTGAAGTGGGAAAACTGATTATGGAACGAGCTTCCAAGACATTAAAACGGGTGACCTTGGAATTGGGTGGAAAATCACCAAATATCATTTTACCGGATGCTGATTTGACGAAAGCGATACCGGGTGCATTAATGGGCGTGATGTTTAACCAAGGTCAAGTATGTTGTGCCGGATCTCGTGTATTTATTCAGAAAAAAGATTATGATAATGTTGTCAGTGATATGGTCAGTCATGCGAAAAGCATTCAGCAAGGTTTCGGTTTAAAAGAAGACACGGAAATGGGACCGCTTGTTTCTACTGAACAACAAAATCGTGTCCTTGGCTACATTGAAAAAGGCTTAAATGAAGGTGCAGAACTGCTGACGGGCGGTAAAAATCCGTTTGAACAAGGATATTTTGTGGAACCGACCATTTTCGCCAATGTCAATGATGAAATGACGATTGCGAAAGAAGAAATTTTTGGTCCGGTTATTTCAGCCTTACCTTATGATGATCTCGATGATTTAATTGCCCGGGCAAACAACAGTGATTACGGTTTGGCCGCCGGGGTTTGGACACAGGATGTCGCAAAAGCCCATTATATTGCCAGCAAGTTACGTGCCGGAACTGTATGGGTGAACTGTTACAACATGTTTGATGCCGCCAGTCCGTTTGGTGGTTACAAACAATCCGGGTTTGGTCGTGAAATGGGCTCTTATGCACTGAACAATTATACAGAAGTGAAGAGTGTTTGGGTTTCTATGCAATAAAAAATTTACCACCACTTGAAATTGGGCTCTTTAGTCGCCCTGTCCAAATATAATGAATGCCACCGGTTACGTATAGCCGGTGGTTTTTTTAGTTTTACACTAATTAAAAATTTATTTAAAAATTAATAAAAAACTATTGACATAAAGTTGCAATGAACTTATAATTCAAAACAATAACAAAAACTTTCATTCAATAAAAGCGAAGAAAGGACACAAGTAGTGACTTATCTCCCTGTTTTAAGAGAGCTGATGGTGGGTGCAAATCAGTACACAGATAAGCATGAATTACACTCCTGGAGCTTCTTTTTCTCAAAATTTCCTTTGAGAAAAAGACGGTCGTGCACGGATCGTTATCCAAATGAGTGGTGAGTGTTTTTGCTCACAATTAGGGTGGTACCGCGATACATTCGTCCCTGCTGGTTATTCCAGTAAGGACTTTTTTATTATCATTTGTTTTTGTTAGTAAAGTGAATATGTGAAAAGCAATGAAAGGACATGAGTAATGCTTAATCTCCCTGTTTTAAGAGAACTGATGGCGGGTGGAAATCAGTACACAGATAAGCATGAATTACAATCCCGGAGCTTCTTTTTCCCGGAAAATTTTCAGGGAAATAGACGGTCAACAGATCGTTATTGTCTTAAGTGGTGAATGTTACTATTCACAATGAGGGTGGTACCGCGGTTAAAAAATCGTCCCTGTTGTTCTTGCAACAGGGACTTTTTTGCTAATAGGAAAGTATAAATTTTTCAATTTCTACTTTCCTAACGAATAAGTGCTCTTGCGGCGCTGCTTTCGCCTAAAGGCTCAGCAATCGCCGAGTTTTCTTTATTATAAATCTATTCTTATCTAAAATTCTATCTAGGGGGAGTTTTACCATGAGTGAAAATCAGTTGGCCAAATTACGTGAACAAGTGGATCAAATTAATTTACAAATTCTCGAACTTTTAAATGAGCGTGGAAAAATTGTTCAAGCAATTGGTGAGGAAAAGAAAAAACACGGAACAAATCGTTTTGATCCGGTACGGGAACGGGAATCGCTGGACTTACTTTTAAAAAACTATGACGGACCGTATACGGAAGCAACGATAAAACATCTTTTTAAGCAAATTTTCAAAGCAAGTTTAGAATTACAGAAAATCGATTATGAAAAGACGTTGCTTGTATCCAGAAAAGCTCATCCGGAAAATACGGTTGTCAATATAAACGGGGAAACAGTCGGTGACGGTGTGCAACGCTTTGTTATGGGACCGTGTGCTGTTGAAAGTTATGAGCAAGTTCGGGAAGTTGCTTTAGCGTTAAAAGAACACGGGTTAACCTTGATGAGGGGTGGAGCTTATAAACCAAGAACTTCACCGTATGATTTCCAAGGATTAGGTGTGGAAGGATTAAAGATTTTAAGACAAGTTGCCGATGAATTAGAATTGTCCGTTATTACGGAAATTGTAACCCCGCAAGATGTTGAGTTGGCGTTGGATTATGTCGATGTCATTCAAGTCGGTGCACGCAATATGCAAAACTTTGAACTTTTAAAAACAGTTGGTACTGTGAAAAAACCGGTTTTATTGAAACGGGGGCTTTCAGCAACCATTTCTGAATTCATTAATGCGGCAGAATACATTATGGCTGGCGGAAATGACCAAATCATTTTATGTGAACGCGGCATTCGGACATATGAAAGAGCAACGAGAAATACACTCGATATTTCCGCCGTCCCGATTTTGAAAAAAGAAACCCATTTACCGGTTGCAGTGGATGTGACTCATTCAACCGGCAGAAGAGATTTACTATTACCGACCGCGAAAGCAGCCTTGGCGATTGGTGCGGATTTAGTAATGGCAGAAGTCCATCCGGATCCGGCTGTTGCCTTGTCTGATTCGTTACAACAAATGGATATACCGCAATTCCATGACTTTATGAATGAACTGAACGCATTTAAGGAAAGGCTTGTTTAATGAGATTTAGATTATGACATAAGAGGTATGCCCAATGTTTCATGGTATGTGTGGGGCGGAAACTTTCCATCAAACCGCCCCATCCGTATCATTGTGCAACATGAAAGCAGGTGTTAAAGTGGATGGTAAAAAAAGGGTACTACTAATTGGAACAGGATTAATTGGCGGATCAATTGCCTTAGCCATTAGGAAGGAAACGGAAGCTGTCGTCATAGGTTATGATATTAATAATGAACAAGCTGAAAAGGCAAAGCAGTTATCTGTCATTGATAAAGTGGCGACTAATTTTCGCAAAGAAGCTGAATGTGCCGAATTAATAATTTTGGCATCACCTGTAGAAGAAACAATAAAAATTATGCGGGAATTGGCAACATACCAATTAAAGGAAAATGTATTGATCACAGACGTGGGAAGTACAAAACGGAATATTATGAATTTGGCCAATGAGTTATGGAACGGAGATATTACGTTTATCGGAGGTCATCCGATGGCAGGTTCCCATAAAACAGGGGTGGAAAGCGCCAAGGCTCATTTATTGGAAAATGCTTTTTACGTTTTAACACCGCAACCATGTACTTCCTATGAAAAAATAGAGGAGTTAAAGGATTTACTTAAAGGAACAAAAGCAAATTTTCTTGTTTTGGATGCAGCTGAACATGATTATATTGTCGGTGTGGTCAGTCATTTTCCTCATATTATTGCTTCAGGGTTAGTTACCCATGTAAAAAAACATGCGAATCGGAATCCTTTTATCAATATTTTAGCAGCGGGAGGATTTCGTGATATAACGAGAATTGCGTCGAGTAGTCCCCGAATGTGGAAAGATATTGTATTACAAAACCGGGATAATTTGTTGGACCTTTTAGATGATTGGATAATGGAAATTAGAAATATGCAAAGTATCATTCAAACAGGAAATGAACATCTGATTGCCGGCTTTTTTGAAGAAGCAAAAACATATCGTGACGCACTGCCGGTCCGGTCAAAAGGCGCCATTCCCGCGTATTACGATTTGTATGTTGACGTGATAGATCAAACGGGTGCCATTGCTCGAATAACCGGATTAATTGCAGAGCAAGAAATTGATATTACGAATTTGAATATTATTGAAGCTCGTGAAGGCCTGCTCGGTGTTTTGAGGGTATCGTTTCAAACGGAAGCAGATTTGTCCAATGCTCGTAAAATTCTTGAACAAAATGGTTATAAAACTTATTGAAAAACAAGATAGATTGGTACATGAATAACCGATACCAATCTATCTTTATTTCATTTCATCGAATGAACATCTATCTTTCCTGACAAACTTCCCATTTTATCCGTTCTTCTCGATCCGGATCATGAACGACTTCACAATTCGAATTAAATATCAAAGTAGTTCGGTTTTGCAAGTCATATTTTGGCCAGTTCGGTAAATCGTTTATATTTGGATCTCCGTTTTGCGCAAATGCAATCCAAGCATTATGTATTTTCTTGGAAAGTTCTTGTCGACCAGGAGAATCACCGGTAAAGTTTTCAACGCCATGTTTGCTAAATGTATTCCAAACAAACGGTATTTCTAAAGCATGACAAGATTTTAGTAAACCGTTAAAGGCTTGGCTTTCCCAATCGAATCGGTACATCCAGACCGGGGATCCTTGTTCGGTCTGTATTTCTGCAACATGAATGGCAGGATGGGTAAATGTCATAATCGTCATTAATTTTTCATACAACGATTGTGTCAGTTCTTTACCTTTGATGAATTCTTGGGAGATTTTTGTCCAACGAGTACCGAAAGTTTGTTGGAATCGTTTCTTTATTGCTGCTTGGTCCTCTTTTTTCCATATTGGATCAAAGGCTGTGAAGAGGCGATATTCATCTTTATTTGTACCAATAAGCACAGGAATATCTTTTGCGGCACCTTCAGCCAATAGTTCTTTCGGATGTTTCGGTAAAATTTCACCGTCAATGACTGGAATTAAGCTCATCATCGGTAGTTTTACCGATACTTCAATTAACTGTTCTACCGGAATTTCTTCTAATTTTTGAATTTCTGTTTTCTCAAGTCCCAGTTCATGAAGGAGAAATTCGGTATTCTTTGTCGCCTTTTCAGACTTAATCACATGACTGGCGGCACCGCTCTGAAGAATTGCTTGATTAAACAACCCCTTTGCTTTTGGACTGGCAAGTAACACACCTACACTCATTGCGCCTGCAGATTCGCCAAAAATCGTAACTTGATCCGGATCGCCGCCAAATGCTGCAATATTTTCCTTGACCCATTTTAAGGCAGCAATCTGATCTAAAATCCCACAGTTACCGGAATTTTGATAACCGTCGCCGCCAAGTTCAGCAAGGTGCAAGAAGCCTAAAATGCCCAACCGATAATTGATGGTAACAACAACAAGATCGCCATTTTTAGCAAAAGATGTACCTTCATATAACGGACTTGAACCGGAACCGGAAATAAAAGCACCCCCGTGAATCCAAACGAGAACCGGTCGCTTTTTCCCATCAGTGCCGGGTGACCAAATATTAAGAGTTAGACAGTCTTCACTCATACGGGTGGTTTGATTGCCGAGAAAACTCATAATTTCTAATGAAGGTTGCCAGGCACTAGGTCCAAATTCGCTACAATCTTTTACGCCATCCCAGCTTTCGGCACTCGTTGGTGGACGAAAGCGGTTGGGACCAATTGGTGGAGCAGCATATGGTATCCCTTTCCATACATATACATCATTTTCTTGTATGCCTTTCACTTTACCGTAAGCGGTTTCAACAATCATTTTTTCCCCTCCAATTAAAAAAATCATCTGTATATATTATTCTATCTTTTTGGACAAATACCTTTTTTATTGGTCATTTTTAAAGCGAAACCGACCACCTAAGAGTCCATTTTTTTAAAAAATGTATGTTGTCGTACTAAATAAAAACCAAAAAAAAAATTATTGGGGATGTCCACGAAAAAAGACGGAATAACTCGAAATTTCCGGTCATATATATGGGTGATGATGGGAATGGAAGGGAGGATTTTATGTTTACACAGTATAAGTATTGGCAGCCGTACGTTAGTCCGTTTGATCCATGTCCACCGATACGAGTAAAAAGTTACAATACCCCACCGCAATTGTATTTAGGATTTCAACCAAGAGGACTGCCGCAGTTCTCTACAGCAAAAGAAGCATTGTTTCATGGAACACTATGGCCTGCTCTATTCAGTCCGTATCCGGATCCGCAAATAAGGGGGGAAGAAGATGAGTAAGAAGATGCCTCCTGAATATTATCAGATGCTTGAAGAAATTCAAGCGATTGATTTTGTTATCGTTGAATTAAATTTGTATTTGGATACGCACCCGGACGATACCGCAGCGATTAAACAATTTAATGAAGCAACTAAAAGAAGTATGGAATTAAAAGCAGAATTTGAAAAGAAATTTGGCCCGCTCATGCACTTCGGTTACAGTTTCTCAAATTATCCGTTCAATTGGAAAGACACCCCATGGCCATGGCAAGTTTAATATGCTTTCTATACTAAAATGTATTGATTGGAGGTTGCAACATGTGGTATTACGAGAAGAAACTCCAATATCCAGTAAGAGTAAGCACCTGTAATCCCAGACTGGCAAAATTTCTCATAGAACAGTATGGTGGTGCAGACGGAGAATTGGCTGCTGCTCTCCGCTATTTAAATCAGCGCTATACCATTCCGGATAAAGTTGTTGGTTTGCTAAATGATATTGGAACAGAAGAATTTGCCCATTTAGAAATGATTGCCACAATGGTTTATAAGCTCACAAAAGATGCATCACCTGAGCAATTACGGGATGCAGGACTCGGAGATCATTATGCGGATCACGATCGGGCTTTGTTTTATCATAATGCAGCTGGTGTTCCGTTTACTGCAACTTATATCCAAGCTAAAGGTGATCCGATAGCCGATTTGTATGAAGATATCGCAGCCGAGGAAAAAGCCCGCGCAACTTACCAATGGATTATTGATATGTCCGATGACCCGGATTTAAACGATGCTTTGAAATTTTTACGAGAAAGAGAAATTGTTCATTCGCAAAGATTTAGAGAAGCAGTTGAAATATTAAAAGAGGATCGAGGAAAGAAAAAGTATTTTTAATTTTTTTTTTTTTTTTGAGTTCATTGCTCCGTGCGTATTGAACTTAATGTATCATAAAGAAACATATTCACTCGACAAGCCAGTCCCCAGTCCGTATCAAAATAAAGTGAAACTTCCAGCAGTGAGGATTCTTCATCCCCGCTGCTGGTTAGTTGAACCAATCGGGCACTTACGCTTTGATTACCATTAAGCCGCAAAAGGAAGATTTAGTAACCGTTTGTGTGGGATAGAGTGAATACTGGATGAAAAAAAGCGGGTTTGACTCTAGAAAGTCATTAACCTGCTTTTTTTATAGATTTACATAATCTTCCAGTTTTAAATAATAATATTCCTCTTAGCTTGCAGTTGATTAAAAATAGTTGTAAGAGGAAACATAATTTCATAAAAAACCAGATAACACACAGAGGAAAACATTGATATTTGTTCGTATTTTAGCTTAAATAGAAAACAAAGGAAAAATTTTACCAGTTATAAAGAAAAATGAATAATTTTTACTCATTTTGACTGTTTATGATTGATTTTGAATGATTTTGGTGATATTATGTCACTGTAGGAGGGCCGCCTATGTTAACTGAAGAAAGGCATTCATATATTTTAAAAAAGTTGAAAGAAGAGGGAATTGTCAAGTCCCAAGATATTATAAGGGAGCTCAATTGTTCTGAATCAACCGTAAGAAGAGATCTCATTTTACTAGAAGATGCCGGGCACCTGAAACGTATCCATGGAGGCGCCAAACGGGTTTACGATTTGGATGAAGAATTATCAGTTGTTGAAAAATCCGCCAAAAACGTTCAAGAAAAAACATTAATTGCGAGGTATGCAGCTTCTCTTATAAAAGAGAACGATGTGATTTACTTGGATGCCGGAACAACAACTTTAGCAATGATTCCTTTTTTAAATAAAAATATTACAGTTGTAACGAATGGTGTACAGCATGCTTCATTATTGGTAGACCAGCAACTGCGTGTTTACCTTCTTGGTGGAGTGGTCAAAAACACAACGAAAGCGATTGTTGGTGTAAACAGTGTTAGTGAATTGAAAAAATATCGATTTACGAAAGCTTTTCTCGGCATTAATGGTATTGATGAAGAGTATGGCTGTACGACACCCGATCCTGAGGAAGCCTTATTAAATATACTGCTATACAGCAATCCTCAAATTCATATGTGCTTAGTGATCATTCAAAATGGGGAAAGGTAAATTTTGCGAAGGTGTGTGATTTAGATGAAGTGACGATTATAACAGATCAGATTAAACATTTAAAAAATCATAACATTTTTGAAAACGCTACGATATTGGAGGCAATATCATGATTTATACATTAACAATGAACCCGTCAATAGACTATATCGTACATGTCAAAAACGTTCAACTTGGCGAACTAAACCGAATGGAGGCGGATTTTAAATTCCCGGGAGGAAAGGGAATAAACGTATCCAGGATTTTGCATGAATTAATGACAGAAACGATCGCCCTTGGTTTTATTGGTGGTTTTACCGGTGATTTTATTGAAAATTGGTTAAAAAATGAAGGAGTAAATACTGATTTTACACGCGTTGTCGGAGATACAAGAATCAACATAAAATTAAAATCGGATGTTGAAACCGAAATCAACGGAATTGGTCCAAAAATATCCGCTGAAGAAGCAAATGCTTTATTAAATAAGCTTAGTCAAATTTCGAATGAAGATATAGTCGTATTGTCCGGAAGTAAACCGCCTTCTTTATCTGAAGATTTTTATCATAAAGTGGCAAAACGAACCAAAGAGAAAGGTGCAGAATTTGTCATCGATACAACAAGTAATGAATTGAAGACGATTTTGCCTTTCCGTCCATTACTAGTAAAACCGAATTTAGAAGAATTGGAAGCCATTTTTGATATTAAAATGAATGGTCTGGATGATGTAATAACATACGGAAAAAAATTACTTGAATTAGGTGCCCAAAACGTCATTGTTTCAATGGGTGGCAACGGAGCATTGTTATTCACCGATGTAGATGTATACCAAGGAATCAATCCAAAAGGAACCGTGAAAAATTCGGTAGGAGCGGGTGATTCTTTAATAGCCGGTTTCATTAGCCGCTACGTCGAAACAAAAGACGTTGTTTCCGCTTTTCAATTAGGTATTGCCTCAGGTAGTGCAACCGCTTTCTCAAGTGATTTGGCAAAAAGAAACGAGATTTTATCCTTAGTAAAAAAAGTTGGAATTAAACGTCTTGATTCAACAAACCCATATTAAGATGAGGTGAATAGTAATGAAAGTAACCGAATTATTAAGAAAAGATATTATGCTTATGGATTTGCAATCAACTACCAAAAATGAGGTTATTGATGAAATGATTGCAAGTCTTGAAAAACACCATGTCATAAATAACGCTGACCAATTTAAGGAAGCAATTTTAAAAAGGGAAGAACAAGCTACAACAGGCCTTGGTAATGGGATTGCTATGCCTCATGCCAAAACGGTAGCCGTAAATGAAGCAACCGTCCTGTTTGCCAAAAGTAACAAAGGAGTCGATTATGAATCATTGGATGGGGAACCGACATACCTATTCTTTATGATTGCTGTTCCGGATGGTCTATATGATACACATCTGCAAGCATTAGCAGCTCTTTCCCGCTCATTACTGGATGAAAAATTTATTGAAGGATTAAAGTCTGCAAAAACGCCGGATGAAGTCGTTAATATCTTCCGAAAGAGAGAAGAAGAAAGTGAAGAAAAGGAAGTAAACGTACAAGCGGATACAAGTGAAAAACCGTTTATTGTGGCTGTAACGGCTTGTCCGACGGGAATTGCTCACACTTACATGGCTGAAGAGGCGT
This sequence comes from Caldibacillus thermoamylovorans, assembly GCF_000751775.1. Classification (GTDB taxonomy): domain Bacteria; phylum Bacillota; class Bacilli; order Bacillales; family Caldibacillaceae; genus Caldifermentibacillus; species Caldifermentibacillus hisashii. The sequence goes on from NZ_CCRF01000042.1 coordinate 17,580, forward strand.
TAAAGAAAAAAGCAGCTGAAATGAATGTGGACATTCGTGTCGAGACAAATGGTTCGGAAGGTGTAAAAAATCGTTTAACAGATGATGAAATTCGGCGAGCAAAAGGAGTTATTGTTGCCGCCGATAAAAAAGTTGAAATGTCCCGTTTTAATGGTAAACCGCTTTTAGAGAGACCGGTAAGTGAAGGTATTAACAAACCGGAAGAATTAATCTCAAAAGTAATCAAAGGTGATGCCCCGACCTTCCATGCTGAAAATGATGATAGACAAAAAGAAGAACCGTCCAATACTTCTGTATGGGGAAAAATTTACAAAGACTTAATGAATGGCGTTTCCCATATGCTTCCTTTCGTTGTCGGTGGCGGGATTTTGATGGCCATTTCCTTCCTGTTTGAAAGTACATTAGGTGATGATAGTGTAACGTTTAAGTTTTTAAATACGATTGGCGGAAATGCCTTCAACTTCTTGATTCCAATTTTAGCCGGATATATTGCGATGAGTATCGGTGATCGTCCGGGATTAATGCCCGGTATGGTCGGCGGTTTGATGGCAGTGAACAGCAATGCCGGATTCTTGGGCGGTTTGGCAGCAGGTTTCTTGGCAGGATATATTGTTGTATTCTTGAAAAAACTATTCCGCGGTATGCCAAGATCATTGGAAGGGTTAAAACCAATACTACTATATCCGATATTGAGCTTGTTCATTGTCGGTACGCTGATGTATTTCATTATTGGCCCGATTTTCTCAAGTATTAATACGGCGGTTGTCGACTTCTTAAGTGATATGGGAACAGCCAATGCGGTATTATTAGGTGCCTTACTTGGCGGAATGATGTCAATTGATATGGGTGGACCATTCAACAAAGCGGCATATACTTTCTCTATCGGTGTATTTACCGATACCGGCGACGGAAGTTTTATGGCTGCAGTTATGGCCGGCGGGATGATTCCACCACTGGCAATAGCCTTGGCAACTACCTTCTTTAAGAATAAATTTACGGATGAGGAAAGACGTTCCGGTTTGTCTAATTATTTACTCGGAATATCCTTTATTACTGAAGGGGCAATTCCGTTTGCGGCTTCTGATCCGTTACGTATTATCGGTTCATCCATTGTTGGTTCTGCGATTGCCGGCGGGCTAACTCAGCTTTGGAATACGGCTATTCCGGCACCACATGGAGGAATTTTCGTCATTGCCCTTGCTGAAAGACCATTTATGTTCTTGATAGCCTTACTTATTGGTACAGTCATCACCGGTTTACTCATTGGCTTTTGGCGAAAACCGGTAAAACAATAGGATATATAATGATGCTATTTTCGGCTCCTTAGGCACTTGTCTAAGGGGCCTTTTTTTACGTCAACTATTCACGTATAAAATGAAAATTTTAACAACATAATGATGGATAAGTAAAAATTATTTTGTTGGTAAAAATATGAAAAGGAGAATGATTATGTCAGGTCCAGGTTTGAAACATGCAGATAGTCATTCAGCAATTCATGAAGCAGCATTGGAGGAGGCAAAGGAGCTAAACAACATTCTAGCTAGATTAGTAAAAGCGGGACAAACTGAAAAGGCATTGCAGACAGCCTATATTGCAGTAGAACATTGGGAAACTCGTACACTCAGACATGCTCAGGCAGAAGAGGAAGGATTATATAAAGAACTAGCAGAGGAACATCCTGAATTGAAGGATGCAATCACAGCTTTAGTTCGCGACCATAATACAATGCGGTACTTGGTCAAACAAATTAAGCAAACACTTGAAACAGATGGATTTACTGAAGAAGTATTGCAACAATTCCATGCATTAGTTCATGTTGATGCTTACCATAATTTTGAGGAAGAAAAAATATTGCCTCACCATTAAATTCGGAGTTGAGAATATGTCAAACGGAGAGCAACCTATATTTCTTTACAAAATATCCCCTAAACTATATCGATATATCATTACAGAATTAGAAACTAATTTCCATATTCAACCCTATGATGTTCAATTGGAAGCGATTAATAAAGATGAAGGCATAAAATTAATTGTCCGGTTTGGAGAAAATTTCAACCACAGCTCTGAACAATTTTTTTCTAATGAGCAATTAGAAAATGAAAAACTTGCACTGAAAGAATTTATCGCTAAAACGGGAGGACAATGTATTCAAGTTTTGAAAGATGATTATTTTAATAAGATGACGCCATGATTCTGCCTTAAGGAGGTTATAAATTGTTTATATTTGAACAGGAAGCAGATTTCGTTCAAGATCGTGAAGACCTTTTGTATGTATTACAACTTCGGTTTGGTGAAATTGCTCCGGGAATCATCGAAGCAATCTATCAAATCAGTGATTTACATACTTTGGAGCGACTTATTTTAATCGCTGCTAATGCCCCAACTTTTAAAATATTTCTGGAAGAGTTGGAAGCAGGAAATGAAAGCTTTCGGATTGTTGGAAATCGTTTTAATCCGATTGACCCAGCTATGGAAGGGGGAAATCATTATGGTAAAGCGTAAAAATAAATTATTAGATTCTCTTAAATATATAAAACGTGGCAAGATCATAAATGACGGGTGGACTGAAGAAAGCCCGCGTCCACGGGATACGGAAGAAATTTACCGACGTCGTTGGCAGCATGATAAAATCGTCCGTTCGACCCACGGTGTCAATTGTACCGGTTCATGCAGTTGGAAAATATATGTGAAAGACGGAATTATTACTTCTGAAACACAACAAACGGATTATCCTTCAACGGGAGACGATTTTCCGGAATATGAGCCAAGAGGTTGTCCGCGGGGCGCAACCTTTTCATGGTATACGTACAGTCCGGCCAGGGTGAAATATCCATACATTCGTTCCGATCTATATGAATTATGGAAGGCGGAAAGATCTGTCGAGGAAAACCCGATTCAAGCTTGGAAGAATATTGTCACGGACCCGGAGAAAAGAAACAAGTATGTGAAAGCTCGCGGAAAAGGCGGCTTCGTACGAGCAAACTGGCAAGAACTTTGTGAACTGATTGCAAGCTCAGTTATTTATACGATAAAAAAATACGGACCCGATCGAGTAGCCGGTTTTAGTCCAATTCCGGCCATGTCAATGGTAAGTTATGCGGGTGGTGCTCGCTTTCTGTCATTAATCGGTGGTACAATATTAAGTTTCTATGATTGGTATGCCGATCTTCCCCCTGCGTCGCCACAAGTTTGGGGAGAGCAGACCGATGTCCCGGAAAGTGCGGATTGGTATAATGCTAAATATTTTATTATTTGGGGAACAAATTTACCACAAACAAGAACACCTGATGCCCATTTTATGGTGGAAGCAAGGTATAACGGGACAAAAGTGGTCGGAATCAGTCCGGATTATGCCGAATACGACAAGTTTGCCGATATTTGGCTCCCGGCCCGGGCAGGTACAGATGGAGCGTTAGCCATGGCGATGACCCATGTAATTTTAAATGAATTTTATGTCAAACAACAAGTCCCTTATTTTATTAACTACGCCAAAAAATATACCGATTTACCATTTTTAGTCACTATAAAACAAAACGGAAGCGATTATCGAACAGATACTTTTTTACGGGCAAAAGATTTGGGCGATAAACAAAATTTAGCAGAATGGAAGACAGTGGTATGGGATGAAAATACGAATAAACCGGAAATCCCTAACGGAAGTATAGGTTTTCGTTGGGATGGAGATAGCAAATGGAATCTTAACTTGACGAAAGAGAACGGGAAGGAAATCAATCCTTTATTAAGTTTCCTTAATCAATCCGATGAGGTTATTGAAGTTACATTTCCTTATTTTGCTGAAGAAGAAGGCGGTGTCATTCGCCGCGGTGTTCCGGTTAAACATGTAAAAGATGCGGATGGGCACATTTTAAAAGTGACGACAGTTTTTGATTTAATGATGGCCCATGTTGGTGTTAATAGAAGTCTTTCGGGTGAATATCCTGAAGATTATCATGACCCTCTTCCATATACACCAGCATGGCAAGAAGAAATTACCGGGGTACATCGAAATCATGTGATTCAAGTTGCTAAGGAATTTGCCGATAATGCTGCGAGGACTGAAGGAAAGTCAATGATTGCCATGGGGGGAGGAACAAATCATTGGCATCACAGTGATCAAATCTATCGTGCCATTTTAAATCTAGTCTTATTGACCGGTTCTCAAGGAGTAAACGGTGGCGGATGGGCTCATTATGTCGGTCAGGAAAAAGTACGCCCTTCAGAAGGTTGGAATGTTGTTTCATTCGCCGGTGATTGGGGAGTGCCATCTAGGCTACAAAACGGAACCTCGTTTTTTTACTTTGCAACTGAGCAATTCCGCTATGAAACAAAGGAAAATATGAAACAAAATCGGTGGAATGGTAAATACACATATATGCACCCGGCTGATATCAATGCAATTTCTGCGAGACTTGGTTGGTTGCCGTCATTCCCACAATTTTCCCAAAACTCTATCGATATTGTGAAAGAAATTAAGGAAAATGGTGCAAAAACTGAACAGGAAATAATTGAAAATGTCGTTCAAAAAATAAAAGCTGGAGAGATTGATTGGGCGATTGAAAACCCTGATGATCCTCGTAATTTCCCGCGTGTCTTTTTCAATTGGCGATCCAATTTACTTGGTGATAGCGGAAAAGGCCATGAATATTTTGTAAAACATTTTATTGGCGCGGATAATGCAGTATTGACCGAACCAAAAAATTGTTGGCAACCGGAAACCGTTAATATTTCGGAAGATGCACCTGAAGGAAAAGCTGATTTATTTGTCAGTATCGATTTCCGCATGACAAGTTCCGGATTATTTTCCGATATTGTATTACCCACTGCAACCTGGTATGAAAAATACGATATCAGCAGTACGGATATGCACCCGTTTATTCATCCGTTTAATGCCGCTATCAGTCCGCCGTGGCAAGCAAAAAGCGATTGGGATACGTTCAGAGAAATTGCTAAAGTCTTCTCTGAACTTGCAAAGCGCTATTTACCGGAAACGGAAGAGTTGTTAATGAGACCGCTGGGACACGATTCCCCAGATGAAATTGCCCAAGCCTACGGAAAAATAAAAGATTGGCGAAAAGGGGAAGTTGAGGCAATTCCGGGAAAAACAATGCCACATTTGAAAGTAGTAAAACGTGATTACTCGAATGTTTTCCATATGATGACATCAATCGGCCAGGAAATTAAGAAAGGTTACGGTGGCAAAGGGGTCATTATACCTGGTGACAAAGTATACGAGGAACTGAAAGATCGATTAGGCATAAATAATCGTGAAGGAATCGGTAAAGGTCATCCGGATTTATATACAGACCAAAAAGCAATTAACGCCATTTTATTAATGTCCGGTGCAACGAACGGAAAACGGGCTGTAGAAGGATGGAAATCGTTAGAGAAGAAAACAGGACAAAAATTAGCGGAGATTGCCCTACCGAGAGAGGAAGAAGATTTTACACTGGATGCGCTAACAATCCAACCGCGAACATCGATTTCTACACCGATTTGGAGCGGGTTGGAAAAAGAGAATAGAAGATATTCGCCTTTTACCGTCAATACGGAATATAACATCCCTTGGAGGACACTGACGGGACGACAAAGTTTTTATCTTGATCATGAGATGATTCTCGACTGCGGGGAGGCACTGCCAATCTACTTACCACCGCTTGCGAAAGCACCTTTTACGAAAAAGGAAAAGGGGGTACCGGATAACGGTAAATCGATTACATTACGGTATTTAACTCCTCACCAAAAGTGGGGGATCCATACGATGTTTACCGAAGCAACACCGATGGTTCAGTTATTCCGAGGCTGGCAGGTTGTTTGGATAAATGAAGAAGATGCAGCTTCGATTGGGATAAAAGATAATGATTATATTGAGGTATATAACCGAAATGGTGTTGTTGTTGCCCGGGCAGTTGTTACTTATCGGATACCAAAAGGGATGTGTTATATGTACCATGCCCAAGACCGGACAATGGGGGTTCCGGGAACAGAAATTAACAAAAAACGTGGCGGGACTCACAACAGTATAACAAGGGTCACTTTAAAACCAACCCATATGATTGGCGGATACTCACAATTAAGTTATGGTTTCAATTACTACGGACCGACCGGCCATCAACGTGACACGATGGCAATAGTCAGACCATTGAAGGAGGTTAACTGGCTTGAGAATTAAAGCACAAGTAGCAATGGTGATGCATCTCGATAAATGTATCGGCTGTCATACATGCTCAGTCACATGTAAAACAACTTGGACAAACCGGCCCGGTACGGAATATATGTGGTTCAATAATGTTGAAACAAGACCGGGTATCGGTTATCCAAAAAGATGGGAAGATACAAAGCGATATAAGGGCGGCTGGGTATTAGAAAACGGGAAACTGAAATTGCGCGCCGGCGGTCCGATAACGAAACTGGCCAATATTTTTTATAACCCGAATATGGCAGAGTTGGAAGATTTCTATGAACCGTGGTCTTATGATTATGATAACTTAATCCATAGCCCCAAAAGAGAAAATCTTCCTGTTGCAAGGCCCTTTTCGCAAATAACCGGAAAATACATTGACAAACCGGAATGGGGCTCAAACTGGGATGATGATTTAGCAGGCGGCAGTGAAAATGTGAAGCGAGATCCAAATGTAGAAAAACTGCAAGAACATATTAAAACAGAATATGAAAAAACTTTTATGATGTACTTACCAAGGATTTGTGAACATTGTTTAAATCCGTCTTGTGTCGCATCTTGTCCGACAGGTGCTCTATATAAGCGTGATGAAGATGGGATTGTTTTAGTGGACCACGATGCATGCAGGGGTTGGCGTTTTTGTCAAAATGGCTGTCCCTATCATAAAGTCTACTATAATTGGAATACCCATAAAGCAGAAAAATGTAATTTCTGTTATCCGCGGACAGAGGCGGGGTTACCGACTATTTGTTCTGAAACTTGTGTCGGTCGGATTCGCTATATCGGTGTTGTTTTATATGATGCTGATAAAGTAAAAGCGGCAGCATCAGTTGAAGATCCAAAAGAGTTATATAAGGCACAACTTGCATGTTTCCTAGATCCGTTTGACCCGGAAGTACAAGATCAGGCGAGAGAAGCGGGAATAACTGATCCATGGATTGAAGCGGCAAAGGAATCGCCAATCTATAAATTAGCAATCAAATGGAAAATTGCCTTGCCACTCCACCCGGAATACCGGACATTACCAATGGTTTGGTATGTGCCGCCTCTTAGTCCGATTATGAATCATATTACGAATGAGGATGAATTAAAAACAGACGGCTATATTCCGGCTGTTGATCAAATGCGTATTCCAATGGAGTATTTGGCTTCGATTCTAGCTGCCGATGATGTGAAAGTAATTCGGAAAGTGTTATTAAAACTTACCGCCATGCGTGTATTTATGCGAGGAAAAACAGTTGGGGGTATCGATGAATTCCGTCAAAGTGAATTGTTAAAGGAAGCAGAAACTACTCCCGAAGAAGTGGTAGAAATGGCAAGATTATTAGGTGTTGCCAAATATAAAGAACGTTATGTCATCCCGACCGGACGCAGGGAAATGGATGATGACCTTTTTTATCAGCAAGGTGCCTGCAGTATAGAAGATTTGGCACCGAAAGAAGGAATGAATCCAAGATACGGTATGATGAAAGTGAGAGAGAATTTATGAATAATGAGAAACGTACCATTCTTGTCATTTCTGCCCGCCTATTGGATTACCCGGCGAATGGGATAAAGAATTTAATTAATGATATAGAAGAATTAGTAGAAAATTTAATTGCTAAGACAGATGTAAAGGAAGAGATTAGGCAAATGTACAAGCCTTTATCCGATTTCAATGATACAGAAATTCAAGAACTGTACGTTGAAACTTTCGATTTGAAAACGAAGCTTGGTCTTTATTTGACCGCTCATGAATTGGGTGACAGCAGTCGGCGAGGAGCCGCTTTAATTAAATTACAAAAAATAATCAACCAGTCCGGATTTGAACGGACCGGTGAGGAATTAGCAGACTATATCCCAATGTTGCTGGAGTTTTTGGCAGTCGCTCCCGAAAATCATGAGACAAATCGTTTACAGAAAAGACTTGGTGTTGTCATCAACTATATGTTGGAAAATGTAAATCAACAAAACCCGTATGGCGGAATCTTTAAAGTGTTAATGAAACATGTCTTCCCAACTCCAACAAAAGAAGAAATAGAGCAACTAGAGTTGGGAAGGGAAGAAGCAGATTTAGAAGAACTGCCATACCCGATCATGTATCAATGATCGGGTATGGTATTACTTGACAGTCAAGGAGGAACAAATATGGTCGATATTTTTTTATGGGTCGTATTCCCATATATCTGCTTAACCATTATGATTTTCGGTCTCCTTTATCGTTTTGCATTCAGACAATTAACTTGGGCGGCCCCTTCAACGAATTTTTTTGAGAAAAAATGGCTAAAAATTGGTTCACCTCTATTTCATTATGGGATTATTTTCGCATTTTTTGGACATGTAATGGGGATTTTGATTCCTTGGGAGTTTTATCAGACACTCGGCATTTCTGATCATATGTATCATTTTGGGGCGATTTACGGTGGGGGTTTGGCAGGTTTAATGGTCGTTTGTGGACTTGTGATTCTGTTAATTCGAAAAATGATCATTGACCCGGTCCGTATTAAAGCAACATTTGCAGATTATTTTTCTGTCCTCGCTGTATTATTTGTTGCTGCGACAGGAACGTATATGACAATCATTTACAATTTGACTGTGGTGGCTTATGAGTACCGTGCGACTATAGGTCCTTGGTTTCGCAGTTTATTTATTTTTCAGCCGAGATTTGATTTGATGACTGATATTCCGTATATATTTAAAATCCATGTTATTACCGCATTTGCACTTTTTGCATCGATTCCGTTTACCAGGCTCGTCCATATCTTTAGTTTTCCAATCCGCTATCCGGCTCGTCCGCCACAACAGTATCGGTCCCGTTCAGGATATCGTAGGCAGAAGGTTTAAAAAACATTTATCTGAGTTCTAACCATATCTCCCAGAAAGTTTGAAAAAGTGGTCTTGAGCCGAGTTCTCAAGAACAAAACTTATGAAAAATATGGAAAAGTGCCTTAATGCCGTTTCCCAAGATCAAAACGGAAGCAAATATTTGAAAAGATGGTCTTGAAACCAAGTTTTCAATTCGAAAATGCACGCAAATGTTTTAAAAAGTGGTTTTGACACCAACCCATTATTTTTCATTTTAAGACTGGAATCGGTCGATACGATCAATTTTGGTGATGTTTTTCACACGATATCTATAATATAAAAAAAGCAACCTGATTCATCCGGGTTGCTCTATTATTTTTATTATTTTTATCATTTCTTCACAGGTGCAAATTTTTCTTGATAGTACAAAAATACAACAATAACAAAGCTGACTAAGGCGAATTCAGACATAAGCATGAAGGCAATCGCATATTGTCCCGTCATGTTATTAACCGCTGTCAATAGCAGTGGCGGGAAAAATCCTCCAAGCCCCCCCATTGCCGAAACAACCCCATTGACTACTCCGGCTTGATTCGAAAAATAGAAGGGGACCAGTTTAAATATCGTCCCGTTCCCAATACCTGCAGAAACAGCGACAGATAATGCCCCGACCGTATACCAAGTAATATCCGGCGAAAAGGCTAATAATATCCCTGATAAAGAAACGAAGATGAACACGATCATTAAGATTACAAAGGGATTGAATCGGTCTGCCAAAAATCCACCAATCGGTCGCATAGCAGTTGCCAAAACAATAAAAATTCCTGTTCTGATTCCGGCGTCAACAGGATCCAAACCAAAGAACGTTACTAAAAAATTTGGCAAAAATACAGTAAAGGCAACAAAAGCGCCGAAAGTGATAAAGTAAAACAAACTAAGAAACCAAAGCGTGGCATTTTTATAAACACCTTGGATTTGTTCCACCATTGATTTCTTTACTCTAACTTCTTTCCGATCTCCAAAAATAAACAATAAAACAATGAATGCCAACAATAGAATTAAGTATAGGCGAACGGTATCTTGCCAACCAATTGATTTCGCTAGAATTGGTGCGCCAAATGTCGTGATCGCTGTTCCGGCATTACCGACACCATAGATTCCGTTAATAAAACCTTGCCTCTCTTTCGAATAATATTTAGGTAGAGAGGTCACACCGATGGAAAATGTTGCACCTCCCACACCTAGAAAAAGACCGCCGATAACAAGATCAATAAAAGTGTTGGCTGTACTGATATAAAATATAGGGAACAAAAGGATAAGAAAACTAATTATGAACATAATTCTTGCACCGAACCTGTCCGTATAAAATCCGAGGGGTATTCGCAACACGGAACCTAAAATAACCGGGACTGCAGTAACAATCGATACCTGTACGGGTGTGAGCAAAATATCTTCTTTAATAAAGGTCATCAAAGAAGATAATAATACCCAAACCATGAATCCAACAATAAGACTTGTTGTTTGCAGAGATAATTGAATACCGGGTTTCCTCATTTTGAGTTTCCTTTCTATTTTTCATATATTATTTGTAACAAGTATCAAGTTTAAACAGCGTTTTTTATACGTAAGAAAAGATAAATTTTCAGTTAGGAAGTATTCGATTTTTCGCTAAATGAACACAAAAATGGTTCATCTTTTGCCAAGCTTTTAAATAATGGGAAACGCCGTAGTAATTCATTTATTGATGTAGGATTCAAACTGATTTGATTCGAACATACGTTATCATGAGCAAATTCTAATTCTCTTATAGATGTAGGATTCAACCGCCCTGATATAAGTCACATATTCACAGTGAAGTAAATCACACCGCTTTGCTGAAAACTATTTTAAAATAAAGACATATTTCATCAGTAAATGGAGGTTTCTTTATGAATATAGAATTTACTACAAAAATCTTTGCACCGGATATTGAACCAAAATATCGTCACGCAAAAATATTTGAAACGTTTGATGGATTACAATCTGGCCAATACATGGAATTAACCAACGACCATGATCCGAAACCGCTATATTATCAGTTTTTGATTGAACGGGAAGGTTGTTTCACATGGGATTACATTGAAGAAGGACCGGAACAATGGCGTGTTGCTATCGGTAAAAAATAAATAACTTAAGTTTCGCATCCCAAAGGCGGGTGGGTGTTTCGTCGTCAAAAAATAGCATTTTTCGCATCAATATGGCGGCGAGAAGAGGCCTCGTCGTCAAAAAATAGCATTTCTCGCCTCAAAATGACGACGAGAAAGGGTCTCGTCGTCAAAAAATAGCATTTATCGCCCCAAAATGGTGACGAGAAGGGGTCTCGTCGCCAAAATAGAGCAATTTCCGGTTCAAAATGGTGACGAGAAAGGGTCTCGTCGTCAAAAAATAGCATTTCTCGCCTCAAAATGGCGACGAGAATAAGTTTCGTCGCCAAAAAGGAGCAATTTCCGGTTCAAAATGGTGACGAGAAGGGGTCTCGTCGCCAAAATAGAGCATTTCTCGCCTCAAAATGGCGACGAGAATAAGTTTCGTCGCCAAAAAGGAGCAATTTCCGGTTCAAAATGGTGACGAGAAAAGGTCTCCTCGTCAAAAAATAGCATTTCCCGCCTCAAAATGGTGACGAGAAGGGGTTTCGTCGTCAAAAAATAGCAATTCCCGCCCCAAAATGGTGACGAGAAAAGGTCTCGTCGTCAAAATAGAGCATTTATTGCCTCAAAATGACGACGAGAAGGGGTCTCGTCGCCAAAATAGAGCAATTCCCGCCTTAAAATGGTGACGAGAAAGGGTCTCGTCGTCAAAAAATAGCATTTATCGCCCCAAAATGGTGACGAGAAGGGGTTTCGTCGCCAAAATAGAGCATTTATCGCCCCAAAATGGTGACGAGAAGGGGTCTCGTCGTCAAAAAATAGCATTTCTCGCCTCAAAATGACGACGAGAATATGTTTCGTTGACTAATTGGTTTTTAAGGTGCAAAACTCAAGTAAATAAACATACAATTCCGGTTGTCCCGGATAAACAAAGGAACAATATAGGAAGTTTCAAACAGTGGGGAATCGATATCCCTCACTGTTTGTTGTTAATCAAATCGGATGCATGCGGGCTTTTCTTCTACCACCTATTGTATCGACTCAAATCTTCAAACGGGATTCTTTGACTTTCCGTTAGGAGTGGGATAAAACGTTTTACGCTTGTCCCGGTTTTTCTTTTAATGTCCGATAACCTCCTTCTAAAAAGATAAGTGGCTCTCCTTCAAATATCTGTAAATTAGTGACTTTCCCAACGATTAAAACATGATCTCCTTCTTCGTATTCAGACGAAACCGTACAGATGATTTGTGCCAAAGTATTAGGAATTACAGGCATTCCGTCGAGAAAATCAAATTCGATTTCTTTAGTTGATTTCTTTTTTGAAGCAAAGTGATTTGAAATATTTATTTGATCTTTATTTAAAACATTTACAGTAAATAACCCACGCTGCTTTATTTTATTTAGTGTCTGTGAAGTTTTGTTTAAGGAAATTAATATAAGCATAGGATTTAAAGATACGGACATAAATGCATTTACTGTTGCAGCGAATATTTCCCCATTTAGCTCTGTGACGACAACGGTAACCCCTGTCGCAAATTTTCCCATTGCATCACGAAACAAACGTTCATCCATCGATTCATACACACCCTCTCCAATATTTAAAACGAAATGAAACCAATCACTATTCGACAATTTTATGATGTTTTTTAGTACAAACAACAAGTTGATTGTTCATTTGTATCAAAAAAGTTTTCTCTATTATAACAAACTTGTGACGAATATGTGGCAATAATGCTTCATACTGTTAGTAAAGGGTAAAAAGCAGAATATCAAACTACTGGAATTATAGAACTGTGGAATTAAACACATTTAAAAATGATTTTTATTAAGCAAAATATTTTATTATAATAGGGTTACTATTATTTTTTTTATTTTAGGAGGATGAATTATGTTAAGAAAAATACATACAGAACATGCACCGCAGGCAATTGGTCCGTATTCACAAGGGATAGAAGCGGGAAATTTTATTTTTTTGTCAGGTCAAATTCCAGTTGATCCAGAAACAAATGAAATTATCGAGGGTGATATTGTTGCTCAGACTAACCAGGTGATGCGAAATATTCAGGCGATTTTGGCAAGCATTGGATTAACGCTCAATCATATTGTTAAAACGACTATTTTCTTAAAAAATATGGATGAGTTTACATTAGTTAATGAGGCTTATGCCAAGCATTTCGGCGAACACCGCCCGGCTAGATCAACGGTTGAGGTCAGTCGTCTCCCTAAAAATGTCAGCATTGAAATTGAGGTGATTGCAGCAAAATAAAATGTGATTAGTACAGACTGCAGCCTTGATGTCGATTATGGAGATATCTCCTTCAACCTATTTTACCGGCTCGAAACTTGAGAGGGGATTCCTTCATCAGGTTGCAACATTAGAATCGATAAAGAGTTTATTGTTGATGATGTTTCAGGTTCAATAAGAAATAAAAGTCAGGCAGGGACAGATTTTCAAAGAATTAATCTGTCCCTTAAGTTATGAAGGTTGTATACGATAAAATTCCGATTAATTGTTCTGACATATATGCCGGAGTATAAGAAAAGTTTCCATTTACCCATTCAACAATCAATCCGAAAATTGCATAGGCAATATAGGAGGAAAAGATTTCTGGATTAATATTTTTTAGTAAACCACTTTTTGTCGTCAAATCCTGAAGAACTAAATTTTTTAAAACTTGACAAATTTTATTTTGAAACCCAGGTAGAACATTTGAATGAATAGTAATTTTATAAAATTTCGCATATAGAAATACATGTTCAAAAATTTTGATTGAGGATGATGAAAGGTCACTAATCCCAAGTATGTCTTTTTGTAAATAAGGCTCCCGGTATGAACGAATGAGATCCTCTAATACTTCTTCAATTAGATCCCCAAGTAATTCTTCTTTTGTTTGGTAGTGTTTGTAAAATGTTCCTCGATTTAAATTAGAAATGTTGACAATGTCTGTAATTGTGATTTTGTTAAAGTCTTTATTCTCCATTAATATTAATAATGCTTCTTTTAAAGTGTTTTGGACTTATTAATTCGTCGATCAACAGTCATCAACAAAACACCACCTGATTGTCTATTATTTTTCTATATTTATACAAACATTTCAAGCGATGTTCATTATTGAACAAAGCGTGGACAATTTGTATATTGATATGTTCATTATAGAACAGTACAATGAAAATGTGTAGGCGACTATGTGAAAAATGTAGAGACTGCTATTAGAAATATTGAAAACGCTTTATTTTCAAGTCGTACTAATATATGAAAAAGGTGGTATGTTTAATATGAAACTCGAAGGAAAAGTTGCAGTGGTGACAGGAGCAGCCTCAGGAATGGGGAAAGCGATTGCCCAAGTTTTTGCAAAAGAAGGTGCAAAGGTAATTGTTGCTGACCTAAATATAGCAGGTGCAGAACAGGTTGTAGAGGAAATTGTCAAAAATGGTGGTACGGCTAAAGCAATCGAAGTGAATGTGGCAAAATTAGCTGATATTGAAAACATGATTGATACGGCAGTCAACGAATTTGGCACATTGGATATACTGGTAAATAATGCAGGAATTATGGATGGTTTTGAACCGGTCGGAGATATTTCAGAAGAAAAATGGGATTTAATATTTGATGTAAATACAAAAGCTGTTATGCGTTCAATGCGTAAAGCAGTTCCAATTTTTCTGGAAAAAGGGAAGGGTATCATCATTAATATTGCTTCAACCGGCGGATTGAACGGAGCACACGCCGGAGCTGCTTATGGTGCTTCGAAACATGCTGTTGTCGGATTAACAAAAAATACCGGCTTTATGTATGCAAAAGAAGGAATCCGCTGTAATGCAATTGCCCCGGGTGCGGTAAATACAAATATTTCTGCTTCAATGACCAATGTGAATCAATTTGGGTTAAGTCGTGCCGGAGTGGCTCATGCTGTTTCACCGCGTACTGGTGAACCGGAAGAAATTGCCCAAGCTGCATTATTCTTGGCGTCGGATGAATCCAGCTTTGTCAATGGTACTGTATTAGTTGTTGACGGTGGCTGGACAGCAGCATTTTAATTGAACAGGAATCTTTAAGGAATGGATCGGTAGAGTAAAAAATTAGTATATTTTCAAAAGAAAAATAGTTTCCTACCAAACCATTTATTTTTAGAAAAGAACATATGTATTTCAACACATCCATAGTGAGAACATTATGGATGTGTTTTTTACCCTGCTATGCCAGAAGTCCTTATCATTGTCCCAATTTCAAATAATGTCATAAGTCGGACAGATATCCATACTCCGTTTGTAACCATATTACCATAATACATTCACACTATTTCAACCATTAATACAAGAAAACCTATTTGACTTCCAGCATACCTTTAATGAAA
>NZ_CCRF01000043.1 GCF_000751775.1 Caldibacillus thermoamylovorans
ATGAAATCTCTAAGGTATCTTACCAAGTTGCAGAAATGGCAGAGCAGCTAAACTTTCTAAATCATGACTTTCGAATAAGTTAGAAAAGTAGTTTTTCATTAAAGTTATTTTTCAATCTTTTAAAAAGTAAGGAATAGGAAAAATTTTTCCATACGCATGTATTGACATCCGAAAAGAATCTCTCCATAATAAATATAAAAGTATATGGATCGGTAACGAAGGACTAGTATGCAGAACTTGATATGTTAGAGAGCGGGATTCGTGGCTGCAAAATTCCGTCATATTCAAACTGCAGAACCTGCCTTCCGAGTCTCATGGCAAAACCATGGGCGCAAATTCGCGTTAGAGAAAGAAGCGGAGTACAATATTTTTGTGCTCAATCAAGGTGGTACCGCGGAAGATAAGCTCTTTCGTCCTGAAATTTTCAGGATGATTGGGCTTTTTATTTTAAAAATTTTTAAGAGGGAATGAAAATGTCAAAAGAACGCATTGTTGTAAAAATTGGAAGCAGTTCATTAACCAATCACAAAGGTGAAATTGACCAAGATAAATTGACTGATCATGTTGATGCGATTGCAACTTTGGTGGGAGCCAATCATGAAGTCATTTTAGTGTCATCAGGTGCTGTTGCTGCAGGCTTCAAAAAATTAGGATATCCGAGTCGACCGGTTACGTTGAAAGGGAAACAAGCGGCTGCAAGTGTCGGTCAGAGCCTATTGATTCAAACATATATGGAAAAATTTAGTGAATATAATATTACTGCTGCTCAAATTTTATTAACAAGGTCAGATTTCTCCAATCGTGACCGTTATCGAAATGCCTATGCAACGATTACTGAGCTTTTAGAAAGAGGGATTGTTCCGATCATTAATGAAAACGACACGGTTTCTGTTGATGAATTAACATTCGGTGATAATGATATGTTGTCAAGTTTAGTAAGTGGATTCATTCATGCAGACAGACTGATTATTTTAACGGATATTGACGGAATTTATGATGGGAATCCGCGTACCAATCCGAATGCGAAGAAATTTTACTTTTTAGAAGGTATTCCCGAAGACATGTTGGAGAGAGCTGATTCCACAGGTTCAAAAGTGGGAACCGGCGGAATGAAGTCAAAACTCTTAGCTGCACAAACGGCTCTTTCTCTTGGTGTTTCCGTATTTATCGGTATGGGCAACGGAAAAAATAAGCTGTTGGAAATTATCGACGGAAAAGGAAATGGAACATATATCTTTAATCGCGAACATCATGCCTTGAATACAAAAAAGCAGTGGATTGCTCTTCATTCTGAGTCTTCCGGGAAAATCTATGTTGACCAAGGTGCTGTCGAAGCGATCCTTTATAATGGAAAAAGTCTTCTTGCGCCTGGTGTATTTAAAGTCACTGGTACTTTTGAGAAAGGGGATGTTGTTGAAGTCATCGGGGCGAAAGGTTTTATTGGCAAAGGTGAAGTAAGTTGTTCCTCAGCTGAACTAAAAAATTATCTTGAAGAAAAATATCGACAAGGAAAAGATAATGAGTCCTCATTGGAGGTTATTCATCGCAATAACTGGGTAAAAGCAAAAAAAGTCATATAAGAGGTTTGATAAATTTGATGAATGGGGGAAAAGAAATGGGACAGATTGCACAAAACAATGAAGTACTGTTAAAAGGGAAATTGGCAAAAACAGCCAGCTATAAAATGACCGGGATCACAAGCGAGCAAAAAAACGAAGCGCTGAAAAAAATTGCAGAACAAATATTGGTAGATCAAAATGTCATCTTATCAGCAAATAAAAGAGATTTACAATTAGGAAAAGAGAAAGGGATGTCAGATGCAATTCTTGACCGGATCATGTTAAATGAAGAACGGATAAATGGAATCGTAGAGGGAATCCAACAAGTCGTTGATTTAGCTGATCCGATTGGTGAAGTACTGGAAACGATCAAGAAAGAAAATGGTTTGTTTATTCAAAGAAAAAGGGTTCCTATCGGTGTGATTGGCATGATTTATGAGGCAAGACCAAATGTAACGATTGATGCGGCAACCCTTGCCCTAAAAACGGGAAATGCAATCATCTTGCGGGGGAGTTCCTCGGCGAAGTTTTCCAATCTGGCTTTAGTTGATTCGATTCATCGGGCCCTGGATAAGACCGCAATTCCGAAAGATGCTGTCCAATTTATTGAAGATACTTCCAGAGAAACGGCTAAAGCTTTGTTTCAATTAAATGATTATTTGGATGTGCTAATTCCAAGAGGTGGTAAAGACTTAATACAAACTGTTATAAGAGAGGCAACGGTTCCTGTCATTGAAACCGGTGCCGGAAATTGCCATATCTTTATCGAGAGAACGGCAAACTTTGAGATGGCAAAGGAAATCGTGTTAAATGCGAAATTGCAACGACCTTCCGTTTGTAATGCAGCGGAATCTTTACTGATTGATCAACATTGGTTTGACAAATATGGCGTCGAGCTTTTACAAGTGTTACACGCTCATCAAGTGGAAATTTACGGGGATGAAAAAATATGTCAGGCCTTCCCACCTGCCCGCCCGGCTACGGAGGAAGATTGGTATCAAGAATATTTAGCGTTAAAAATGAGTGCGAAATTAGTGAATAGTCTAGAAGAAGCAGTTGCCCATATTCATAAATACGGCACAAAACATTCTGAAGCGATCATTACAGAAGATGAGGACCAAGCGGCCATATTTTTACAAAATGTTGATGCCGCAGCCGTTTACCATAATGCTTCCACTCGCTTCACCGATGGATTTGAGTTTGGTTACGGAGCAGAAATCGGGATTAGTACGCAAAAGCTTCATGCCCGCGGTCCAATGGGATTAAAAGCATTAACATCCAGCAAATTTATTATCAAGGGCAAGGGACAAGTAAGAGAATAGGACAATATACAGGGGCAAGAGCAGATTGAAAAGGCAAGTCAAGGGCTCCCACCTCAAAATTCGAATGAATAAGGAAGTAGGTGGGAGAGAGACTTTCCTGATCTGGCCGATTTGGTGGACAAGGTATCATTTGTGAATGCGCTAACAATTAGGTATAATAAATTTGTAATAATCATATATTACAAGGAGGTATTTTCATGTTTGATTTAAAGGGCAAAATTGCAATTGTTACAGGTGGTGCTTCCGGAATTGGACTGGCTACTGTAAGAGCATTTTTGGAAAAAGGGGCTAAAGTTGTTTTTGCAGACTATAATGAAGAAGCAGGTCGTAAAGTTGAAAAGGATTTGAAAGATACATATGCTGATGTTGTATTTGAAAATGTGGATGTATCTGATGAAAAATCGGTAGAAAAATTAGTTTCTGGAACCGTTGAGCGCTTTGGACGATTAGATATAATGGTCAATAACGCCGGTGTTGGTATTTTAAAAGCCTCCCACGAATTATCGGATGAAGAGTATAAACGTGTGATTAGTATTAACCAAGATGGAGTATTCTACGGTTGTAAATATGCCATTCAAGAAATGTTAAAAACAGGTGGCGGAGCAATTGTGAATACGGCTTCGATTCTTGGTTCTGTCGGTGAACCGGGTGCTATGGCCTATAATGCCAGTAAAGGTGCAGTTAACTTAATGACCAAATCTCTGGCTGTTGAGTATGGAGACCGTGGTATTCGAGTGAATGCTGTTGCACCGGCCTATGTGGAAACAGGTATGGTAAATAAAGAAGCATTAGGCGATTTTTATGATAGTTTGGTAGCACGACATCCGATCGGTCGCTTAGGCAGACCTGAAGAAATAGCTCATGCAATTGTTTTCTTGTGTGAAAATGAATTTGTTACAGGTACAACTGTACTTGTGGATGGAGGATATACAGCAAAATAATTTTGCAAAATTCAGAACCGCTCTTGAGAAGAAATTCTTAAGGGCAGTTCTTTTTAAGAGAAATTTCGTGACTTTATTTCACTGGTTGAAAAAGGCAGCAGGAAAGTTGTGGACAGTTCCATTACCGGTCAAGATGTTACCGAAGAATATATTGACTTAGAATCACGCTTGAAATCGAAACAAACTGTTGAAAGCAGATTACTTTCATTCATGGAACAAGCGGAAAAAACAGAAGACTTATTAGCTATTTCCAAAGACTTGGCTAAAGTTCAGGAAGAAATAGAAACCATCAAGGGTCGAATGAACTATTTGGAAAATAAAGCTGATTTAGCAACGGTCACGATTTCAATTGAGGAAAATAAAGTTGAAGTGAAAAATTTAGGTGATAGTCAATTAAAAACATGGGAAAAAACAAAGGAGCAATTTAAGAAGAGCATCAATTTTTTAATTAGTGCGTTTTCGAGTCTATTTATTTTTCTTATTGGGTATTTACCACTCTTCTTCTTACTTGGTATTATTGCTTTCATTATAATTTTTATCATACGAAAGCGGATAAAAAGAGAAGGATAACTGCTCCATTTAATCCCCGTCTTAAACGCGGGGATAAAATTTTTTCAAATTGAACAGTTTATAAAAAGAGATTTATTTATGATAATTTGTGATATAATTAATAATGTAAAAAGTTATTTCCCTTTATAGGAAATATAAAAGGAGTGGAAAAAATGGCAAATATTGTTTTTATTTCACCGAGTAAATATGTGCAAGGAAAAGGTGCTTTAAAAAGTATAGGTACATATGCAAAAGATTTTGGTAAAAAACCTTTAATTCTCGCTGATAAAATTGTATGGGGTATAACGAAAGAAACAATCATTGGAAGCTTCAATGAAAGTGGTTTAGATTATCACTATATTGAATTTAACGGTGAAGCGTCAACAAATGAAGTGAAAAGAGTTGCAGGAATGGGTGAAGACAATGGGGTTGATGTTGTCATTGGTGTTGGCGGAGGAAAAACACTTGATACTGCAAAAGCGGTAGCGGATGAGCTGAACCAAAATATAATCATTGTACCGACAACAGCCTCAACTGATGCTCCGACCAGCAGTCTTTCCGTCATTTATTCGGATGAGGGAAGGTTCGAATCTTATCGTTTTTATAAGAAAAATCCGGATCTTGTTCTTGTCGATACTGCAGTTGTGGTTAAAGCGCCTGCTCGTTTGTTCGCTTCCGGAATAGCCGATGCGATGGCCACTTGGATTGAAGCAAGAGCAACGATAAAAAGTAATGGAGAGGCAATGTCCGGCGGCAAACCTAGCATCGCAGCCCGGGCCATTGCTGAAGCTTGTGAAAAAACATTATTTACATATGGTGAGGCTGCCTACCAAGCAGTTAAAAAAGGTATCGTTACGAGTCAAGTAGAGGCGGTGGTGGAAGCAAACACATTACTTTCCGGAATTGGTTTTGAAAGCGGGGGATTGGCAGCTGCCCACGCCATTCATAACGGGTTTACCGCATTAAAAGGTGATATTCACCATCTGACTCATGGGGAAAAAGTGGCTTACGGAACATTGACTCAATTAGTATTAGAAAACCAGTCAACTGAAGAGATTTTGAAATATATGAGATTTTATCAAAAACTTGATCTCCCTGTGACGTTAAAAGAATTACATTTGGAAAACGCGACTTATGAAGATTTATTAAAAGTGGGTGCAGGAGCTACTGCTGAAGGGGAAACAATGGGAAATCTTTCCGGTGAAATTACTCCGGAAGATGTAGCGAACGCCATCATAGCCGTAGACCAAATCAGCAAATTATTGTAGAAATCAATCATTTAAATCACTTACCAAAAGAACCGGATAAACAACCGGTTCTTTTATGTTTATTTTTCATCTGAAAAATTAAGAAAATGAGAATTGACATTGTTGTGTATTAGCCATATAATACACATGAAGATGTATTATGGGGTTAGTACAGTATAAAATTTAGATTTACATACATCGTCCATGAAAATTTACGGTGTTATAATAAATTAGGTGTATGAAATAGTTAATACATTAACAAGAACGAGTTGTATTGAAATATTGCAAAATGGTGTGCCTTTCCTGTATTAAGTGATTAATACAGATCTATATTTTACGAAAAGTGGTGCAGATGATTACACACTATGTTTATAGGAGATGGGACTGTCTATGAATGTCAAATTTAATAATCGGGATCCTGTCTACGTTCAAGTGGTTCGCTATTTTAAGGAACAAATTGCAAAAGGCTTTTTTGAACCGGGGCAGGAAATTCCGTCGAGACGTGAACTGGCTCACCGATTAAAAATTAATCCCAATACGGCACAAAGAGCGTATAAGGAAATGGAGGAACAAGGGTTGATTTTTACAGAGGGGAATTTACCAAGTCGGATTACAAAAGATGAAGGGGTTTTGAAAAAAGTGCGTAAAGAGTTGATTATGGAAGCGGTTGAAACATTTGTCCATTCCGTGCGTACAATTAATGTACCACTTGAGGAAGTTCTTTATATAGTCAAGGAATATTATGAAAAGGCTGATTATGTAAGGGGGAATACCCGTGATTGAAGTAAAAAATGTAACAAAAAAATTTGGTCGGAAAGAAGTATTAAAGGGAGTTTCCTTTACGGCTGAAAAGGGGCAAATTACATGTTTAATCGGGATTAATGGTGTAGGAAAAACAACGATTATGCAAGCAATTATGTCGTTAATCCCAATTAATAGCGGGGAAATTTTCATTGATGGAAGTAAACTTACAAAAGACAGTTATGAAAAAATCACCTTTATTCCAGATACAATAACGATGCCTCCGCAGATGCGAATAGCGGATGCTTTTGCCTTCATGGCTGATTTTTATCAAAGCTGGAATCAAAAACGGGCAGAAGAGCTGCTTGAATTTTTTAAATTAGAAGAAACAGAGAGGATTAGTGAATTATCAAAAGGAAATACCGCTAAAGTGAATATGCTGCTTGGTTTGGCTCTCGATGTTGACTATTTTTTAATGGATGAACCGTTTTCTGGGATAGATATTTTTAGTCGTGAAGAAATTGCAAATGTGTTTACCAGTCACCTAATTGAAGACAGAGGAGTTATTATTACCACCCATGAAATTAATGATATTGAACATCTGATTGATAAAGTCGTTCTGATAGACAATGGTGTAGTATTGAAAGAGTTTTATGTTGAAGAAGTCCGAGAAAATGAAGGAAAATCAGTCATTGATGTGTTGCGGGAGGTGTATGAATCATGAATCGGTATTTGAAACTTGTCAATTTTGAGTTCAATCGTTTTTTCAAATTATACATTGTTCTCGTTATCGTAACGATTATAATGCAATTTTTCGCAGTTATTTTGGAGTCAAGAGGATATATGCGAGAAGCCAAGAATGTTATTTATGGTGATATGATGTCTAAAGCCGATTTTATTAAAAATTACGAAGCGTTTACAATGCAAAGAGTCGTTCAATCCAATTGGTTTTATTGGTCGATTGCATTATGTGTCGTTGTTCTTCTAATCTATGTATTTTTTATTTGGTATCGTGATTGGCTCGGTAAAAATTCGTTTATATATCGATTGCTAATGCTTCCAACTGCAAGATTGAACCTGTACTTTGCGAAAGCGACGGCAATCCTAATATTTGTTTTTGGATTAGTTGCCCTTCAACTTCTCTTGTTCTTGATTGAAATGCAAATAATGAAATGGATTGTTCCTGCCGAATTTCGGGTGGATCTGCCTATAAAGGAATATACCGATTTTAATTATTTGTCGGTCATTCTTCCAGGTTCCTTAATAGATTTTTTACTATTTTATGGGATGGGGATTGTTGCGGTTTGCGTTACGTTTACGGCAATTTTATTTGAACGCTGCTATCGTCTGAAAGGGATTATTTTTGGTATTTCTTATGGACTCGTTTCTGTCGGATTTTTCTTGATGCCCCTTTTGATTGATACTTTTGTACTTAATTATTATTTTTTCCCGGTGGAGCTGTTTGTTATGGAAGTTATTGCCGGTATCATTGTATTAATTGGAGCAGTATGGATTGGAAATTACCTATTAAAATACAAAATCAGAGTTTGATGGGGGGCTTCTCGGATGAAGAAATATTGGAAAATCATTGTTGTTTTGATCATTACCGTCATTACGGTCGGAACTTACTATATTCGTAGCAGTTTTGCATCACGGACCGTTCCTGAATTTGAGGTAAAAAAAATAAGCGGTGATGAAAAGGAATTGCAAGATTTAGTCATTCATGGTGATTACAATGTAAATGACATTCTCTATTCATTTAAGATTTTGAACGGAAAAACGATGAATATAAACTATGATAGTATTATTAGTGAAATAGTGGAACTACCATCACAGTTTGAAAAAATAATGAAGGAACATAAGAACTTTTTGCGGCAAAAAGTGTTAAATCCGGGAAATTTTTATGAAGATAAAGCTTGGCTGGCCTATGCTGAATATGAAATAGAGAACACGTTTAGCGGTATGACAAATAAAAATGAATTTCTTATAGAAGTATTGGATAAAAAAACAAATGAAACAGTAGCCTTTGAAGTGGCCATACCGGATGGTGAAAATTATTATACGATTAACATAAATGATGTACAGTTGTTGAATGGTAAGGTAAAAGTATTGACAAATAACTTTAGCGAGGACAGTAGTGAGGAGGCACATCTTTATGTTTTTGATTTAAAAGAAAAAAAGCTCATCCGTGACGATGTCATTTTAAAAAATAGTGAAGGAGTAGAAAATGGAAACTGGACGTCATTTTCTATAAATAATGATAGCCTTTCTTTAAAGCCAAGTGAATATGCCTTATTTTTATTGCAAAGGGTTCAAGAAGAGATGAACGAAAATACAAAAGAAGTTGAAGAGAAAATATTAGCAAGTGAGTGTTATGTTTATAATTTTGAAAAGGAAGTCTTGGAAAAAATAAATCATGAGGAATTAGGAATGGTTGAAGCGGCATCATTACATAATTCGACCGTATTTTTGCAAAATCAGATCGATAATCGCCTGGAAGTGGTTCCATATGATATTGAGACTGGGACTTGGCGTGAAAAGATTTTATTTAATGTTCCTCAGACTTCCGAAAATACTGACAATGATGATTTACACGCAGAACCGTTTATTACTGTTTTGAATGGCAAAATTTATATTATTAATGCGATTGATGATGGATATTCTTTATTTATCGGTGATTTATCTACCGGACAATCTTTATATGAAGGCAAAATCGTGGCAAAGCATAAAAAGATTAATCAATATAATGATAAAACATATTTTAAATTAATAGAGCCAAAATCATAAAGTGGTGACAGGGAGGCGATTTCTAAAAACCGGGCTACATGCCCGGTTTTTATGACTCCTTAAGTGGGATTTTCCCATCTGTATCAATAAACGTTTAGTTAACATTTTTTGAACTTTGCCAATACATTTGTCGCAACCGGTATTTTTGTAATTTACCTGTTGCTGTCTTTGGCAAAGATTCAACAAAATCAACGGATTTCGGTGCTTTGAAATGGGCCATATTGTCGCGACAATAATCAATGATTTCTTGTTCGGTAACGGTTGCTCCGGGTTGAAGAACGATGATAGCTTTTGGAACTTCTCCCCATTTTTCATCGGGCACCGCAATAACAGCAACTTCCAAAACAGCAGGATGCCTGTATAATACACCTTCAACCTCTGTTGATGAAATATTTTCGCCACCGGAGATGATGATATCTTTCGCCCGGTCGCGAATTTCAATGTAACCGTCTGGATGGGTTACGGCTAAATCACCGGTATGGAACCAACCATCAACAATTGCTTCCCGTGTTTTATCCGGATCTTTATAATAACCTTCCATTACGACATTCCCGCGGGCAACAATCTCACCGAGTTCTTGACCGTCCCATGCCACTGCTTCACCATTTGGACGGATCACTTTTGTCTCACCGTTAAAGATTAATTCGATTCCTTGGCGTGCTTTTATCGTGGACTGTTCTTCCAAATTTTTGTTTTCAAACGACCTTTTCCATTCACAATATAAAATAAATGGAGATGTCTCCGTTAACCCATATACATGGATAATATCCAAGTTAAGAATATCTTGAGCTTTTTGGATTAATGCAGCAGCTGGTGGTGAACCTGCCACGGCCATTCGTGGGCTCGTTTTGATATTTATTTCTTTTGCAGCCGGGTGATTTACAAGCATGTTAAGAACAGTCGGCGCCCCGCAGAGTAAAGTTATCTTGAGCTCTTCAAATAAACGCAAAATAACAGGAGGGTCAACCTTTCGTAAACAAACATGTGTAGCTCCTGCCGCGGTAATTGCCCAAACACCTCCCCAACCATTGGCGTGAAACATCGGTAATGTATGTAAATAAACATCATCATGCCCAACATGCAAGTGGTATAAAAAATCAGCTGCGTTTAAATAATTGTTTCGATGAGTTAACATAACGCCCTTAGGCCGGGATGTAGTTCCACTTGTATAATTTATCGTTAACAATTGTCTTTCATCAATTTCCACTTTCGGTAATGGTATGTCGGGAGCGTGATTAATAAAATCCTCATAGTCGACCCCGTTTAAAGACGTTTCAAACCCATCGGTTGCGACGATAATAATTTGATCCAAAACTAATTGATCTTTAATTTTTTCAATTGCCATGGCAAATTCGGCATCAACTATAAGCATTTTCGCATCACTATGATTGATAATATATTCCATATCAGAAGAGGAAATTCGATAGTTTAAAGGAACCATTACGGCACCTAATTGGCTAATTCCGTAAAAACATTCCAGCATATAATGGGTATTCGGCAACATAACTGCAACATGATCTTTTTCCCTGATCCCGGCTTGATATAATGCTTTTGATAGTAAATCCGTCCGTTCTGAAAATTGTTTATACGTAAATTTTTTCTCGCCATCAATAACAGCAACTTTATTTGGGTAGTATTTTACAGCTCGTCTTTTCCAATCCAAAGGTGTTAATGAAGTGAACACGGGCAACAGCTCCTTAATAATGTATTGTTGATAGTTTAAGAGAATCTTTCTAAAGTGTGTTCATATAAAAAAATGTAATCGATTACAATGATTTTACTATTCTTATGCTTTTTATGTCAATAATATTAAAGCAATTATAAATACTTAAAACAAAGCTTTTCCTTAACATCTACTTATCGTTTTGTTATCATGAATGTATCATGACCAATGTCGGAATGAATTTTCCCAGAAAAGATAAATTAAAAATAAACAGATTCTACAGCATCGAGGAGTGGAACTATGGAAATTATAATAAGTCAAAACGCACTTGAATGGTTTAAGGAGTCAATGGGCTTAAAAAAAGGTGATAAAGTTAAGTTTTTTAGTAAAATTTATGGGTCGAGTCCGGTACAAAAAAACTTTGCCCTTGGTTTTACCCAGGATAATGATCCGGTTGATATGGCTGTTTACACCGAAAAGGATGGTATCGATTTTTATGTAGAAACTTCCGATGTTTGGTTTTTTGATGGACATGATCTCCATGTAAATTATGATCCGAACGATGATGAGCTTACATTTGATTATGTAAAGCCGGAATAAGCTAATCATTTTGTTCAGCCCCGAAAAAGGGCATTTTTCTATAGCACACGCCTAAAGCACAATTATTTTGAGTCGTGTTAAATGTAGGGAAAAGAAAAGGCAGATCGAGTAAGTAAAGCGATCTAGTTACCATTTGTTAAAGAGAATTTACAAAAATAATATGTTTTTTCACGAGTCTTATCTATTTTTAGCTGATAAGGCTTTTTTATTTATAATTTTATTCGGGATTAATTCATTTAAAAATCTTTGACAGAAGTGAAAAAATAAGGTATAGTGCTAATGGCGAACAATAAAATAAAATTTATTTAAGATTATTCGTATATAGAGGTGATTATTTTGCGAAAAGTATTTGATTATGAGGACATTCAACTGATTCCTGCTAAATGTATTGTAAAGAGTCGAAAAGAATGTGATACAACAATTGAATTTGGCGGACGAAGATTTCGTTTACCGGTCGTTCCTGCCAATATGCAAACAATTATTGATGAAAAAATTGCCCTATATTTAGCTGAAAAAGGGTATTTCTATATTATGCATCGCTTTAAACCGGAAAAGCGGATCGATTTTATTAAAGATATGCAGGCCCGTGGGTTATATGCATCGATTAGTGTTGGTGTAAAGAATGGAGAATATGATTTTATCCAACAGCTGGCCGATGAAAATCTCGTTCCGGAATACATTACTATTGATATTGCACACGGTCATTCGGATTCAGTGATTGACATGATTAAACATATTAAAAAATTGCTTCCGGAATCGTTTGTTATTGCCGGAAATGTCGGGACACCGGAAGCGGTAAGAGAATTGGAGCATGCCGGGGCAGATGCGACGAAAGTGGGAATTGGACCCGGGAAAGTATGTATTACGAAAATAAAAACCGGTTTTGGGACAGGTGGTTGGCAATTAGCTGCATTAAGATGGTGTGCAAAAGCCGCAACAAAACCAATCATTGCCGACGGTGGAATCCGGACACACGGCGATATTGCCAAATCGATCCGTTTCGGTGCTTCTATGGTTATGATTGGTTCGTTATTTGCCGGTCACGAAGAATCACCGGGAGAAACAAAAATCGTTGACGGTAAAATTTACAAAGAATACTTTGGTTCGGCTTCCGAGTTTCAAAAAGGGGAAAGACGGAATGTCGAGGGGAAGAAAATGTGGGTGGAATACAAAGGCCGGCTTCAAAACACACTGACGGAAATGGAAGAAGACTTGCAATCATCCATTTCTTATGCCGGTGGAAATAAATTAAGTGCTCTCCGTCAAGTTGATTATGTAATTGTCAAAAATTCAATTTTTAATGGGGATAAAATCTACTAGAGTAAAAAAAGGTTCATTACCTTTTGTAAGCAGAACAAAAAATCATATGATGTTTCTTCCCGTAAATTTAACAAAGCTCTTTTCATTAATTATGTGAAAAGAGCTTTTCGTTTCATCGTTGCTTAATTTTGTCTCGAACTTGCTTTCATCCTTAAATGTATCATTTTCCATTAGTACAGTTTCGTTCAGTAAATTCCTGCGGCTAATGCATCTTCAACCGTCACATAAGTCAATCCTAAATCACGGGCAACTGCCTCATAAGTAACTTTCCCGTTTAATACATTGACAGCTGATTTGATGGCTTCACTTTCGGTAATTGCCTTCACGAGCCCTTTATTGGCAATTTCTACAGCATATGGGATCGTGACATTTGTCAGTCCAATCGTCGAAGTTCGCGGAACAGCGCCAGGAATGTTAGAAACCGCATAGTGGATTACACCATGTTTGACAAAGATTGGGTCATCATGCGTTGTCGGATGATCAACCGTTTCAAAATTGCCGCCTTGGTCAATTGCGACATCCACAATCACTGAACCCGGTTGCATTGTTTTTACCATTTCTTCTGTGACAAGTTTTGGTGCTTTTGCTCCCGGAATCAAGACGGAACCAATCACCAAATCAGAATCCTTTACCGCATCGGCAATATTGTACGAGTTAGATATCAATGTTTGAATACGTGTACCGAATATTTCTTCCAGCTGACGGAGCCGATTTGAATTTAAATCGACAATGGTTACATTAGCACCGAAGCCAAGCGCGATTTTTGCCGCATTTGTACCAACAACTCCCCCACCGATAATGGTTACTTTGCCACGTTTCACACCAGGTATGCCGCTTAGGAGAATCCCTTTACCACCCTCGGATTTTTCTAAATATTGGGCACCGATTTGTACAGCCATTCGACCGGCTACTTCACTCATCGGTGTCAATAATGGTAGTGTTTTATTGACTGATAATGTCTCATAAGCGATTGCTGTCACTTTATTTTCTATCAGTGCTCTGGCTAGTTGAGATTCATTTGCCAAGTGAAGGTAGGTAAAAATGATTAATCCCGGTCGAAAATATGGATACTCTGACGGGAGCGGCTCCTTTACTTTCAATATCATTTGTGCCTTTTCCCAAACTTCCGAGGCGCTATTTATAATTTTTGCACCGGCCTGTTCATATTCTGCATTTGAAAACGAACTGCCTTCCCCTGCATTTTTTTCAATAAGTACTGTGTGTCCTGCACCAATCAATTGGATGACTCCTGATGGTGTAATTGCGACACGATTTTCATTATTTTTAATCTCTTTTGGTACCCCAATAATCATTTTTAACATCCCCCTATTTAAAATGAGAAATATAGTTTTATCGTATATCTTTTACTTCTGAATGACAACTTAAAACATCGGGATATTCGTAATAAAACTTTCGTAAAAAACTACAATTTATTTCACATTTTATCATTTACAAGTGAAAAAAAAGGGAGTAATATATCATCTGTTACCTTGTTTAAGTCGCTGAAACAATATTGTACGGGGGAACCAACGATGGATTTTATATATAAATCCAAGGGGTGAATCCTTTAGGTAGGGATATTCAATGTCCCGAATCCGCCAGCTAACCTCGTAAGCGTTATTGAAAGGGAAGGTGAAATTTTGAATGAAAATATTTGTGTCTACAAATTCTTGACCGGAGAACTGTAGGCATTTTTTGTTTTCTGTAAAAAAATACTAGTGAACAGCCTGAAGACAAGTTTTTATTTTCTAGATGCGGTCGCAAGCAACTAGCAAACTTCGCAAAGCGGGGGCCATACGCTTTTCTTTATCAAATTTGGTAAGGAAAACCAGCTTTGTTTTGTTTCGAAATGGAAAGTCTAAGTTTACAGATTATTTACTTATAGAAGGTGAAAACTTTGGTAACTGCATTAAAGAGATTGCTTATTGGCAGACCATTAAAATCAACCGAATTAGGTGAACAAAAATTATCCAAAACAAAAGCATTGGCGATTTTATCCTCAGATGCACTTTCTTCCGTCGCCTATGGTCCGGAACAAATTTTGATTGTTTTGGTGACGTTAGGGGCGGCAGCTCTTTGGTACTCACTCCCAATTGCGGTTGGAATTCTAATTTTATTAATCGCACTAATTTTATCTTATCGGCAAATTATTTATGCGTATCCCCGCGGCGGTGGAGCATATATGGTTTCGAGGGTAAATCTCGGTGCAGACTTTGGATTAATTGCCGGTGGTTCCCTATTGGTCGACTATATTTTAACGGTTGCTGTCAGTGTGTCAGCGGGGGCGGATGCGATAACTTCTGCATTTCCAATTTTACACGATCATAAAGTCGCAATTGCTGTCGCCTTTGTCTTACTTATTACTTTATTAAACCTCCGGGGAATTACGGAGTCTGCATCGATACTGGCTTATCCGGTCTATTTATTTGTATTTGCTTTAATTATTATGATCGGTGTTGGACTTTTTAATATTAGCTCAGGTGTGGTCCCTGCAGAAAACCATACATCGATTGGGACACCGGTGGCAGGTATTTCTCTATTTTTATTACTAAAGGCATTTGCTTCAGGAAGTTCAGCTTTAACCGGTGTTGAGGCAATTTCCAATGCGATTCCTAATTTCCGGGATCCGGCTCCGAAAAATGCTGCAAAAACACTAGTTTCAATGGGACTGATTCTTGCTGTTCTTTTTTCTGGGATTACTTTCTTGGCCTATTATTACGGAATTACACCCAGTGCAAGAGAAACCGTTGTTTCGCAGATTGCTTCTCAAACATTTGGTCGAAACTGGATGTATTATTTTATTCAAGGGACAACAGCTTTAATTCTTGTGTTTGCAGCAAATACCGGATACTCAGCTTTTCCACTTTTAGCCGTTAATCTTGCCAGGGATAAGTATTTGCCACGAATGCTTTCAAATCGGGGCGACAGACTTGTGTTTTCTAATGGTATCGTTACTTTAGGTGTAGCAGCCATTATACTGATTTTAATTTTTAAAGGAAATACGGAACATCTTATTCCGTTGTATGCGGTCGGTGTATTTATTCCGTTTACGTTGGCCCAAACAGGGATGATGTTGAAATGGTTACGGGAAAAGCCGGCAAACTGGGTAACAAAATTCATTATCAATACGATTGGTACATTCATTTGCTTTATCGTAACAATGATGTTTTTTATAACGAAATTAACTCAAGTATGGCCGGTGTTTATTTTCTTGCCAATTATTATTATCCTTTTTCATCAAATTCGAAAACACTATGAAGCTGTCGGTGAGCAACTGCGAATTCAAGAAGCAGCTTCTGCCTTACCGATACAAGGTAATATCATTGTTTTACCTGTTTCCGGTATTACGACTGTTGTAGAAAATTCACTAAATTATGCAAAGTCTTTATCACCCGACCAAATTATCGCTGTCTATGTTGGATTTGACCGAGAAAATATTATTAAGCTTGAGGAAAAATGGAAAAAAGTACATCCGGATATAAGAATTGTGACGTTATATTCTTACTATCGTAGTATAATTGGTCCACTTTCCAAATTTATTGATTTTGTTAATAAAAAGGCAAATGAGAATCATTATAATGTGACGGTCATTATTCCGCAATTTATCCCAAAAAAAGGGTGGCATTACTTTTTGCATAACCAATCAAGTTTGATGATTCGTGAATTTTTATTATTGCGTAAAAATGTTGTTGTCAGCACTGTACCATTCCACTTAAAAAAATAATATAACGAAGGAATTAAAAAGGCTGTCTCCACTAAGAGGGACAGTCTTTTTTTCAGTATAAAAAATCTTGAACAATTTTTTTGTTAGCTTCGAAAGCGGAGTTCGCGCATTTCAAGGAATCCTACATCAAAGTTTCCTTGATGGTTGAAGGCTTCCGTATCGTATTTTAAAATCCACACATATCCTAATATAATTGTCCATTTCCGTATTTAAGAAATCCCATATGATAATGTAGCTTGAAAAATAATGGAGGTGTGAATGTGTCAGCTCACATTTATCATTTATGCAATCGATATCGGGGAAAAGCGGTTCATATTAAAACACGTGATGGGAGTGTGCACAGAGGAATTATAGTAGATGTTAACCCGCGAAAAGTATATATTCGACCTCTTGGCGGACCAAGAAATTTCGGCGGCTTTGGTTACGGATATTATGGTTGGGGCTATGGCTTTACCTATGGACTTGCACTGGGAGCTATTGTATCGTTAGCAATCCTTCCGTTTTTCTTTTGGTAACAATGAAGAAAAATTCATTTTTGTTAAAACCTCGATAAACAGTCGAGGTTTTTTATACTTAATGAAAAAATTTAAGCACAGTTGCGAACTCGATGTAGTATAAGCTCAACTATTGCACTGCTCTACCTTAATCGTCGAGTCTTCTTTAAATATGATTCACCGGAGAAAAACTTTTCTTTTGCTTTCAGAAATATTGGATTTATTTTGATGGCAATCATAGGATATTCTAAACGTTAAAAAAGGGGTGTAGATGATTTGCCTATCCAAAAAGCAACGATTCAGCAGACGAAAGAAATATTGAAATGTGCTTTGGACGTGATGGATGAAGCGACAGTTGGCAATGTTGTTCCAAGTTGGCAGAAAGCGAAAGAATTAATTTGGCCATTTTTAAATAATGGCGGGTTCTATCTCGTTTATATGGAAAATAATACGATTCAAGGTTGGATTGGAATTGGTACAAATTATGATTTTTACACGGACCAGGTAATAGGTATTATACCAGAATTATATGTTTTACCTCCTTTCCGTAAAAAAGGCATTGCCAAACAATTATGTGAAGAAGCATGCCGGCAGTTGAATAAAATGGGCTATGACAGAATTCAATTGAATGTATTCGAAGGCAATCATGCAAAACAATTATACCGAAAACTCGGATTTCGTGACATTTATACAACGATGGAGTTAAAAGGGAAAATTTGATGTTCATTACATTTGGCTGATATGAGGAGGTCTCATATGACTGTTATTCCTACTGATCAATGGTTGTTAAACGGATATGAACAGCCATTAACACTTTGTGAAAAATTAAAATCACATTTTGGAGGGGCAGCATCTGAAGAAATATACGAATATTTAACATGGCACGGCATGTATAGAAAACCTTCAACAAATATAAAAAAAGCAATAAATAAATGGCAAAAGCATAATATTTGGAAGCTGGTACAGACGGAAGCGACAAAACTGCAAAAGTTGTGGAACGGTCCGGATATCCCCATTTTTATTTTTCCATCAGAAATGAGTAATCCGAAGATCATGCGTGATCAAAATGGAAAATCAGGATTAGCTTTTAAAGATAAATTATTTCTTTTTTTGTCCGACCAAAATAGCGATAATGAAATCAGAGCATTGTTGGTCCATGAATATAACCATGTCTGCCGGCTGGCAAAGAATGGTAAGCAGGAAGAAAATTATGTATTGTTGGATTCCATTATTTTGGAAGGTCTTGCGGAAAATGCAGTAAGAGAACTGGTTGGTGAAGAATATCTTGCTAAATGGACATCCTATTATACAGAAGGACAGTTGAATCAAATGTGGAAAAAAATCATTTATCCAAACAGAAATATCCCAAAAAGCCATCCAAAACATCAAGAATTTCTTTACGGTTTCCGTTTGCTCCCGAAAATGCTCGGTTATTGTGTTGGATACTATTTAGTAAAAAATTATTTGGAGGAGCATGAGCGAACGTCTAGCGATTTATTCCCACTTGATTCGGCAACCATTGCAAATGTAAAATAAATTTATCCTTTCATACGGAGGAGTGGTTCACTTAAGAGGTACAAAAGAGTAAATAACACGAAAAATTGCAGTACTTATGAAAGTATGATTTTTAAGCAAAAACACTTTCGATTACAATTTAGGGCTTGGAAAAATTTTATTCCTAGCCTCTATTTTTTTATAGATTTTTCTTCTATCAAAGTACTAGTTTGGTTAAAGGTATCACAAGTAGAATTAATTGCCGGCAAATGTAAAAATTTTAAAAGGTTTTTTTCGTTATGGTACAATAATTTATATGATACATAAAAAATTCGGTGGTTAGGTGAGAACAGATCAAGTAGAGCTTAAAAATTTCTTACTAAGTCGAATTTGTATTTTTGCTGGAAATTTATACATTAACCAGGACAGAGATAATTATGTAGTATTCACCAATGATAACGGAATCGCGAACTACACTAAGTATAAACTCCATAAAGAATACTATGAACATAGGAGCATATAAAAATGATTCTAATGATAATAACAGTGATTATTTCTGTAGCATGCGGAACCTTTGAGTACATCAACGCAATCTCAAAATCATTATGGATATAGTACTAAACCATACGTCAACAGAGCATGAGTGGTTCAAAAAATCCGCCTCATCTCGAAACAATCCATATCGTGATTATTATATTTGGAAAGTTCCGGTGGACGGAAAAGAACCGAATAATTGGCAGTCAAAATTTGGTGGCTCGGCATGGCAATTTGATGAAAAAACCGGTCAATATTATTTTAGTGAAATTAATGCGGAAAAATCGATACAGGACCCGGACTCGATTTTTTATCATTATCAAAAATTAATTCGGTTGCGGAAGACTTATGATATTATTAGTAATGGAGATTATCGGTTATTAATTGAGGATGACCCAAATGTTTTTGCTTACATGCAAAATTGGAAAAATGAACATTTGTTGGTTATTAGTAATTTTTATGGAAATATGGTCGATGTGTCACTTCCGGTTGAAGTTGTGAAAAATCCAACTATTATCATATCCAATTACAGAGACTCTCAAACTACTTAGGGCGAGCTTCGATTAAGACCTTATGAATCCATCGTTTATTACTGGAAATCGTGATAAAGTAGTAATGATCAATCTATTTTGATATAAGCTTTCAGAACTAATCAGGATTCATTCGTTTTAATTTGTTTGCGATGTTCAAAATGTCGAGTTTTTTTAAATGTTGTATAAAATTTTCCGTAAAAACCTTTTGGTGGGAATTATTCAGTTGGGGATGTCTGATAAAAGGTCTATTATTAATTCAAATACCGTGTACAGTTTATTCATGTTAGAATGAAAGAGAGAGAAAGGATGATGGCAGTGAAACGGGAAATCCGACTAATCGCTTTAGATATGGATGGAACATTGTTAAATCATAATCAAGAAATAACGGAGGAAAATAAAAAGGCAATTAAAAGAGCAAAAGAATCTGATATTCAAATTGTTATTAGTACCGGGAGACCTTTTCAGCAAATTGAAAGATATATGGATGAACTGAATTTAAGTTCATTTTCTGTTACAATCAATGGAAGTGAAATTTGGGAGGGTCGCGGGAAGCTGATTGAGCAGCATTTATTTAGGAAAGAACAAATTGAACGGTTATGGAAATTGGCAAACATACATAATTTAACTTACTGGGCAATTACGGAAGGGGAAATATTTCATAACAATATTCCCCATCATGTGGATCTCAGTAAATATAAGTGGTTAAAATTCGGCTTTGACATTCATGATACAAACTTAAGAAATATGATTATAGAAGAATTAAGGAAGGATGATTTGGAAGTTACCAATTCCAGTCCGACTAACTTGGAAATCAACCCTCTTGGTATTAATAAAGGGGCAGCTTTGGAAAAAGTGTGTGATAGGCTAGGGTTTACGATGGATCATGTGATGGCTGTTGGTGACAGCTTGAATGATATTTCTATGATTAAGAAAGCAGGTTTTGGGGTTGCCATGGGTAATGCACAAGATACCGTGAAAAACGCAGCCGATTGGACCACAGCAACAAATGAAGAAAACGGTGTTGCAAAAGCGATTTATGAGGTATTGGGAAGCTGTTAATTCAATATGGAAGTAGATTTTTAAAACCCACAGTTTTTTGTGGGTTTATTTGCATTTAATGATCCTAGGTTAATTGACTCCGGAAATGAAGAGGAAAAAGGATGGGAGATCTCGACTTTCTCATTGAATGAAGTTCCACTTTTAAAAATGATAATGGCCGCCACCATTTGTAAGTCTCCTTAATATACTAGTAAAAAAAGAAGCTAATTTATTGACGTTCTACCAAACCTTTTTCCACACTTTTTTGAAACCATTATTAATGGAGGGAAGTTTATATGTTTACGTACTATGATGTGGTCATTATTCCCTTAATTTTAGGAGTCGTAGAAGTGTTTAAACGATTAGGAATGCCATCTAAGTTTTCACCACTCGTTTCCCTTGTTCTTGGGATTTTATTTGGTATTTTTTATTTGTCGGCTCCTTTGAAAGAAGGGATTCTTGTTGGCATCATGCTCGGGTTATCTGCAAGTGGGTTATACAGTGGGACAAAAAATTTAAAGGAAAAAGAAAAAAAAGAGGAGAACGATTGTTAAGATTTTCATTGACGCACTCGTCGACCTGTAGAATATTAGGAATTGCCCCTAGAAATTCAACAGTAGAAGGATATTATTTAACAGTAGGGATACACAAATCATCAGTACTTCCCTGGTATTCAACAGTAAAAGAGGATAAATCAACAGTAAAAGGGCTCAGATTCAACAGTCGAAGCCCGAAATTTAACAATAAAAAACCGAAATTCAACAGTAGGGATACTCAATTCACCAGTCCCCTCTTGGTATTCAGCAATAAAAAAAATCAACAGGAAACCTTTCAAGTTTACAAAACCGGTTTTTGGTGTTAACTGGATAATTAAATGGTATTATGTTAAAAGAACATATTGATTTATATTGGAAAGGTGTCTTTAATGGAGGAACGGAAAACGGAATTCACAAAAAAATATGAGGATAACAACAGTCAAGGAAGCAAATCAAACCAAGAATCGACGTTCTACCCGTTTCCTGCGGGAGCGACAAAAAGAAAGATTCACAAAACAAACTTGGCTGATACAAAAACAACCATTGATTTAGTAAAAAATAGTGAAAAAGATGCATATTATTTTCGGGCACTTGAAAAAAGAGGGATAAAGTTAAATCAATCACAACTTGAGGCTGTTCGGCATTTCACTGGCCCCGCACTTGTCTTAGCCGGTGCCGGTAGCGGAAAAACACGGTTATTAACATCACGTGTAGGATATTTAATCGCTTATCATCAAGTTGCTCCAAGCCAAATTCTGTTACTCACATTTACTAAAAAAGCAGCCGACGAAATGAAGGAAAGACTTTCCACATTACCGGGACTTTCCTGGCAGATGGTGAGACATATTTTAACGGGAACCTACCATTCAATATTTTTACAAATATTACGCGGACAGGGGGATCGCCGGCAAATCCTCAGCAATGAAAAACATAAACATACGATACTAAAAATAATCATGAAGGAAATGAACCTTTCAGATGCATATGAACCGGAAACACTTGTAGCCCTTTTATCTCATTATAAAAATAAAATGTTGCAAGTTAGTGATCTGCCTGAAAAGTCACCAGTCGACAAAGAAATAAAATCGATTTTGCAAACTTACGAACAAAGGAAACGAGAAAACAATTATATGGATTTTGACGACATCCTCCTTGACGCCTACCATTTGATGAAGAATCATCCGGGTCTATTACATACACTTCAAGGGCGCTTTCAATTTATTTTATGTGATGAATGGCAAGATACGAATCCGATTCAGTATGAACTGATAAAAATGTTAGCAGCCCCCCAAAATAACCTTTTTGTGGTGGGAGACGATGACCAGACGATCTTTGAATTTAATGGGGCAGATTCATCCATCATTTTAAATTTCAGTAAAAACTTTCAAGAAACGAAAACATATTATTTAAATGTTAATTACCGGTCCACAACAAGCATCGTTGGATTAGCAAATACGATTATTTCATTTAATAAAAATCGTTATGAAAAAAAGTTGGACGCAACAATGGAAAGTGAATTAGATCCATCTTTTATTCGTCCAAGTACAGCGGATGAGGAAGCAACGATAATCATTGAAAATATTTTATCAGCAGTTCATCGAGGGCAGAGGAATTTTAAAGATTTTGCGATACTATATCGAAATAACAGTAACAACCGGGCGATTTTTGATGAACTTGTTTTACGTGGCATACCTTTCGTCACTTTCGGGTCTTCCTATACGTTTTATGAACATGGCCTCATTAAACCGGTCCTTGATCATTTGCGGCTGGCTATTGATGGGCGTAATTTGGACGCAGTTAAAGGAATTTTACCGACGCTGTATCTTAATCGCGAAAAGACTGGATTATTTATAGAGGAAAGAGATTTATTTCATCCGGCAAAAAATTTATTAATCCATGCATTAGAAATCCCGCATCTCAAAGAGTTTCAAAAGAAACAAATCAGGCAGCGGATTCAGTTAATCGAAAAAATAAACCAGAAAAAACCAATGAAAGCCGTTAGGGCAATCAGGCAAGTTTACGACAAATATATGGAAACGGATGAACGAAAACATGTGACTACCCATAAAGAGATCATGCGTGAGATGCTTGCTGAACTCGAATCATCTGCTCGACGTTTTGAAACGGTTTCGGAGTTTTTATGTTTTGTCGATATTATTATTGAACGTAATAAGGAGATGGAAAAATTAAGAAAAGATCCGGAAGCAAATGTCGTGAAATTGATGACGATTCATAAAGCAAAAGGTTTGGAATTTCCGGTTGTTTATTTGCTTGGAGCCTCAGACACGATTTTACCTCATAAATCAGCTATTGAAGCAAATGTGAGAGAAGATATGATTTTTAATGAGAGGAAGAAAAGTGATCCGGCTATTGAAGAAGAACGAAGACTTGTTTATGTGGCAGTTACCAGGGCAAAAGAAGAATTATATATTAGTTCACCGGCTGAGTATCGGGGAGAAAAATTGAAAGTTTCCCGATTCCTTTTAGAAGCATTCACCGACCCGGAAGCCGAACGGGATCAATCGGTTTGGGGACAAACACGATCAAACTCAAAACAACAAAAAGGAGAAAAACGGCTGGTAGAATCTATCTTAGTCTGGGACTGTAAAAATCCTAAATGTAATGCCTGGATGCGGATTGATTCTTATGAAGATTCCCTTTTGGAAGAAAAGTCATGTCCACTTTGTAACGAAAAAATGGAGCAAAGTATTAAGGATATATATCGCTAAATTTTCAAGAACGTTGTCTTATTGTCTTAGAAACCATGAATTCAGGAGGAATTTTTTTCCCCTGCTATTAATCTGATATAACCTTCCTAAAAAGCTGTATTACCGCTTTTGGGGAGGTTATAACCATTCCTAAGCCAGAGTGTATCCGATTTCAAATTCCTTTTATGCATAACTTATTTGATTCCGCCCATTATTTTTTGAACGATACAAACATTTATCGGCTTTTCCTGTCGAATGTGTCAGGTCATTAATGTTCTCGATTGGGCACACACCAAAAGACAGGGTGAGATCGATCTTTTCATTTGTGTCTTCCAGATAAAAAGACGTTTTCCTAACTTTATCTTGAAAAGCCGTTACGATTGATTGAATATCTTTCTTTTTTTCCATCTCAATAAAAAATATAAACTCTTCACCGCCATATCTGCAAATGAGTATATTTGCTCCGGTTATTTGGGCTGCCAAGTTTTTGAACACATCTGTCAACTGTTTCAGGATGCCATCTCCATTCAAATGACCATATGTATCATTAATATGCTTGAAATAGTCGATATCAGCCATGACAATATAATTTTCATAGTTGGAGAAAAATGATTTTTAACATATGTCATGATTAGCACCCAAAAAGGTTTTAAGGAAAGATTTGCACCAAATATAGTACTAACAATTTTTATCAAGACACAATATATTGTCATTTGAGCGTAAATGTTTTTGAAAAATGGGCTTTTTGGGTGATAACCATTAGGTGAAAAAATCCAGTAAGAATTAAATTTTTTACCTTGACTTTTATGAAAAAGAGGGTTAAATTATATTTTGTACTAAATGACTGAATCGTTCATTTGGTCAATCAGGGTGGTGATTGTTGGTGAAAGTGGATCGAAAAAAGCAGATTGTTGATGCAGCGGGGAAATCATTCGCACTATTCGGTTATAAAGCAACTTCGATGGAACAAATTGCGAAACTGGCAAATGTCGGGAAAGGTACCATTTATACATTTTTTAATAATAAAGAGGATCTGCTCCATTATATTATGGAAGACTTAATTAATGAAATGCGGGTAGCTGCGGAAGAAACATTTGAAGCAGGTCTGTCCTTTCATGAAAATGTTCATCGTGCCATCTATAAAATGTTGGAATACCGTCTCAAGCATCAATTGGCAATAAAATTATTTGAAGAAGCCAAGTTTGGCACACCTGAAGTTGTTGAAGCGTTGAACAATTTTGAAGAGGCGATCATTAATTACATTACCAATATTTTAAAACAAGCGATAGAAGCTGGAGACATTCGCCCATGCAATCCAAGAATAACCGCATTTGCTATTCTAAAAGTTTACGTTGCATTGATTTTTGATTGGGAAAAAAATAATCCTTCCTTGTCGAAAGAAGAACTTGCTGAACTTCTGGATCTTTACATTTTCCAAGGCATATCTGCCAATCATTAAAAGGTAGATTTCATGTATGGGAGAAAATTAGGGTTGTCATAATCATGATGATCCTATCATTTATTCATAACTTGACCAAATGACTGTTTCGGTCAATTAGTAGTAAGAGGAGGTAATTTCCTTGAATGGCATAAAATTATTTGGAAAAGAAATCCAACAAATACTCAAGGATAAAAAAGTTTTGATTCCAATCATTGCAATTCTTTTCGTACCGCTTATTTACGGCGGGATGTTTATTTGGTCTTTTAAAGATCCTTATGCACAAATGAGTGAGCTTCCTGTCGCAGTTGTTAATTTGGATAAAGGCGCCACAATGGATGGAAAAGAAATGCATATTGGTAAAAACCTGGTAGATAACTTAAAAGATAATGATTCCTTTGATTTCCAAATTGTTTCAAAGAAGAAAGCAATGGATGGTCTTGATGATCTGACTTATTATATGATCATCGAAATTCCTGAAGATTTCTCGGAAAATGCAACAACTTTATTGGATGAATCTCCAAAAAAACTTCAGCTGAAATTTATGCCAAATGACAGCTATAATTTTCTTGCCAGCCAAATTGGTGAAACGGCTGTATTAAAAATTCGTGATTCAGTTTCCGCTGAAGTTTCAAAAACATATGCTGAAACAATGTTTGATACCGCAATGAAAATGGCGGATGGTTTCCAATCTGCCAGTGACGGGACAGGGAAACTGAATGAAGGTGCTAATGATTTAAATGAAGGAGCAAAGACGCTAAAGGATAATTTGCAAACTTTAGCAG
>NZ_CCRF01000044.1 GCF_000751775.1 Caldibacillus thermoamylovorans
AAAAATCAGTTGAATTTACGGAAGGCATTCAAACTGCTGGAAATGGAACAAAAAATTTAACTAATGGTGCAGGAAAACTTTCAGGTGGAATTGGTCAATTGAATGATGCCGGGAGTCAACTGTTATCTGCATCAAAAGATTTAAAAGCAGGGACAGATGCATTATACGATGGAATTAATTCAGCAAGTACAGGAATTTCAACAATCAATGGAAAATTACCTGAATTGATTGAAGGAACCGACAAAGTCAAGAATGGGATTACAAGTGTTCAGGCACAACTACCGAATCAATTGGCAAGTGGCTTGAGCAGTCAATTGCCGGCTCTTGTCAAACAATCGAGTATCGCTTCCGCAGATGAGATGGCAAATCAATTGGCAGACTTTATCATTCAATATCAACAACAACAATTGGCCGCACTGCAACCATTGATTCAACAACTCCCGCCCGAACAAAGAGAACAGTTGGCTGGATCCGTTGATCGAACAGCATTAGTGAACCAACTTAAGCAACAAATTATTGCCGGAATTAACAATAACAGTAGTTCAACAAATACGAATGAACTTACCGGGCAATTGGCTGCTCAAATTAAGGCGTCAACAGATCCGGTATTTAATCAGCTAACTGCCGGTCTTCAACAAGTACAGGAAGGTCAAAAAGCATTACAAACCGGTATTAGCCAGCTGGATCAAGGTTCACAGCAGCTAAAACAAGGTGCTTTACAATTAAGCAATGGCCAAAATCAATATTTATCAAGTTTTGGTTTATTTACGCAAAAATTAGGTGAAGCCAAAGCAGGTGCTGATCAATTAGCTTCAGGTGCCAATCAATTGAATGCCGGCATGGGTCAATTAGTTGATGGCTCCGGTCAATTAAGTTCTGGTGCAGGTCAATTGGCAGAAGGTTCCGTTCAACTTGCTGACGGTACAAATCAATTGCAAGCCGGTACCGATGAGTTGAATAAAAAATTAAGTGAAGCTGCTGATGAAGCAAGTTCACTGCATGCCAATGATAAAACGTATGATATGATGGCAAGCCCTGCAGAAGTTGACTCGGCGCATATCAATAAAGTACCGAATTACGGTACTGGTTTTGCACCATATTTTATATCATTAGGTTTATTTGTCGGTGCATTATTGTTAACCATTATTTTTCCATTGGTTGACTCGGCAGGAATTCCAAAAAATGGTTGGAGTTGGTTTGTAAGTAAATTGGCAGTAATGGTAACGATAGGAGTCATTCAATCGTTATTCATTGCAACGCTCGTTTTGTATGTCTTGGATATTGATGTACAAAATGTTCCGCTATTTTACTTATTTACGATTTTTACCAGTTTAACGTTTATAACACTAATTCAATTCTTAGTTACTTTGGGAGGCAATCCGGGACGTTTCATTGCAATTTTGATTTTGATTTTACAGTTAACATCAAGTGCAGGTACATTCCCG
Source organism: Caldibacillus thermoamylovorans (assembly GCF_000751775.1). Lineage (GTDB taxonomy): Bacteria > Bacillota > Bacilli > Bacillales > Caldibacillaceae > Caldifermentibacillus > Caldifermentibacillus hisashii. Next base: position 1,446 of record NZ_CCRF01000044.1, read on the forward strand.
TTAGAAGTAATACCGAAAGCTGTCCAATTCTTTAATCCGCTTTTACCGATGACTTACAGTGTGAAAGGATTTAAAGCAGTCATTTCAAGCGGAGATTACAGCTTTATGTGGCAAAATGCCGGTATTTTAGCGATATATATTATTGGTTCGATGTTAATTTCACTCGGCTATTTTATCTGGAAATTTAATCAAAAATACAAAAACAATGAAGCCGAACATCATCACAGCTTAGCAGTTTAATAGAAAATAAAGGTCTTTCCATAAGAGAACAATATTTGTTCTTAAAGGAAAGGCCTTTTTTGATACAAGACCGTTAAAGCTAATGGAGAAACACTGATATTCAGCTCTATAAAAAATGATATATCAATTGAAGCGAGTGCTAATTGTTTAAACACTCATCGACAGAGAAACTAAAATAAGTCCAATCGGCTTTATTACACAAAATGAAGATGAAACAAACCCAAACCGTCCAAAAGACACTCCTCGACGCCCTTCATTGAAATCTACCGTTCTATCGTTTTTTATCTATATTTTATACTTTCGCTATACTGAAAAAAGCTGTATTAGACCAGCCTTTCAATCGAAATATTTTCGGTTCGTTTTAATGCAATCCATGTACGACCGTCATGTATTTGGATTGAAACCGGTTGTTGAAAGAATGCGGACAAATTTGTTTCCGTCAAAATTTCATCTGTTTGACCGGAAGCGATAACTTCTCCACTTCGTAACAAAAGAGTGTGTGTAAATACGGGCAAAATTTCTTCTACATGATGCGTAACATAAATGAGCGTCGGTCCCCCAGGTTCATTTGCTATTTTTTCAATAAATCTTAGAAATTGTTCCCTTGCTATTATATCCAATGCGGTACAAGGTTCATCCAAAATTAATAGCTCAGGGGATGCCATCAATGCCCGTGCAATTAGAACCCTTTGCTGTTCACCTTGAGATAATGACTCATAGTTCTGATTCATAAATTTTTCACAAGCTAATAATTTCATTAAATAATGGGCTTTTTCTATATCGTTTTCCTGTACCGTGTCATACAACCCAATCGATCCGAATTTCCCGCTTAATACAATGGATAATACCGAATCACTTGGCCGAAATCGCTGTTGAATGGAAGAACTAACCCAGCCGATTTTCTTTCGTAATTCCGGGATATTTGTTTGCCCAAAAGTTTGATCCAGTACACGGACACGCCCCTCTGTTGGCCAAAGGTATCCGTTAATAATTTTTAATAAAGTTGTTTTTCCCGAACCGTTTAAACCTAAGATACTCCAATGTTCCCCTCGAGTAACTGCCCAAGAAACATTTTTTAAAATTGTTTTTCCTTCTCTTTTAAGCGAAATGTTTTCCAGTGAAATCAATCGTAGTTCCCCCTGACATTTTTTGAAAATGGAAAATAGCAGAACTTATTTGTTTTGAATGTAAATAATTATAACAGAAAAATCGGGCGATAAGGCAATGGGAGATCCTTCGTTTTTGATTTTTTCACATTGGGCTCTCTAAGTTCTGAAATCATATTTCAACATAGTTGGAAAGATTAAATGACTATTTTTCTATGTATCTTTAAAAATTGGGAAGTCAAGCATAATAACAAGTAATTTGGCTTTCCAAAAATGGCAAGAAATCCTACAATAGGAATAGTTGGACCACTCAATCGACCAACAACCGGATAATGAAAATAATGAAACAAAGAAACGAATGAACTGTTTTTCTTGGAGAATTTTAGGGGATTATATTTATCCGAGGGGGAAATGACATGTGGAATAATACAGAAGTAACCAAAAAACTATCAATCAAATTTCCGATTATACAAGCAGGAATGGCCGGGGGGATCACGACTCCTGAACTTGTTGCCGCTGTATCAAATGCTGGTGGTCTTGGGATGATCGGGGCGGGTTATATGACTCCGGAAGAATTAGAGTCGAATATTCAAAAAGTAAGGGACTTGACTTCTAAATCCTTTGGTGTCAATCTGTTTGTCCCTGAAAAACCTGATGTCTTACAGGAGGAAATTGAAAGTGCAAATCAGCTGCTGGAACCTATCCGGCAAATGTTAGGAATCGAAAAAAAGAATGATGTTCCGCAAATCGATACCGCTGTTTTTGATGAACAGATTCAAATCGTCTTAAAATATGAAGTACCTGTTTGCAGTTTTACGTTTGGCATTCCTCAGAGAGAAATTATTGATAAATTAAACAATAACGGCATTATCACAATTGGAACAGCCACAACAGTCAAAGAAGCAATAATGAATGAAGCGGCTGGAATGAATATGATTGTGGTCCAAGGTAGTGAAGCCGGGGGACACAGGGGTAGTTTTGCAGAATCCTTTGACCATTCAATGATCGGAACAATGGCGCTTATTCCGCAAGTGGCGGATCAGGTTTCTATTCCTATTATTGCAGCCGGCGGTATCACGGATGGCAGAGGAGTTTTAGCTTCTCTAGTATTGGGAGCGAAAGCAGTTCAAATGGGGACAGCCTTTGTTACCTGTAAAGAAAGTGGAGCAAATGAACTGCATAAAAAAGCAATATTAAACGCTACCGAAGAACAGGCAGTCATCACTAGGGCATTCAGTGGTAAGCCAGCCAGGGGATTGAACAATGCGTTTATCAAAAAAATGAAAGAGCACGAGACTACTTTGCCAGCCTATCCAATTCAAAACATACTTACACAAGATATCCGGTCAGAAGCCGTAAAACAGAAAAATAAAGAGTTTATGGCGCTTTGGTGCGGACAAAATCCTCGATTAAGCAAAAATTTGCATGCTGCTGAATTAATTGAAATGATAACAAATCAAGTAGAGACCATTATAAATAAATTTTAATTAATAAATGGGTGATTATGGAAGCGGGATGGGTATTCAATTATGTAATATTATATGGTAAGATTTCAAAAACAAATAACAGTATACTTTTCCCTTTAAACCGATCATGCATCCCATCATATATATAAGGTAAACGAATATGGGAGTCGAATTCATTGGAAAAGGGATTGAAGGCTGGGGAGAAATGGTATCCGGTACAAAAACCCGTACGGTAGTAGCCGGTGCCTATGAAATAGCTGATAGAATTATTGGACGCAATCCTTTAGAAATTGAAAAAATTTGGCAAGAACTTTATCGGGTATTTTTCAGAGGCGGCCCAATTAACATGACGATTATTTCCGGTATTGAAATGGCGCTCTGGGATATTAAAGGAAAATACTACAATGCACCAATTTATGAGTTACTTGGCGGATCTGCCAGAGATAGAATTAAAGTATATTCGTGGATCGGCGGGGATCGCCCGGCTGATGTAGTAAAAGATGCACAAGATCGTGTGACCCGAGGCTTTGACTCCATTAAAATGAATGCAACTGAAGAATTACACTATATTGATTCTTTTAAAAAAATTGATGCAGTTGTAGAAAGAGTCGCTTCTTTAAGAGATACATTTGGAAACGACTTAAATATCGGTGTCGACTTCCATGGTCGTGTTCATAAACCAATGGCAAAAATTTTGGCAAAAGAATTGGAACCATATCGCCCGATGTTTCTGGAAGAAGTTGTTCTACCTGAGAACGAAGAAGGTTTTGTCGAAGTGGCAAAACATGTATCCACTCCGCTTGCAACCGGTGAGAGATTATATACACGCTGGGGCTTCAAAAATATCCTAAACAGCGGTGTTATTGATATTATTCAACCTGATGTTGCCTTAGCGGGCGGTATTTTAGAAACTAGAAAAATTATTGCGATGGCCGAAGCGTATGATATTGCCGCAGCACCCCATGCACCATATGGCCCAATTTCATTAGCTGCCACTTTACAAATAGATGTTTGCAGCCCGAACGTATTCATTCAAGAACAATCACTGGGAATTCATTACAATAAAGGCTTTGACTTGCTCGACTTTGTAAAGAACAAAGAGATTTTCCAATACAAAGATGGTTATGTTGATATCCCGACAAAACCAGGTTTGGGACTTGAAATTGATGAAGACAAGGTAAAAGAAGTATCTGCTGAAGGTCTTTATTGGACAAATCCTAACTGGAAAAACTACGATGGTACAAAAGCTGAGTGGTAAGCTCATTTAGGCCTAGAAAAATGATAAAAAGAATTTGAGAGAAAACGAATCCAATAAGGGTTCGTTTTCTTTAGCTAATAGGAAAGTATAAATTTTTCAATTTCTACTTTCCTAACGCATAAGTGCACTGAAAGACTTCGGTAGCATTACCTCGCAAGCGAAAATGTTTTTTCGCTGAACTACGGCTCTGCCATCGCCTTAAGGCTCGGCAGTCGCCGAGTTTTCTTTATAAGTTCAATTTTTGCTCAATATTTTTCCGTAAAACTTATCTCAATTCATTATAATGAATCTTAGGAGGTGTTAATGGATGAAGGTAAATTATCCGCTAAAAAGTTCTGCTGCAAATATAAAAGAAATAAAGGAAATCTTAAAACCATTTGGTGGGAGATGTGCCAAAATTGTAGATAGCACACTTGAATATCAAATAAAAGAAGAAAAGCAAGAAGAAGCGTATCGTATGTTAAAAGATAAAGGGTATATCGATTAAAATCAGGAACAATGTTCCTGATTTTAATCCAGTATAAGCGAACAATGCAATATTTTCCAAGTTTTTGAGTAGGATGCTCTCTTTTTCACAGCTACAAATTTTTTAAAGCTTCTTCAATCGTTGTATCTCCTGATATAATATCAAATGAACGGCGGAACGTGCTGTCTTCGTTTAAAACAGCGACTACTGTTTTGGCTACATCTTCTCGGGGGATTGCCCCTCTTTGGAGATTTTCCGCAAGCTGTACCTTCCCTGTACCCGGTTCGTTGAGCAATGCACCCGGGCGTACAATTGTATAATTCAACGAACTTGAAACGAGCATTCGGTCTGCATAGTGTTTGGCAACCATATAGGGTTTAATTGGACTGTCTATCCAACTTTCCCGGTTATGCGCTTGGATGGCACTGACCATTACATAACGATTTGCTCCAACTTTTTCTGCCGCTTCCATCGATTTTACCGCACCATCCAAGTCAACAAGCAATGTTTTATCCGGACCTGTTTTACTGCCGGAACCCGCTGAGAAAATAACAGCATCGCAGCCTTCCATTGCCTTTGCAAGATCATCCACATTGCTTTCTAAATTGGCTACGACGGAATCCACCCCTGATTGTTTAAAGGTTTCAGCCTGCTGTTCATTACGCACCATTGCCTTTATTGAATGTTCATTGCTCATCTGCAATAAATTTACGATATGTCTGCCCACTTGACCGTTGGCACCGATTAAAAATACTTTCATTCATATCTCCAACCTTTCAATAGAGTATAGGCACTTATATTATTTCAAAAGTTGATACCCATAATCAATCATGAGGCTTTATTCCGTCAAGCAGCAGCAAAATCCTCACAAGTTTTTAATATTTCACAAAATTAGGGTGGCAAAAAGACTTCCTTTTTATTCCTCATTTAAGCAATAGAGGCAGAAAGATGTATTTAATTATTTCACTTGCTTCGTTCTAGGCCGACTGATTCCACTTCTTATTTTCATCCGGTTAGTTATCTACCTAATTTTTTTTGACATTTTTTCTTAGCTAATAGGAAAGTATAAATTTTTGAATTTCTACTTTCCTAACGCATAAGTGCACTGAAAGACTTCGGTAGCATTACCTCGCAAGCGAAAATGTTTTTTCGCTGAACTACGGCTCTGCACTCACCTAAAGGCTCGGCAGTCGCCGAGTTTTCTTTAAAAAACTTAAAGCAATATTCACTACATTTATGATTACAACTGCGATGAATAAATAAAAACTAATTTCGTCTCCTGCATTTCCAGTTTCATCTGCAATCATACCGGATTGAAATAGTGTAATTCCCGATAAGATAATTGCAAATATTGAGAATGTGACAATATAAAAAGTAATTATTAGATTATGTACTGATTTTTTCTTTATAATAACTGTAAGCATTATTATAATGGAAAATAAGAGAATAACATAAAAGATTGGTCTTAAATGTTCAATAACCATAAAATTCCCCCCTGGCACATTTTATATAATTATACGATATAAAATGAATGTTTGCATTTGTTTTTATCTTTCTATCTAGTACAAAAAATTAATAGAGATATAAAACTATCCTAACCATTTCATAGATGGTTTTAAATATGACAACCTAAAAAGTTTATATGAAGTAGTGGCGAAATTTTCATTCAATGTAGATAATACACATGAGATCTAGTATAATATAGAAAGATTTCCATTGATTAGTAGATATCTTAAAGAAATAAGTAGGTAAATTGGAATATCATGTAAAAATCAAAAATGCTTTTATGTACCTCAAACAACTGGTAGGAAGAGAAATCGTCCCTGAAGATTAAGACAATAAAAATAGTACAAAGGTGCTTAAAAATAACAGAAAATTCCCTAATAATAGCCCAAATCTGTAACGTTAAATTTAGAAAGAATATGAAATGCAAAGAGATTTTCAAATTATCCTAAGGAGGATACCGGTGCCAAATGTGTATAATGAGGTGAGCCGATGGTTATAAGAAAGCGACGATGAACCTGTCCGAGGCTACTAAAAAAGTGTAAATAGATCAAAAAGGCGACGATGAACTTGTCTGCGGCCACTGAAAGAGTGCAATACTTTCCAGACAACAAAACTAGTCTTTGTTGTTGATAGTGATTTAGCCTAATATATTGCACATGCGTTATTCAGTGGCTTCAGCCTATCCCCACACCACTTCCATTAACCAATCTTTAATCTATCATCACGAGTTTTGCGAATTTTTCAAGCTGTGTTTGTATGCCCGGTGTTCGGTAATATTTTGCCGGCAATACTCCCTAAGACGAATCCAATCCCGCCAATGGTAATCCAGCCAAATCCGTCCGTTTGCAATGGAATCCATAATAAATATGGGTTAAATTCACCATTAAATATGGTCGAATTGATTATTTCCAACAAGCTAAATAATCCGACCATGATTATCGTTATCACGTAAACCGGCCGGGAATAGGAAGGTAGCCACGAATGTAAAATACCTAAAATCATTAAGGTAATCGCAATCGGATATAAAAATCCGAGAATCGGTACGGATACTTTCAAAATTTGTGATAAACCGAGATTTGCGACAACACCGCTTGCCACACATAAAAGCAAAACCCATTGAATGTAAGATATTTTTGAAAACACAGTTGTAAAATATTGCGCGCATGATGTAACTAACCCGATACAAACACTTAAACAAGCGACAGAAAATAGTATAGCTAATAGAACTGTTCCACCATTCCCTAACAATTGAGTCATTACGATTGATAATACGACGGCTCCATGATCAACTGTTCCCGGAAACAACGCTTTTGCACCCAAGTAAGCTATGATAATATAACAAATGGATAAAAGGACACCGGAAATAAGTCCGAACGAAATTAAATATTTTATTTGCAAGGAACGATTTGTAATTTTTTTGACAGTAAAAAGGTTTGTAAAAATAATTCCGTAAATAAATGCACAAAGTCCATCCATCGTTTGGTAACCATCCAAAAATCCTCTTATTACCGGATTTTCTTTGTAAGGAGAGACAGCATTTTTCAATGGTACTGCGTCCATAAATAAAGATTTGACAAAGACGGTAAAAATTAATATGAGTAAAATCGGGGTTAATATTTTCCCTACACGATCAACCAGTTTTGACGGTGATTTGGCAAACCAAAAAACGATGCTGAAAAAAATAATGGTAAAAACCAATAGTCCTACAGATGCTGCGGCACCAGTATGAGGTAAAAAAGGTTTGATCCCCATTTCATAAGCAAGACTTCCTGCACGTGGAATCGCTAATCCCGGTCCAATCGCTAAATAGATTGCCAATGGAAAAAGAAAGGCAAAGGTTGAATGAACTCTATTTGCTAAAATATCAGACGTTCCGGCATTGGCTATTGCAATAAACCCTAATATGGCTAACCCGGCATCAGAAATAATAAAACCGGTGACTGCTTGCCAAACGTTGTCACCCGCCGCATTTCCCAAATAGGCGGGAAATATTAAATTTCCTGCGCCAAAAAGCATTGAAAACAATGTAAAACCGAAAAATAGTATTTCCTTTTTTGTTAATTGCTTCAAACAGTCCACCTCAAACAAAATATTATACAAAAATAATATTAATTTTACCAAATCCCCTTCCGGATTTCAAAGGGACATCCTTGGACAACTTCATTTGGGTCATTAAAAAAGGGACAATGAACATGTCCCTTAAATTTTAAATTTTTCAATGAGCGATTGTAACGCTTCAGCCATTTTTGTTAGCGAGTTTGCTGCTGATGTGATTTCTTCCATTGATGCCAATTGTTCCTCTGTAGCGGAAGAAACTGCCATTGTTTGAGCAGAAGATGATTCGGATATTTGAGTAATCATTTTCATTGATTGTACAATTTGTTCCGAACTTGCGGCCATTTGTTGAACAGCTGATGATACTTCTTGAATTTGGACAGTAACATTATTAATCGAGCGCTCAATTTGTGCAAAGGAATTTCCGGCAGTGTTCACAACCTCAATTCCCGACAATACTTCCCCTTTTGCAGCATCCATTGATTGAACGGTTAAATTAGTTTCTTCCTGAATTGTAGATATTAATTGGTAAATTTGCTTTGCTGATTGTGCAGATTGTTCTGCCAGTTTCCGCACTTCTTCAGCAACGACAGCAAACCCACGGCCGTGCTCACCGGCTCTCGCTGCCTCAATCGCAGCATTTAATGCCAACAAATTTGTTTGAGAAGCAATATCGGTAATTACCGCAATGATTTGATTTATTTCTTTTGAACGTTCTCCCAGTTCACCAACTACTTTAGATAATCCATCTACGGTTTGATTAATTGTATGCATCTGCCTTACAGCTGTTTTTAATAAACGACCTCCCTCAGACGCTTTTTCTGATGCATCCATCGCACTGGAGGAAACAATTTGAGCATTATTTGCAATTTGTTGAATTCCAACAGACATTTCGTTAATGGTTTGTGAAGTTTCTTCCACATTTTGCACTTGTTTATCCATCCCGGCGGCAACTTCCTGCGTAGATTCCGCTACATGTTCAACTGCTTTGCTCGTTTGTTCTGCACTGGCTGTTAGTTCTTCCGCCGATGCAGCCACTTGTTCAGCATTTTTTTCGACTTTTTTTATCATTTCACGGAGACTTTTCGCCATTTGATTAAACGAATTTGCTAAATCGCCAATTTCATCCCGGTTTTTTACCTCAATATTTTCTACAGTGAGATCCCCTGATGCAATTTTTTTAGCAGATTGTGCTACGATTTTTACCGGCTTTGAAATAATGCGCCCCATATAGATGGCAATGAAAATACCAGATAACATAGCAATGAAACCTAAAATCAGCATTAATTGAATGATAAATTTTACTTCAGCAGTAGTATCATTATTTCCTTTGTCTAATAATTTTTGTTGATAATCTGTAAATTCTTCTATCTTTTTATCGAAATTTTCCATTATCTTTCGGCCTTCTGTAGATATCAGAGTCGTATATTCATCGGTTTTATTTTGTTCTTTTAGTTGAAATACCTTTTTACTGAATTGATAATATTCATCTTCAATTTGATTTAACTCACTTAAAAATTTCTTTGCTTTTTTGTGAGTAATGACATCACTCAAACTTTTACTCGTATTTAAATAACTTTCATGTGCCTTTTTAAAATTGTTTAAGGAAGTTTCATCTCCTAAAAGTAAATAACCGCGTAAACTAGACTGCTCTTTTTTTATTTGTATGTCCAAACTTTTTATCATAATGAGCTTGTTCGCTTTATCATTAATTAAGTCTGTATAATTTTTATCAACGGTATTGATTTGATAATAACTAACTCCTACTGTTATTCCTAATAAAAATAAAACCGCAAAAAATCCAGCAAACAGTTTTTTTCCAATTGTCATCTTCATTTTCAATTATCCTTTCTAAGTTGTATTTTAGTATGATTACAAGTTTTAGATAATTTTTTTCGGAGGTGATGATAACGATTCGAATGCATTTTTTCAATGAACTAAATAAATAGCAACATTTATAAGGAATTCAAGATGGATACTCAAATGAATCAAGTTTTTGCAGCTACGTGTATGAAGAAACAAGAATTTTCCTAAACCAATGTGTAATGAAATAGAATCATGAAAAAATTGACCAGTATAGTACCAATTTTCCCCTGTGAAAAATTATTTCCCTTTATGAAACTATTATATATTGAATAGAAAAATTTTACTATGATTCTTTAAATTCCTCTTCTTGACAAATTTTCTTGCTTAAACTTTTTACGGTTTAGAAAGAAGACAGGGTTTGTTAAAGTATTTTACTAGAAAAAAATACTAAAAAATAGATGACATGTTCACCAGAATAACGATATTATAATAAAAGCCAACTAAAGATAATGATTTTGAGACCGTATTTAATTTCCCGCTTGGCAGGATTAACCATGAAGACTCTTATATTACTAGGTTTCATTTTGGCTAATAATCGTTATAATAATTTTATAGGTTCTAGTTTAAGGTGAAGTAGTAAATAATAAACTCTTTCAATCATATATAAAATGCAAATATCGTCAAGCACTTATAGAGAAGCACGCAAAAATCAATGGGACGATCAACCTGTTCCCATCTCACTCGGAGGATAATTGAAAATATGAAAAGCTTTATTAAAACATATAAACACTTCTTTTGGACACTGTTATTATTACCGCTGTTATTTTGGTTTAAATATTTGGAGGCTACGAATATACCAAAATTCATAATCTATAGCCCGCTGGATGACTTAATTCCTTTTATCCCCATTTTTGTCATTCCGTATTTACTGTGGTTTTTTTATGTAGCTTTTGGGTTAATTTATACCGGACTTCATTCCAAAAAAGATTTTTATCGTATGCTTACTTTTATGGGTATTGCTATGGCCTTTTCTTATACGATTTATGCGATTTTTCCGCATGGTCAAAATTTAAGACCGGTCATTACCGGGAGTGATCCGTTTTCACTGCTTATAAAACATATTTATGAAACCGATACGTCAACGAATGTATGTCCAAGTCTCCATGTAATCAATTCCATTGCGACACATTCCGCGCTTCGACACTCGGAGGCATTTTCAAAAATAAAATACGGGAAACTCGCATCCGGATTAATGCTTGTATTCATCTGTATGTCAACGGTATTAATCAAACAACATTCAATTATTGATGTTGCAGCAGGCTTGGTTACTGGTTTAGTATTATATATGTTTATATACGTAATACCCGAGTTGAAAGAAAGAAAGTCCTATAAAAAAGATTTTTCTCCCTTTATGTAAAGAGTGCCTAATGTTTAGAGAGGTATATATGAAACTAATTTTTAGGTGGGATGTTTATGAATATTGACCAGCTAACGAAAAGTGAAATTAAAAGGATGTTCACAACTACAACCTATCAACGTGGGTTAAAATATTATAAATCCGGACGTGTCAGAAATCTATATTATGATCCGATTAATTATAAATGGTCGGCAGAGGTGAGAGGAACACATACCTATGAAGTGGAAATAGTAGATGATGATGGGATTAGCTATAATTGTGATTGCCCTGCTTTTTCTGAATATTGGGGTCCTTGTAAACATATTGCTGCTGTATTATTAAAAATACATGAAAGTAAAAAACGTGCCAATATCCCTGCAAAAATCAAATCATTATCTGATCTAAATAGGAGCAGTGAACAAGACAGACAAGCTCAATATATGAAGGAATTAACGAATTCATTCATTCAAACAATTTCCACCTTTTCACTGAATTTTGACCAAACCGTACAAAAAAATCGCAAACCATTGATGGTAGACTGGATTATTGAGGTGAAGAAAGGCTCGTACCGATTACCAAAAACTTTAGCGGTTGAAATGAAAGTCGGGTTAAACCGAACTTATGTAGTAAAAAAAATAAAAGAGTTTTTAAAAGCTGTGGATCAAAAAGTCCAATATTCTTTTACTGCCAAGTACTCTTATGATCCGATAGAACAAATGTTTACAGAACAAGATCAGGAAATTATCGATCTATTAATAGAAGCAATCAAATACGATGAACTCTATAAAGAAATATATGACCCTTACGATCAATCTTCCTATTCACGGGAAGAACGCAGTATTTCAATTCCGCCCATGCTCATCGACCAATTATTAGCAAAATTTGAAGGCCGGACGATTCATTTTCAAAAAGACAAACATGTATATAATCAAATAAAAGTCATTTCTAATCAGCACCCATTATCCTTGAAATTGGATAAAGGAGTTGACAATGGGTTTCAATTGGATTTGAGTCAACTGTTATCCTGGGAATTTTGGGATTTTTATGGATATATCTCAAAGAAAAACTATTTTTATAAAATTTCTCCGGAACAAGAAAAAATAATAGAAGAATTGAAAAATATGATTTCCAGGATGCGTACACCTATCCTTCCCATTGCCGATGATCAAATTGAACCGTTTGTTTCTCAAGTTGTTCCGGTTATTGAAAAGACAAGCAAACTGAAAATTACGGATCATGTGGCAAGCCAAATTGTCAAATTACCATTGCATGCGAAAATGTATGTGGACCGAATCGATAATATATTAACCATTTCGATTGAGTTTTGTTATGGGAAGCACAAAATCGATCCGTTTGTAGTAAATTCTGACCGGACAAATGGGCCAATCATTATGCGGCAAACCGGAAAAGAAGAGGAAATAATGGACATTATTGAATCTGCGTCTTTGAAATATAATCGAGCCGGATTATATGTTGAAGGGGAAGAAGGAATTTTTGAATTTTTATATGAAACATTGCCCCAGCTTGAAGAAAAAATGGAGATTTACTTAACACAGGCGGTAAAATCATTGTTATTACCGGAAAAAAGTACACCAACCGTGAATATTGATGTGAATTCAACCGAAAACTGGTTAGAAGTTGGTTTCGATATGGAAGATGTAAATCGCCAAGAGATTGAGCATATTTTGCAATCGGTCGTGGAAAAGAAACGGTATTATCGCTTAAACAATGGAGCATTCGTCAACTTGCAATCGGAGGAATTTCAAACCGTTCAGCAAATTGTTCATGAATTTCAAATAAATCCGCGCCAGCTTCAAGATGAAACAATACCACTGCCTATTTTCCGCGGCATTCAACTTGATGAAATGTTGCAAAACGATTTAGGGAGCGGGGCAAAATATGGAAATCAGTTTCGGCGTTTGTTGCATCATCTGAAACACCCGGAAGATCTTGATTTTTCTGTGCCAGATACACTACTGGCAGATTTACGTGACTATCAATATAATGGGTTTCAATGGATGAAGACACTGGCTGGTTTTAAACTTGGCGGTATTTTAGCCGATGAAATGGGGCTCGGTAAAACAGTACAAGCAATTGCCCTTATTTTATCATCTTTTTCAGAAAGTGAGTCGACCAAACCGGCTTTGATTGTTGCTCCTGCTTCTCTCGTTTATAATTGGAAAAATGAATTTCAAAAATTTGCGCCGATATTGGATGTTGCAGTAGTTATCGGTTTACCGCAAGAACGACAGGACATTTTGCAAAATGATCATTTACCACAAGTCCTAATTACATCTTATCCAACACTAAGACAAGATATTGATAAATACTTGGAAAATCAATTTAGTACATTTATTTTAGATGAAGCACAATCAATCAAAAACCATACAACGAAAACAGCAAAAGCGGTTCGGCAAATCAATGCAGAAACTTGTTTTGCTTTAACCGGTACACCAATTGAAAATTCCGTTGATGAACTTTGGTCGATTTTTCAAAGAGTCATTCCGAACTTTTTCCCGCCATTAACAAGATTTCGCCGAATCGAGCCTGAAAAAATTGCTAAGATGATTCGTCCATTCTTATTAAGAAGGGTGAAAAAGGATGTTTTAAAAGAGTTGCCGGATAAAATAGAGTCAATCAATTATTCAGATTTAACCAAGCCACAAAAGGAATTGTATCTTGCTTATCTTGAAAGAATCCGAACGGAAGCGGCTGAATCAATCCAGAAAAATGGCTTTGAAAGGAGTAAAATTAAGATTTTAGCCGGATTAACAAGATTGCGACAAATTTGCTGTCATCCGTCTTTATTTGTTGATAATTACCAAGGTGATTCCGGTAAGCTTGATCAGTTGATGGAAATGATTGAAAATGGAAGAGAAAATGGCAGGAGAATGCTTGTTTTTTCTCAATTTACTAGTATGTTAGCGATTATTCGGGAACGATTGGAACAAGCAGGTGTCAAGTTCTTTTATTTAGATGGTCAAACGAAACCGAAAGAGCGCGTAGATATGGTTGACTGTTTCAATGCAGGGGAAGGCGATGTTTTTCTAATTTCTTTAAAAGCTGGAAATACCGGATTGAATTTAACCGGTGCCGATACGGTTATATTATATGATTTATGGTGGAACCCGGCTGTTGAAGACCAGGCAGCAGGAAGGGCGCATCGAATCGGACAAAAGCGGGTTGTGCAAGTGATCCGTTTAATCACCCAAGGAACCATTGAGGAAAAAATGTATGAGTTGCAGCAAAATAAAAAGGAATTAATTGATACCGTCATTCAAGCCGGAGAAGAAGGCATTGCCAAATTAACAGAAGAGGATATTAAAGAAATTCTAAACTTATAGAGCACAGAGCAAAAATAAACAAACCACCTCACAACTAAAGTGAAGTGGTTTTATTTATGAAACAGGGTTTTCATAAGAAAGATCTCACATTTAACACACTAAAACCGTGCTCTTCTAATTTTTTGTATAGCACTTTTTCAGTCAATTTTGTTTTAACTTGAAGATTTCCAACTCATTTTTGGTTGTTTTTTGATAAGTGAAGTCAACAGTAGTCTTGATATCGGACATCTCTTCCTTTATATAGTTAATTTCTCCGTGCAGCTTATGAACATCAGTGGAAATGGCATCCAATTTAGCATCCGTTTCTTCTTGCCGGTGTATGACCGCTTTTAATAATTGTGTATTTTCATTTACCTGAGATTTAATGGTTTGGGCTTCACCTTTGATTGTTTGCATATCGCCTTTTAGGGTTTGGACTTCATCTTTAATTGTTTGCATATCGCCTTTTAGGGTTTGGACTTCGCCTTTGATTGTTTGCATTTCTTCTTTGATTGGTTTTAATGCTTCCTGAATGATTGATTCTAGCATTGTTTTTAATTCGTTATTCACTTCATTCCCTTCCCCTTTTCATAATAATTCCTCAAAAATGAAGGAACGGCATCCAGTAAACTGAAAACCGCTCAATACCCACGTCTTTATTATATCGGGAAAACAGGATTCGAACCTGCGACCCCTAGCACCCCATGCTAGTGCTCTACCAAGCTGAGCTATTTCCCGGTTTTTCATTTTTCCAAAAGTACTGCTGACTAATACTTATTATATAAAAAACGAACAATATATTCAATAAAAATTAAAGAAATGCAGTTCAACTCGATTTAGGTATAATTGAAATAGATGGATGATTCATAAAAGAAGGGGATGTTCATATGAGGGAATTAATCGGAGAATGCGTGTCTTGTGGTAAATATGTTTATTGTGAAAATGGGTTTTTCAATGGGGTTCACGAGGGTGGAAAATTATATTGTACTCGTTGTGGTCATGATTTAAAACAACAGGAAGACTGTAAAAATAATAGCTGAAAAACTTTTACAAACGATCAGAATTGAGCCTTGAATAAGAGGCAATTTCCTTATGAATTATGCAATATCTCGCCAAGGTGGTGTAATTTGAATAGAAAGTGGAAAAATAGCCAAAATATTGGTCAATAGAGATAAATTCTATAAAAGGATGATTCCATTGGATATTCGTATCGAACAATTCGATAAAATCGTAAAAATGATCGAAGGTGCACAAGCGGCACTTAATAAATACTTTTTTGATTATCGTATTTTTACTACTTTTGAATATTGGCTGATGATCTTCTTTCTTATTGCACCACTTGTACTTCTCTATTTTAAAATTGACAAAAGCAAACTATTTGAAATTTGTTTTTACGGATATAATATTCATGTTCTTTTCGGATATATCGATTTATATGGAAGAAATCTTGGATATTGGAATTATCCTTTCCCCGTCTTTCCGCCAATACCCGGTTTATCATTAGATACCAGCTTAGTCCCGGTAACATTCATGCTTGTTTACCAATGGACAATCAAACGCAAAAAAATTATTACATCTACAGTTTACTGACTGCGGTAATCTTTTCCTTCCTTTTCAAACCGGTTCTCGTTCGGATGGGTTTATTTAAACTGTATCAAGAAATTAATTTTATCCATCTTTTTATCAGTTATGTAATTGTTGTCTTTGTAGCAAAGTGGATGATGGATTTATTTTTATGGATAAGGAGGAAATACGCTTGAAACCATCAGTGGGACAAAAGATTTCCCACTGATGGAAGTTTTACCGACATAACCATTTATTAAGGAATGGTTTTATCAGCCCTCACAAGAACCATTTTATTCAATTAATTTCTTCTCGATTTCCTCGATTTCTACTCGAATTTTTTTGACTTCAGCCAGTCTGCTTTCTTCTTGAGCCGGATCTACATTTTCATCTGTCATTAATTGTGTGTATCGGAGTTGTAATTTTTCAAGCTTATTCATCATTAGCTGAACCGGGTTTGAAAATGTTTGATGCTTTTCCCATTCATGGTAACTACCGGGATAATAATCAACTTTCCCCTTTTTAATATACGCCACTTTATTGGCTACTTTCCTTAAAAGGTACGGATCATGGGCAACAAGTACAATTGAACCCGGGTAGACGATAAGAGCATTTTCAATCGTTTCTCGGGTTGGTATGTCGAAATAATTGGTCGGTTCATCCAGTACAAGTAAGTTGGCATTGGAAAAATACAGTTTTACAAAGGCAACCCGGCATTTTTCTCCCATACTTAATGTGCTGATTTTTTTAAAAACATCTTCGCGACGGAACAAGAAACACGCCAAAATCGTTCGAGCATCCGCTTGAGTAATATTCGGTATCATCAAAATTTCATCTAAAATAGAGTTTTCAAAATTTAAATTTTCCAGCTCTTGAAAGAAATAGCCAATCTTTAACTGCGGATTTCTTCTCACTTGGCCACAATCGGGTTCTAAAATACCTGCCATTAGTTGCAACAATGTGGTTTTCCCGCTTCCATTCGGGCCAACAACCGCCAATCGATCTCTCCAATTTAACTCCAAATAAACATTGGAAAAAATCGGCATTGTGCTATAGGAAAATGTCACATTAATCAGCTCAAGCATTTTTCTTCCGCCAAAATCATCAGATACAAAATTGGTTGAAATCGTTTTGGTCAGTTCCGGTTTATCAATTTTTTCCTTTTCCAATCTTTCCAATACTTTTTCTTTTGCTTTCATTTTGGTCGCTTGTTTAGCCGCCTTCTTTTGTGCATACGGATCACGTACACTTGCACCTGCATTTGCTTTATCATACCATTGTTTGTATTGGGTAATCGTTTCTAGCAGTTTTTTACGTTCCTGCTCCTGTTTTTCATACAACTTTTGCATGGTTTTGTATTCATGTTCTTTTTGCTGCTTATATGAGAAATAACCACCTGAGTATTTTTTTGTCCCACTTTTGGTCAGCTCATAGGTTGATGTGGCGACGTGGTCGATAAATTCCCGTTCATGGGAAATGAATAACACACTTCCTTTGAAATTTAAAAGCCAATCTTCAAGCCAGTGGATCGACTCGATGTCCAGATGATTCGTCGGTTCATCAAGAATGATTAATTTCGGTGATTGTAACAGGACTCTCGCTAGCTTCACCCGTGTTTTTTGTCCGCCACTTAAATTTGCATAGGGAAGATACCAAAGTGGTTCCGGGATGCCAAGTTGTTTTAACGTTTTTTCTACATTCATCTCCCAATCGTAACCATGGACGTCTAAATACTTTTGCAGCCGTTTGTTATATTCTTCAATCACCTGTAAGTCTTCCGGTTGTTCAGCAAGTAGTTGACTGTAGTGTGTCAGTTCGTTTTTGATAACTGCATTCGGATGGTTTGCAATGACGAAATCCATGACCGTTCCATTATCCCTCTGATTTTCTTGCACCATGTAGCCAATTTCTTTTTTATTTACGCCGTATTGGACATGCCCGGACTGAGCCGGGAGCCTTCCCAAAAGGACCTTGATGAGTGTTGTTTTCCCGATGCCGTTTTCACCGATCAGTGCAATTCGTTCTTGTTCTTTTATTTCAATGGAGACATTTTCAAATAATTTTTGTCCGGCAATTTCAACGGCCAGATTATTTGCCTTTAGTAAAAACATACAGATTCCCCCTATATTTTGCCAAACAAAAAAGGCACGAGGAACCTCGCGTCTAAAATGGACAAACCGAAGAAACCGGAATAGACCGGTTGAATATAAAAGTTTCCGAACGATTAGACATCAAATTAGACACAGGAATCCCGTTCTTTGCTGAATGGCAAAGTAAATTTTGCATATAAAATTAGTTGTGCAAAAAAGAAACGGAATGATCCATTGTGTTAATTTTGATGCCTCCTTTTACTTAGTTAATATTATTATACACTAAATTTTCAAGACATACGACAAAAATATGTGAAATAATGGAATTTTATTGTGAAATAATTTCAACTCTCTCATTGATGGAAGTTTCACATATACGAAAGCAATTTTGCACTAATTTGGACTATCTCGTTTTAAAATATTTTATTGATTTCTTTTAACCTGTATTTTGAATTTCCATTTTCTCCAAGTAAAACGCTCTGAATATTATAAGTGATTGCACTGTTAATGAATTTTTGTGCTTCATTTTTATCGGGAAGCATCTTTAGTAAAGCAAGGATATTTTTGATTTCATCGTCAATGCTAACGGTAATTAAATAATCTTGTACAGTTAAGTAGTAATTTTTATACATAATTTTTTCAAAAGGATCAATGCCAAATTGATCATAAACGACTGTTGCTAATTGATAATAGTAGTCGTTCATTCACATTACCTCCTTGTGCCATCTCACCGTTAGGAACTCGGCAGATTAATTTATGGATTTGTAACAACAGATTTTTCGAAAATAATGATTACCTTCATTATTAACCAAAAATTCACATACCATGCCATCACAATAACGATTATTTTCCAGCAAATTTGCATTTTCTCCCTCGAATAGATTTTCATGAACAAGACATGATATAGACGAGAACCAGAGAAGGAGTGAAGAAAATGAAAATGAAATGGTTCATAACAGGTGTTGCAGTTGCTTCTTTATGTCTTACAGGGTGTACAAACAATGACAATGCCGGCGACAATAACGATAATGGTACTCAATTTACCCAAAATACACGCAATAACAATAATGCAAGACCAATGAATGTGAAAAATAATACCCGTAACAATCAAAATGTAAAGACATCAAGAGCTGCTGAACGTGAAGTAGAGAAGTTGAAAGAAGTGGAAGATGCGCATGTTCTCATTACCAACAATAACGCTTATGTTGCGGTTAGACTTTCCAAAAATAATCGTGGAAATACCAATAATCAAGGAACGACAAATGTAAATTTTGACAATAATGGA
Organism: Caldibacillus thermoamylovorans; assembly: GCF_000751775.1. Taxonomy (GTDB): domain Bacteria; phylum Bacillota; class Bacilli; order Bacillales; family Caldibacillaceae; genus Caldifermentibacillus; species Caldifermentibacillus hisashii. The sequence goes on from NZ_CCRF01000044.1 coordinate 21,006, forward strand.
AACGCAACTCGCAATGGGGCATTAGATGGTGATGGAAATACATTTATGGAAAACGGGAGAGTAAATCCGGACAACAATAACAATAATACAGATGATGGCACTATTAATGGAAATGATGATGCAGGAAATAAAAATGACAGAACTCAGACTGGACGAAATGCTGGTACATTTGCCGGTGACAATAATAGACAAAATACCGGTATCGGGTTCAATGGAAATAGAACAGGTCAAAATTTAGGTACAGGAACCGGCGGCAATTCTACCGGGCAAGATGTTGGTCCAGCCAATAATACGGGTCAAAATGGTGGTACAGGGATCGGTGGAAATAGAGCCGGTCAAAATGTAGGTACAGGGATCGGTGGAAATACGACCGGACAAAATATGGGCACACAAAATGGGGAAACAACGAATCGAAATGGAGCAAATAACAATGCAAACAATACCGCTCAATATAGTCCGGTATCCAATGCATTTGAACAAAAAATTGCCGATGCTGTTCGCCGGGCAGATGACCGAATTTCCCGTGTGTATGTTTCTGCAAATCCTGATTTCTATGATCGTGTAAATACGTTTGCAAATGATATGCGCACGAATAATAATAATAATGATGGTTTGTTTGACAGATTCAATGATATTGTCGATGACTTCTTCGGCACGGCCAATAATGACAGAACAAATACTCGATAAATCAATAATGAGGGAATGAAATATGAGAAAAAAAGACCAATTTTTAGCCGGAAACAAAATTACGAAAGACAATCAAATTTTTGGTACACCGAATAGTAAAGCAAGGGACGGAACTGGAAACTCACCAAATGATGATATCGGTCAGAAAAAAGGCCAGCGATTGTAACAAATTTGATAAATTAGAGCTTGGGTATGTACCCGAGCTCTAACTTATATTTGGCGACGAGATCAATTCTCGTCGTCGTATTATGTTTACGGGGAAATTGGATTATTCCATTTAGCTCTACCTAAAATTGATGGATTTAACGCGCCTATGTCACTAATGCCGATTAATCCTAGCGTAATGTCCAGATCAGCAATGATATTTTGCAATTGAAACATGTTTGTTCTTTGCTTGCAAATAAATTAAAGAAAGTACTGGTGCTTCACTATACTCAAATGGGATCGGAACAATGTCACCCTTTTTAATCAGATAATCCTGCCTCACCCAAAAATCGGTATAAATTCCAATGGCTAAGTCGTTAGCAATGATATTTTTAATGACATCATTATTATTTGAATATTTTCAGGAGTAGATTAATCGAAAAACTGCTTTAGAGGCGGATACCTATATGTTGTCGGCCTTTTTCTTTTTTAATTATTATTGATTTATAAAAAGATAGGAGAGAATCTTTGAATTAGTTATATTGTCTATGTCCAGAATCTCTGTTCTTTTTTACAGTCTTACTCCCGGACGCGTGGACCAATTATTTGTCACTGATAGCCGTAATTACGGCGGAAAGTGCCAATTTTTCGGCTCTAGGCATACCAATTCTTGATCGCTAACAAGTACAGTACTGGCTTTGAATATAGAAATCCAGCTAACAAACGCAAGCGAAAAATAATAGGGGGAAAGCGCCTCCATAATTGGCACGTTTTTTGCAAATTAAATAGTGAATGTTAAATTTTGAGGGGAGAGGTAGAAATGGATTCAAAAAATTTAATGAAAGCTGCAGTTGTCAATGAGTTCAAACAAGAATTGGAAATCAAGGAGGTACCGGTGCCGGAACTGGAATATGGGGAAATTCTGGTGAAAATTAAAGCATGCGGCGTTTGTCACACCGATTTGCATGCGGCACACGGTGATTGGCCGGTCAAACCAAAGTTACCGTTAATTCCCGGTCACGAAGGTGTTGGAATTGTAGAAAAAGTTGGTGAAGGGGTTACTTCCATTAAAGTGGGGGACCGAGTTGGAATTCCTTGGCTGTATTCAGCTTGCGGTGAATGTGAATATTGTTTAACAGGTAGAGAAACTTTATGTCCAAATCAATTAAATGCAGGTTATTCTGTTGACGGCGGCTATGCAGAATATTGTAAAGCACCGGCTAATTATGTCGTTAAAGTTCCGGAAAATTTAAGTTTTGAAGAAGTTGCACCGATCTTTTGCGCAGGGGTAACCACTTATAAGGCATTAAAAGTATCTGAAGCAAAGCCAGGGGACTGGGTAGCGATTTATGGAATTGGCGGTCTTGGTCATGTTGCCCTGCAATATGCGAAAGCAATGGGGTTCAATGTCATTGCCGTTGATATTCAAGATGATAAATTAGAGTTGGCAAAAGAATTGGGTGCGGATTTAACCGTCAATGGTATGAAGACAGATCCGGTTCAGACAATCAAAGATCAAGTTGGCGGCGTACAAGCAGCTGTTAGTGTTGCGGTTACGAAAAAAGCATTCGAGCAAGCTTATCATTCGGTAAAAAGAGGCGGAACATTAGTTGTTGTTGGTCTTCCTAATGACGAACTGCCAATTCCGATTTTTGACACGGTATTAAACGGGGTTACGGTAAAAGGTTCTATTGTGGGAACGAGAAAAGATTTACAAGAATCTCTTGAATTTGCGGCACAAGGAAAAGTACGGACAAATATTGAAGTGCAGCCACTTGATAATATAAATGAAGTATTTAAACGGATGGAAGATGGAAAAATTAATGGACGTGTTGTATTAAGTATTTCATAATATTTTGAAAGCGTTAACACTGGGGGTTATTCCCCCGGTAAAAAGGGGAGGGAATAGAATGCAAAATGTAAATACAAAAGGAGTAAAACTATCTCCTAGATTAGAACAATTTTTAAAATCAGAGAAAAAGCTTTATATAAATGGAGAATGGGTGAATAGTCAATCCGGAAAAACTTTTGAAACCGTAAATCCAGCGACAGGAGAAAGGTTGGCAAATGTTACCGAGGCCGGTCCGGAAGATATCGATTTAGCGGTTAGAGCTGCAAGGGAGGCATTCGATCGTGGTCCTTGGTCAAGAATGGGAACTGCTGAAAGAAGCCGCTTAATTTATAAACTGGCTGATTTAATGGAAGACCATAAACAAGAGTTGGCACAGTTAGAAACTTTGGATAACGGAAAGCCTATTCGTGAAACGTTGAACGCCGATGTTCCATTAGCAATTGAACATTTTCGCTATTATGCCGGCTGGGCAACGAAAATTGTCGGGCAAACCATTCCGGTACAGGGGAATTATTTCAACTATACCCGACATGAAGCTGTGGGTGTTGTCGGTCAAATTATTCCGTGGAACTTCCCGTTACTTATGGCTGCATGGAAGCTTGGTGCCGCTTTAGCAACCGGTTGTACTGTTGTCTTGAAACCCGCTGAGCAAACTCCATTATCGGCTATTTATTTAGCCAAACTAATCGATGAAGCTGGATTTCCTAAAGGCGTCGTTAATGTAGTACCGGGCTTCGGGGAAACAGCAGGTGCACCACTTGTCGAACATCCGTTAGTCGATAAAGTTGCCTTTACCGGATCAACGGCTGTCGGGAAAATGATCATGCGAAAAGCCAGTGAAACATTAAAACGCGTCACGTTGGAACTGGGCGGGAAATCACCGAATATTGTCTTGCCTGATGCTGACTTATCAAAGGCAGTTCCGGGTGCGTTAATGGGTATTATGTTTAATCAAGGGCAAGTATGTTGTGCCGGTAGTCGTTTATATGTTCAAAAAGGTTTATACGATAATGTGGTAAGTGATTTAGTAAGTTTGACAAAAGACATTCAACAAGGAAACGGCTTGCTGGAGGATACAACGATGGGGCCGCTTGTATCCAGTGAGCAACAAAAACGGGTGAAAGGATATATTGATAAAGGGGTTGAAGAAGGAGCAGAACTGTTAAGCGGTGGGAATATCCCTTATAGTCAAGGTTATTTCGTTGCACCGACAATTTTTGCCGACGTAAACCATTCTATGACCATTGCGAAAGAAGAAATTTTTGGTCCTGTTGTCGCAGCCATGCCCTTCTCCGATATAGATGATCTGATTGAAAAAGCGAATGACTCTCACTACGGGCTTGCTGCTGGGGTTTGGACGCAAGATATTAAAAAGGCTCATTATATTGCACATCGCTTAGATGCAGGTACGGTTTGGGTCAATTGTTATAATGTCTTTGATGCGGCAAGTCCTTTTGGCGGTTATAAACAATCCGGAATCGGCCGGGAAATGGGAAGCTATGCGTTAAACAATTATACAGAAGTGAAGAGTGTCTGGATTAATATGGAATAAAGTGAATTATTATCAGGGGATCTTCAACCTAGGTGAGTTGCACCAATCGGACGCATGCAGGTAGCCGGTCCCCTATTTTTCTTCTTTGTAAACTTGTTACTACTCGTTAAGGTGGAATAAATCAGATCGTTCTCAGAACCTGATTGTATACTTTGTCAGAATAGGTTTCAAGATTTGGATGTCTTGAAACCTGTTCGTGTTTTTAGTGCTGTCATTTTTCATTAAGTAAGTAGCGTAATTTTCTCATTGTAATTTGCAGTCTTTTTGCCGCTTCTTTTCGATTTCCTTCAACATCTTTAAGCGTTTTCATGATAAAGGCTTTCCCCACATATGCTTCTAGATCCTTGACCTGGTCGAGAATCTCTTCTAAACTTATTTCTTCTTTTTGATTAAAAACTGTGAGAACTTGATTTGTCCAACGATGAAGATAACTTTCAAGTTCGCTTTCTTCACTTTTTTTACTTATTGTTCTTCCTATATTCGGGTGTGAAGAGATAGCAAAATAGGATATCGGCAAGTCACCAGGTGTAATAACGGCTTGATTTGAATCGGTTAAAGCTACAACTCTTGTAACAAAATTGGCTAACTCACGAATATTTCCGGGCCAATCATACCTTTGCAAATAGGCCAGAGCATCATCTGAAAAAGTAATATTTGAATTAGGAAAGCGTTGTAATAGGTGTTCGATTAGGTACGGAATATCCTCTTTTCGCTCACGAAGCGGTGGGATTGTTAAATGAACGACATTTAATCGATAATACAAATCTTCTCTAAATTTTTTGTTTTTCACGGCTTCTTGGAGGTCTTCATTCGTTGCTGCAATGAGTCTCGTATTTGTCCGGAAAATTTTATCGCTTCCAACAGGCATAAATTCTCGTGTTTCCAACACCCGTAACAATTTTACCTGAATTGAACGAGACGCTTCTGCAATTTCATCAAGAAACAATGTACCTTGACTGGCGATGGAAAATAATCCTTTCCGTTGTTGAGTCGCTCCGGTAAAGGCTCCCTTTTCGTGACCGAACAACTCACTTTCTAATAGTGATTCGGGAATGGCACCGCAATTGACCCCGATAAAAGACTCTTGGCTTCTTGGGCTTGCATGATGAATAAATCTGGATAAAACTTCCTTGCCTGTGCCTGTTTCCCCTTCAATTAACACATTCACATTTTTTTGAGCCACCTTGTAAGCTGTTTTCAGTAGTTGCTCCATTTTTTCACTTTTGCCGGTAATAAAGCCGATTTCATGGGCGATGCTTTTTATAGTTTCGTGTGCAGTTTTATCATTATCTTCCAGTAAGCTGTCTATTTGTTTTTCCAATAAGTCAATATCATCAAATGGTTTTTCAATATAATCAGAAGCACCGAATTTTATTGCTTCCACAGCTGTTTTTATCGTGCTGTACCCGGTCATAATAATGGCCTTACAGCGAGGTTGGAACTTTTTTAGTTGTTGTAAAAGGGTTAGACCATCCACATCAGGTAATTTTAAATCAATCATCGCGGCATGAAATTTTTGTAAGGAAAAATTAATTGAAAAAAACTCTTTTCCACTATTTACAACTTGTACCCGATATCCTTTCGCGGTAAAAAGGCGGGACAAAAAATTACCAATCTCGATTTCATCATCGATAATTAATAAATTGATCACATTTTCACCTCAGTTCCTTGAGAAGATTGAACAGGTAATTTTAGTGTGAAAGTACTTCCTTTATTCAGTTGACTAATCACATCGATGAAGCCGCCGTGTTTTTTGGCAATTCCTAAACTAACCGATAATCCTAACCCGGTTCCGCTTTTTTTCGTTGTATGAAACGGGTGGAAAATGTTCGATATCCGTTCTTCTTCAATTCCGATTCCATTATCTTTAACAGTTAAATGAAGTTCGTTATGCTGATAAGAGGTTTTAATTGTTATTGCCTTTTCTTGTCGTGATGTTTGTTCCAAGGCATCTTTCGCATTTAATAGTAAATTGATGATGATTTGTTCAATCTGAGTCCGGCTGCCCTCAATTAAAGGTAAATCCGGTTGTAAATGAATATGAAATTGAATTTGATTTTTTTCAAATTGATATTTTACTAGATTTAGTACTTGACTGACCGCTTCATTTAAAGATACAGGTTCAAAAATATACTCGTCCTGTCTTGAAAAAGTTAGAAGACTTTTAATGATTTGCTTGCAGCGATCACCGCATTTTTTTATATCGTAAAGGAGAGAAAAGACCGGATCTTCTTTTGAAAAATCTCTCAATAACAACTGGGAATTTCCTAAAATGGCTGTTAACGGGCTGTTCAGTTCATGGGCAATCCCTGCAGCCATTTCGCCAATCGCAGCCAATTTTCCGGAATGAATCAACTGTGCTTCCATTTTTCTTTTTCCTGTTACATCTTTGATATAAGCAATAACACCGTATAAATTATTTTCTTTATTATGAATCGGATAGCTATATACTTCACAGATTGTTTGATCCGGGTAATTTAATTCCAAATAACCGGCTTTTTGAGCGTTAAATGTATCGATAATTAATTGTTTCAATGATGGTTCATTTATTAAAAGGTTCGTTTTTTTCCGAATTTGATAAAAATCATTTGCCGCGTCATTATATTGTAAAATATGTAAATCTTTATCAAACACAATGATCATATCATCAACTGCTTTAAATGTGTCTTCCCATTGTTGTTTCGCATGTAAAACTTCACCGTATAATTGAACGTTTTCAATGGTTATCGCCAAATGATCGGTCAGTTGTTCAAGAAAGGACAGTTCATCTTCGTTCCAAATGGTTTGATCCGTACGCCCCATACACAAGACGCCGATTTTTTTATTTTTACTGTAGATGGGAAGTACTAAAATCGTTTGTAAATGAAGTGCTGCTAAATGTTTTTTTTCATAGAAATGAATGGGTGAGCCGACTAATTCCTGTAAAATTATTTTTCTTTCATTTAACGCAGTCCAATAAAGAGAATTATGTTCAAAAATGGTCGAACCGATTTTTACACAGCGGCTGTCTTTAGGGTAAACATTGACGAGAACAAGTTTGTTGTTTTGTAGTAAAGATATGCTGATATGGTCAAAATCGATGAGCATCTGCAATTTATCAATCATATTTGATAAGATATTGTCTAACGGCATATCAACTTTTATACTTTTCATTATTTCGTTCATGATTTCTAATTGTAAATTTTTCTTTTCCAATTGTTCGACCGTTTTCTTTAGCTCCGTGTAGTAATTTTTTTTAGAAGATTTTATTCCTGTTAACTGGGCAATCATTTCTTGTTTTTCTTCAAGCATAATCGTTCACCGCCTTATAAGATGTTTTCCAACAATGTTTTCACTTGAATAAAATCCATATCGCGAGGATTTGTAATCATACAAGCATCTTCTAGTGCGGTTTGACTAATCAGGTTGATCTCATCTTCAGTTATGCCAATATTCCTTAACCTTTTCGGAATTCCAATATCCTCTGATAATTGATTGACAAATGCAACGGCTCGATTTCCTGCCTCACGCTGTGTTAACCCCCTTGTGTCAATGCCCATGATTTCAGCGATCTCTGTAAAACGTTTCGGCACGGCAATAAAGTTAAAATCCATAATATGCGGCAAAAGGATGGCATTGATTTCCCCATGCGGAAGTGGAAATCGGCCACCAATGGCGTGTGATATGGCATGAGCAGCACCTAAAATCGCATTGGAAAAAGCAAGTCCGGCTTGTAAACTAGCCATAGCCATGGCCTCTTTTGCTTCCATATTCGTTTTTGAGGCGACGGATGGGCGTAAATAATTTGCGACAAGGTAAAGTGCATTTTTAGCTTGCACATCGGTTAATGGTGTCGCGGCAATACTGACATAAGCTTCAATCGCATGTGTCAGCACATCCATTCCCGTTGAGGCAGTTAATGCACTATCCTTTGTCATTAAAGTAAAAGGGTCGATGATGGCAATATCAGGTACTAACGTTTTCGATACAATGGTCATTTTTCTTTTTCGCTCGGAATCAACGATAATGGAAAACTGTGAAACCTCTGAACCCGAACCGGCCGTTGTCATAACCATGACCATGGGAGGGAGCGGTTTTTCAATTTTATCAATTCCCTCATAATCACTAATTTTTCCACTGTTTGTCGCCAGTATTGCGATTGCTTTCGCTACATCTAAGACACTGCCGCCACCGATTCCGATAATGGCGTCACACTCATTTTCCCGAAAAACAGACACACCTTTCACAACTTCAGTATCTTTGGGATTCGTTGTTATGTCTGTAAAAGTGGCATAAGGTAAATGACTGTCTTTACATATTTGAATAATTTTTTCCAGCCAACCGGCGTTCGCTACCCCTAAATCACTGACAATAAGTACTTTTTTGGCTCCTAAACGAAGGCACGCTTCACCGACTTGGCTTATTGCATTAGAACCGAAAATGATTTCAGGTGTTACAAATTTTTTAATATGCATAAATACCACCCTATTAGAATTTTTATCAAAATATTTTTAAAAGAATTTCGATTTTAAGGAGATTAGTATAATCCTGTTTTTGAAAGAGCCTTCATTTCCGGTTAGGATTCATGTGATCTTATAGAAAGTATATCTTCTGACTTGTTTTAAAGTCAACAATATTAGAAATATGAAATTTTGCAGGTTTTTCGAATATGAAAATTCTCTGCTTTAGCGGTAGGAGTTGTTAAAAACGGGGTACATATAGCTGTCTATAAAAAGGAGAGAGAACTTGATTATAAGAACTAGCTGAAAAAGCGGACAACAAATGTATCGTCCGCTATTTTCCGGGTTAACTAAAAAGATCTTCTAAATATTTTCTTGCAGAAGCTTCATCTTGCAATGCCGAGGCTTCTCGTTGTTCATCCTTCTTTAACTTGGCTAAAGCTTTTTCTAAAACTTTCTCGGCATCTGCTTGAGGGATTACAACGACACCATCTGCATCACCGACAATAATGTCACCGGGGGTAATGGATACGCCGCCACAGGAAATCGGAACATTTATTTCCCCAGCGCCATTCTTAAAACTTGCCGCTACAGTTGTCCCTTTAGAAAACACGGGAAAGTTAAGGGAACGGACACCGATTAAATCCCGAATAACACCGTCAACGATAATACCGGCAATGCCAAGTTTTTGCGCCAAACTCACAACAAAATCTCCGGCAACTGCCCGATAAGATTCCCCTTTTGCATCTACAACGAGGACATCTCCGGGTGAAGCTTCCTTGATTGCTTTCAAAACCATTGTGTTGTCCCCGGCCGGAATCTTTACAGTAAATGCCCGGCCAGCAACTTTATATGAATCTTGCAATGGTTTAATGGATGGATCCAAATTATTCATGCCATTTAATGCATCAGAAATACAGGTGGTCGGTAGATCATAAAATTGTTTCATCCATTTTTCCAATTTTGGTAACCTCCTAATTATTTAATCCTATATTACTATTATAAATTTACATGAAAAATAATGAAAATTAAAATAGAAAAAAATTATAAAAGAAGATAAGCAAAAGAAATGGTTTTGAATATGATGTATCCAAAAAATTGTTGCCTTTTAGGTACATACCTAGCCATAAAAAAAACCTTTGCATACCTTGTAATTGAATAGCTTAGGTTGATTCATTATTTTAATAATGAATGGCCTATAAAATAAGAGGAGGATGCGTATATGCATAATGAAATCAGTTCCCCTTATATAAATGGGGGAGAAGAAAGAATCTTTGGGAGACCATTTGGTTACGGCAGACCATTTTGGTCGGGTAGACCGTTTTGGTATGGCAGACCTTTCGGATATGGCTTTGGCGGTCCGTTTCTTGGCGGTGTTTTAGGTGGCCTTCTGGGTAGTACACTGGTAGCACCATTTACTTTTGGTTCCCCTTATCCCTTTGGATACGGTGGGTATCCATTTTATCCGTATTGGTAATTTCAAAACTCGGATATATAAATGAACGACGGAAATGGCAGAGTGGGCTTGTCCAAAAAGGCTAATGCATGCCTATTGGCAGCCCTTGTTTAAGGATAGTATCTTCTGGGGAAGGTAAATTGTTCGGGCTATCGCTGTCCATTCTTAGCCTGATTTTTTTGCTTCTTTTGATAGGTTAACCAAGCGGTTTTTAATGAAGCATATAAACCAATTGCCGCAGAACCATAAAAGCCACCCATAAAGATTCCTGCCCACAAATCTTTTCGATGACTAATAAAAATTGAAATCAAATAACCCAACACGGTAGCAATAGTAGGAAAATATTTCCTCGGGATGGGAAAAACTTTAAATAGTTGAGTTAGAAGGACAATTGATGGAACTGCAATCACGCCATCCCAAAAATTTGTATGTATCTCTGGAAAGTTCATAAAACCGTTCCTTTCTTATTTGCCTAAAAATAGTATTGGAAAAAGTTGAGTAACTATACTTGTAAAAATATTTAAAAAAGAAATTTTGGAGAAATTTTGAGAAATACGTTGCTTACAAAAATACATATTTTTTTCATTTTAGAAGGATATGGAGTTTTTAAATAAATATTTATAAATACTGAAAGTCTGAAGTTAAAAATTGCCAAAAACAGGTTTTTAATAATTTGGTATCCAACAGGTTTTACAAAAAATTTCTCATTAAATATAGGACATTAGTTTTATAGAAAATTGATTGGTATAAATGAATAAACAATTAATTTTAAATTTATAATGTTTATGTCGACATATAGTACTTACTCCTCATTTATATTACAAAACATTAACAAAGTCCTATAAATCTACCAAATTTCTACAATTATAGGTATAATAATAATAGGATCTAAAGACTAATGAGAAATGGCCGATATAAAGAAAAAGGGGGGTATCCATTGAGTAATAAAAAAGTAATCATGTCAGTAACAGCAAGTGCAGCAATTGCCTCTGCTCTACTTGGTGCTAATGAAACAGAAGCAGCAACTTATAAAGTCCAACGCGGGGATTCTTTATGGGCAATTGCACAAAAGTATAATGTTAGTGTGACTCAGTTGAAAAGTTTGAATCAATTAACATCTGATGTCATCTATCCAAACCAAGTTTTGGAAACAGGGAGTAGCGAAACTAGTCAAACTACTCCATCAAGTTCTACGAATCAACCGGTTTCAACAGCAGCAAGTACATACACGGTCAAGAGTGGCGACACCTTGAGTAAAATTGCTTTACAACATAACATTTCGTTAAAAGACTTAATGGCATGGAACAATTTAACTTCTTCATTAATTTATCCTGGGAATGTACTTGTCGTGAGCGGTCAGGGACAATCGTCAAGTTCCAGTAATCAGAATCAGAATTCCGCACCACCATCCAATCAAAATCCAGGTACACAAGGTGGCTCCACAATCACTTATACGATTAAAAGCGGCGATACCTTAAGCGGCATTGCTTTTAAATATAAAGTTTCCGTCCAAGATTTAATGGCATGGAATAATTTAACGACCACCTTAATTTTCCCGGGTAATACTTTAACTGTCAAAAATGCTCAAACATCAACGGATACAAGTTCAAATTCAACTTCTAATTCGAATCAAAATGGCTCGGCTTCTTCGGATTATACCGTTCAAGCAGGGGACTCTTTATGGAAAATTGCAAGTAAATTTGGAGTTAGTGTCGCTAATTTAAAGAGCTGGAATAATTTGAGCTCTGATGTGATTTATGTAGGTCAAAAATTAACCATTCAAGGTTCAGCGGGATCTGGTGTTTCCAATAATTCCGGAAGTAACACATCTACTAATACCAATGGCAGTTATAATGTTAATACGCTAGTCAGCGTAGCAAAAAGTTTACTCGGAATCCCTTATGTATGGGGTGGCACTACGCCAAGCGGTTTTGATTGCAGTGGCTTTATTTATTATGTTTATAAACAATCCGGTAAAGATATTAAGCGTTATTCGAGTGAAGGATATTTTGATCGTTCGTATTATGTAAACAATCCGGAAGTTGGCGATCTTGTATTCTTTAAAAATACATATAAAGCCGGCATTTCTCACTTGGGCATATATTTGGGGAACAATCAATTTATTAATGCAGGTTCCGACGGCGTGGAAATTGCTAGTCTAGACAATCCTTATTGGAAACGCCACTTTGACAGTTTTAAGAGATTTTATTAATATCTTTCCTTTCAAAATAATAAAATCAGTAAAGAGACCTCATTTCTTTTTAAAATGAGGTCTTTCGCTGTAGCGGGAATTTAAATGAGGGTAGTTAGTCACATCCGTGTTTGAAGGAAAATGAGGTGGAGGCTAAACTTAACTGGAGTGTTTTATGATGTTATCCCCACATTTTCATTAAGTCATTTGTTACTAAAATTTCAATTTCTCCGCTACCTGAATAAATCGATTTCACTTTAGCCAAAATCCGTTTACTCAAGGCGATTTTTGGTCTTAATTCCTCAACAATTTGTTCCGGTAACCAGCCAACGATATTTCCATTACGATTATAGACAGCAATGCCATTAAAACTTTTTTCGCTATCTTCTATTATTTCATCGATAATATAGAGCTGCTCATTTATTTTTAAATTAGTGATTGGATCATCAGCATTATTCGAGGGTTTTAATAATTTGAAGGTCGTATTTATATATGGCTCGGTAAGATTCCAACCGCAATGATTACAAATCTTAATTAAGTTGTTTTTATTAACGTAACTATACTTCTTACAACGTGGACAAGTCATAAACGTAAAATTTTCCTTATTATTCGTTTGATAATGTTTATGCGTGGAAGAATTGGGTTGGCTGGTTGACGGTCCATGTCGACTTTTCTTTTGATCGTACAATAGTATGCTAACAAAAATGATTAACATAGTTATAAAAGTAGTAATCCACATCATGGTTCTCACCTCCTTATATGCAATTTATAAAAAATTATTTCCCTAAAAATGTGAACTTGTAGGGGGAAGCGCTTCCATTTCTATTATTATTATATCATATATTAACGTAAATTTGTATCGGTTAACCTAAAAATAAAGGGGACTTACCAAGCATTTAATTAGGTAAAAATTACATAACACTTATTAATTAAATTCACAAATTATCCAAAAATCAAGATTGCCGCGAAAAACTTTTACTGATATACTAAGAGCAAGAAATGTTTGTGAAATATTTCACAATTAGTGTTTTCTAGAATGACAGCCCAATTTTATGATGAGGTGATGATCATGCAAATTACAATGTCTGAAAAAGTTTTCAATTGGTACAAAGAAGAGTTATCCTTAAATCAGGGAGATTTTGTACGTTTTTATATTCGTTACGGCGGTTTTAATTCTTTTATTAGCGGCTTTTCACTGGGAATGGATAAAGATATACCTGAACGTTCCAATATTCAACTGGAAAAGGACGGTGTTATTTTCTTTATTGAGGATGAGGATATTTGGTATTTTGATGATAAAGATTTAGTTATTGAATTTAACGAAAAATTAGGAGAGCCGGAATTTCGACAAGCAGTGTAAAATATATGGATTAAATCAGACCGGCGTGGCATAAGAAAATCTATAAATCCAATCGTATTCCTCTGGATTTTCATTTCTCCAGCTTTTCCTAATGAAAACATTCCTCCAAAGGTTAGTATATCTGACCAATCCACCTTTCAGACAGGTGGTTTTTTTAGCTAATAGGAAAGTAAAAATTTTTCAATTTCTACTTTCCTAACGCATAAGTGCACAAGGAAAGCTTCGCGGGAATACATCGCAGCCGAAAAAATTTTATATTTTTTCGGTGACTAGAGAAGCTTCGGTAGCATTACCTCGCAAGCGAAAAAATTTTTTTTGCTGACTACGAATTTGCCCTCACCTAAAGGATCGGACACCCAAGTTTTCCTTATACACCTGAAAATAATTATGTACTTACTTCTATTATGTAAATAGTCATAGTATGATAAAACTAATGAATCTAGCCCATAGTTAAACATAAACGCCAATTCTATCGTATAATCTAACGTAATGTGGAAATAAAAGGAGAATTCATTATGCAAGGGGTAACCAAACAGAATATTATTGTCACGTCCTTAATTATTGCTACTTTCTTAACAGCCATTGAAGGGACAATTGTTAGTACTGCTATGCCGAAAATTGTTGAGGATTTAGGCGGGAGCAGCTTATATACTTGGGTCATCTCTGTTTATTTATTGGCCACGGTCATCAGTACACCTATTTTTGGAAAATTAGCCGATCTATATGGTCGGAAAATTATGTTTCAAATTGGAGTTGTCATTTTTTTACTTGGATCTACTTCATCCGGTCTGTCACAAACTATGGAACAACTTGTTATTTTTAGGTTGATCCAAGGAATTGGTGCAGGTGCGCTGGCCACTATTCCAATGACGATTATTGGGGATGTTTTTTCATTTGAACAACGGGCAAAAATTCAAGGATGGATCAGTAGTGTATGGGGCATTTCAGGGGTCATTGGTCCAATTGTCGGCGGTTTTATCGTGGATGCAATTTCTTGGCATTGGATTTTCTTCATGAACTTACCGTTTGGAATCATTTCTTTAATTCTTTTACAACAAGCGCTCCATGAACAATTATCAAAGAAAAAACAAATAATTGATTATGCTGGAATTATTACTTTTACAATCAGTATGACGGCTTTTTTGTTGGCCCTTAACATCGTAAAAGTAGAAAAACAAATGACAACGAATTTATTTTTTTGGTTGCTCATTTCGCTCGTTTTCATGTGTCTATTTCTTTTTATTGAGGCAAAAGGAAAAGAACCGATGCTGCCACTTTCTTTATTTAAAAACAGATTTATCACAGTTTCCAATATTGCCTCATTTTTTATTGGCTTTATTTTAGTAACGGTCACCTTTTATATTCCTTTATGGGTGCAAGGGGTAAGCGGGTTAAACGCCACTTTATCCGGAATCGCTATGTTGCCGATGTCCATCACATGGATGATTGGTGCGATGATAACCGGCAAACTTTTTGAAAAAATAACGGTAGCTTCTATAGCGATTATTGGGAGCACCATGATTATTTTTGCTTGTATCGGTCTTGTATTCTTTCAAGCAAATACAATAATTCCTTGGATGATGGTGACAACAGGAATTTTAGGCATTGGTTTCGGCCTGTCCAGTACGCTTTATACAGTTGTCGTTCAATCAGCAGTAGAGTGGAATTTTCGTGGTGCAGCGATGGGTACCATTAATTTAATGCGGAATCTTGGTCAAACGATTGGAATTGCCGTATCCGGTTTATGGTTAGGTGAAGAATTACATGGTAGTCAATTAGCGGAAAGTTTACATCATGTCTTTTTCTTTTTAGTTATACTCGCAATATTGACATTCTTATTTGCAATGATGTTAATTGGTAGAAAACTAAAACAAACAACACATTAATCACCGACATGCTTAAAACGATTGGAGACTTTTTTACATTTATAGACGAGTGAAGGAGTTAAACATAAACATGCTTGAAGAGATTGATTTTAACATCCGGGACATAAAGGCGAATAAATGAAATTTGTTTGAAGAGATTGCAAAAAATGGCGTTCGGGGAAGGAGTAATTTAACTTTTTACGGCAAGTCAGGAACTCCTGTTTTCGGGCCAGCTAAAAAACACTGCCCCATTCATACCGGATGGGGCAGGTAGAATTAATTATTTCACCTGTTTATAGTTTTTATGATTGACAACCGTTTTAACTGGCTCGCCTGTTTTTGGATTTATTCCAAGCTGGATAATGACAGAGTTCTCTTTAACAATCAGAACTTCTCCTTTTTTTCCTTTATAACGTCCTCTCTTAACTTCAACCATGTCTCCTTCCTTTGCCTTTTTCCGTTTTCCTTCAAGATTCCCCTTTGTTACCGTTTCTTGTTCCATTTTATTCCCTCACTTTTGCAGATTCTAAGGCTAGTGGCTATTTATTAATATGACCAAACATTGGATAGTTCATGATAAGTTCATCGGATTAAAAAAGCACTAACATGAAAATTTTCCATGATAACATGAAATAGGGTGTAAGTATTTCAATGGTTCTGCCGGTGGTAAGGATGTCAAGGCGGAGATGAGTATAGAACGTGGAACTACTATTTCAACTCAAAATAAAAATTTAAGAAAAAGTAAATTAGGTATTGAATTAGAACTAATGTTTGGTATATAATAAGAACAAAGGTTCGTTGTGGGGTGATATGATGAGAACTTTACTTTTGAATGCTGCAAAAAGCGGAGAAAGACTTGAAATGATTTACCTTTCCGAAAAAAATATCATAACACATAGAATTATTACAGTTAGAAGAATTGGAGAAGAACATTTCCAAGCTTATTGCTATACAAAAAGACAAATTCGTACTTTTAAAATAAAAAACGTGCTATCAATTGTTCCATTAAGAAGTCGAAAACGGGCAAATTAGTTGGAAATTAAGGGCTTAAGATCCAGACGCACAAGCATGTTGGGAAGAACAGGGAATGTTTCGAGAACTCAATCTGCTATATCCAGTGGCTGTCCAATTATGTTAACGGTAGAATTAAGTTGTAGCTTTTTTAATAAAATTGGATTAGAAAAGGAGACTTAATAGTTTTGAATGGAAACTGTATTAAATTTTATCAATTCGGTCATCCAAAAGATGTGTTAAGAGTTGAGTCTAAAAAGATTGAACCACCTAGAGAAAAAGAAGTACTTGTTCGAATGTTGGCTCGCCCTATCAATCCTTCTGATCTAATACCAATTAGAGGGGCATATTCACATCGGATTTCTTTACCGAATATTCCCGGTTATGAAGGTGTTGGTATTGTAGAAGAAGTAGGTCCTTTTGTTTCTAAAAGTCTTATTGGAAAACGTGTTTTGCCTTTACGTGGGGAAGGGACTTGGCAAGAGCTTGTTAAGACAACAGCAGAGTTTGCAGTACCCGTACCGGATTCCATTGATGATTTCACGGCAGCACAATTGTATATTAATCCAATTACAGCATGGGTGATTTGTACGGAAGTTTTGAAATTAAGGCCCAATGATGTTTTACTCGTAAATGCTTGTGGATCTTCAATTGGTCATATTTTTGTACAATTATCAAAACTTTTAGGCTTTCAAATAATTGCAGTCACTCGAAATAAAAAATATACAGAAGACTTGCTTCATTTTGGCGCGTCATATGTTATAGACACTTCTGCTTTTCCACTTTATGAAACCGTTATGGAATTAACAAATGGAATGGGTGCGGATGCTGCGATTGATTCCGTGGGAGGTTCATCCGGAGACGAATTGGCATTAAGTGTTCGCCCAAATGGGAAATTTATTACTATTGGTCTTTTATCAGGGAAACAAGTAAACTGGGCGGATATTGTAAATAAAGCAAAAGTGAATGCGAATATTTTTCATTTGCGGAATTGGAATCAAAACGTCTCGGTTGAGAAATGGCAGGAATCTTTTTATCATCTAATAGGTCTCGTCACTGATAAAAAGTTATCATTGAAAGGGGGAGATTCAAAGTATGATCTGTTGGAAGTAAAAAAAGCGATTGATGTTGTTGAATCTTCTAAAATAACGAAAGGAAAAGTTTTTTTAACCAGTCATTGGGATAATACCTCTTTGATTAGCATCCAATAAGCTTTTAAAAAAAAATTTACAAAAAATAGGTATTAACCGCATGTAGTGAAACAAAAAATTATACTCTGTTCACCATTTTCCTCTTTTCATATTTATTAGGCTCGCAACATAAAGTACTTTATGGAAGGAGGGACCGAAGATGGAGCGAAAATTGCCGAATTTTTCATCAGCCAATTTTTTAAAACGCATTTCCTTGATACAGTGAACTTTTATGCACCACGATGTATAGACAAAGTTTTCGGGGGGTATATCAACTGCTTTCTTGATGACGGAACAATTTGTGATTATGAAACGAAACAGCTTGTCGGTCAAGCAAGATTTGTATTTATTTTCAGTGTGGCATCGCTATTGAAGCCTGATCAAGCGTACAGGAAACTGGCGGAGCACGGCATTTCATTCTTGCAGAGTCACCAACGCGATCACAAGCATGGCGGGTATTATTGGAAATTGAAAGGACGGTCCGTATCTAATTCAGCGAAAAGAGCATATGGTCATGCCTTTGTTTTGTTAGCCGCAGCGATGGCAACCAAGGCAGGCATATCATCCGCTGTTCCTATGATTGCTGATACATTTGATATATTAGAACGCTATTTTTGGAGGGAAAAAGAGGGGCTTTATCTTGATGAAATCTCAGCCGACTGGTCCGAAATATCTCCTTATCGCGGACAGAATGCCAATATGCATCTATGTGAAGCGATGATGACGGCATATGAAGCAACCGGGAACAAGCGTTATTTTGAGAGGCTATACAAAGTATATTTGAATTTTCATTTATGATGGACTTTGATTTTGACAAATGTTATACAATTACAAAAAGCATTTGGGAAGAACTAGATCTTGATGAAAAAAAATACATAGAATGAAGATGAATTTATCAAGGGACTAAAATTTTTTCTCAGTCCCTTAAAACTGCTTTTTAATTGGAATGTTGTACATTTTTTTGGATAATCTAATTTCTAATTGAATTTTGTTGCTTTTTGACAGTTGAAAATATAGTATCCTCGAGATCGGATATTTCTTCCCTTACGAAATTAAGTTCTTCATAAAGTTTATGAACGTTATGGAAAGGGCAACCGCTTTAGCGCCGGTTTCATCTTGACCACGAATCGAATAGCCAGTATGATGGGGGTTGTTTCTGTCAGTTGTACTTGCATGAGTTTTGTGTTTATTTTTTTCTTCATTTTGGTCAACACTTTTTCTTCAATGTGCTAATTCTATTTAGGAATCTTCTAACTTCGTTTATATATCCTTCATTATCATTTGTTCAATTGCCTTATACTTGTTTTCTTTATTGTTTTTGTTATAGTTTTTATTGGTTTTTTATCCGATTGAGTTCCAGTTCTTGTTGTGCGGTTTTTTGAAAGGTAGGGCAATATCTGATTCGAGACGGTTAAGAGTATCTTTAAAACGTTGCGTCATCTCTTCACGTGTCCCTTGTTGCCCGGTCTGGATGACTTTAAGTGATGTTTTTGTTTCTGTGCGGAATTCTTTCAGTTCAATTTCAATACCGTTCACTTGTTTAACCAAATCTTTTTGTCCAGCTTCAAAATGGGTAAATTTTCTTACCAAATCTTTTTGTCCAGCTTCAAAATGGGTAAATTGTCTTACTAAATCTTTTTGTCCGGTTTCAAGATCGCCGAAGCGTTGTTCAAGGCCATTAAAGCGTTGTTCAAGACCACTGAATCGTTGTTCAAAGCCACTGAGTCGTTGTTCAAGACCACCAATTCGGTTATTCATATTTTTTAACTCTTCAAATATTTGTTCAAGTAATTTCTCGCTCAATTATATCATCCCCTTCCTCAATTTTACCAATTCATCCCCGTATAGTTCTTCATCTTCCACTAAAAACATTTTTTTCAATTTGTTCAGTTTTAATTACTTGCAGATAAAAGGAACAACAGTTCGTGTTTTTATTATAACAAGGTTAATTGAAAATTGCAACTAAAAAATTCAAAAATAATGGCATGCATCATTCATTAAAATAAGGTACTCTTCAGTACATTATACAATAAATAATCGTGCGGAGGTGGGGGAGAATTAGTAGCAACCAAAAAATTAATGTAGGGATTAGTTGACCCGAATCAAAATTACAATCGATACTGTTAAATTATGGAAATTAGTTAAAAGTGTTATTGTAAACATTCTTTTCTTTCATTACACCAACAAGAAGGGGTTCGTCACCAAAAAGAGCATTGTTTTAAAAAAACAGTATTTAGAGTATTTTCTGCCATGTGATACACATAATATTTACAATAGAATAGGTTTTTTCTTCCTTTAAAAGTTTGTGATTAGCACCCAAAAAGACTTATGGAAAGATTTACGCCAAGTACAGTTATAGCTATATTTATCAATACACAATTTATTGTAATTTAGCGATAGTCTTTTTGGAAAGGGCTTTTTGGGTGGTAACTAGGTACTGAAGACCTAGTTTAGTCATAATTTATAATTCCTTTTAAAAAATCTATCTTTTTAAAATCCTTATTATTGTTTTTGTCTGTTCGATAGCTATCTTTAGATGAAGACTCGTAAACACATAAATATTGCTTGGGATTTAGTAAATAAAATTTTACATCCTCTCTTTGATGTATTTCTAATTCCTCTAGTTGGATTCCTGCAAATTCTGGTAAGGTGTCAATGATACCAAACTCTACCGATAAACCATCTTTAGAGAATTCATGTTCATGTAAATCAATTAATCTATATCCCATGGATGTCATTACGTTCATTATTTCATCCCATTTAAAAATAGACAATTCAGGTGGTACTTCCCATCCCCTTTTATCACCAGGTACGTGAATATCTAAATCTTGTGATTCCCACCAGCTTTTTCCTGTTATAACTTCTAAACCAACTGATCCCATTAACATTGGAATAATATCAAGATCATTTAGTTTTCTTGCAATATTTATAAACTCATTAAACTTATAGTTATTCATTTGTTTCTTCCTCCATTTATCAATATTCCCAAAAATATATGAACAATTGGATTGTATTTTAACATATTTCTCCTATGGAAACTTTTTTATTTTTTGTTTACTTTTCAAGGAATGTACATTCTTATTTTTCAAGCAATGAATTTGGTAAAGTTTTTTTGTAAATAGTGAGGATAAAAAATAAGTTTATTATGCTTTTTTGCAAAAATTTTTTTAAGATGGAAGATATACATTGAAAAATGCAATATATATATTATATAATGGAATATATAAATTACATAGATGGGAGGGTTTTAATTTTTGAAAAACAATCTCAAAGTAGCCCGTGTTCAAGTCAACCTCACGCAACAACAATTAGCTGAAAAGGTAGGTGTTACCCGTCAAACAATTAGCTTGATTGAAAAAGGAAAATATAATCCAACACTAAAATTGTGTCTAGAAATTTGTTATGCGGTTAATAAAACTTTAGATGAAATATTTTGGATAGAAAGGGAAAGTGATAAAATTGCAAAAAATTAGAGATGAACGTTTAAAAATGAAAAACCTGCAAAATATACGGACTGCATATATTCTTCAAACAATTGGAATCCTCGGTATTTTGGCATATGATTGGATAACAAAAGGAATAGAGGGAATGACCAAAAATCCATTATGGTTTGTATTTATTCTTACAGCTGTAATATCGGCATTTTTATCGTTGGATATTAGTGTAGCACATGAAGATTCGGAAAAGTCGCCTAACAAAGGGTTAATCGTCTCACTTGCCGTTTTAGTACTAATTAGCTTTTGTATTGGCTATTTGAACACTTTAGGTGAAGAACTTAATCTTAAAAATGGGTTTATTTTAGGGGGGGTTGTTTTTATTTGTGGACTCATTCCCATTCTATACATTTATTATTTAAGAAAAAAAAGCAACGATGAACATTCAGATGAAGAATAATACAACTGTTCGATATATTTGTTGCAAAGAGTAGCTTTAGGTGGAAGCGAAAGTTCTCTTCAAATCGTATATTAATCAAGTCACAAATAAAAAATGGAGTTCGAAAGTTTTGGAGTTCGTAATCTGTTTTTTAGTTATTTATTTTTCTTAAATTGCAATATTAAATGCAACGCTTTTTGAAATACTTGTTAAACCGTGTTAGATTAAGGATCTAAGCTTTGTTTAGTGTTACTGGGACTATTAAATGGGCAACTTTACATGGAGGGGCAGGCATGATAGCCTTGTAGGCACAGTCAGCTCCCTATCAGCTGGCTTCCTGGCTGGGAATCATGCCTGCTGGAGGCTCCATGTCAAGTTGCTAAAGCCGTTATTCAGATTATAAAGAAGCCAAACGGGAAAGTTCTTCCTGGAAACATTCTTCTGGAGTCTTATAACCCAGAATCCTCCGAGGTAGGCTGTTACACCAGTTTTCTGCATAGGTAATGGTCACATCGGATACAGAAGAAATGGCTTTTCCTTTTGGAATAAAACGTCGAATGAGACCGTTATGTCTCTCGTTTGTCCCTCTTTCACTAGAGCAATAGGGATGTGTGAAATAAACGGTTGTCTTCTCATCTTGGACGGATAGGCTTAGCTCCGCAAATTCAGAACCATTATCTGAGGTAATGGTTTTCAAAATTTGATGAAATGAAGTGCCATATTTATGGCGCAGTTGTTTGATAATGGTATTGATAGCTTGGCTGTTCTTACCGTCAGCTCTGAATATGAGTTCTTTACGAGTTTTACGTTCTGTTAGCGTAAGGAGAACTTCATCCTTTTTGTCTTTTTTGCCAATGACGGTATCGATTTCCCAGTGTCCAAATTCTTGCCGTTGTTCAACTTCTGCTGGTCGTTCTTCAATACTTTGGCCAAGGATACGCTTATTTTTACGTATTCGTTTGGTCTTGGTATTACGTCTCAACTTCATTGGTAAATCGATATTTTTAACAGCGATTAGCCCTTTATCAATGTAGTTATAAATCGTTTTTGTACAAACAATCTGCTCACCGTAAGTAGAATGAAGTTTGGCGTGTCCACAAGCCGCATCAGGAGACCAGTCGTCATCTAAGATTTTCTTTTCAACAAATTGAATAAAATCAATGGCTGAATCTAGTTTTAACTTGGCACCACATGCTTTGCGGTTATTCTCGTATCGTATTTGAGCGGTTTCTGGAAAATAGGCTTTATAGTAGGTCCTGTCTGATTTCATTTGTTGAACCATCCCACGTTTCAACTCACGACAGACGGTGCTTTTATGGCAACCAATGACATCCGCTATTTCTTGTAAAGATTTACCTTCGTTGTGTAGAGCCGCCATTTGACCACGATCAAAGGCAGTTAGATGTTTAAAAGTGCGTTTATTTGTGGTAGACTTAGTTTGAACCATAGATAACCCTCCATATGATTGTGTTTTAAACGACCACTTAATCATAACACGGATTTATCTATGGTTTTTCTTTTTTTTACCGTTGCATTTAATTTTACAACTAACCGTTATTTATTTTTTGCCATTAACAGGATTGTGGATGAAAAATCAACGGCTTTTTTGTTACATTTTGGGTTTTATTGGAAAAAAGGATTTTTGATAAAAGGGGGAAGTTACGTTGATTTTTTGGTACAAGAATAGGTGTATGTCAAAGAACAACGGTATAGGGAGAAAAAATTACTGGAAGATGAATGGCATATTTCTTTGTCTTTTCAAACTTTTTTGGTCTACCACATTATCAATCATATCCAAGAAAAATGTAATTGAAGTAGTGATCCCGACTCGGTTCGAACCAGCGACCCCCACCCTGTCAATGAAAGCTCTTAAGTTGGATGTATTCCAAAATATTTTGAAGAACCATTATTTGTCGGTTATTCTAATCAACTATTTCCGATGTAGAACGGGGTATTTCAGGTTTTCCGAGACATTTTCACCCGCATTTCACCCTAACTTTAGAAAAATGCATAAGAAAGGCAGGAAGGAAGATAAACAAAAAAGACATAAACCCTAATGGAATATGCCTTTTGCTTTAGTGATCCCGACTGGGTTCGAACCAGCGACCCCCACCCTGTCAAGGTGGTGCTCTCCCAGCTGAGCTACGGAATCATAATTTTTCTGTCAATCACATTAAATAATATAATGGAAACAAATAAAAAAGTCAAGGATGTTTTGTTAACTTTTTTTAGTGGAAACATTTTTATCTTGGGGAGAATGGCAGTTTTGAAAGCCTTATTCGTATGAATTTTCCATTTTCTTATATGGTTGGAAAGATGCCTTTGATGAAGAGAAGGGGAGGGCGCACCTTTGATGAAAACAATCTATTCAACAAAAGGAGAAAGTTTGAGAGGCAGGTGTCCGAGTAGTCATTTTATTCGGACACCACCAAGAAAATTATGTTTGAAATGAAAAAAGCTTACCTTTACCCTTCCTTCATGGTTTTACTCATATTCTTTTCCTTTTTACGATTCTTCAAAAAGGCAATTACCAGCAAAATGACGGGTATTCCTATTTGAAATGGAATGTGTATGTGAGGGGGAACAAATTTAAGTCCCTCATTAATATGTTCTTGGTAATTACTTGCGATCGTTTGTGACAAAAACAACACGATTAAACCAAATGGATAGACAATTTTTTTATGATCTTTCAAATGAAATAGATCGGTAGTCGCTATAACAGCTACATAAAAAAAAATAACGATCTTAAAAAACGCTCCAATAAAGGCAGCAAAGATGAAAAAGATATCAAGACGCTCGATAAAGTTTCCAATACTAATATATTGAATCGTTGATAAAAGCGGAAATTGAGTGTTTTCAAATAAAGGAACTGAAAGGACAGCTACGTTAATTGCCGCCGTTATACTCAAATTTATACCGCTAAGTAAAATTGCAAAGGAACCTAAAAAGCGACCGTTTTTTGAATAATTCAAATAAGGGAAAAGGTATGTGAAAGCAATCATTTCACCAAATGGAACAAATGCAGTTTCTAAGATGACCACTCTCAATATTGTCCCCCAGTTATTCCTAAGAACAGGTTTTAAATTTTCCAATTCAATTAAACCTGAAACAAGAATTAGGATCAATCCGGTGATTGCAAATAAATACATTAGGGCAAAATTAATTTCCGCAGTTCGAGCAATCACCTCAATCCCTTTTTTTACGGCGAAAACACAAAGGATAATCATAATCGCATTAACGATAAAAAGTGGTGTCTGCGTATAGGCTACTGCAACTAATAGTTCTCCAAAATCACGAGTGACTCTGGCACATATATAAGTAAAATAAATAATGTAAAAATAGCCGAGGATGCTTCCAAGAAATTTACCAACAATTTTTTTGGAATAAGAAGAAGGAAGTTCATTCGGATAATAGGTGTAAATTTTGTAATTCACATGGTAGAAAAGAATACCGATCAATGATCCGAGTAAAATGGAAAACCATGTATTTTGTTTTGCATTACTACCCAATGAGATGACAAGTGACGTCCCCATTTCAAAAAGTAAAATCATAACAAAAAATTGATAGCTGCTCAGTTTTGCGTTTTCCATGTTTAGTCATTCCCTTTATGCTCATATAAAAATGGTTTTGAAATTAAATACGTTCTCCTTATGAAGGCATTGACTTCTACCTTTACCTCTAAATTTGGGAAAATCTCCTCATTCCAGACATCTTCAACTTTTTTCCAATAATCCTCATCAACGTGGCTTATTTTTTCTCCAAATCCGAATACATCGGCTTTATGTTTTTGAGCAAATTGGATAGAGTTTTCTATTTCTCTCTTAATTTCTTTTCTCAATGCATTTTGTACTTTAATCAGTTCTTCGGCTTTTGAAAGGTCTAGAAATGTGTCAGCTTCTGTAATACCTCCTTCCGCATCAATATGGACGGTAATATGAGGTTTGTTGTTCTTCACATTTGCCGAAACTTTAGATTTAGAAAGATTAATGGTTATGCCAAATGCATCCTTCTTATCTTTCCAGTCAACAGCCATAACTGTTGATTGAATATTGTTTAGTATCCAATTAATCCCTCTGGCAGTTTTTCCCTCCGCCCATGTGATTAATTTGTCTCCTTTAAAAATGCCTATTCCATCAGCATTTAGCGGGGCTAATGGTCGGGAAGATTGAATATTTGCATCTTGCTTTCCCTTTTCTTTGTCTCCTTTAAGGACAAATCCGCTAACCACTGCTTGCTTACTTTTTGAATAAATGGTTGGAACAAGTTCGCCAACAGTAAGATGGATATCTTCTCCCCATCGACTTTCAGAAAATTGGAGCGTCTTATCAATTTTATTTGCCGGAATTTGATCAAGTGGTGTCAATGTTTTTAAAATTTGTTCTGCTGTTGAATCTTTGGCTATTACTATAGTAGCTGTAGGACGAAAATCCGGGTTCCTAATGGAAATGTCGAGTATGTCAGTTAAGCCATCTCTTGCAACTTCCTCACCAATCATTAACACATTGGTATGGGCAAAATATAACTGTCTGGAAACATGCTGGGAGGCCGCTCTGGCAGCTTCTAACAAATTATCTCCTTCGCTTTCATAAATCGTAATGGCAGGACCTGATAATCCGCTTGTTTGTTGGTTGCCGGCTATGTTTTTTGGATTGACAAATTGGAACGTCATATTATAGCGTTTATCTTGCCCGTAATCAATTCCGACTGCAGCGATAATTCCGATATCTGTTAACTCACGGTGATTCCAACAGCCGGCCAGCAATATAGTTATGCATATAAAAGCAAATAAGTTTAAACGTTTTGTCATTCTCTCACCTACGATCCGTTATCTTCTGGTGGACGGGGTTGTTGGTTATCTCCTTGGCGAATAATATTTTTTTGACTAATTAGTTTTGGACGGGATTTCATTTTCCAAAGCGGGATACGAATGATTGTATCGCCCATATTTTTAATCATAAGAGGTGCTAATGGTTCCATATAAGGGACGCCAAAAGAACGTAAACTACATAAATGCAATGTCATCATCATGAGTCCCGTGATAATCCCGTAAAATCCCATTACCGCTGCTAAAGTCATTAATCCAAAGCGAATAACACGGGTTGATATTGCCATTGAAAATGAAGGTGTTGCAAAATTGGCGATGGCTGTTATGGATACCACAATAACCATCGCAGGAGAAACAATTCCTGCCTGAATTGCCGCCTGACCGATAACGAGAGCGCCGACAATGGAAACAGCTTGACCGACCGCTTTTGGTAATCGTACTCCTGCTTCTCGTAAAATTTCAAAAGTTGTTTCCATTAACAAAGCTTCAACATAGGCTGGGAAGGGAACCGCTTCGCGCTGAGCGGCAATAGCTATAATTAGTAAGGTTGGAATCATTTCCTGATGATATGTTGTAACTGCCACATATGTTGCGGGTCCGACAATGGATATAAAAAAAATTAACACACGTAAAAAGCGAAGACCTGTACTAATATCAAAGCGGGCATAATAATCATCTGCAGCTTGAAAAAATTCAATAAACAATGCCGGTACAGTCAGCACAAATGGCGAACCGTTTACGATAATCGCTATTTTCCCTTCCATTAAATTCGCTGCAACGATATCCGGTCTTTCCGTATGATAGACTGTCGGAAATATTGTATAGGTTTTTTCTTCAATCAGTTGCTCTATAAAGCCGGAATCCGGTACTTGGTCGATATCAATTCGTTTTAGTCGTTTCCTTACCTCTTTCACAATCTTTTCGTTGGCAATGCCTTTCATATACATAACGTTGATATCTGTTTTCGTTACTTTACCGATTTGAAAGGACTCAATCCATAAATTGGGATTTTTAATCCGTGAACGTATTAGTGATGTATTTGTCCTCATGGATTCCGTAAATGCTTCTTTCGGACCGCGAAGGGATACTTCATTTTTCGACTCCGAGACTGCTCTTTTTTCTCCACCTCTTGTGCTGGTTGATAGTGCTTTTTCTACACCATCAATAAAGATAATGGTTTCTCCTGATAATAATTTTCCAAATAAATCGTTCCAATCATATACGGAAGTGACATTCGTAATAGGAAGTAATTTTTTTTCAAGATAATCGAAGCTTTTTTCAATAGAAACAGCTTCTTGTAACGAATAATCATTCAGTAACGTATGGATAATCGATTCATTTACGGTTTTGTCATCAATCAATCCGTCAACCATAACCAAGGCAGCTTTAATAGGTGGATCATCCGCTAAATCAATTTGCCTAATAATAATATCTGCACTATTTCCGGTTGTATTAAGGATAGTTTGTAAGTTTTTACTTAAATCGTTATTTAAAAATCGGCTAGAAATATCGCTTGCTTGTCCACTCGTATCTTTTGTGGCCGGTTGATTCTTTTTCTTCTTTTTTTTGGGTTTTGCAAATAATTTTGAGACGAGACCCATCACAAGTTACCTCCTAGATGACAGGACGTTTTATGATTGCGTTTATCCAGTAACAGCCCCACCATAGACTGGGTTTACAAAGAAGATGATTGCTCAATTGCTACAACTAACCATCAGTTGGGATGAAGAAATTCGCCACTTCTCGAAGTTTCACTTTATCCCGCACAAACGGTCACTAATCTTCCTGCTAAGGCTTAATAAATCAAGGATGTAAAGGAGGAGGATAAGTGTCCGTAAGTGCCCGATTGGTTCAACTAACCAGCAGTGGGGATGAAGAACCCCCACTGCTGGAAGTTTCACTTTATTATTTGTAAAAATTGGATGATTATGCAAAAAATATTTTAATGTTGGCGTTTTGCTGCATCTTAAGTGTAGGATAAATTGCGAAAAGAGAGGAATGATAAATCATAAATGCATTCTTAATCGGTTGGTGATGAAATGAAAGAATTAGGTATCGTTTTATTTATTTTTATTTCACTTATTATTTTATCGATAGGTATAGATTTTTTTTTAACGAAGGGTGATTTGCATGAAATAATCATAACTGCTGTAAATCCTTTTCGCGTTATGGATATTCCCGAAATGGTTATTATGATTTTGTTTATTCTACGATATTTTCTCGAAAAAGCAGTAGAGTTGTGGAAAAAGATTAAAAAATATGGGGTAGACGTCGGTAAAGTGAATCGGGAAGGGAACTAGTTGCCTTCTCGATTTTGGCTTCAAGTACAATGACTTATTTTCATCTCGTTACAGCCACAACCAATAAGTAGTGGGGATAAAGCCAAACTGCTGGAAGTTTCACTTTATCCCGCACAAATGGGCAATAATCTTCCTCCTGTAGAATAATAAGCGAAATCAAGATGTAAAAGAGGAAGATAAGTGCCCGATTGGTTCAACTAAATCAGTGGGGATGAAGAAAATCCCCACATCCGGAAGTTTCACTTTATCTTTGTGATTTTCGGTAACCTGCGTTCACAGCTTCCTGTTCCGTACAAAACAATTCCTCGGCTTTTGTTATGTCATAATATTGGCCGCCGGGTACATGATAGATTTTTTCACTTTTTGAGTTAATATTTCCTTTGATTGGATTTTGACAATCTATATTTGTATTAGTTGAAGATTGATTTTCCCCGGTTTCCTCTTGAATAATATACCCATTATCAGTGACATAATCTTCAATCGACCAGATGCCAAGTTTTGCTTCTTGTGCTTTTTTCTGAATCGCATAAAATTCATCAACATAGCGAGTATTTGGCGGAAATACAGCCACTCTTGCCAAGCCTTTTTCTAATAATAATTCATTAAACATTTTACCATCGATATAGACATAGGCTAAAATTCGACCGTACTGATCCCGTTCTTGGACATCCAGTTCCACTTGTACATTTTTTCCTGCTAGCATTTCTTTTGTAAATGCCGAAGCTTCAGGTCCAAATGGTTGGACCGGTTTTGTCGGATGTTTTGTTTCGGGTGTGTCGACAAGAACGAGACGAACCCGTTCTTCCTTTCCGTTTTCAAATTGAATATCCATTGTATCGCCATCGACAACATTCATTACGTTCCCATTAAAACGGTTAACCTGGCTATTATCTACCGAGTCATTTTCAGCACTTTCTGGAGCTTCTTGACTCGGATTTTGTTGATCTTCCTCAATTGCCGTTGTTCCAATATCTGAATTTTGATCAGGTTTTGTAGTCGAGTCTCGGCTGGTGTTCTCTTCTGCACATCCGGCTAATAAGAAGAAGGTGAGGAAGACCAGAATAATTTTTTTCATGTTAAAAAACTCCTTCATATTCTTTCCTTAACATATAATAACATAAAAATCCCCATTGCATTCTTGTGCTTTCAACGGTAATATTTTTTTGTATGAAAATTTTTGTTACGTGAAGAAAAAGTTTTTAGATAGGAAGGAATTATACAAATGGAAAATTTTATAGATGAAGTGAAATCGCGGCGGACGTTTGCTATTATTTCCCACCCGGACGCCGGAAAAACAACGTTGACGGAAAAACTACTTTTATTCGGTGGTGCCATACGGGCGGCAGGGACAGTAAAAGGAAAGAAGACAGGTAAGTATGCAACAAGTGACTGGATGGAAATTGAAAAACAACGGGGAATTTCCGTTACATCCAGTGTTATGCAATTTGATTATCATGGTTTTCGCGTTAATATTTTGGATACCCCCGGGCATGAAGATTTCAGTGAAGATACGTATCGAACCTTGACAGCTGTCGATAGTGCTGTTATGGTTATCGATTCTGCGAAAGGGATTGAGCCGCAAACCATTAAGCTTTTTAAAGTATGTAAAATGCGGGGAATTCCGATTTTTACTTTTATTAACAAATTAGACAGGGTCGGAAAAATGCCGCTGGAATTGATTGCTGAGCTGGAAGAAGTTCTCGAAATTGATGCATATCCAATGAATTGGCCGATCGGAATGGGAAAAGAATTTCTCGGGATTTATGATCGCTTTTATAACCGGATTGAGCAATTTCGGGTTGAAGAAAATGATCGCTTTTTGCCGTTAAATGAAGAGGGTGAATTGGCTGTCGAACATCAATTACAACAATCAGGTTTATACGAACAAGTATTGGAAGAAATTGAGTTGCTGAATGAAGCAGGAAATGAATTTTCAGAGGAAAAAATATTAAATGGAACTTTAACACCGGTATTTTTCGGCAGTGCGCTGACAACTTTTGGTGTACAAACCTTTTTAGAAACTTATTTGAAATTTGCTCCCGAACCGCAGGCAAGACCTTCTGATATCGGCCCTATTGATCCTTTAAAAGAAAGTTTTTCGGGATTTGTTTTTAAAATTCAAGCGAATATGAATCCGGCACACCGCGATCGCATTGCCTTTGTCCGGGTTTGTTCCGGAAAATTTGAACGTGGTATGACCGTAACACTGGCACGAACAGGAAAAACGTTGAAATTATCCCAATCTACGCAATTTTTGGCTGATGACCGTAGTACGGTAGATGAAGCGGTAAGCGGCGATATTATCGGTTTGTATGATACAGGGATATTTCAAATTGGCGATACGATTTTGGAAGGAAAACCAATTTTTCATTTCAATCCGTTACCGCAATTTACACCGGAATTATTTGTTCGGGTTACAGCCAAAAATGTCATGAAGCAAAAGCAATTTCATAAAGGGATTCATCAACTAGTTCAAGAGGGAGCCATCCAATTATTTAAAACAAAATATGAAGAATATATTCTTGGCGCAGTAGGGCAATTACAATTTGAAGTGTTCGAACATCGAATGAAAAATGAATACCATGTCGATGTGAACATGGAACATATTGGTTCGAAAGTTGTTCGTTGGATTGAAGGCGATACGGTTGATGAAAGACTGAACAGTTCTCGAAGTATGCTGGTGAAGGATCGTTATGATCGAAATGTGTTTTTATTTGAAAATGATTTCGCTCTTCGCTGGTTCCAAGATAAGAACCCGGACGTGAAGTTATATAACCCGATGGATGATGAAAAATAAGGGTTCGGTAGACGACAAAAAGCAGCAGTTATTTTTCGCTTGTAACTATTTACAATATGTTGGACGTAGTATGGTAATAGTGAATTTTTATTTAAATGAAAAAATTGTTGCTATCTAACAAAAATCAATTTATAATAAAAACATAAATATCCTTATTCACATTGTAATTAAGAGTGAAAAACATATATACTCTTTCTTGTAAAGGGGAGTAGCGTAAAGGGGAAATCCTGAAACAAAGTCGTCATTTCGTAGCGTAAATGCTTCCGGCTTTGTTGGCATATAAAAGTGCTACGCAAGACCTTTGCTGACTTTTACTTATAAGTTAAAGTTGGCAAAGGTCTTTTTATGTTTCCAAATCTTTTTTTACAGAAAAAAACGATGAAGGTACAAAATATGGATGGAGGGGATTCAATGGATATTTCAATTTTATTAGAATATGGTTGGGTTTTATTGGTACTGATTGGCTTAGAAGGAATTTTGGCAGCAGATAATGCAGTGGTTATGGCTGTTATGGTGAAACATTTACCCGATAAACAACAGAAACGGGCCTTGTTTTACGGTTTGCTGGGTGCTTTTGTTTTTCGCTTTGCCACATTGTTTTTAATCTCTTTTCTCGTTGACGTATGGCAAGTTCAAGCAATCGGTGCGCTTTACTTGTTATACATTATGATTCATCACTATATCAAAAAGCGAAAAGAAACCGATAAAGTGAAAGTAACTGCGGGAAATAAACAAAGCGGATTCTGGGCAACCGTCGCAAAAGTAGAATTGGCAGATATTGCCTTTGCGATCGACTCCATGCTTGCTGCCGTTGCATTGGCGGTAACATTGCGGCCGGTTGGTGACTTTACTATCGGCGGGATCAATGGCGGTCAATTTATGGTTATGTTCATGGGCGGACTGATTGGTCTCATCATTATTCGATTTGCTGCAACATGGTTTGTTAAATTACTCAATCAGTACCCGACTCTTGAGGATGCCGCATTCCTCATCGTTGGTTGGGTAGGTGTGAAATTGGCTGTCCATACGTTGGCGCATCCGGGTGTAGCGATAATAGACGAACATTTTCCGGAATCAGGCCTATGGAAAACGATCTTCTGGGTTGTCTTGCTTGGGATAGCTGTCGGCGGTTATTTCATTTCTAAGAAAAAAGGATCTGTGGCACAAGAAGTGGAGAAACGTAAAACAGAAAAACCTCAACCGAAAGCCGAATAATTGCGTACTTTTTTGAAAACAAAAGAATCAGCTTTTGTTACCATGAATAGGTAAACAGTAGCTACTGATAACATATGAACAAATTGAAAGGCCCATCCGTTTATTGAATGGGCCTTTCTTTTTTTCCAAGTTTTATTCATTTTTGTTAGAAAGTTGTGATTGTGCTTGCTGGACGAGACGTTTCGTGATTTCACCGCCAACAGATCCGTTTGCACGTGATACAGTATTTGCGCCAAGTTGAACTCCAAACTCTTCAGCAATTTCATATTTTACCTGGTCGAGAAATTGCTGAACACCAGGTACTAATAATTTATTTGAGGAACGAGCCATGTTATTCACCACCTTTTTTCCGATTTATTTTTAGTATGGATCGGTTAAGTGGGAACATTTATGGCAAGTTTTGACTACCATTCTTAAGTTAGATAAAATAAGGTGATACATACTGTTTTAAACTGTATAGTTTCCATTATGAACAATAGTTTTTACTTGAAAGGGACTTTTAAATGCGGGAAAAATTTCAAACTTTAATGAACAACTTACGACCTGCCCAAATGATTGTCGGCTATTATATCATCGTCGTTATCATTTCCACACTGTTATTGTGTTTACCGGTGGCTATTAAGAACCATGCACACTGGACGTTTATGGATGCCCTTTTTACGGCTGTCAGTGCTGTAAGTGTAACCGGATTGACTACGGTAAATTTTGCCGAGACGTTTACAACCACCGGACTTTTTATCCTTATTTTTATTTTACAAATTGGCGGTGTCGGTATCATGGCTTTAGGCACCTTTTTCTGGATCGTATTAGGGAAAAAAATCGGGCTAAGGGAACGGCGATTAATCATGACCGACCAGAACCAAATGAATCTATCCGGACTCGTCCGCTTGTTGAAGCAACTGCTTGTCGTCTTTATTATGATTGAATTAATGGGTGCACTTATATTAGGAACATACTATTTGAATTATTACCCAACTTGGCAGGAAGCATACTTGCATGGATTATTTTCTTCGGTCACGGCTACAACGAATGCTGGATTTGATATTACCGGATCTTCATTAATTCCTTTTGCCAACGATTATTTTGTTCAATTTATCCATATGGTTTTAATTACTTTAGGTGCCATTGGATTTCCGGTTTTAATCGAAGTTGTGAATTACTTTAAAAAGAGGAAAGAGACCTTTCATTTTACTTTGTATACAAAAATCGCAACACTTATGTATTTAATCTTGGTTCTATTCGGGGGTCTCGGCTTTTTATTGTTTGAGTGGAATCATTTTTTACATGATAAAATCTGGCATGAATCATTGTTTTATGCGTTTTTTCAATCGGTATCAACAAGAAGCGGTGGGCTTGTAACACTTGACCTTACGGATTTGTCGGATGCCACTTTAATGTTATTGAGTTGTTTAATGTTTATTGGTGCTTCTCCCAGTTCGGTTGGTGGCGGTATTCGTACAACGACGTTTGCCATCATTATTTTATTTCTTTATCATTATTCCCGAGGAAATCAAGCAATAAAAATATTTAAAAGGGAAATTCATGAAGGGGATGTTGTAAAAGCTTTTGTTGTATCCATTTTTGCTGTAATGGTTTGCTTTGGTTCAGTTGTCTTATTATGCTTTACTGAAGATGTTCCGGTAATCACCCTAATATTTGAAGTTTGTTCGGCTTTTGGAACTTCCGGTATGTCGCTAGGGATTACCGCTGAGTTATCGAACATTGGAAAAATTATCATTATGTTGCTTATGTTTATTGGTCGTGTCGGTATTTTGACATTTTTATTAATGATTGGTGGGAAGGAGAAAAAAGAAAATTTCCATTATCCGAAAGAACGGGTGATTATTGGCTGATTTAATCGTGTGACTGATAAATACCGGTTCCATTAGACCATGAAATTTATGGCTGGATGTAGACGTGTGACCGAGTATATGAAAATAGATAGGCGCTTGGAGGATATCATGCTACTTCTATTATTATTAATTTTACTGTTCGTTTGTCAATTTTTTTTAAGGACAAAAAAGGGGATACTCTTGGGATTTAGTCTTCTCCTCGTAGTCTTTTCGCTTTTTCTAATAAATTTTGTCAAGGATGGAAAATTTGAGTATATTGCTAATGCAATTGGAATCAACAATAGTCAAAATCAAAGAGAAGAGGAAGTATTGAATGAGTTTTCCATTGTAAAAATAAAGGGATCAGTCATTATTGATGCACCTTTGATTAAGCAATACCCGGAACTTCCAAGAGGATGTGAAGTAACAAGTTTGGCTATGTTGCTTCAATTTGCCGGTGAAAATGTTGATAAAATGACGCTGGCGAATGAGGTGAAAAAGGATCCGACCCCTTATTCCGTCTCAGGAGGAAAGGTGTATTTCGGAAATCCACATGATGGTTTTGTTGGCGATATGTATAACTTACAAAATCCGGGTCTCGGTGTTTTTCATGAGCCGATCCGAGAGTTGGCGGAACAGTATTTACCGGGGAGAATTATCGATATGACCGGTTCCGACTTTGAAAAATTAAAGATTCCGTTATCCGCAGAACAACCGGTTTGGGTCATTATAAATACCGCTTATCAAAAAATTTCCGAGGATCTGTTTCAAACATGGGAAACGCCATCAGGTGCGGTAAAGGTGACGAGTAAAGAGCATTCCGTCTTAGTCACAGGATATGATGATCAATTTATTTATTTTAATGATCCATTGACAGGGATTAAAAATAAAACAGCACCCATCCAAGATTTCAAAGAGGCATGGGTGCAAATGGGAAGTCAGGCAATAACCATATTACCGTTTGAATAAGTATTTGAAAAAAGAACATGTGAATTAACTTTCCTATGCTTTATCTATCCAAAAAGGCAGTAACAAGATGGATGATTCCTGTTACTGCCTTGTCTTTTGTCGTGGACATTAATTCGCTTTTACCGGACTTTTTTCACGTAAGACTTCCTGTTCAAAGGAATATTTTTTTTCAATATAAATTTGGTGCCAAAGCATAAACATTAAAACAGTCCAGATTTTCCGGCTGTAATCGCCTTTTCCCGCACAATGGGCATCCAGTAAATCGAGCACATACTTTTTGTTAATTAAATGATCTGTATCACTTTCCTTAATTAAATTTTTTGCCCAATCGTTCATTTCATTTTTTAACCAATGGCGGATTGGAACAGGAAAGCCAAGTTTTTTTCGATCTAAGACATGGTCAGGAACAATCCCTTCAACTGCCTTCCGTAAAATATATTTTGTTGTTCCGTTGGCTGTTTTTAAGCTTGATGGGATTCTTGAAGCGACCTCAAAAACAGCTTTATCCATAAATGGGACGCGTAATTCCAATGAATGGGCCATCGTCGTTTTATCCGCTTTTAACAAAATATCGCCGCGAAGCCATGTATGGATATCAATATGTTGCATTCGTTCTACCGGGTCGTTACCTTTATTTTCTTCATATAAAGGGCGTGTGATATCAAGATAATTAATATTTGGATTGTACACATTGAGCAGACTCCGCTTTTCTTTTTCAGTGAACATTTTTGCATTACCGATATACCGATCTTCCATCGGTGTTACACCGCGTTCAATAAAGCTCTTCCCACGCATCCCCTCAGGCATGATTTGTGCAATTAATTTTAAAAATGATTTTAAAAATCCGGGCATTCGGTTAAACACCCTCAGCGATTGTGGCTCACGGTATATATTATAACCCCCGAACAATTCATCAGAACCTTCTCCGGAAAGGACAACAGTCACATATTTACTTGCTTCCCTGGCGACAAAATAAAGCGGTACACAAGCCGGGTCTGCTAACGGGTCATCCATATGCCACATAATTTTCGGTAACTCTTTCATATATTCTTCCGGTGTAATAACATAGCTAATATTTTCAACACCGATTTTTTCCGCCGTTTCTTTTGCTACATCGATTTCACTGTACCCTTCCCGTTCAAAGCCAACCGAGAATGTTTGGATGGATGGGTGAAATTCCTTTGCGATGGAAGCGATGATTGACGAGTCAATCCCACCGGAAAGGAAGGAACCGACCGGAACATCGCTTCTCATGTGTAAACGGACCGAATCATATAATACTTCACGTATTTCTTTGATCCATTCATCCTCCGATTTATGTACCGGGTGGAATGAAGCATGCCAGTATTGTTTCATATCGATCGGTTCGCCAATTTTTTTTGTAAAATAATGGCCGGGTTCCAGTTTTTTTATCCCGTCATGCATGGAGAGTGGTTCCGGTACGAATTGATAAGTGAAATAATGTTGCAATGCTTCAAAATTTAATACATCATTTTCAAGTGCCATTAGAATACTTTTCTTTTCAGAACCGAAAAACATCCGGTCACCGTCCAAACAATAGAAAAACGGTTTAATTCCAAACGGATCTCTTGCACCAAATAATGTTTTTTCTTGTTTATCCCATATGACAAATGAAAACATGCCGCGAAGTTTTTTTACGGCCTTTTCTTTCTCCAGACTGTATAGAGCAATCACCACTTCAGTATCTGTTTCTGTTTCAAAAGAGAGTCCTTGCTTAATTAAATCATCTCTAATTTCAATATAGTTGTAAACTTCGCCGTTAAAAATAATCCAGTATCGCTCATTTTCATAGGAGAGCGGCTGGTGTCCATTATCGAGATCTATGATACTTAATCGCCGAAACCCGAATTGAACATGTTCATCATAAAAGAAACCTTCATCATTGGGACCGCGATGGGTAATGATATCGTTCATTTTTTTAAACTGATTGATTTGTTCGTTGCTGTAACTCTGTGCCTCTTCATGGACACAGCCAATAAAACCACACATAACAAATTTCACCTGCTTCAAAAAGATTTACATCATTGATTAGATGGATTAACCAAAGTTCACTAAAAAATCCACTCCCTTATACTAGCATAAATCTTTTTTGCTTGCTAGGTATGATTACCACTATTACTCGTGTGTCAAACACTCACTTGAAGATTTTAGTCAATGAGAAAGCAGCATAGAAGAGTAAGCTGCATGTATTCCTTATAAATCAACTATGAAAATAATCTTCTGTTAAATTGTTTAAACAAGGAAAACCAATTTGCTAATTTAAATTCAATAATCGGTTGGGTCAGGACACGCACGAATTTACTCGACAACAGTAAAGTCAAACTGAGAGCGAAAACTGCTAAAATCCAAACGGAATGATTTTTAGCAATCCACTTTTCCCAATTTGAACCACGAAAATATTTAATAATAAAACCGTGTAATAAATAGATATACAACGTGTATTTTCCAATTTTTGTAAAGAAATAATGCTGTCTTGGAACGAATGCCCAAAAGCTAAATAAGGTAATTAAACTGACTCCATAAATGAACAGTCTTTGCAACCATGCGAAAGTCATATCTGTCTCAAAATGATTGTATGGCTTAGAACCGAATAACCATTCAAAATCCATTAAAGGAAACAGATAGAAAAGGACAAACACCGAAGTTATAATAATAGTAGCAGAACTTATAGCGACTTTCGATTTTAACCAATAAAAATGTTTCCGTTTTAAATAATAACCGAGCAGAAAGAACGGGAAGAAGACAAAAGTTCTGGAAAGGCTCAAATACTCATCAATAAAATCAATATATCCAATCAAAATTCCAATGATTATAGAAAGGATAAACCCAAAAGGCTGATTCATTTTTGCAAATAATAGCAATAACAAATGCCAGCAAAATAAACTAACTAAAAACCATAAAGACCATTCAGGATTAAATATATTAATGGATAAGCTTTTCTCACTAAGTAAGAAATAATAGTATACCGAATAAATAATTTGAAAAATCAAGTATGGAACGAGCAATTTTTTGACTAATTTCGTGAAATATCCTTTTTCAAAATATCCTTTGGCAAAATAGCCGGATACCAATATAAAAGCCGGCATGTGAAAGGAATAGATTGTTTTATACAGGGCATATAAAATTTCATTATCTTCAATATAGGAACGAATTAAATGGCCAAACACAACAAAGAAAATTAACAGGAACTTTCCATTATCAAAATAATAATCACGCTGTTTACTCAATGGAAAAACCTCCTATTTTTATTTTAATAACTGTTCTTGAGGCGGTTTAAGAAATAACTAATAATATATTATACATTCATTATTTGCCGATATAAATTATAAGTAGGTTACTATTTCTATAAAATTCAATCCTGCTTGTAAAAGGAATTTAACATTCTATATTGTCTGGAAATATAGTGACACTAAATTAATGGGGATGTAATCTCAATAAATAAGGTGAAAAGGGAATATTTTGTCTATTTTTGCCGATTCTCTTTACATTATGTAATAATTTTGGTTAAATGTCATAGGAACAAAATTTTATTGGATGAGAGGATAAAGTAGGAGGATTACAAAAGTGGATGAAGAAATGACCAAAAGAGAAATGGAAGAACAGATTAAGAAAAAACGTGAACAAATGATTGAAATAGCTAAACAATATGGCTTTACCAATGAAAAGACGTTAAAGTCTAGCCAAGAACTAGACAATTTACTAAATAAATATCAACGTTTTTTTCGAATTCCTAAGATCAGGGAGTACCCCACCGCTAGTTTTAGTATAAATGCCCACCCTGATCTTTCTTCCCTAACAGCATAGGAAGAACGGAAATTAATTCATAACAACTCCATTCTCTCGACTAGCGGGTGTTTTCATAAATACCCTATATTCTGGGACATTAGCATGATTGACAAAAAAAGGGGATTCTTCATAAAAAAGGTATGGAATCAATAACGATTCCATACCTTTTTTTACTCAGCATTTATAACGATTTTGCCATTTTCAAGTGTTGCCTTCAAATGGTGTACGTCCGGTTCATCGAGAATGAAATCGGCAATTTTATCTTCCAATTGCTCTTGAATGGTCCGACGTAATGGCCGTGCACCGAAAGAAGGGTTGTAGCCAAGGTCAACCAGTTTTTCTTTCACTTCCTGACTAACAGTAATT
This sequence comes from Caldibacillus thermoamylovorans, assembly GCF_000751775.1. GTDB lineage: Bacteria > Bacillota > Bacilli > Bacillales > Caldibacillaceae > Caldifermentibacillus > Caldifermentibacillus hisashii. Next base: position 60,737 of record NZ_CCRF01000044.1, read on the forward strand.
GTTTTATTATCTTCTTTTAATTGATTTACAACTTCAGCTAACATTAAATCGACAATTTGTAACAAATCTTCTTTTGATAATGAATGGAATCGAACAATGGAATCAAACCGATTTAGAAATTCCGGTTTGAAGTAATCACGTAATTGTTCAACTACTGATGATTCATCCGTTTGATCGGATATACCGAAACCGACGCGAATATCCTTTATATGTTGACCTGCATTACTTGTCATAATAATAACCGTGTTATTAAAGCTTACGGTTCTACCTTGGCTGTCTGTTAAACGCCCGTCATCCAAAATTTGCAGGAACATGTGTAAAACATCCGGATGTGCTTTTTCGATTTCATCCAATAATATTAAGCTATACGGATTTCTCCGGACTTTTTCCGTTAATTGACCTGCTTCTTCATGACCAACATAGCCAGGCGGTGAACCGATTAATTTAGAGACGCTGTGTTTTTCCATATATTCACTCATGTCCAAGCGAATCATTGCGTCTTTTGTACCAAATAATTCTTCGGCAAGGGTTTTGGCCAATTCAGTTTTCCCAACACCGGTAGGACCGATAAAGAGGAACGAACCGATTGGACGGTTTTTTGCTTTTAATCCGGCCCGACTGCGGCGAATGGCTTTAGCTACTTGACGAACCGCATCGGCCTGACCAATTACTTTTGCAGCTAAGTTTTCTTCAATATGTTTTAATTTTTGTTGTTCATCGGCTTGGATTTTGCCAACCGGGATACCGGTTTTTTCCTCAACAATTTGTTGAATCAAATCAACATTGATAATTGGTGTAGCTGCATCTTTTGCTTGGCTGCCCTGATTTTCCAGTGTTTGTTCTTCATCACGTAATTTTGCAGCCAGTTCATAGTTTTCAGCTTGTAGGGCTTGTTGTTTTTCTTCGGCAATTTGTTTTAAGCGTTCTTCAATATAAGCCGGTGTTAATGTTTTTGATTCGAGATTCAATTTAGAACCGGCTTCGTCAAGTAAGTCAATCGCTTTGTCCGGTAAGTAGCGGTCTTGAATATAGCGATGAGACAAGTTGACACAAGCACGAACGGCTTCGTCAGAGTATTTTACTTGATGATATTCTTCATACTTCGGTTTCAATCCCATCAATATTGTAATTGTTTCATCGACTGAAGGTTCATGAACTTGAACCGGTTGAAAACGCCGTTCCAAAGCTGCATCTTTTTCAATTTGACGATACTCTTTCAAGGTTGTTGCACCAATTAATTGCAGTTCACCTCTGGAAAGAGCTGGTTTTAAAATATTTCCTGCATCCATGGAACCTTCCGCAGAACCGGCACCGACAATCAAATGAATTTCGTCGATAAACAGAATCACTTCCGGTCGATTTTGTACTTCGGCAATTAATTGTTTCATTCGTTCTTCAAATTGTCCGCGTATACCGGTGTTGGCAACGAGGGATGCGACATCGAGCAGGTAAACTTGTTTTCCCCGAAGTTTCATCGGAACATCGCCTGCAACAATTTTTAAGGCTAAACCTTCTACAACTGCTGTTTTACCAACGCCAGGTTCTCCGATTAACACCGGGTTATTTTTGTTACGACGGTTCAAAATTTCAATTACTTTTTTAATTTCTTCATCCCGACCAATAACCGGGTCAATTTTGCCATTTTCTGCCTCAAGATTTAAGTTTTTTCCATATTGATCAAGGAAGCCACCACGACCGCCGGATGTTTGCCGAGTTAGCGTTTTTACCCCATTTTGACCATCAATTGGGCTGCCAAACGGAACAAAACCTCCAAACATTTGTGAAAACGGGTTTGCATTTCCCATGAAATTTTTCAAAGAAGAATTTAATTTTTCTTGTTCCTCTTGATAGCATTTTTGACATAAAGCATATTCAGTTTGTTTTCCATTTACGTAAAATTGTAAATGAATGTTTGCCTCATTTTTATGACATTTTTGACATAACATCGTGCAAACCTCCTTACTAAAAGAATTATCTATTTTTATTTAGCTAATAGGAAAGTATAAATTTTTCAATTTCTACTTTCCTAACGCATAAGTGCACTGAAAGACTTCGGTAGCATTACCTCGCAAGCGAAAATGTTTTTTCGCTGAACTACGGCTCTGCTCTCACCTAAAGGCTCGGCAGTCGCCGAGTTTTCTTTATGAAGTATATAACCTGTCAGTTGTTTGACTTTGACTATCCTTGACCTTCTGACTATATTATACTTTGACCATCTTTGACTTTCAAGTATTTTGCCATAAAAATTTTAAATAAACAGTGAAAAGTTTGTATCGTTCTTTCTTGTCAGATACAAGTACTTCGATGGATGAAATACCTATTTGTGAAATATTTCGTACCGTTCTTTCCTTGTCCTCCTTGGCATAAGATGAAGGGAGGGGGGAGTTTGGTGAGTTGGAAAAAGTCTTTTCAATTGGCCTTTATCTATGTAGGAACGATTGTTGGGGCAGGATTTGCAACCGGTAAAGAAATTGTTGAGTTCTTCTCCCAATATGGTTTTATGGGTTTGATTGGTATCTGTATTTCCGGCCTTTGTTTTATCGGTTTTGGTGTAAAAATCATGTTATTGGCGATCGAATTGCAGGCGAGGAGTTTTCAACAATTAAATGTACATATTTTTGGACCATATTTCGCACCGGTGATTAATCTTATCATGTTTGTCATGTTAGTAGGGGTAACATCTGTCATGTTAAGCGGGGCGGGAAGTGTGTTTCAGGAACAATTGCATTTACCTAAAATGGCTGGAATCCTTATTACCATCATTTTTACGTTAATTGTACTTTTGATTGGGACAAGGGGGCTGGTTTGGGTTAATACGCTTGTCGTTCCTGTTTTAATATTATTTAGTTTTCTGTTAGCGTATCTTGCTTTCCATTTACCTGACTTTATGGGAAATGTTGCAAAAGGATTTCATTTTACATGGGGGGCAATTATTGATAGTTTTGCTTATGCTGCATTTAATATTTCCTTGGCAACAGCTGTACTTGTACCGGCTGCCACCGAAATCGGTGATAAGAAGACTGTGAAAAGGGGGGGAGTGATCGGTGGACTAGCCTTGACATTGATTTTGATCTCAAGTCACGTCACCCTGGTTCAGCTTCCATCTTTAACCGAATTTCAAATTCCAATGGCTGTCATGGTGAACACCCTGGCCACATCATTCCATTTCCTATTTATCATTGTCATTTACGGGGAGATTTTTACATCGGTTGTCGGCAATTTATATGGTTTAGAGCGGTTTGTGAAAAGGAAAATACCGGGGAATACATTAACAATTGGAATGGCCATTCTTTCCGTTGCATTTGCCATCAGCATGGTGGACTACGGAACTTTGCTGTCTTTTTTATATCCTTTATTTGGTTATATCAGTCTAGTTTTTCTTTTATTATTAATTATACGATAATACCAAAAAGGTGTCCCGGTTAAAGGACAGGGTAACCGGGACACCTTCTTTATACGATAAGGAAGTATAAATTACTTGCAAGGAAGCAAATTCGACGTAGCGGAAAATTTTAAGTTTTAAGTATAAATGCACAAGGAAAGCTACAGGAATACATCAAAGCCGAAAAAATCTTATATTTTTATTATCGTAATGGAAAAAAGACAAACAATAGTAAATCAAAAGTTAAGTGTGAGATGACAACAAGCGGCAGGCTGCGTTTCCAAGCATAAAGAGCTCCCCATACGATTCCTGCTATGAAAGCGGCTATAAAAAGTACAATTGATCCTGAATATAATTGTGCTAAACCGTAAAGGAAGGAAGATACAATGACAGCCGGCCAAATTTGGTTGTCTTTAAGCAAACGCTTGAGAATAAATCCTCTCCAGAAAAATTCTTCACCGGGTATTAAAATCAGTACTAAAACAATAAAATGCCAAATCACTTTAGGTGAATATAAATGATATAAACTTGTAATTTGATTTTTAAAATAAGTAAAGTTGATTAAGCGGACAATGGTATCGCCAAGCCAAAAAATAGCATAGAGCATAAAGCCGGACAGTACTCCGTAAAGTAAATAGCGTCCGAGTGATAATTGATCATCAATATCTTCATTTAAAATCGAGTAAGCAATTAACAAAAGCATAGCGCCTGTTAAGATATACCAAAAAACTTTTGCTTGATCAAAGGCGAAAAATATTAGTAAATGGGCTATGGCAAGTCCAAACAGGAATCTCCAATCAGTGAATGTCTTTGTCATATTTGCGAGGCTCCTTTCAAAACATAAATATATTTTAGCATAATTTATGAAGGAGAAAAATGAAAAAAGTAGTGAATATAAAGTAGGAGTGAGGAGAAAAAGTACTCTGCATGAACGGTCACTAAATCTTCCCGCATAAATCAAAGAAGCAAGGGTGGGAAATGCGTACCCATAAATCCCTTATTGGCTCAACTAACAATCAGTGAGGTAGATTCCCCACTGATTGAAGTTTTCACTGTATATTTTACGAGGAGGTCGTTATGGATAGTTGTTTTGAAGCAGTGTGAAAAAGGAAAATTTTTTTCAGTAAAAGTGTACAAATACCGGTGAACGTCCTACATTTTTGTTATTCATCAACAATTATGTAGTTTTTGTGATTAACAACTGTTTTTTCATCCAAATCCATTTCTCGGAAATTTTGCATATAGGTTAAATTCACTATGACAGAGTTTTCATTGACCTTCTCGACAATACCACGAAGACCATTTTTGAATTCGATTACATTCCCAACTGCAGCTTTTCTCATTTTACTTCTCTCCCTTGATTAATTATAATTATAAATTAGTTTGCACTAGATCTTTTTAAAAGTAAAGTACATATGCCAAATTTAGTTGAAAAACCGAGAAACTTTTAACGAGATAGACAAAATCCCGGCAAATTTTGTCAACGGGGAAGACAGTTGGGAAAAGGGGTTGCCCGCCTACGTTCAATTAGACTGGGGGGCATGATATTGTTCACACAAGCGTTGTCACAAGAAGTGGGCTATTTATTGTGTTCTTTGATATTGCTCCTATACTGACTGATGTTTTACATTTCAATATTTCTTCCACTATTCATTATAAAAAGATTCATAGGAGGGATAACATATGGATGAAGAAACAGCACGCGAACTTCTTGATAAACTAGCTTCAGGCAAAATAAATGAATGTTTAATTGAAAAAAGCGATTTTTTGACTTTCCGTAAATATTTGGTTGAGCGCCCGGACTTTAAACATTTCCGCGGTGTTGCCCAACATGGCGGAAATGTAATTTATTATTATATGGAAGAACCAAGAAGTTGATTATTTTCCTTTCCGGTGCACCTCCGTTTGGCAAATAACGGTAAATTAGCCATTCCTCTACTAATGAAGTCTACTAGATTCCTTGTTAACCTAGGATATGTACAATTGATAGGAGGTGCTCTTGAAGCATGGGAAAAAGAGTAATAAAAACGATGATCACAATGCTGGCGATGTTTGCGATGATCGGTTTCGGTACAAACCAAACAGAAGCTGCATCAGTTTACACAGTGAAAAGTGGCGATTCACTTTATAAAATTGGACAAACTAATGGAGTTCCTGTTCAAATCCTCCAGTCTATGAATCACTTAAACTCTGATAAGATTTATCCGGGTCAAAAACTATCATTGCCTGACAGTTTATCAAGCAGTGACAAAGATTTGCTTGCCCGACTTGTTACTGCAGAAGCAAAAGGTGAGCCATATGCAGGGAAAGTTGCAGTTGCAACAGTTGTCTTGAATCGCGTTGACAACCCGAATTTTCCAAACAGTGTCAGAGACGTAATCTATCAAATTGATAACGGGTACTATGCATTCTCACCGGTGGCTAACGGTGAAATTAATAAGCCGGCTAATGCTGAATCGAAAAGAGCAGTACAGGAAGCTTTAGCATTTAGAGGGCAAGGAAATGGCTCATTGTATTTCTATAATCCTAAAACTAGTACAAGCAAATGGATTTTTTCAAAACAAGTTACAGTCAAAATCGGTAACCACGTTTTTGCGAAATAAATGATTAGCATCACACAGGGGTTGTATATTATACAGCCCTTTTTTTAGCTATTTACTTTGTTTTTTTCCAATGTAGGTGAAAAACTCTTGATTTATACATATAATAAGAGTGAAGTTGACTAACAAGGCGTAAAGTATATAGTTAACAACGAAAAGTTTCTTTGACTAATTAATCAACAGAAAGGAATGGGCCGATGTTTCAAAATAAAACGGTTATCGTTACAGGTGGTGCGAATGGGATTGGGAGGAGCATTGTCCAAACTTTTGCAAACGCATTCGCTAATGTTGTTGTAGCGGATGTAGATGTTGAGGCGGGAAAAACATTGGAAAAACAATTATTGGCATCTGGAAAGCAAGTTTTCTTTGTTGAAACAGATATGAGAAAAGAAGAAGAGATTCGCAGACTTGTCGAATTCACTATCCAAAAATATGGAGGGATTGATGTAATAATTAATAATGCCGGTATTTCAAAATTCATTCCATTATTTGAAATGTCTGTTGCAGAATGGGATGATATGCTTAATACAAACTTACGAAGTGCATTTCTTTGTTCAAAAGAAGCTGCCAGATTTATGAAAGAAAAAGGCGGTTCCATTATTAATATTGCTTCTACAAGGGCATTTATGTCAGAACCTAATACAGAAGGGTATGCAGCATCCAAAGGTGGAATCATTGCCCTTACCCATGCTTTAGCGGCAAGTTTGAGTCCCTATCATATTCGCGTAAACTCGGTCAGCCCCGGTTGGATTCATACGGGAGATAAATCGGAATTATCTGAGCGAGACCATAAACAACATTGGTCAGGTCGGGTTGGCGAACCAGCTGATATTGCTCGTGCTTGCTTATTTTTAGCAAATCCGGAAAATGATTTTATCAGTGGAGAAAATATTACCATAGACGGAGGGATGACGAAAAAAATGATTTATGAAGAATAATTATAGGAAATGGGGTTAAATTATCATCGATTCAATAAATTTTATTTATCTGAGCTCCAAATAGTGAACAATTTATCAAATGATATGATATAATAAATCATGCCAAGTTTTTACATACTTTAAAATTAATTGATTGAGGAGTGACTTATATGATTGAAAAGAAATTTAAAGTTATCGCAGAAACAGGTATTCATGCCCGTCCTGCAACATTATTAGTACAAGCAGCAGGTAAATTCGAGTCGGAAATTTCATTACAATATAAAGAAAAAAAAGTTAATTTAAAATCAATCATGGGTGTTATGTCTTTAGGTATCGGAAAAGATGCAGACATTACGATCATCGTTGACGGAAACGATGAAGAATTGGCAATGAATGAATTAACAGAAGTAATAACAAAAGAAGGATTAGCAAAATAATAAATAATATATTGTTAAGGGCGGGCTGTTTATATAGTCCGCCCTTTCAATTATGTAATATGATAAAATGAGGTTATAAGCGATTTTAAAAAAATGAGGTGGTAAGGACAATGGATAATAAGCAAAAACCAGTTGTTGGCTTCATAGGATTAGGTGTAATGGGTAAAAGCATGGCTGGTCATATTTTAAATGGTGGTTACCCGTTATATGTTTATACAAGAACAAAAGAAAAAGCGGCTGAATTACTAGACAAAGGTGCGATTTGGGCAGCGACACCGAAAGAAATTGCTCACCAGGCAAAATATGTGTTTACTATAATTGGAACACCTAATGATGTGGAAGAAGTTTATTTAGGGGAAAACGGCTTAATCACGAACGGAAAAGAAAATACATATTTTATCGACATGACAACCTCTTCACCGACGCTTGCTCAAAGATTATATGAAGAAGGCAAGAAAAAAGGAATACACGTTCTTGATGCACCGGTTTCGGGTGGTGATATCGGAGCCAAGGAAGCCAGACTTGCCATTATGGTCGGCGGAGACCAAAAAGATTTTGATGCTGTTTTACCACTTTTTCAATTGATGGGGAAAAATATCGCCTATTTTGGAAAAGGAGGATCGGGGCAACATACAAAAATGGCAAATCAAATAGCCATTGCTCCTACAATGATTGGTGTTTGTGAATCATTAATTTATGCAAAAAAAGCTGGATTAAATGTTCAAAAGGTTGTTGATTTAATTTCGACCGGTGCGGCTGCAAGTTTTTCTCTTTCCAGTTATGCACCGAGAATATTAAAAGAAGATTACAGTCCCGGCTTTTTTATAAAGCATTTTATTAAAGATATGACGATTGCACTAAATGAGGCGGAAAAAATGAATCTTGACTTACCCGGTTTGACTTTGGCAAAACAGATGTACGAAAAGTTGGCGAAAATGGGTGAAGAAAATAGCGGAACCCAGGCATTGTATAAATATTGGCAATGAATTTGAAAACCGAAGCAAACGGTCTTTCATTCGGTGAAAAGAAAAGGGCGCCATAAAAGCTGAAAATAGCCTTTTATGGATTGCCCTTTTTTTATACGTTAAGAAAGTATAAATTTCCAGCAAAGAAGCAAATTCGACGTAGTTGGAAATTTTAAGAATTAAGTATAAGTGCACAAGGAAAGCTTCACGGGAATACATCGCAGCCGAAAAAATTTTATATTTTTTCGGTGAACTACGGCTTTGCCATCGCCTAAAGGCTCGGCAGTCGCCGAGTTTTCTTTATTTATCAAGTAACCGGTTCAGTCCTTCTTGTAATTTTTCCATCGAACATGCATAAGAGAGTCGGAAATACCCTTCCCCATATTCAGAAAAGGCACTTCCCGGTACGACGGCCACCCCGTTTTCTTTTACCATTTTTAAACAATAATCGAAAGAATTCAATTGAAAATTTGTCGGTATTTTTACAAAAAAGTAAAAAGCACCGTTGGGAAGAACGGTATTGTAGCCCGATTTTACTAGCCGCTCATAAACATAGTCTCTTCTTTTCACATATTCTTCACGCATTAACCTTCCATCATAGAAGCCGGTTGTTAATGCTGCTATTGCGGCTTTTTGTGAAATTGAACTGGCACAAGAAACATTGTACTGATGTACTTTAATCATTTCCTTTGTTAAATAAGCGGGCGCAAAGACAAGGCCGATTCGCCACCCTGTCATGGAGTGAGATTTCGATAAACCGTTAATCACAATTGTCTGTTCAGGTATAAACTCTGCAATTGAAACATGTTCTTTCTCGTATACTAATTCACTGTAAATTTCATCGGCAAGGACAAAAATTGGTTTATTTTTTACAACTTCAGCAATTTCTTTTAATTCTTCCCGCGTTAAACTTACTCCGGTAGGGTTGGAAGGGTAGGGGAGAATAAGGCAACGCGTATGGTTATTTATCGCTTTTTCAATCATTTCAGCCGTTACTTTGAATCCTGTATTTCGTGTATCCAGATAGACCGGCTTTGCTCCGGCAAGTTTAATGAGTGGCTCGTATCCGGGGTAAATCGGGCCAGGTAATAAAACTTCGGTTCCTGGAGTTAAGATTGTTCTTAAAGCAATATCAATCCCTTGAGTGGCTCCTACAGTTACAATGATTTCTGACTCAGGATGATAAACGATACGATATTTTCTTTTGACATAGTTACTTGCTGCTTTTCGAAGTTCTAAATAACCCGCATTCGCTGTATATGAAGTGAAATTTTGGTCAATTGCTTGTTTTGCAACATCTTTTATATGGGAAGGCGTGGGAAAATCCGGTTGACCGATTGTAAGTGAAATGACGTTTTGAACACCTTCAACCATATTAAAAAATTTACGGATCCCCGAGATTTGAATATTCTTTACATTTGGGTTGATTAATTGTTCCATCATGATCCCTTTCCTTAAGCAGTCTCAGTAATATCATACCATATATAAGGAAAACTTGCTTTAACTATTTTACACATATTGATTAATTTGTGACTTTCTGGATAATCAATGTAAGTTTCTTTATATTTACCCCACACAAAGTACAAAAGATCACGAAATCTTTCCCAATGTAAAGGCAATCAAACATGGAATAGTAGAAGATAAGTGCCCGTAAGTGCCCGATTGGTTCAACTAACCATCAGTGGGGATGCCCCCCCCTGATGGAAGTTTCACTTTAAAGAAAGTAGATTTATCTATTATTTTTCTTGTTTGTAAAGTAAAATAAAAGAAGGAATAATAATAGAGAAAGGGAAATCAACATGAAAACGAATGAAAATCATCAGAATACGGTAACTTTGCCTGAGGAAATGATGCTGGTTGAATTTTATTTAGGCAAAGAGCTTTTTGGTATACCGGTAAAGAATGTAAATGAAATTATTATGCCCACTCAAGTGACACCTGTTCCGCGATCAAAACCATATATTGAAGGGATTACCGATATTCGCGGAGAAGTTTTACCGGTAATTGATTTAGCCATGTTCCTGTCAATTCCGGTGCAAGAAAACAGCGAACAGGATCGATTTATCGTTACAGAAATTAGCGAACAGCGGGCAATTTTTCATGTATCAGGTGTAGAACAAATTTTATCAGTAACAAAGATTGAAAAGCCGAACGATTTAAGCAATCGGAATCAGTTTGTTAGCGGAGTTATTAGAAATCAGGAGCAGATTATCCTCCTGCTTGATTTTGAGAAAATGTTTAGCGAAATCATTGCTTTGAATGAACCGGAAATGTAGCAGATAACCTATAGTCGGTAATGATGCCGGTTATTGCTTGCCAAAAGATTATAGAGAATGAACGATGGTACGTTCTTCAATCGTTGGACCAGTCAGAAATACTCCCTTTCTGACTGGTTGTTTTATGTGTTGAGGTTGTACAAGATATTATTCACCCAATCTTTTGAAGAAGGGTTGTTGGTAACGTGGTCGCTGCCTTTTTTGATTTTCGTTTTTTCTAATACCCGTATATAATTGCAAAATTTTTTTGGCTTCTTTCAAAGGGAGAATTGTTTTCGGATTCCGGAAATGGTCATCCAGTTTTCCTAAATGTGTTAGATTATGGATATCTTCTCTTGTGGGGGGAATATGAAAATAATAATTACCACAGGAAATAAGCACATCAAGCTGTTGTTGACTGAATTTCGGATTACGTGAGAAATGCAGTCCAATTTTCTTTGCCTTTCCTTCTGCCAGCATTTTTTTTATAGTAGCATGTTTTAATTGGTATAAATATTTTGAATCAATAGCCGTTTTTGCATGACGATTTACGATGAATAGTGCTTTAGATAAAATTTCAGTTGGGAAGTTGGTCGCTTGTTCACTAGAAGGTTGCATCATCTACTCTCCTTTTCCTTTATGTTTTCAAAGTGAAGATGGTTATTTCCGGACGGGATAAGAGTCGGTAAGGTAATCTCGTTGTTCCAAGTCCCCGATTGACATAAAGCCTGAGATGGTCAGAAATATCGTAGGAACCCTCAACATATTTTTGTCCATAGGGTGGTGTAATCAATGGTCCGATAAATGGCAACTGAATTTGTCCACCATGGGTATGACCGCTAATTTGAAAATCGACCGGATAATGTTTGGCGTCCTCAATTAAATCGGGTGCATGTGAAATTAATAATGTAAAGTAGCGCTCTTGAATTGAGCTGAATGTTTTTTCAAAATCCGGTTGACCAAGCATGGCATCATCAATACCGGCAATAATGATTTCCCCATCATTTCCGATCTTGATGTTTTGAGATTCATTTCTTAACAGCTTAAAATTAGATGCTTCCATGATCTGTTTGTATTTATCGGTTCCCCAACCACCGTGATCATGGTTGCCGTAAACTGCAAATTTCCCGTAAGGTGCCTGAAGATAATTTAAATAAATAACAATCTCTTCGTATTCGTAAAATGAGAGAAGATTATCAACAAGATCACCTGAAAAAATAATGAGATCGGGTTCTTCTTTTGAAATCGTTTGAATGATTTTCTCAAAATGGTCAAAATCTAATTGAAATCCTAAATGTGTATCACTAAATTGGACAATTTTAAAATCATTGAATATGGGAGGTATAAGTGGATGGTTAATATTTTGACGAGTTACTTCAATCCAATTTGGCTCAATATATTTCATATAGGCTTGTCCCACAATTCCTACTAAAGCAGAACCCGCAATCACTTTTCCCAGTTTTTTTAAAAAAGAACGTCTTGATATTTGTTTGTTTAAGTCCATCATCATTTTCCTAATCCAAAAGAATATCTAGTTATATATTACCAAAATACAGAAAAATTTGCATCAAAAATCATCATCTAGTTTGCAGAAGTGAAAAAGACCGATACTGCCAAAGTTAATTTTATTTTTTCCCGGTATACCGGATAAGTGTGGCGGTTATAGCGAGCTAAAGTCTTTTGAATAGTTTAGTGTCAAAAGTGGAAATGTAAGGATATATGAATTAATCATTGCATAGACTTATTTTTTATTACATAATATATCTATTCAACATCGGGATTGATTGAGGAATCTCTTTGATAATTCCGCTTCAATTTCATTAATACGAAAGCCCGAGAAAACTTTTTCTCCGATGACGACTGTAGGTGTTGAATACGATTTAAATTTTTTTACTAACTCATTTTTTGCTTCACGATCTTCTTTAACGTTTTTTTCAATATACGGAATTCCTTTTTCCTGTAAGTATTTCTTGGTAATTTCGCATGGTGGACAATCCGGTTGTGAATATAAAATAATCGGTTTCACTAAAGTTCTCCTTTCCAAAAAAATCTTAATAAATTAATGAAGTTTGGAAAATGGTGCTATTCATATTATACTCGACATAGAATTAGGAGGAAATAATTATGTCTTTATTAGAAGGGATTTTGACCCGATTAAAAACAATGCAAGAAAGTATGGAAGATGCTGAGCGATATTTTGAACAAAATGGGGTCCGAAAATGTAAAGTGAATTATTATGCGAAGACTAAATCCTTTGAACTGAAAATATTTAATGAAGATGGAAAAACGGACGCATTCCAATTTGATAATATTGACATGGTTGCAATAGAAATATTTGATTTGCTGCAAGGCGAGGAATCATAAGAATCTTACTTTTGTAAAAATTATGATGAATGAACATGTTTTTGTCGTATAAATTTGCTAATACGAAATCTTGGTATAACATTATTCGTAAGCCGTTTGGATATTGATCTTCTTAAATAATCCCATTTTTCTACATAATGACAGATGATGTAAAAATATGTCTAAAAAACCATCTAAGAAAGTCTCCTGTTAAAACGGAAATTTTCTACGCAGTATGATAAAATAGATCTGGTTAGAAAAATCATTTTGAGGAGATTTTGCACATGATGGATCTTCAAACAGGAGAGTTTTTAGGGAAAAATATAGGACATTTTATTATATCTTCCGAACGGGTTGCACATGTACAAATCGGTAATAATCTTGAACATGCTTTATTGGTATTAACAAAAACAGGGTATACAGCCATTCCGGTACTTGATCCTGCATATAAATTTCATGGACTTATATCCAGTCCGTTAATATTGGATGCAATTATGGGCTTGGAAAGAATTGAGTTCGAGAAGTTGGAACATTTAGTTGTGGAAGATGTCATGAACCGGAATGTTCCCACTCTTACCGTGAAGGATCCGTTAGAGAAGGGGTTGAAATTATTAATTAATCACCCGTTCGTTTGTACCGTGGACGAAGAAGGTTATTTTGAAGGGATTTTAACCCGCCGTGTTGTCTTGAAACAGTTAAATGCGCTTGTCCATCAATTGAATGTAAAAGAAACTGATTAGCTCCTGAATTTTGGGAGCTTTTCTTGTATTAAAGTATAGCAAATCCATTCCCATTCCGGGATAATGATGATAGAATAAAATTACTTCAGATAAAACTAAATAGGTTTGGTGTGAACAGATGAATCTTACGGAATTGGAACTCCTGTCAGTATTGGCCAATGAAATGAATATGAGAAAAGCTGCAGAAAGACTTTTTGTCACTCAACCTGCTTTATCGCAACGTTTACAATCAATTGAAAAGGAATGGGGTACTTCTTTATTTATTCGTTCTCATAAAGGGTTAACATTAACTCCGGCCGGGGAAAAGGTCATTGAGTTTGCTAATAAAGTACTTGCCATGGAAGAAATGGTAAAAGAAGAGATTCAGTCGCTCCAATCCGAAGTCCATGGAACGTTAAAAATTGCTTGTGCATCCATTGTTGGGCAAAACTGGCTTCCCCAAATTTTAAAATGTTATGTCCAAAAATATCCGCATGCGAAGATATCACTGATTACCGGTTGGAGCAGTGAAATTTTGAAATCAATTTATGAAGATCAAGTTCATATCGGTATTATTAGAGGGACCCCAGAGTGGAAGGGGATTAAAAAGCATTTGTTTAAGGACTATCTTTACTTGGTGGACAAAGAAATTAATCATATCGATGATGTATCAAAAACCAATCGACCGTTTATACAGTTTAAAAGTGACTCGAATTATTTTCAAGAAATTCAAAACTGGTGGCACAAACGTTTTGCAACAAATGCGAAAAGAGTCATCATTGTTGACCAGATTGAAACGTGTAAGCAGATGGCTTTAAATGGAATTGGTTATGCCATTTTACCGGGGATTACTTTACACGGAGTTAGTGAGGATCTAAATAAAATCCCACTTTTGAATGAGAATAATGAACGTATAGGTCGGGACACATGGTTATTAGGGTATAGTACAGCCTTTAAATTAAAACAAGTCAATGCATTTGTTGAAGTGCTCAAAGATTTTTTGCATGAAGATTAACTTCATAATCTGTTGAAATTTATTCTTACTTTATTAGGCAGCTTAAAGGAAAATTTGGGAGGAAAAGAGATGAAAACGATGGACGCAAATGAAATTATTTCTTTTATTCAAAATAGTAAAAAGGCTACACCTGTGAAAGTATACATAAAAGGGGATTTGGATAACATTCATTTTGGTGAAAACATAAAGACTTTCATTAGTGGGGATTCCGGTGTCATTTTTGGTGAATGGTCCGAAATTGAACTTCTCATTCATGAAAATAAAGATAAAATTTTTGATTTCGTTATTGAAAATGATCGGAGAAATTCAGCGATTCCATTATTGAACCTAAAAAATATTAAAGCTCGGATTGAACCCGGGGCAATTATTCGCGACCAGGTCGAAATTGGCGATAATTCGGTCATTATGATGGGAGCGGTTATTAATATCGGGGCGGTTATTGGTGAAGGAACGATGATTGACATGAATGCAGTTTTAGGTGGAAGGGCAACGGTTGGTAAAAACTGCCATATTGGTGCCGGAGCTGTCCTTGCCGGGGTTATTGAGCCACCTTCTGCAAAACCGGTTATTATTGAAGATGATGTCTTGGTTGGTGCCAATGCCGTTATTTTAGAAGGGGTTACTGTTGGTAAAGGTTCCGTCGTTGCTGCCGGTGCCATTGTGACGAAAGATGTTCCGCCATTTTCCGTCGTTGCCGGATCACCTGCAAAAGTCATTAAAGAAATTGATGAAAAAACGAAATCAAAAACGGAAATTATGCAGGAATTAAGACAATTATAAGGGGATAACTAGTTTCAGGAGCTTTTCCGATACATATGTATAGACTGAATAAATGGCAGTCGAGACATAAGGAAAAGCTCTTTTTATAATCCAGAGCTGTTCCGCCACTTTTCAATCAAATCGCAACAATTTTTTTCGAAAAGGGCAAATGGAAGCCTTGAGAAGACAGGAGGCAAAAAATGATTAATTTTAGAAAAATAAGAAGGGATTTACATCAAATTCCGGAACTTGGCTTTCAAGAATATGAAACGCAAAAATATTTATTAGATTTTATTCGTTCCCTGCCGCAAGATCGCTTGGAGGTTAAAACTTGGAAAACAGGGATTTTTGTAAAAGTTAGTGGTCGGGTAGGGAATCGTTTAATTGCTTATCGGACCGATATCGACGGATTGCCGTTAACGGAAGAAACCGGACTTCCTTTTCAATCGAGACATCAAGGACGGATGCATGCGTGTGGACATGATATCCATATGACCGTTGCTTTAGGTGCTTTATCCAAACTGATTGAAGAGCCGATCGATGATGATGCATTATTTATTTTTCAACCTGCTGAGGAAGGACCTGGTGGGGCTCGGCCAATGCTGGATTCGGATATTATCAAAGAATGGTGGCCGAATGTTATTTTTGCCCTGCATATTGCACCGGAATATCCTGCGGGAACAATTGCGACTAAACCGGGATTATTATTTGCCAACACATCGGAACTATTTATTGATCTGGTTGGAAAAGGCGGTCATGCTGCCTACCCTCATCGAACGAACGATATGGTCATTGCCGCCACTCAATTGATTTCGGGACTGCAAACCATTGTTTCAAGAAATGTCGACCCGCTGGACAATGTTGTCGTAACAATAGGGAAACTAACCGCCGGGACTGTCCAAAATGTGATTGCTGAAAGGGCAAGGCTGGAAGGAACAATAAGGACATTATCACCGGAATCGATGATAAAAGTAAAAAAAAGAATTGAGAAGCTTGTAAATGGGATTGAGATTGGATTTGATTGTAAAGCGACCATTGATTATGGGGCAAATTATTATCAAGTATACAATGATGAGAAGATGGTTGCCGAGTTTATCGACATGATTAAAAAGCATACAGATATTCATTTCGTGACATGTCATGAAGCGATGACCGGGGAAGATTTCGGTTATTTTCTTAAAGAAATTCCCGGCTTTATGTTTTGGCTCGGGGCAGGCAGTGAATATGGATTACACAGTACGAAGCTTTCCCCCGACGAAGCTTGTATTGAAACCGGCATAAAAACAGTAAATACGTATTTTCAACAAATAGGGAATGGATGATTTCGTTTTTAAAAATAGTTGAGAAATGTCCATCATCCATTTAAAATTATTTTGAAGTAATTGTGATTCTTATGAGAGACCTGGAGGAATTTTTGTGAAAAAGGAATTTGTCGTCATTGGCTTAGGACGATTTGGCGGAAGTATTTGCCGCGAATTGACGAAACTTGGAATGAGTGTATTGGCCATAGATAAAAATGAGGACTTAGTTAATGAATATTCAAATATTGTCACTCATGCAGTCGTTGGCGATTCGACGGATGAAACTATATTGAAAAGCCTTGGCATCCGTAATTTTGATCATGTTATTGTGGCGATTGGGAATGATATTCAAGCAAGTATTTTGACTACCCTTATTTTAAAAGAATTAGGAGTAAAAATCGTAACATCAAAAGCATTAAATGATTACCATGAAAAAGTTTTACGTAAAATTGGCGCTGATCAAGTAGTCCATCCTGAACGTGATATGGGAAAAAGAATCGCACATAATTTGGTGTCATCGAATGTACTTGATTATCTGGAATTATCTGATAAATATAGTATTGTTGAGATCGCCGTCAATGAAGTGATAGCAGGTTATGCGATTGCCCAGTTAGATATCCGGGCAAAATACGGAATCAATATTGTGGCGATTAAAAGGCACCACGACATCATTGTTTCACCACAGGCAACGGAAGTGATCCAAAACGGTGATATTTTAATTGTCATTGGTTCTGATACCGATATTAATCGGTTTGAGATCAAAATGTTACAAGGATAAGGAATATTAATTAGTAAATATGCAAAAACGCCGCCAAAATTTTGGCGGCGGTTTTTTTAAACTTCCATAATAATCGGTAAAATCATTGGCTTTCTTTTTGTTTTTTCATACAAGAATGGTCCTAGTAAATCACTGATTTCGTTTTTAATTTCAGACCATTGGCTTGTTTTTCTTTCCATAATTTTTTCAAGATGTCTTGAAATCATATTTTGAGCTTCGTTGATTAAATCACCAGATTCGCGCATGTAAACAAATCCTCGAGAGATAATGTCAGGACCGGCTGCAATTTTAAAATTCTTCATATCAATGCTGACAACAACAATAACCAATCCTTCTTCCGATAAAATCCGCCGGTCACGAAGTACAATGTTCCCAATATCACCGATACCGCTACCGTCGATATAAATGGAACCGGATGGAATTTTCCCGGTTACTTGCGCCGCGTCACTGGATAAAGCAAGGACATCACCATTATCCATAATAAAACAATTTTCTTCAGGTATTCCACATTCCATTGCAATTTTCGCATGCGTAATCTGCATACGATATTCACCATGGATCGGTACAAAAAATTTAGGTTGAATAAGTCGCAGCATCAATTTTTGCTCTTCCTGCCCGCCATGTCCTGATGTATGGACATCGCTTAATGCGCCGTAAATAACTTCAGCACCCGCCCGATAAAGCAAATTTATCGTTCGATTGATGCTGGATGTATTTCCCGGTATCGGCGATGAAGAAAATACGACCGTGTCACCGGGGATAATTTGGATCTGCCTATGTGTTCCGTTTGCTATTCTCGACAGAGCAGCCATAGGTTCACCTTGCGTACCGGTGCATAAAATAACAACTTGATTCGCTGGTAATCGATTTAATTGATTGTTATCGATAATTGTATCTTTCGGGCATTTAATATATCCGAGTTGTTGTCCGATTTCCATTGCAGCTTCCATACTTCTGCCAAATACGGCAATTTTTCTGCCGCTTTTTACTGCGGCTTCCGTTACTTGTTGTAACCGGTGAATATTGGATGCAAAGGTTGCAAAGATAATCCGGCCGTCAACTTTCCGGAAAATATCATTTATACTTTCACCGACTTTTCTTTCAGACATCGTAAATTCAGGTACTTCACTATTCGTGCTGTCTGATAATAGACAAAGGACTCCTTCTTTCCCGATTTCTGCCATTTTTGTTAAATTGGCCAGTTCACCAACCGGTGTAAAATCAAATTTGAAGTCTCCAGTATGAACAATATTACCAGGAGGCGTTTTGACAACAATTCCAAACGAATCAGGAATGCTATGAGTTGTCCGAAAGAAGGAAACGGATGTTTTTCGGAATTTGATAACATCCTCTTCTTTTATTTCAATTAAATTGGCTGTCCGAAGTAAGCCATGCTCTTCCAATTTATTGCGGATGAGTTCAATGGCCAATCTACCGGCGTAGATCGGAATATTGATCTGTTTCAACAGATAAGGTACACCGCCGATATGATCTTCGTGACCATGAGTAATAAATAAACCTTTAACTTTTTCCTGATTCTTGACTAAAAAAGAATAATCCGGAATAACATAATCGATTCCAAGTAATTCATCTTCAGGGAACTTAATACCGGCATCGATGATGATAATTTCGTCCTGATATTGAACAGCATACGTATTTTTCCCGATTTCCCCTAAACCCCCAAGGGCAAAAACGGCAGTTTGATCATTTTTTACCAATTTCATATTAAATCTCCATTAACTTAAAATTATTGCTTTGTTTTTCATATTCAAGATAGTTTCCTTCTAATTCTTGAATATGCTCGATTAGATATGGGGTTTCTTTAAATTTCCGATACACTTCTATTTTAGAATCAGCTTCTAAATAAAGCGCCTTTGTCCGTTCCCTGACTGGTATTTGATTTTTTGACTCTTGAACATAAACCTTAAAAATCATTTTGCTTAAACCTCTCCTTAACCGATTTCAAAAATAACTTTCCTTATTATAGCGAAAACAAAAAATAAATGCACGAAATGACCCGAAAAATTTTTTTAAAACTATTTCCATGAATCAATTTTGTACCGAACCAAGTTATTTATATACAGCTTACCACATTCATCATCATGAAATAAAATTTTTTGATTGAGAAAATCATCGTAGAACAAATGAAACTAACTATTTCATGAGTGAAAAAAGGGCAAGTCTATATTTAAGACAAGCCCGATTATGCAATCATTTTTTTTCGTAACAATTCTTTCCAACGATTTGCAAGCTTTTTCTTAAGCTTTTTTAACATCGTTGAACACTCCCTCCAAAGTTTTATCAAACAGAAAACTTTGTTGATTTTTCCGGAACCCATAAACTTATCTCTATTTATATTATATGACAAACCTCTTATAAATTTCATGGTGCAATCTGGAATATTTGTTAAAGTTTTGGATTTCCCTTCTCTATTAAATAAATGATGATTTCAAAAAATTAAAATTCAATAGCAATACCATCTTCAATTGGCCCAAACGGATTTTTTTGGTCAATTCGGTCGTAGAACAGAATCCCGTTTAAATGATCAATTTCATGTTGAAAAGCAATCGCCGGTAGTCCTTTCAGACGTATTTTTACTTCCTCACCGTTCATATTATAGCCTTTCACGGTTACACGGGCGTAGCGAGGAACTAATCCGGGATGAGGCTCATCAACGGAAAGGCAGCCTTCACCGTTTTTTAAATATGATTTTTCTACTGAGTGACTGACAATTTTTGGATTAAATAAAGCATAACTATAGAGTTTTCCTTTTTCATCTTCCACATGAACGGCAATCATTCTTTTTGAAACATTGATCTGTGGAGCGGCCAGACCGATTCCCGGACGTAATCCGTATTTTTGAGCGATTTCTTCATCTTGGCTGTTTATTACATACTCCAATAAGGACTTTAATATTTTTTTATCTTCTTCAGACGGCGGCATTGCTACTTCCTCGGCAACTTTTCTTAATGTCGGGTGCCCGTCACGAATAATATCTTTCATTATTATCACATATATCCCTCCTCGTATAAAACTTTTAACTATAAACAGTCTACCAAACAGTCTAACAAAGTTTTGCCAAAAAGTTAATAAAACAATCTATCATATGGTATAGTAAATGGATTCTATGAATATAGTATAGAAAGTTGGTTTATCGATAGGAGCAAGAGATTTAAGGAAAAACATTTCTGCCATATATTATGCAGTTCAATTATAATATGGATAAAGATTGGAGGTCCTATCTTGAAAAACCGAAATTTAAAATTACAGATTATCTTATTACTGGTTATCGCTATTTTATCCGGATGTTTTTCACGACCGGAGGAAAAGATACATAAAAAACTGGAAGAAGTTGTAAAACTGGAGGAAGATTTTAAAAACGAGCAAAAACCATTGATCAAATTAGAGGAAAAGGAGAAAAAACTTTACGAGCAAATCATCGAATTAGGATATAAGGAACAAGACAAATTGATTGCTCTTGCGGACGAGGCGATCGAACTGTCGAACCAAAGACAGGAACACCTAAATGAAGAAAGAAAAAGTATTGTTACCGCCAGTGAAAAATTTGAATCGGTAAAGAAACAAATTGATAAACTTGAATCATCACAACTGAAAAAAGATGGACAGGAACTTTATGCAATTATGGAAAAAAGATATAAAGTTTATCATCAGCTATATGCTGAATACAGCAAGGCGATAAAAAAAGATAAAAAATTGTATGAAGCCTTTAAAGATAAGAATATGACGCTGGAAAAATTGCAAGAAAAAATTGATGAAATTAACCAAGCTTATGAACAAGTATATTTACTTAACGATCAATTTAATGAATTGACAAAAAAGTACAATAAGAAAAAGTTGGCATTTTATCGTAAAGCCGGACTTATTAAAAAGTAACTCAAAATTGGATTGGGTTACTTTTTTTGAATCTTTAATTGGGGGTATTTGTCTTTCCGTTAAGGTGGGATAAATCATATTAGTAAGTTATTTATGTAATTTTGTACTAATACAGATATGATTTTATTATTAGTACAGAGGGAAACAGAATTTTTTTAAAAAATAACTTATTGAAGAAAAATACTTTTTAAAACCCAAAAAGATTGACGAATTGGTTTTTGTAGGTGTACACTTATTTATGAAAATGATTGTATCAATTTTATTTGATCAACTATTGGTACAGATTAAAAAGTTACCTTGGCGGGGGATAAGAAAGAAATTATTAAAAAAAAATGTTTCTTTTTACGTGTTAAAGGGAAAATATGAGTAGAATAAAAAATTTCATAAAGAAAGGAAGAGAAACATGGCCTCCAAAACGAATAATATTGTGGTCGATCTAGCGAAACAACTTGATGTGGTTGATAAAGAATTTCAAACGTTGCAAATTTTGAATGAAGAAGGGGAAATTGTCAACCAAGATGCTGTTCCGGATCTAACTGATGAACAATTGCAAGAATTGATGCGTCGTATGGTTTATACACGTATTCTTGATCAACGCAGCATTTCATTAAATCGCCAAGGACGTCTCGGTTTTTATGCACCAACAGCCGGTCAAGAAGCTTCCCAAATTGCTTCTCATTTCGCATTAGAAAAGGAAGATTTCATTTTACCGGGATATCGTGATGTACCTCAAATCATTTGGCATGGGTTGCCTTTACATCAAGCGTTTTTATGGTCACGCGGACATTTCCAAGGTATTCAAATACCGGAAGACTTACACATTCTTCCACCACAAATTATTATCGGTGCCCAATATGTCCAAACAGCCGGAGTTGCATTAGGAATTAAGAAAAACGGGAAGAAATCTGTCGCTATTACATATACAGGTGACGGCGGTACTTCACAAGGTGATTTTTACGAAGGTATTAATTTTGCTGGTGCATATCAAGTTCCTGCTATTTTTATTGTACAAAACAATCAATTTGCAATTTCAACTCCTCGTGAAAAACAAACAGCTGCCCGGACGCTTGCACAAAAAGCGGTTGCAGCCGGTATTCCAGGTATCCAAGTAGATGGTATGGATCCATTGGCTGTTTATGCTGCAGTAAAAGAAGCGAGAGAACGTGCAATAAACGGAGAAGGACCAACTTTGATTGAAACATTAACATATCGCTATGGTCCACACACAATGAGCGGTGATGATCCGACCCGTTATCGGACAAAAGAATTAGATAGTGAATGGGAGAAAAAAGATCCATTAGTTCGGTTCCGTAAATATCTGGAAAATAAAGGTATTTGGAATGAAGAAATGGAAGAAAAGGTAATTGAACAGGCAAAAGAAGATATTAAAGAAGCAATTAAGAAAGCAGATGCTGCTCCAAAACAAAAAGTTACTGATTTGATATCGATTATGAACGTAGAATTACCTTCTAATTTAAAAGAACAGTACGAAATTTATAAAGAAAAGGAGTCGAAGTAAGCGATGGCTCAAATGACAATGATTCAAGCAATTAATGATGCGATGCGCCAAGAATTAAAAAGGGATGAGAAAGTATTAATTTTTGGGGAAGATGTAGGGAAAAATGGTGGTGTATTCCGCGCAACCGAAAACCTACAGGCAGAATTTGGCGAAGACCGTGTATTTGACACACCGCTTGCTGAATCCGGAATCGGTGGTCTTGCAATTGGTTTAGCCCTTGAAGGTTTCCGTCCGGTCCCGGAAATCCAATTTTTCGGCTTCGTATATGAAGTGATGGATTCCATTGCCGGTCAAATGGCTCGCTACCGGTTCCGTACCGGCGGGAGTTATAAAATGCCAATTACTTTCCGTTCACCATTTGGTGGTGGGGTTCATACACCGGAAATGCATGCGGACAGTTTAGAAGGGTTAATGGCTCAAACACCGGGATTAAGAGTCGTGATTCCGTCTACTCCTTATGATGCAAAAGGATTATTAATCTCGGCCATTCGTTCAGATGACCCGGTTATCTTTTTAGAACACATGAAACTTTATCGCTCATTCCGCCAAGAAGTTCCTGAAGGTGATTATACCGTTGAAATCGGTAAAGCGGATATAAAGCGTGAAGGTAAGGATATTTCCATTATTAGTTATGGTGCAATGGTTCATGAATCTTTAAAAGCAGCTGAAGAACTTGAAAAAGAAGGGTATTCTGCTGAAGTTGTTGATTTGCGAACAGTAAGTCCGTTGGATGTTGATACGATTGTTGCTTCCGTTGAAAAAACAAATCGTGCCATTGTTGTTCAAGAAGCACAAAGAGTTGCCGGTGTGGCTGCTAATGTCGTTGCAGAAATAAATGAACGAGCCATATTAAGTTTGGAAGCACCTGTATTACGTGTAACTGCACCTGATACAGTATATCCATTCTCACAAGCTGAATCGGTTTGGATTCCAAATTACAAAGATATTATTGAAACGGCTAAAAAAGTATTAACTTTCTAAGCGAAGATATGTGAGGACGGAAAGTAGCGGAACTTTTTCGTCCCTTCCTTCTTTTTATCCAACCTTAGCGGCGAGTCAAATCCTACCTCTAGATTCGGATTTTGCACACATGTAAGTGGGGAATGAATTGCCCGTAAAGGTCAGATTGCTTTATCCAAACATCAGTGTCGATGAAGAAATATCCCACTGATGGAAGTTTCTCTTATTACTCTTAACTTAAACCGCATATGAACAATATCACTAGGAGGGATATTTGTGGCATTCGAATTTAAATTACATGATATTGGTGAAGGCATCACTGAGGGAGAAATCGTCAAATGGTTTGTAAAGCCTGGTGATACCGTTAAAGAAGACGATGTACTTGTTGAAATTCAAAATGATAAATCAGTAGTCGAAATTCCATCACCCGTAGAAGGAAAAATATTGGAAATTAAAGTTTCGGAAGGAGAAACAGCAGTTGTAGGTGATGTACTCGTTACGATTGATGCACCAGGACATGAAAGTGCACAACCTTCATCAGAAACAAAAGCAGAAGCGGCACCTGCGACAGAACCTAGCCAAGTTAGCGGTGGCGTATCATTGTACGAATTTAAATTACATGATATTGGTGAAGGGATTAACGAAGGCGAAATCGTCAAATGGTTTGTAAAGCCTGGTGACATCGTAAAAGAAGATGATGTACTTGTTGAAATTCAAAATGATAAATCAGTAGTTGAAATTCCATCACCCGTTAAAGGGAAAGTATTAGAAATAAAAGTACAAGAGGGAGAAACTGCCGTTGTTGGTGACGTGCTGGTTACATTTGACGCCCCGGGATATGGTGTGACACAAGAAGGACCTGCACCTCAAGCTGAAACATCACAAACACCGGAAGCTGTCGAAACTGCTGCACCTCAAGGAAATCAGCAAACGGCAAATTTCGATCCAAATCGTCATGTCATTGCAATGCCTAGCGTTCGTAAATACGCTCGTGAAAAAGGTATAGATATTCGTTTAGTTGCCGGAACCGGTAAAAATGGGCGAGTATTAAAAGCGGATGTTGATGCATTTGTAAGTGGAGGACAAGCAATAACACAAGCACCAGCCCAACCTTCTCCAGCAGCAGAGACTACATCAGAAAAAGAAACTACACCTGTTCAAAACGTTGTACCAACAGGTGAATATCCGGAAACACGTGAAAAAATGAGCGGAATTCGAAAAGCCATTGCAAAGAAAATGGTTGAATCGAAAACAACTGCCCCTCACGTTACATTAATGGACGAAGTAGATGTGACAAAACTTGTAGCACATCGAAAGAAATTTAAAGAAGTAGCTGCTCAAAAAGGGATTAAACTCACTTTCTTACCTTATGTAGTTAAAGCATTAGTGAGTGCTTTACGTGAATATCCGGCGTTAAATCAATCTCTTGATGAAGCAACACAAGAAATTGTTCATAAACATTATTATAACATCGGAATTGCTGCTGATACCGAGCGCGGCTTAATGGTACCGGTTGTTAAAGATGCCGACCGTAAATCGATGTTTACTATCTCGGCGGAAATCAATGAATTAGCCGGTAAAGCTCGTGAAGGTAAACTTTCTCCTAATGAAATGAGAGGAGGTTCAGCAACTATTTCAAATATCGGTTCTGTAGGTGGGCAATGGTTTACCCCGGTTCTAAATTATCCGGAAGTTGCTATACTTGGAGTCGGACGAATTTCGGAAAAACCAATTGTTCGTGATGGTGAAATTGTAGCTGCACCAATGCTTGCATTATCGTTAAGTTTCGACCACCGATTAATCGATGGCGCAACGGGACAAAGTGCATTGAACCATATCAAACGTTTATTAAGTGATCCTGAATTATTGTTAATGGAAGTATAGAGCCAGATAAAACTCTGAGAAGCTGCATGATCTTTAAAATTTCCAACCTTGATATCAGTGGAAAATTAATGCGAGATTTTTTCTATATTGTTATACTAGGTATGGGGCGTATAGTCATTATGACAAAATATGGAAATGGGGAAATTTTTGCAGCTTCTCTGGCGTTTTTGTAAGTTTTACCGATTTACCGGTAGACAATTAGCAAGTTTAATCAAATGATTCCATAATTTTTATTTACTAACGACCCAGAACTTTTATTAATGGAGGCGTAAAAAAATGGTTGTAGGAGATTTTCCAATCGAAACAGATACAATTGTCATCGGAGCTGGTCCGGGGGGATATGTTGCCGCAATTCGTGCCGCACAATTAGGTCAAAAGGTGACAGTTGTTGAAAAAGATGCTGTCGGCGGTGTTTGCTTAAACGTTGGATGTATTCCTTCAAAAGCATTAATCAACGTTTCACATAAATATCGCGAGGCAAAACATTCTGAAGAACTTGGTATTACTGCGGAACAAGTTAAAGTAGATTTTTCCAAAGTTCAAGCATTTAAAGACAGTGTGGTTAAAAAATTAACAGGCGGAGTTTCCGGCCTTTTAAAAGGTCATAAGATTGAAGTTGTCAAAGGTGAAGCTTACTTTGTCGACAGTAATTCCTTACGTGTAATGACAGAAAAAAGTGCACAAACTTATACGTTTAAAAATGCAATTGTCGCTACTGGTTCCCGTCCAATCGAGCTAAAAACATTTAAATTTTCTAAGCGAGTACTTGATTCTACCGGTGCCCTTGCACTTAAAGAAATTCCGGAACATATTGTTATTATCGGTGGTGGCGTCATCGGTCTTGAACTTGGCGGTGTATATGCTAACTTCGGGACCAAAGTGACCATTTTAGAAGGTATGGATGATATTCTCGGTGGTAATTATGCAAAACAAATGACTCAACTAGTGAAAAAGAACTTTAAAAATAAAGGTGCAGAAATTATTACTAAAGCAATGGCTAAAGGTGTGGAAGAAAGTGACACCGGTGTAGTTGTTACATATGAAGCCGGCGGAAAAGAAGAAAAAGTTTCTGCTGATTATGTATTTGTTATGGTCGGGCGCCGTCCGAATACAGATGAATTAGGTCTTGAACAAGCAGGGGTTAAATTAACGGACCGTGGCTTAGTTGAAATCGATAAACAATGCCGGACCAATGTAGCGAATATCTATGCGATCGGTGATATTGTTGCCGGGCCGCAATTGGCTCATAAAGCCTCTTATGAAGGGAAAATTGCTGCTGAAGCCATTGCTGGACAACCGTCTGAAATTGATTATCTTGGTATTCCTGCTGTTGTTTTCTCAGATCCTGAACTTGCAACTGTAGGATACACGCCAGAGCAAGCCAAAGCAGAAGGCATTGAAGTTACGGTAGGTAAATTCCCTTATGCGGCATTGGGCCGTTCATTAGCATTAAATAATACGGAAGGCTTTTATCAATTAGTCGTACGTAAAGAAGACGGTGTCGTCATTGGCGGTCAAATCGCCGGACCAAATGCTTCCGACTTAATTGCGGAAATCGGTCTGGCTGTTGAAACGGGTGTAACGGCTGAAGATATTGCCTTAACGATCCATGCGCATCCTACATTTGGCGAAATTGCCATGGAAGCTGCCGAAGTTGCTTTAGGTACGCCTATCCACATTTTAAAATAATATCTACTGATAACAGTACTCCGGGCTATATGCTCGGGGTATTTTTTTGTACACTAAGAAACCAACATAGCAACAATCATGAAAAAGGGTTTATTTACATAATAACTTTATTTCATTTTGATTTGTACTATTCTGTTAAACGCTTTTTACTAGCATACAACTGCAATGATAAAAAAAAATAAAAATGTATATCACAATACGGTTAAATTTAAAAATTTATTAATATATATTGACAGATAATGAAATATAATATATTATATAACTACAAATTGTATAACACATTAGATTATTATGTTACATTAATTGAAAGGGGAATCACAATGGGTCAAATTGTATGTTCTGTTTGCAACTCTACAGTAGATTATTTTGAGGATGAAAAAGTTACCGTGCTGTATGGACAGTGTTCCAGTAGCGATTGCGAACATCATCATCATGATTATGAAGAATAAGAAAAAAGGGGTATTTGTTTGTTTACTTGAAGGGGATACATACTAATTGTATCCCTTATTTTATGTTAATAGGCGATCCAAAATTTTAAAAAAGTTGCACTGAATTTCTTTGGAAGATATTCTTTATGAATCTGCTAAAACATCGGTTCTAGAAAATAAAACAACCATTAACATTCCTCGTCTACCATTGTGTTTCTTTTCGTGACTTTCGGAAAGTGGTTTTTCCAATGTAAAAACTGGTATAATTTTCTTGTGATTTCTGATTTATTTGTAAAGGGGGGTCCAAGTTGGATTGGTCAACACGGATAACAAAATTATTAAAGATTCAATACCCGATTATTCAAGGAGGTCTTGCCTACTTAGCGTACAGCGAACTGGCGGCAGCCGTATCTAACGCAGGCGGATTAGGACAAATTACAGCAATGAGTTTAAAACAGCCTGATGATTTACGAAAAGAAATAAGAAAGCTGAAATCGCTGACAAGTCGTCCGTTTGGGGTTAATTTTGCAATCGGTCAACATGGGAGACCTTATGAGGATTTTTTACAAGTAATCATTGAAGAAGAAGTACCTGTTGTATCCGTAACAGGTGGAAACCCGGCCCCTTTTTTTGAAAAACTTGCCGGCCAAGATATAATCAAATTAGTCTTAGTAGCGTCAAAGCGTCAAGCTCAAAAAGCCGAGCAGCTTGGTGCAGATGCAGTCATGGTAGTCGGCCAAGAAGGCGGGGGACATCTGGGCAGAGACGATGTATCCACGCTTGTCCTTGTACCTCAAGTTGTCGATGCTGTTTCGATACCGGTCATCGCCTCCGGGGGAATTGGAGATGGCAGGGGATTGATGGCGGCTTTAAGTCTTGGCGCTGAAGGAATTGAAATGGGAACCCGCTTTATTGCAACGAAGGAGTGTGTTCATGCACACGATCTCTATAAACAAGCGTTAATTTCCGGAGATGAAACCGGAACTACGGTCATTAAACGGTCATTGGGAGCACCGGCTCGAGCTATTAGAAACGCTTGGACGGATAAAATTCTTGAACTTGAAAAAAATCGAGCGACTTATGAAGATTTAAAGGATTATATTTCCGGAGAAACGAATAAGAAATATATACATGAAGGAAAAATAAATGAAGGGTTTGCTTGGGCAGGACAAGTGATGGGGTTAATTAAAGATGTCCCTTCAGTGGAAGAACTATTTCAAAGGATGATTACCGAAGCTGAAGAAATTCGTATAAAATGGCGATAATTTGGAGGTAAACATGGAATATTCCTATCCGATCTCCATGGATTGGACAACCGAAGAAATCATATCCGTTGTTCAATTTTTTGAAGCGATCGAAAAGGTGTATGATAAAGGTATAGAAAGAACACAATTGATGGAACAATATCGGAAGTTTAAACAAGTGGTTCCTGGTATTGGCGAGGAGAAGAAGGTTTTTCGAGAATTTGAAGAAGTGAGCGGTTATTCGGCTTATCATGCCGTAAAAAAATTGAAAGAGTCAAGCGTGGATAAGGAAATCATTAAATTGCCTTAATGTAAACGGTAATCGGAATTCCAATCAGTGGAATTGCCCACTGATTGGAAGTTCTTTTACCGGAAGGACATTTGATATATCGGTACTAAAGTTTTGAAAGTCGAGGTAGCTAATTCTAAAAACCGTTTACCATCTTTTAAAATCGAATCATTTTTAGCAATATTTCTGCCTAGTAGAAATTCAGCTTTTTTTACTTGCTTAAATCGCAATAATGTTTCTTCCAAATCGATCTCTTGAATGGAATTGGCATTTTTATTCATATGATCTGTGGAAACGACAAAGTCATTCGTGATAAGCTGTTTCATCTCGTACATATGATTTAACAGATTATCGGCTATTTGTGATTTGTTGGGTAATTCATAAATATAGGCAAGCCAGAGAAATACATGGTCATCAAAAAGGCCAACTTGAAAATGGGGGAATTGTTTGTAGCCCCGTTTATTCGGTCCGATAGCAAGCCATGTATCCTTTGGCGGGTTAACTTTCCGTCTAGCATGTTTTGCGATATGTAAAAACATTTCATTACCAACCATGGTAGATAATTCAGCCGTTAAATATGTACCGATTTCTCGAAACTTTGGTTGAATTCGATCCTTAATTGCAGTCATTCGTTCATCCAATCCGGCAATCGAAAAGACTTGAAAATCTTCTTCTGAAAATCCTGTAAATTCCATTGTATATATAACAACTCCTATGCAAGCATTTTTTACTTTGACGATATTTTAACATATTTCAACAGGAAAGTTTAACTGTAAGCAATTGTACCCTTGTTTTTTCCATAAAATAAAGCAAGCGATACTTTTTCATTTCGACTTGGTGTATGATAATAAAAAATAAGGACAAAAAGTAATATTTGGAGGCAAACTCAATGATTGATTGGTTAATATTAGATCGAGAAATAAAAATATGGATTCAAGAGGCGGGAGAAAGGATTCGTCATTCTTTACAAAATAAATTACAAATATCAACAAAATCGAATCCGAATGATTTAGTTACGAATGTTGACAAAGATACCGAGCAATTTTTTATAGAAAAAATTCGTTCAACTTATCCGGGTCATCGAATATTGGGGGAAGAAGGCGGCGGTGACGAAATTACTGATGTCAGAGGGGTAATTTGGGTTATCGATCCCATTGACGGGACGATGAATTTTGTTCATATGCATCGAAATTTCACCATTTCAATTGGCGTTTTTGGAGATGGCGTTGGTCAGCTTGGGTATATTTACGATGTTATCCACGATGAGCTTTATTCAGCTGTCAAAGGGAAAGGTGCATTGTTTAATGACCAACCGATACCAAGATTAGAAGAAGTTTCAATTGAAAAAGCAATTGTAGGAATGAATCCTATCTGGCTAACAAATAATCGACGTATTGATCCGGAATATTTAAGACGGCTTGTAAAAGACATACGAGGAACAAGATCCTTTGGTTCAGCTGCTCTTGAAATGGGCTATGTTGCTTGCGGCTGGCTGGATGCCTATATTGCCATGCATTTATCACCGTGGGACTTTGCGGCAGGTTGGGTCATTGTTGAAGAATTAGGCGGAAAGGCAACAAAATTAAACGGTGAACCTTTGTCACTCCTAGAAAAAAGTTCGCTATTTGTGGCAAAGCCCGGCTTGCACCAAGTTATTTTGGATAATTACCTACAAAATTATGTGGAAAAAAATTAGATCACCGAAAAAACGAAAGGTATGCCTAAACAATCAAACGGCATACCTTCCATCGATTATAATTTCCCCGATTCCCTCATTTTTTTCTTCGTACGGAACCCAAAGCCCATAATCAAAATTAAGAGTACAATGAATGTAAAAATTAGCGTTATGCTTTGAAATGAAACGGAAATACCGATACCGATCATCGCTGCAACTGCTAAGAAAGAATAAAGGAGAAAATTCCACTGAATCTTTTTCAAATTATCCCATCCTTTTTGTTAAAAATCATCATATATTTCCCGGCAAATTGTAAAAAATATAAAATGTCTATATGCTTTTATTTTACTAGATGATTTATTTTTTTTCCACAATGATGGTCAGTTGTGTTATAATAGAAAGGTTGATTTTCGAAAAGAAAGCAGGAGAAAGTATGAAAGTAAGGGAAGATATTAGAAATATAGCGATCATTGCCCATGTTGACCATGGGAAAACGACTTTGGTCGATCAATTATTGAAACAATCCGGTATTTTTCGTGCTAATGAGTATGTTCAAGAACGGGCCATGGATTCCAATGACCTGGAACGGGAAAGAGGAATTACAATCTTAGCAAAAAATACCGCTGTACAATATAAAGATGTAAAAATTAATATTTTGGACACACCGGGACACGCCGATTTCAGTGGGGAAGTTGAGCGAATTATGAAACTGGTCGATGGTGTGTTGTTAGTTGTTGATGCTTATGAAGGATGCATGCCGCAAACACGATTTGTGTTGAAAAAAGCACTCGAACAACATTTAACACCGATTGTCGTCGTTAACAAAATTGACCGTGATTTTGCAAGACCGGAAGAAGTGGTAGATGAAGTATTAGATTTATTCATTGAATTAGATGCGGATGATGATCAGTTGGATTTTCCAGTTGTTTATTGTTCAGCGATTAACGGTACCGCAAGCGTGGATCCGGACCCGGCAAAACAGGATGAAAATATGCAAGTCTTATTCGATACGATTTTAGAAAAAATTCCTGCACCTGTTGATAATCGCGAAGAACCGTTACAAATGCAAGTGGCCCTCCTTGATTATAATGAATATGTCGGTCGTATTGGTATTGGTCGGGTATTCCGCGGAACAATGCGAGTCGGTGAACAAGTGGCAGTGATGAAGCTTGACGGTAGTGTGAAGCAATTTCGGGTCACGAAAATGTTTGGGTTTTTAGGATTGAAGCGGGTTGAAATAAACGAAGCAAATGCCGGTGATCTTGTTGCCGTATCAGGAATGGAAGATATTAACGTTGGTGAAACGATTTGTCCGATTGATTTCCAAGAAGCATTACCACCGCTTCGTATTGATGAACCTACTTTAAAAATGACCTTTCTTGTTAATAATAGCCCTTTTGCCGGACGGGAAGGAAAATGGGTTACGGCAAGAAAAATAGAAGAGAGACTAAAAACGGAATTGCATACCGATGTCAGTCTTCGTGTAGATTCAACTGATTCCGCTGATTCCTGGGTTGTTTCCGGTCGTGGGGAATTGCATCTGTCGATTTTAATCGAAACGATGAGAAGAGAAGGCTATGAATTGCAAGTATCCAAACCGGAAGTCATTTTAAAGGAAATCGACGGCAAAATTTGTGAACCATTTGAAAGAGTCGTTATTGACACACCTGAAGAATATGTAGGTGCCGTTTTGGAATCGTTAGGAAGAAGAAAAGGCGATATGATTGATATGAGCAATAACGGAAAGGGTCAAGTTCGCCTCATTTTCCTTGTTCCTTCTCGCGGCTTAATTGGTTATAATACAGAATTATTAACATTAACAAAAGGGTATGGAATTTATAACCACTCTTTTGAAAAATATTTGCCAAAACTGTCTGGTCAAGTTGGCGGACGGATTCGCGGTGTTCTTGTCTCAATGGAGACCGGTGTTGCTTCGACTTACGGTATCATGCAAGTGGAAGACCGCGGGGTAATTTTTGTTGAACCGGGAACAGAAGTTTACGGTGGAATGATTGTCGGCGAACATAATAGAGAAAATGATATTACAGTAAATATTTGTAAAACAAAACATCAAACTAATGTTCGTTCAGCAACAAAAGACCAAACGGCAGTTATTAAAAAACCGCGTTCATTTTCTTTGGAAGAAGCCCTGCAATATATTGATGAAGATGAATATGTAGAAGTAACTCCGGAATCGATTCGCATGCGGAAAAAAATATTGGATAAGTCATTACGCGAAAAAACAGCCAGAAAGAAAAAGGCAGAGTAATGAAGAAAGAAAACTCGGATACCCGAGTTTTCTTTATAATTCGTACATTTTATAGAATAGAAAAGAGTTTTTTTACAAATCTGTCTGTGTCATGTATGATAATAGAAATAATACAATTTGCAAGATTAAGCTGTTGTTTTGGGGGGAATGGGGTTGTTAGAGAATCGTCTTTCTTTTTTTGCGGCATTATACAAAGTTGATGAAAATCCGGAAATAGGTATGTGGCTTCTTTACAGTACCATTGTACTTTTAAGCATTGCCGCTTATAAACTTGGTTTTGCCCAAAAATTGCCATTATTAAAGTCTTTAATCATTTACGCTTTTCTATTGTTAGGCTGTACGATTTTGAGCTTTTTAGGTACATTTTTACCTGTAGCAGAAGGTTTAGTAGTCATTTGCCTTGTTTTAACTATTTATCGAGTTCGCAGGAAGTTTGACCAAAATAAAGCTGTTCAATAATAATGATGTTTGACTCTTGATATTTGGATACGGTTCAAAATGGTATGGTATAATGGTTTTATACTGAAAAAGCGTATTGTTTTGGAGGAAGCAATGAAAGTACAATGTGTGATATGCGATAAAATTGAGGAAATTGATGACGAATTACCGCTTGCAAAAAAATTGAGAAATCGTCCGATCCATACATATATGTGTCAGGCATGTCATGATCGAATTAAAGAGCGTACGGAAGCGAGAATATCAACCGGAAAATTTAGGTTGTACCGATCTGTTCATAGAGATGATGAATGGTGAGGACTGGGAAAAAGTTAAAAAATATTTCAAGAGAACCGGGATAGGCCTGTCCCGGTTTTTAGTGTAATACATCTCCAATCATTGGTTATTATCTTTATAATGATTTGATTGTTTGTTTTGCTGATTGTTAAGTTTTTTTGCATCTTTTTGTCCATCCGTTTCTTGTTTCGGTTCTTCGGTACGATTTTCGATGCTTGGATCCTGTAGGTCTCCCGGCACTTCCGGCATAAGACGGCCAACAATATCAGATAATTCATTTAGGACACCTTGAACGGGCCTTCCATCTTGAATATCATTTCTAATTTCATCGATGCGGGCAAAAAAATCCGGATCAGCAACGACAACCGCATTAGCACCATAAGGATCCTTTTTTAGTGCTTCAGCAACAGAATATTTTATCGAACCCACTTTCGAACGATCTAAATCTTTGTCAACGTCAATTCCAACGACAGCAAATTTCCCAAGTGCTACCGCTGTCGCATTATTTACATTGGGGACATCTGCCGCTAAATTTGCCAAATGGTTGGATATTTCTTCACTGTCTTCCTTCCTTACTTCATTTATACTCGAATTTTTAACGTTCATATATTGACTGCGATTATTATCGGAGGTATCTGTTACCCCATTATTTTGACGGCATCCACTTAATTGAAAAACAGAAAATAAACAAATAATAAATATGATTATTTTTTTCATGATGTCACCTCTATCAAGTCATTGTTGTCTTTTCTAAGCGGGAGAATGCAAATCCGGATTTCTCCGGAACGCTTCCATTCAATCTGAAAATTTTCCGACTAACACGTTTTAACTTCTGATTGGGTTTCACTTTATTTAGTATAATTTGTCAAAACGTATTTTTTTATACATGAACAACGAAATGATAGAGGATAATCATTTTATTCAATGATTAACGCAAGAACATCTGTAATAGGATTGTCCAAATTTGATCCGTCTTTGAATAAAATGTGAACGGGTCCATTTGCTTTTAAAGGGCTTCCATTTTCAGAAAATTTAAAGATGAGATCTTTTGCTTCATTAAGTGGAATCGTCACTTTGTCAGTTTTTGTTTCAATGACTAATTTTGTCGCTTCCGGTAATGGCTCGGCATTATTGAGAAATGGTTCAAAAATAATTCCAAATGTCCCTGTTACCAATTTTTCCTTTTCATATTTTTTTTCTGTTTTTAAAGTTGGTGGTGATACAGAGCCTTCCCTGATCTCCCGGTCCCAATAATGGGATAGTTTTTCTTCATATGGAATATCTGATTCATTTATGTTTTTTCCCGCAAAATATGTATCTAAATCAATGCGGCGATCGTCAAAAATCCATACGCCCGGATCTAAAGTAATTTTAAACTTTACTTTTCCTTTAATTTCAATAATTTGTCCCAATGCTGTCGCTCCTTCTCTCAAAAATAATTTCATCAAAATGGTCTTCGTTTAAAGTATACCGATGAAAAGAAAAGTTGTCACATAGTATGATTTTATTTGTTAGGTGTAGAAGATTATTGGCGCTTTTAAAAGTTTCAACATCTCTTGTTTTCCTTGCATTTTTCTTGTTTAGAAGGTAGAATTTTAACAAGAATGGTTTTCTTGTAAGGGGGGAATGATGGTGGCGTCTGAAATGAAATTAGATCATCGGGAGAAAGCCTATCTTTTGTTGCAATCGTATGCGGATAAGATTATTAAGCTTATCCAAGTTCAAATGGATCACTTAACGATGCCCCAATGCCCATTATATGAAGAAGTATTAGATACGCAAATGTTTGGTCTTTCCCGTCAAATAGATTTTGCCGTAAAACTCGGGCTCGTCGATGAACAAGATGGTAAGAACTTATTAGATTCAGTTGAACGGAAACTATCTGCTCTGCATGAAGCTTCGTTGAAAAAGTAATAACGATTCATAGCTCAAACAGTTGAACGGCCAATTGTTTGGGTTTTTTTATAGGATAAGTATAAAAATACTGGTTAAAACCTTTGGACAAGTATTACTGTTCGCTCCCTGGCAATTCGCCTTTTTCAGATAAACTGTTAAAATAAATATATTCTTTAGTCAATAGAGTGTCTTTATGAATGGAACAAGACATAACAAAAGGATAGAATATTCATTTAAAAGATTGGAAGAGAAAGTATGCTAAAAAAAAGATTGAAGTCATATGATTACTCCATCCTTGTTGTTTATTTACTTGTCAGCATTTTTGGATTGATCATGGTATATAGCGCCAGTATGGTTACTGCCATTCAGCTCTATGATCTGAGCAGTACGTATTTTTTTTATCGCCAACTAATTAATTTACTGATTGCTATTGTCGCTTTTGCGTTTGCGGCAATTATTCCTTACAAAAAATTAAAATCAACTGGTTTTATTCAATTGATCTTTTTTGGTTCTATCGTTGTCCTGATGTTCGTCCTTTTTATGGGGAGTAATGTCAATAATGCAACCAGTTGGTTGAGAGTTGGCGTTAGGAACATTCAGCCGGCCGAATTTGTCAAATTAGGAACAATAATCTATTTATCGGCTGTTTATGCCAAAAAGCAACCATACATAAATGATTTTAATAAAGGAGTCATCCCCCCGATAGTTTTTCTAGTGTTTGTTACATTTTTAATTGTGTTGCAACCTGACCTTGGTACGGCAGCCATTGTTTTTTCAACGGGCATGCTCATTGTATTTTGTTCGGGTATGAATTGGAAAAATCTAGGACGTCTGCTGTTACTAGGTGCTATCTTTATTGCTATTTTTTCACCGCTTATTTTATGGAAGCATGATGATATATTTACAGAGGAGCGAATGGGTCGTTTATATAGTTTTCGAGATCCTTTTAAGTATGAAGTAGATGAAGGATTGCAATTAGTCAACTCCTATTTGGCCCTTGGATCCGGCGGTTGGAGTGGCGTCGGTTTAGGAAAAAGCATTCAAAAATTAGGATTTTTACCAGAAGCACACACGGATTTTATAATGGCTATTATTGCCGAAGAACTGGGCGTTTTTGGTGTTGTTTTTGTTATTTTAAGCTTGGGGTACCTGATATTAAAAGGTTTTTATATTGGCATGAAATCGAAGGATCCTTTTGGAAGTTTATTGGCTTTTGGAATATCCGGAATGATCGGGATTCAAATGTTCATTAATCTCGGTGGCGTTTCGGGGATGATTCCCATTACGGGGGTCACGTTACCGTTTATTAGTTACGGGGGTTCCTCTCTTTTTATTTTGTCACTTTCCCTGGGGTTATTGATGAATATATCAAGTTACGCCAATCTCGAGCATGAACGGAATATTAAAAGCACGATTGAAAATAAAAAATCAAGATAATTATTTAATAAATTTATATTTTTTCCCAAACATTTTGTGGTATTATATATGAATATAAAAAACTGGTAGGGTTAACACTATTGGTCTACCAACTTTATCTAAAATTAGTTTTCTTAATTTGATTACTTTTCATTTTTAAAGCAAGAGAGAATGAGGTGGGAATTAATGGTCAAAATCAAAAAATTACTCGTAGCCAATCGGGGTGAAATTGCCATTCGAATTTTTCGAGCCTGTACCGAGTTAGGAATACGGACGGTGGCAATTTATTCAAAAGAAGATGCAGGGTCGTATCACCGTTATAAAGCAGACGAAGCCTATTTGGTCGGGGAAGGGAAAAAACCGATTGATGCCTATCTGGATATTGAAGGAATCATCCGTATTGCCAAACAAAATGAGGTGGACGCGATCCATCCGGGTTATGGATTTCTTTCGGAAAATATCGAATTTGCCCGAAGATGTCAAGAAGAGGGGATTATCTTTGTCGGTCCAAAAAGTGAGCACTTGGACATTTTTGGGGATAAAGTAAAAGCCCGACTTGCTGCTCAGAAGGCGAATATTCCTGTTGTTCCTGGAAGAGAAGTTGCAACTGAAGACGATATTCGCCAATTTGCCCAAGAACATGGGTTCCCGATTATTATTAAAGCTGCGATGGGCGGCGGCGGTAAAGGGATGCGCATCGTCCAAACAGAAAATGAACTTTCCGAAAATTTCCAGAGGGCAAAATCGGAAGCAAAAACATCATTCGGTAGTGATGAAGTATATGTTGAGAAATTTATTATCAATCCAAAACATATAGAAGTTCAAATATTGGCTGATACAAAAGGAAATATTATCCATCTTTATGAAAGGGATTGCTCCGTTCAACGACGTCATCAAAAGGTGGTAGAAATTGCTCCATCGGTATCATTAAGCAAAAAATTGCGTGATGAGATCTGTGATGCAGCTGTTCGACTTATGAGAGATGCCAAGTACATTAATGCCGGAACAGTGGAATTTCTCGTATCCGAAGGTCGTTTTTATTTTATTGAAGTAAATCCCCGTATTCAAGTTGAACATACAATCACGGAAATGATAACGGGTGTAGATATTGTCCAATCACAAATTTTGATTGCGGAAGGACATGCCCTACATGGGGATATGATGGCCATTCCTCAACAGGAAGCGATTCAAACGAATGGATATGCCATTCAGTGTCGGATTACAACAGAAGATCCGCTTAATCATTTTTTGCCGGATACTGGAAAGATTACAGTCTATCGTTCGAGCGGCGGATTCGGTGTTCGCCTTGATGCGGGAAATGCTTTCCAGGGGGCGATCATTTCACCTTATTATGATTCGTTACTTGTAAAAGTCTCGACTTGGGGTTTCACATTCGAAAAAGCAGCTGCAAAGATGGAACGAAATTTGCGGGAATTTCGTATTCGTGGCATCAAAACAAATATTGCTTTTTTAATTAATGTTATGAAGCACCCGAAATTTTTAAACGGTGAATATGATACATCATTCATTGATACAACGCCTGAATTATTTCAATTTCCGATTGCGAAAGACAGGGGTACCAAACTGCTAACCTACATTGGTGATGTTACAGTGAATGGCTTTCCCGGAATCGGAAAAGGGAAGAAACCTATTTTTACAGCACCTAGAATCCCTGAAGTTAAAAATCTTGAGCAACCAATCCAAGGGACGAAACAAATTCTTGATCAATACGGTCCGGACGGTTTAGTTAAATGGCTGAAAAATCAAGATAAGGTTCTTTTAACAGATACGACATTTCGGGATGCCCATCAGTCACTTCTTGCAACAAGACTAAGAACATATGATATGGTAAAAATTGCGGAACCGACGCAAAGCTTGTTACCGGACTTGTTTTCATTGGAAATGTGGGGCGGTGCTACGTTTGATGTCAGCTATCGTTTCTTAAAAGAAGATCCATGGGAAAGATTACGTAAACTGAGAGAAAAAGTTCCGAACATTTTATTTCAAATGTTATTCAGAGGATCTAATGCAGTCGGTTATAAAAACTATCCGGATAATGTTATAGAGGAATTTGTAAAAGTATCTGCGCATGCCGGTATTGATGTGTTCCGGATTTTCGACAGCTTAAACTGGGTGAAAGGGATGGAAATCGCCATTCAGTCAGTCCGTGATGTCGGAAAAATTGCCGAAGCTGCTATTTGCTATACAGGAGATATCCATGATCCGAGCCGTTCAAAATATAATTTAAAGTATTATTTAGATTTGGCGAAGGAGCTTGAACAACAAGGAGCCCATATATTGGCGATTAAGGATATGGCCGGACTGTTAAAGCCGGATTCTGCATATGAGCTCATTTCCGAATTGAAGAGTCATATTGATATACCGATCCATCTTCATACACATGATACAAGCGGAAATGGTATCTTTACCTATGCAAAAGCCATCGAAGCAGGTGTTGATGTTGTCGATACGGCGATTAGTTCAATGGCCGGCTTCACTAGCCAACCAAGTGCCAATTCTTTAGTATACGCCCTTGAGGGGAATAAAAGAAAACCAACCGTATCCATTCAAGGCTTAAATGAGTTAGGCAAATATTGGGAAGATATTCGGAAGTATTATCAAAGCTTCGAGAGCGGGATGAATGCACCACATCCGGAAGTTTATGAACATGAAATGCCAGGCGGACAATACAGTAACTTGCAACAGCAGGCAAAAGCAGTCGGATTGATTGACCGTTGGGAAGAAGTGAAACAGATGTACAGAAGGGTAAACTTCCTGTTTGGTGATATTGTGAAAGTTACCCCGTCTTCAAAAGTTGTCGGTGATATGGCACTATTTATGGTCCAAAATGAATTGACGGAAGAGGATATTTTTACAAAAGGAAAAACGATTGATTTTCCCGATTCGGTCATTGAATTTTTTCAAGGATATATCGGTATTCCTTATGGTGGTTTTCCAAAAGAATTACAAGAAGTTATCTTAAAAGACAGAAAACCGCTAAGCGTACGTGCAGGTGAATTGTTGGAACCGGTTAATTTCAATCAATTGAAAGAAGAACTATTCGCCGAAATGAAAGCAAAACCGACTGAGTATGATGTATTAGGCTATGCACTCTATCCAAAGGTTTTTCTTGATTATGTAAAAAGTCACCATCGATATGGAGATGTTTCTTGTATTGATACGCCCACATTCTTTTATGGTATGAGAATTGGCGAAGAATTGGAAATCGAAATAGAAAAAGGAAAAACGCTTTTTGTCAAACTTGTTTCTGTCGGCCAGGTACAACGGGATGGAACACGGATTGTTTACTTTGAATTGAATGGTCAGCCGCGTGAGGTTACTATCCGTGATGAAAGTGTTAAGGGAGATATTGTCGAACGGAGAAAAGCGGATCCGAAAAATGAAAATCATATCGGTGCCACGATGCCGGGAACAATTGTGAAAGTTCTGGTTGAAAAAGGAAAGAAAGTGAAAAAAGGCGAACATTTGCTTATTACTGAAGCAATGAAAATGGAAACAACTGTCCAGGCACCGTTTTCCGGTACGGTTGAAGAGGTGTGTGTACAAGATCGCGATTCAATCAAACAAGGTGATTTATTAATTGTATTAGGAAAGTAAGAAAAGCGCAGGGAGTCCTGCGCTTTTCTTAATCAACTTTATAATTAAAGTCGATTGGTCTAGTTGCATGACGGCTATTATTTTGATGGATACGGTAAACAAGAAAATTCATAAAACTTAATAGACCAAATAAGCAGGAAATAAATAATGTATGCAATAGAGCAATAAATAAATTTAATTGTGTAAATATAGTTAATGCACCGGTCGTTGCTTGCAGTAAAACAAGTATAAAGGCTAACACCCATCCGTAATAAAGGACTGGTTGATTGCGGTAATGTTTAATAGATAAAATCATTATGTAAAAAATCCATAAAAACAAAACCCCTGCCGCTAATCGATGCCCCATTTGCGCCCATTCATATAAGTTTTGCGGAAGGCCGACAACAGAATTGTTACATAAAGGCCAACTTGGACAAATCAAACTTGCTTCCATATGTCGAACAAGTGCACCGGAATAAATAACAACCAGACTATAAACGGTAACTCCAATGGTATGACGTTTCAACCGACGATCGAAATGTACGGATTGGACAGAAAACTTTTTATCAACTTCAAAGATTAGTAAAGTTAATAGGAGGACGCCGGCAAATGAAATCAGTGAAATACCAAAGTGTAAGGCTAAAAAGAAATCGGATTGTCCAAACAAAACCGTCAAAGCCCCGATAAAACTTTGAATGAGGATGAAAGCGATTGCTAAAATCGATAAAAATTTTCTTTCCGGAATGTTTGGCATATGTTTCCATGTCAATACAACTAATACGAGGACTAAGATGGAAACAATACCGGTTACAAGTCGGTGAGAAAATTCAATTAATAATTCAGCATTGATTTCATTAGGTATAAATTGACCATGACAAAGCGGCCATGAACTGCCGCAACCATCCCCTGATCCGGTTTTCGTAACCAGCGCACCACCAAGCAGTAATAACAACATACCCAGTGTTGAAAAGATGGCAAGACGTTTAATTCGACGCTGCAAAAGACTCACCTACTCCATAAAAATATAAATAATTATAAAAATTATACATGATTTTGTTGAAAAATACTGCGTAAAATAGTCCTATATACAAAATGTCACACATTTGTCACATATTTTTTGAAATATGTTCACAAAATTTCGCTACTTATGATTAAATATAAGATAAAGTGTATTTGAACCATTTACAACATAATAATCGTAATTTATCAAAGTGAAATAATAGAAATCTATTTATAAATCATATATAGTAGTGTCAGGGAATGTTTCCACGTTAAAAGGAAGGAGGGCGTTTCATGTGGGAGATACAAAAGTAATTCAGCCTGAATTTCAAAATGAAGATGTGAATGGTAAAGAGTCTAAATCGACTTTAGTTAAAGACTTTTTAGCATTAATTAAAATCGGGATTATTAATTCAAATATAATCACGGCCTTTACGGGAATTTGGCTGGCACTTTTTTATAATGGTCTTGGTTTTTTTGATCATTTAGATAAAGTGATTTTGGCAATCATAGGTACTTGGCTTGTCATTGCCGGTTCTTGTGCATTAAACAATTATATTGACCGAGATATTGATGGAAAAATGGACCGAACAAAATCACGTCCAACAGTGAACGGCCATTTTTCATCAAATTTTGCATTGACCATCGGGCTTTTGTTCGTGACATTAGGTGAACTATTTCTGTTTCAAACAACCGTAACAGCCGGCTTAATCGGAGCCTTTGGTTCATTTATATATGTTGTATTATATTCACTATGGTCAAAGCGGAGGTATACGCTGAATACGGTCATCGGGAGTTTTTCCGGAGCCGTTCCGCCGTTAATTGGTTGGGCTGCAATTGATGGCAATCTTCATATTGTCAGTTGGGTGTTGTTTCTAATCATGTTTTTATGGCAGCCACCGCATTTTTTGGCGTTGGCCATGCGAAGAACGGATGATTACCGTGATGCCGGTATTCCAATGCTTCCGGTTGTGTATGGTTTTCAAGTGACAAAAAGGCAAATCATGATTTGGATTTTTTGTTTATTACCTTTGCCGTTTTATTTACTCTCTCTCGGCATCCCGTTTGTCATATTGGCAACCATTTTAAACATCGGTTGGATTGTGCTTGGACTAACCGGGTACAAAAAACAAGACGATATGAAATGGGCAACAAAAATGTTTGTCTACTCGTTAAATTATTTAACCATTTTATTTGTTGCCATGGTCATAGCTACATTATTATAAATGTGACCCAGGTGTAAGGGGGATCATTCCCTTACACTTTACATAACTACAATAAACACGATTAATATCGTGTTTATGATAAAAAGGTATTATATCAATACCAGTACTATTCTTTTAAATTTTAAGTGTAATTATTTTAATTTAAAGAAAGAGGGGATTGATTGGGGATGAAATTTGGGCGTCTGAGTTTCTTATTCCTTCTATTGACGCTGGTTTTGGCGGGGTGTGGCGAACCGTTTTTATCAACATTAAAACCTGCCGGGGAAGTTGCTGAAACACAATTGACTTTGTTGTTTATCAGTACTTCTATAATGGTTTTAGTCATTTTAGTGGTTGTCATTATTTATTTGATTGTACTTTTTCGTTTTAGAAGGAAAAAAGGGGAAGAAAATAAAATACCGAAACAAGTCGAAGGTAGTCACAAGCTGGAAATTATTTGGACAGTGATTCCTATTCTTTTACTTTTATCTCTTTCCGTTCCTACCATTGCCGCTACTTTTAAGTTGGGCGATGTAAAGGATATGGATAAAGTGGATAAAGATGGAAACCGTGAAGCTTTAGTTGTAAATGTGCGAGCCAACTTATATTGGTGGGAATTCGAGTATCCGGACCTAGGCATTATCACTTCTCAAGATTTAGTCGTACCTACAGATGAAAAAGTATACTTCAATTTAAAAGCATCTGATGTAAAACACTCGTTTTGGGTTCCTGCTGCAGGCGGAAAGATGGATACAAATACAGATAATGAAAATAAGTTCTATTTAGTTTTTGATAAAGAGAAAGCGGACGAAGCAGGAAATTTATTTTATGGGAAATGTGCGGAGTTATGCGGCCCGTCACATGCTTATATGGACTTTAAAGTAAAAGCGGTTTCACGTGATGAATTTAATCAGTGGGCAACTGCTATGCAAAAGAATAAAGAAGAAGTACAGCCAACAAGTGATCTGGCTAAACAAGGTCAAGAAGTATTTCAAGCGAATAATTGTATAGCATGCCATGCTGTAACCGCCAATGATGCAAGACCGGAAACAGCTCGGACAGCGCCAAATCTGGCTGATTTCGGTAACCGTACAAGAGTAGCCGGTATATTAGAATATAACGAGGAAAATTTAAAGGCATGGATTCAAAACCCGGAAAAATTTAAACCGGGCAATCAAATGTATAAAGAGGCAAATTTATCTGAGGAAGAATTGGATGCTTTAGCAGAATATTTAATGGGTTTAAAAGTACAAGAATAATAAAGGGGAATAAAAGGGAGGTAGAACCGTGAGTAGCGTCGCAGTGAAAAAGGGGTTAGGCGCCTCTGTTTGGGAATATTTAACAACTGTCGATCATAAAAAGATTGCACATCTTTATTTAGGTACAGGTGGTTTCTTTTTCCTGCTCGGTGGAATAGAGGCACTGTTCATCCGTATTCAATTAATGAAACCAAATAATAATTTTGTTAACGAACAATTATTTAATGAAATCATGACAATGCACGGAACGACGATGATTTTTCTTGCGGCCATGCCAATATTATTTGCATTTATGAATGCGGTGGTTCCAATACAAATCGGTGCACGAGATGTTGCATTTCCGTTTTTGAATGCACTTGGCTTTTGGTTGTTTTTCTTTGGGGGTATGTTTTTAAATCTTTCCTGGTTT
This sequence comes from Caldibacillus thermoamylovorans, assembly GCF_000751775.1. GTDB lineage: Bacteria > Bacillota > Bacilli > Bacillales > Caldibacillaceae > Caldifermentibacillus > Caldifermentibacillus hisashii. The sequence continues at coordinate 105,572 of NZ_CCRF01000044.1, forward strand.
TTGGGTGGTGCTCCTGATGCGGGGTGGACATCGTATGCCTCGTTATCGCTACGATCAGAAGGGCATGGCATTGACTTCTATACATTAGGTTTACAAATATCTGGTTTTGGCACGCTAATATCCGGAATTAACTTTCTGGCGACAATTATTAATATGCGGGCACCGGGAATGTCATTTATGCGAATGCCGTTATTTACTTGGACGACATTTATTGCATCAGCACTTATCCTTTTAGCATTTCCGCCGTTGACAATCGGTGTATTCTTATTAATGTTTGATCGTTTGTTTGGCAGTAACTTCTTTGATGTTACGATGGGTGGAAATACAATTATCTGGGAGCATTTCTTTTGGATTTTCGGACACCCGGAAGTGTATATTTTAGTTTTACCGGCCTTTGGCATATTCTCTGAAATTATTCCAACATTCTCAAGGAAACGTTTATTTGGCTATTCATCCATGGTGTTTGCGACTGTTTTAATCGGATTTTTAGGGTTCATGGTTTGGGCACACCATATGTTTACAACCGGGTTAGGAAATGTTGCCAATGCGATTTTTGCTATTGCGACAATGGCCATTGCAGTTCCAACCGGGATTAAAATCTTTAACTGGTTATTAACGATGTGGGGTGGCAGTATTAAAATTACTGTGCCAATGTTGTATGCACTTGGCTTCATTCCCAGCTTTGTTATCGGTGGGGTTACCGGGGTCATGCAGGCAGTGGCACCTCTCGATTATCAATTACATGATACGTACTTTATTGTTGCACACTTCCACTATGTCATTATAGGCGGTGTGGTATTCGGAATTTTGGCAGCGACTCATTTTTATTGGCCAAAGATGTTTGGAACAAAACTAAGCGAAAAAATGGGATATGTTACTTTCACTTTATTTTTCATTGGCTTCCATTGTACGTTTTTTATCCAACATTTTCTCGGTTTAATGGGAATGCCGCGAAGAGTTGCAACATTTTTACCCGGACAGGGACTTGAACTTGGAAACTTAATTAGTTCAATTGGTGCTATGCTTATGGCTGTTGCGGTAATTATTTTATTATTTAATGTTGTAATAACTTCAATTAGAAATAAAAAGGTGGGTGCTGATCCGTGGGAAGACGGGCGAACTATGGAATGGGCCATTGCTTCACCGCCGCCTTTCTACAATTTTAAACAAACACCGTTAGTAAGAGGTTTAGATACATGGTGGTTGGAGAAAATGGAGGGCAAAAAGGAATTAACTCCTGCTGAACCATTAGGAGATATCCACATGCCAAATAATTCGATAATTCCATTTTTCATCAGTCTTGGATTGTTTGTAGCCGCTTTTGGTGCTATGTACAATCCGTTAAATTCGGTTGGCGACGGGAAAAGTTGGGGATTACCGGTATTGATTATTGGCTTAGGTATCACGTTTGGTTCCATGTTAATTCGTTCGTTACGAGACGATTTCGGCTATCATATTCATAAAGAAGACTTGTTGGAAGATGATAAAGGGGGGAAAGTGGGATGAATGCAGAAGAAAGATATACGCCTTTGAATTGGCCGGATCATCCTGAAACCCAAACATTAGAAGGAAAAAACAAATTCCTCGGTTTTTGGCTTTTTCTGGCGGGGGAAACGGTTTTATTCGCTTCCCTCTTCGCTACTTATTTGGCGTTAAAGGATTCAGTACCCGACAGCTCTCATCCACTGGCGAAAGATCTATTTAACTTGCCTTTAGTTTTTGCCATGACAATGATTTTATTGACAAGTTCAATTACGAGCGTTTATGCCATTTACCATATGCGAAATTATCATTTTAAAAAAATGCAGGCTTGGTTTGTCATTACGGTCTTATTAGGTGCCGGCTTTTTGGCTTTAGAAATTTATGAGTTTACTCACTATGTTCATGAATATCATTTTACTTTTGGCTCAAGTGCCTTTAGTTCAGCTTATTATACGTTAGTTGGAACACACGGAGCACACGTTACATTTGGTTTATGTTGGATAATTGCTTTGTTAGTTCGAAATGCCAAACGGGGATTAAACTTATATAATGCACCAAAATATTACGTAGCCAGTTTGTATTGGCATTTTATCGACGTCGTATGGGTTTTCATCTTTACAGTTGTTTATTTGATAGGTAAGGTGGGATGAACATGGAAAATGAACAAGTGAAAAATCCAAATCTTCGTGCACACCATGACTATCGTAGAAAAAAAAGCGCCAAGGAAATGCAGGTTCAAGTTATTACTTTTGCATTGATGATATTTTTAACGATTGTTGCATTTATTGCTGTCGGAATCGGTGATTTTTCAGTCAAATTTATTATTCCGTTTATTTTGCTGTTGGCGGTTATTCAAGTTGGTTTTCAGCTTTATTATTTCATGCACGCAAGTCAAAAGGGACACGAGTTACCGATGTTCTTTATGTATTCGGCCGTGATCATTGCTTTTGTCACCGTATTGGCTTTTGTAACAATTATTTGGTGGTAAAAAATATAAGGGGATGGTCAAGACTATAATATCCATGGACACCACAATTGGATTTCTGATAAAAAAGGTTAGAAAAAAATGTGGAATGGATTTATTTCGTCAATGACCTCCCCTTTTTCCACAGAATAAAAGTAAAAAAATTGGTGGAAACCTTTGATTAAGTTTTTATTGTCCAACTCAAAGCCTTTCTAACAGAATAAGAAAGTATAAAAATACAAGTAAATAACTTGGGATTAGTTTTATTGTCTAGCTCCAAGCGCCAGCGACTAGCAAACTTCACTCCCCTCCACTACGATAAGTCAACATCGGCTCGTCCCTCGCCGTGTTTCCTTTTCCTCGAAAATGCATTCGCATTTTCTTCGTGCGATGCCTATTCGGGGAAGCAAATCTGTTCTCATTGCGGGGCGCTCCAGTTTGTACGTCGCTTAGCGGGCGCTCTGCGCTTTTCTTAAAAATAATATTAAAATTTGAAGAATCACATTTCTGTCATAAAGTTGTCAAATTCAATTATTCGCTACTGTAAATGAATAAAGTTATAATATATAAAAGGGTAGCGATCGATCGAGGTGTAGGCAGTTGTTTAGACTAGAGCAGTTTGGTTTTCGGGCATTATGGAGTCCTTATTTCTTTTTGTTTCTCTTGGTCTTGACACTTATATTTTTTTATGTTGCCAAAAAACAACGCCACCGGTTTGAAGGTTCGGAATTATTAACAAAAAAAGAAGGCACTCTGTTTATTTTTACCATGCTATTTTTATATATCATTAAAGGGTCTCCGATTGATCTACTTGGCCATCTTATGTTTACCTTTCATATGATACAAATGGCTTTTTTATATTTGCTGATTCCGCAACTTATTATTACAAGTGTTCCGGTATGGATGTGGAAAAAACTGCTCTCTCTACCGGTAATTAACAAAGTTTTTGCCTTTTTTACGAGACCGTTGATTGCCTTGATTGTTTTCAACGGCATGTTCTCTTTTTACCATATACCACTAATATTTGATCAAGTGAAAACGAATATATGGTACCATGCTCTGTATACAGGCATTTTATTTCTATTTGCCATTTTCATGTGGTGGCCGCTCATCAATAAAGTTGAAACGGAGAAACGTTTATCCGGTTTGAAAAAGGTCGGCTATTTATTTGCAGACAGTATATTAATTACTCCGGCATGTGCCTTGATTATTTTTAATCATACGCCCATGTATGAAACGTATACGAATATAGAAGCTTGGGTGCAGTCGCTGCATTTATGTGTACCGGCAGATGTTATCTCAACTTTGCAATTATCTGGTCCGGAGATGTTCAATCTAATGTCGGCACAGTATGATCAGCAAACCGGCGGAGTAGTTATGAAAATATTGCAGGAAATCATTTATGGCGTGATTTTATATCGAATTATGATGGATTGGTACAAAAGAGAACAAGAAGAAACCGATTCTTTTCCGATCCCCGGTAATGGTCCATAAGTAAATTTTTAGTTTAGAATATGTTAAAATTTCGTTTAGTAATGAGGTATGATTATGGGACATCTTGCATTTTTACCGACTTTAAGTACTTTATGTATTGTAATCAGTGCGATTTTTGTCGCGATTGGCTGGTATTTTATCAAACAAAGAAAAATTAATCTTCATCAAAAGATGATGATTACAGCGGCGGTATTTGCGGTTCTTTTTTTCACTATTTATGCGAGCCGTACCGTTTTTATCGGTAACACCTCTTTTGGGGGACCGGAACATATAAAAATTTATTATACGATTTTCTTGATATTTCATATTATATTGGCTACAATTGGTGCCATCCTTGGTATTCGTACGATATGGCTTGGGTGGAAGAAAATTTTGGACAAGCATCGAAAGTTAGGTCCGATAACAAGTATTGTTTGGTTTTTCACTGCCATAACCGGTGTAGTTGTTTATATTCTTCTATATGTTCTTTACCCCGGAGGAGAAACAACATCATTAATAAAAGCAATTCTTGGGTTTTAAAACAAAGGATCGCTACCGTTTATTGGTAAGGCGATCCTTTGTTACCCTTTAGGATTCTATAGCTAGTGCCAGCGGTTCCAGTTCTTCTTTGACTGCCAGTAATATTTCTTTGCACTCGTTAACTAATGCATTTGGAAAATTTTCATCTTCTCCATACTCCACACCATGTGGATAGTAATACTTTCCAAGAATTGGTACTTTCAATTGGATGATTGCATCATGGGCACCAACATCTCCTGAAACAGCATAGCCTTGTACTCTTAAATAATATACATTATTATTAATAACTATTTTTCGGTCGTATGTTACTCTTTCGTAATCCCATTGTCCGGCACGAATTAAACCGTATTCTGGTAAAATTTCATCCAGAGTATTTAGATCCAATTGCAAATGTTCTAACCCCGTGTTCTCAATATACATAATTTCTCCCTCCTACATAAGTTAACAAACGGTAAACCCCATCATTATCATAATAGTTGAAAATAAGTTGACTTTCAATAAAATTAATGGAATTTATTTAAACTAGTAGGAAAGTTTAACAAATCCACGTATGGGCAGTTTCATCTTCCGCATAATGATCAACGCGAGTTTTGAGGTGGGGACAAGACTTGCCGATAAGAGTTGATAAAGGATAAAGTTTTAGTGCGGATGCTAATTCGGCGTGATTATCTTTAAACGATTCTATACAGCTCCTTTTAAAATGTTATTAAAAAATGTTATAATAAAATGAAAATTATCGCTTCCTGCACTTTTACTTCATTCAGCTTATTCTTTAAAAAGTCAGGTGAATTTTTAGTAGAATGATTCTATTATTTATTATGATACATATAAATAAAATAAATAGAACAAGTAAGGCAAGGGGGGAAGTCCTCTGAAAAGCTTAGTTAGAATTTTAGTTATTGCTACGATTATTTTAGTGATCGGAATATGGTTCAACCAATTTTATTCACGTGATAAAGTTTTGGTAGATGATAAAAAGAAAATCGTAGAAAATGAAAGTTTGAATATTGTCCAAGAAGATTCTAGTGAAAAAGTGGAACAGAAAAGACCGAAAGCGGGAATTTCAACCTATATTGGTAAATCACTTCATACATTTCAAGAAGAATACGGAGAACCTTCAAGACAGGAGCCGTCTTATCATGGATATACATGGTGGATTTATAATCAAGACGGTAAATATATGATGGTAGGTGTCGACAAGGAAAAAGTAGTTACAATAGCCGTTGCTACTCCAGGCATTGATGTAACACCGTTTCAGATTGGAGAAAATCTTGAATCCGTATATAAAAAAGTAGAAATGCAACCGGAGATTGAGCTTAAAAATGAAGATGGTGTATATCGTTTTGAATTGTTTGAAGATGATTTAAATATAAAACCATTGATTTCGCTTGGAAATATTTATGCACAATTATATTTTGATCATTTTGAAGGAAAATTGTTATTTGTTCGGTTTATGGATGGTGATACATTAATAAAGCAACGCCCTTATGATATGTCATATCGGGGGAAACTTGTTGAACAAGAGCCCTTAACAGATGAAGAATGGAATCAAGCTGATTCGGCTGCAGAAACACAGATTTATGAACTAACCAACTTAGTCCGGAAAAATTTCAACCTTTCCGAGTTAGGTTGGGATCAGGAAACGAGGAAAGTCGCTTATGAACATAGTCAGGATATGTACGATACAGAAACCTTTTCCCATGACTCCGAAAAATATGGTGATCTTGCTAATCGGTTAAGTAAAAAAAATATTTATTATGAATCAGCAGGAGAAAATATTGCATACCAGTATACAGATAGTCTTGCTGTCGTAAGTGGTTGGTTAAATAGTAAAGGACATCGGGAAACTTTGCTCAATCAGGACTTTACCCATATCGGAGTAGGTGTTTATCGAAAATATTATACGCAAAACTTTATAGAAAGATCGTGGGAGCAATAATTGCTCTCATTTTTTTTACAAAATAATCTGGTAAAAATCATTTTTCCGGTTTCAGGTAGCTTAAATATACTTTGTCATAATTCCAGGATTTTCCCGTAAGAAAAACAATAATAATTATGGGGTGTGATATGGATTGGGATAAAAATCACGTTTACAGGTTTCATCTTTCTTTAATCATACATAGATTATATTGAGGAATACAAAGAGGTGAAACCTATGGTGAAGAAATCACTGCATCCATCCGTTGAGCAATTTAAAAATTTTGTAAAAAAACACCCGGAACTTATTAAAGAAGTTAGAACCGGAAAGAAGACTTGGCAAGAAGTATATGAAGAATGGTATTTATTAGGGGAAGATGATCCAAAATGGGCAAAATATACTAAAACCGGTAAACCGACTGCAATAAAAGAAGAAACAAAGTCAAACAATGAATCAAAAAATGCCATCTTTAATCAACTGATCACATATTTAAAAAATATGGATGTTAATCAGCTGCAACATTATTTAGGGCAAATGAGTGAAGCCATTGATTCCGTACAACAATTGTTGGGGCAAATACGGGATACAAATCAAAATAAGACAGAACCGGAAGGAAACGGAGAGCAATGGAGAAGAAGACATCCGTTTTCGTTTAGAAAAGATTAGTCGGGGGGGCGGAAATGAGAACCGAATTATATCAAATAATAAAAAATAAGAAGGAATGGCAGCAATTTATACGGAATGAACCAATATGGTATAAAAAATTATCAAGGAATCCCAATGCCATTAAAGAATTTGAACAAACCGCCTTAAAATATTATCAAAAAACATTACCGGATCGGATGAATAAAATTTCAAACGGAGTCCAATTTGCATCAATGATGTTGTCGATGATCCAGTCAATGAATCAAGTGGATTAACAGATTTAAAATCAGTTAATCCTTATTTTTTCTACCTAGTTTTCTTTAACCGAATAAGCAGCGGAAGACATCAATTCCACTGATTTGGAGTTTCATCTAGTTTTAATATTATGAATGTTTTAATACAATAAATTTAAGTGATTTTATTTTCTTTTCTCCTATGATATTATAGTAATTGGAGGTGCAGGTTATGTTTGCTACTTTAGAATCGGTTCAAATCATTGATATGGCTGAAGATATTGCTAAGATGATTTTAAATAGTGATATAGCAGATGAATATCGACAATGTTTATATATGATGAAAACAAATCGCGAAACACAAAATAAAATAAATAAATTTATCAAACTTAAAGAACAGTATGAAGAAGTACAAAGGTTTGGCAGATATCACCCGGATTATCAAACCGTTATGAGAAACGTCCGATTGGCAAAGAGGGAAATGGATTTGGACGAAAATGTGGCAAAGTTTAAATTGGCTGAGAATGCCTTGCAACATTTACTCGATGAGATTGGAATCATTATTGGTCGATCCGTTTCAGATAGTGTCAAGGTTGCAACCGGAAGCCCGTTTTTTGATACAGCAAAGGCATCTGGTGGATGTTCAACGGGTGGAAGTTGCGGCTGCAGTGCATAACTATAACTGTAGAGAAAAAATTAAGTAGGAGATAATGATATGTTTGGGCAAAGACAAGGGATCATTGTTTGGCTATATAATATAAAGACGGCAAAAAATCTTAGGAAATACGGAAACATCCACTATATTTCGAAGAGATTAAAATATGTTGTTCTTTATTGTAATCAGGAAGAAATTGAAATCATTATGGATAAGCTTAAAAATTTTCCCTTTGTTAAAAAGGTGGAACCTTCTTATCGACCTTTTTTAAAAACGGATTTTGAAAATACTAGACCTGATAAAGCGAAAGAATACGATTATAAAATTGGATTTTAATATTACGGGAAACCTACATTCAAAGTGGGAAAGCGGGCTTACCACTCGGTTTATCGCTACTGTTTTCCGGGTTTGAAAAGAGATCGTATGTTCCGGATACTTTATCTCATTGCTCAGCTAGTTTTTTTAGCTAATAGGAAAGTATAAATTTTTCAATTTCTACTTTCCTAACGCATAAGTGCACTGAAAGACTTCGGTAGCATTACCTCGCAAGCGAAAATGTTTTTTCGCTGAACTACGGCTCTGCTCTCACCTAAGGGCTCGGCAGTCGCCGAGTTTTCTTTATATGAAAAAATATCGAGGCTTTCTCAGGCTCATGGGACAGCTTCTTTTTTTTGCACACTAAAAAAGTATAAATTACCAGCAAGGCTGCTAAATTCGATGCCGTGGGAAATTTTAAGTTTTAAGTAAGCGCATAGAAATGCTTCGAAGGAAAACATCGCAACTGAAAAAACTTTACATTTTTTTGGCGAACTATACGTCACGAATAGCCTAATGACTTGGACGCCAGGTTTTCTTTAGCTAATAGGAAAGTAAAAATTTTTCAATTTCTACTTTCCTAACGCATAAGTGCTCTTGCGGCTCTGCCATCGCCTTAAGGCTCGGCAGTCGCCGAGTTTTCTTTATAGTATAAGAAAG
>NZ_CCRF01000045.1 GCF_000751775.1 Caldibacillus thermoamylovorans
AGTTTTATTGTCTAGCTACGAGCGCCAGCGACTGAGAAACTAACTCCCCTTTAATGTGCTCCTGCGCCATAGCCTATTCGAGGAAGCGGATGTTCAGCTCGTCGCAAAGCTTCATGAAGTATATCAAGGAAGATTACTCATGAAGTTCACTCTAGGAGTAGCTTCACTACGATAAGTCAACATCGGCTCGTCACTCGCCGTGTTTCCTTTTCCTTAGAAAAAGCTACTCGCTTTTTCTTCGTGCGATGCTTATTCAAGGAAGATTATTCAGAGTCCTCGAAAAAGCTAATCGCTTTTTCTTCGTGCGATGTCTATTCGAGGAAGCAAATCTGTTCTCATTGCGGGGCGCTCCAGTTTGTACGTCGCTAAGCGGGCGCTCTGCGCTTTTCTTACAAACTTCTTTTGTCTATTAAGATCAATGCCGGGGGATAATCAATGCCAATAAAGCATAAAACGAGATCGTTATTTATCATTATTTTAAGTTTAATCATCATTATACTAGCCGCCTTCCAATGGACAAAATTGAAAGAAGGAACGGATCAAGACGATCATTTATCAGTCAAACAGCAAATTGAAATTGTTCATGATTCCGGGAAATTAAAGATTAAACAGACCCTTCAAAATTTGAAAAACCATACTTATTTACTAAAATTACCTGAAGCAGGAGTTAATTTCACATTCCCGCATATGGAATTTTGGGATGAAACAAATAAAAGTATAGCTGTTCGGGATAACACTTTGACCGTTGAATATGAAATTAACACGAATCCGGATAATCAAGCTTTTTTGTTGGAAAATTGGATGGTACAAATAAGTGGTGTAGAAATAGTTAACACGATCGTGAAAATTAGTGAGCTGACAAATATGGCTGGAAGTTGGGCTGCGGGTGCACCAATGACTTATCATGAAGTACTTGATCAACTACAATATTATGTATTTGAAAGAAAAGGTGTTGATATTCCATTATATTGGCAAAAAGCACCGTTATTCTATACTTACATAGGAGAAAAGATTCCTTTATATACAGATAGAAAAACTGATCAAAATCTATTGACCAGTTCAATTGACTTAGGATTAAAGCATGATAAGGAGTTTCCCGCTGTTATTTTAACGGAGCAAATAAATCCACTACAGTCTGTCTCATTAATTATTGAAAATCCTGAGATTGATCAAAACTTATTATCTTCCATATGGGTGGAACAATTTTTGTTATCAAATTTTTGGGCAGGTAAGGATGAGGAAAAATGGGTGATGAATATTTTGGCTAAAATCATAACTGAACAACCACCGATTGATGAAGTGAAAGCACAAATTTATGCTGAACTTAAAAATAAATTGTCGAACAATGAAATTTCTATATTTATCTCATCCATTCTTCAAACCGATCAAAAGTTCACTTCTTTAGCTGAAATTGATCAATTATTAGGACGATTGAAGGGGCTAAAAACAAGCTTTTTTCAGGATATTGCAATTGAACAAACAGTGAGTCCTTTATATTTTTTTACTGATGAACCGATTTATGTGAGAAATCACAAGTTGGAGAATTATCGCGTGTATTGGATGGACGATGTTTATTATTTTCCAATTCGGCCAATCATAGAAAATTTAAATTATCAATTTGAACAGATATCTGAAGATGAAATTTTTATAACCAATGGGAAAACGACATTTCGTTTTTATGATAATAAAGACTTTTTTCTAATAAATGAGGAACAATATGGTTTGCTGACAATGAGCGATAAATTACCGTATCTAAAAATCAACAATGAATTTTATATACAAAAAGAGTTTTTTCGTAAAGTCTTTCGTATTGAAATCAATCATCAGAATAACCAATTTTTTATAAGGTAACATAAAGAAAACTCGGCGACTGCCGAGCCTTTAGGTGAGAGCAGAGCCGCAAGAGCACTTATGCGTTAGGAAAGTAGAAATTGAAAAATTTATACTTTCCTATTAGCTAAAAAATAACCCTGCAGTAAACTTCTGCAGGGCTCCTTCAAACTCTTCGTGAGTGAAGGCAAAGGGAGAGGAGAAACCGGAGGAAGAACTTATGGGGAAACGTAAGTCTTCTCCGCGGTTGGCAACAACATCTAACGTTTGATGTTGTCATTTACATTATGACCAAAATAGGATAACTTATACAAATTTTATAAAATATTCTTTTTATATATTGAGGATGGACCACCGGATTGGAACAACAGCTTCTTCAATGAAAGATAATGCTCGACATAGTATTTTTCGTCCATTTATGATAGGATGGATAACGTAAAATATTTGAACGATAAGGTGATCGTGTGCGAGTAATATCAGGCAGACAGAAGGGAAGAATGTTAAAGGCGGTCCCCGGTGAGTCAACGAGACCGACGACCGATAAAGTGAAAGAATCCGTTTTTAATATGATTGGACCATATTTTCAACAAGGATATGGACTTGATTTATTTGCCGGTAGTGGCGGGTTGGGGATAGAAGGAATTAGCAGAGGGTTAAGTAAAGTCATTTTTGTTGACCGTGATCCGAAAGCAATCCAAACCATCAAAAAGAATATTGATCTTTGTGGTTTCCAAGCAAATGCAGAAGTTTATAAAATCGATTGGAAAAGAGCTTTGAAAGCAATTATCCAGCGGAATATTCAGTTTAAAGTAATCTGGCTGGATCCGCCCTATCATAGCGATGGATATCTTGCAATATTGGAGATAATCAGTAAACACGAGCTTTTAGAAAAAAACGGTGTTGTTGTATGTGAGCATCGAAAAGAGCGGGAACTCCCGGCTACTGTACATTTGCTCGAAAAAAATAAAGAAGAACAATACGGTACGATCAGTATTTCGCTCTACCACAGGAAAGATGTTGAGGAGGAGAATTAATGGAACGAATTGCAGTTTGCCCGGGTAGTTTTGACCCGATTACAAACGGACATATTGATATTATTACCAGGGGATCATTTATATTTGACAAAATGTATGTTTGTGTATTAAATAACTCTGAAAAAACATCCACTTTATTCACAATCGATGAAAGACTTGAACTGATTCGAGAATCAACGAAAGATATTCCTAATATTATCGTTGATTCCTTTAACGGACTTTTAATAGACTATGCCAGAAGTGTTAATGCGAAAGTAATTCTCCGTGGATTAAGAGCCGTAACTGATTTTGAATATGAAATGAGAATTACCTCGATGAACCGAAAATTGGATCGGGATATTGATACATTTTTTATTATGACTGATAATAGTTATTCCTTTTTGAGTTCCAGTATCGTAAAAGAAGTGGCAAAATATGGTGGTGATGTGTCCGATCTCGTCCCACCAGTAGTCAATAAAGCACTTAAACATAAATTTTCAAAAAAATAATCAGATAAGAAACTTCAAGTTGGGTCGAAATATATAAATACCCTGTTGAAGTTTCTTTTTTAATAAAGCTTTTCCGGTTAGGAAAACGCATTATTGGGTCGTCCGAGTACGTAAGTTATGGAATGTTACCTGAATGCTCTTCTTCCGTAAATGACTACATAAATAAATAACGAGGCAATTGTGATTATGGGTCCGTATTCCGTAAAAAATTGTAAAATATGTAAATATACATCGTTGTCGAAATTTAAAAATACCGGCATTGAATTATTTTGTCCTGTTAAACCATTCTCATATACCGGTTTCCAAATAATGAACGTAATTAAAGAAGCAAATATACCTTGCAAAAGTCTGGCAAATAAAAAAGGAGAAAAACGAATGTCACTTTGGGATAATAGACTGGCTACTTGTGCTTGAATACTAAATCCACCGAATGCAAGCAGGAAACTGACGACAATCGCTTGTTGCAGTAGCTGGGCATTTTTTACTTCGCTAATTAATTGACTGCCGATTGTCATCTCAAATAATCCGGAAATAAATGGTATACTGAATGCTTCAGGTAAATGAAGGATTACAAACAATATTTTAATAATTGTTGCAAGAACATCAGTAATATTTGTTAATGACAATAATGTATTAATTACCGAAAATAAAATAATAAAACCGCCGATCATTAATAAGGTTTGTATGGAAGACGTTACTGCATCTCCTAATAATGTGCCAAAAGGTCTATTATCTTTTAATCTTGTTTCATGCATAGATTGGAATGCATTTTTCAAAGAAAAGAAGGTTTTTTCTTCCTTATTCCTCGTTTTGTCTCCTATCCCGTAATAGCGCATGACCAACCCGACGAAAATATTTGCGGCATAATGAGAAATGGCAAAAATAATGCCAAGATACGGATTTTGGAAAAAACCAACCGCCACTGCACCAAAAATAAACAGGGGATTTGCACAACTGGTAAATGCAACCAATCTTTCTGCTTCAATTTGGGTAATATTGCCCTCATTTCTCAAACGTACCGTAAATTTGGCTCCAGCAGGATTTCCGGAAGCCATTCCCATCGCCCAAACAAACCCCCCAATGCCCGGAACGCGAAAAATCGGTCTCATAAAGGGCTCTAACAGTACGCCCAAAAATTTCACTACACCAAATCCAATTAATAATTCAGCAATTATGAAAAATGGCAAGAGGGAAGGAAAAACGACTTCCCACCAAGTGTGTAATCCCTTTATGGATGCTTTTAAAGATTCTTTTGGATGAGAAATAAGTGCAACGGCTAAAAAAATGGCGGAGGAAGCGAAAAGTAATGTCTTTAGTCTTGAACGATTCATTAGTTTCCCTCCTTGAGTATAAAGCGGGCAACTTAGTTTCTTTATGAATAGCAAAAGTTTATATACAAAAATTATTAGGTCGAAAAATTCTCCTTATAAACATAAATTTTGTGATAAAATGAATGAATAAAATTGAATTTGTTGCCTGTCCATCCTTACTCCAATAATGTATGAATAACTGAGGAAAAAAAGAATAAAATTTTTGCTTTGTACCGGGTTGGTTTTTTCCCTAATTATTGTTCTATAGTAGGTGAATAACTCATAATATGTTGTTTATACAAATTCTTAATAGAAAAATTGGGGGATGAAAGATGGCAGAGCCGAAAATCGGTCTGGCATTAGGATCGGGCGGTGCCAGGGGTCTTGCCCATATTGGCGTCTTGAAGGTATTGGAGAGGGAAAACATTCCGATTTCGATGATTGCCGGGAGCAGCATTGGTTCATTGGTAGCGGCATTTTATGCATCAGGACAAAATATCGATACAATGGTACGTGTTTCTCAAAAATTTAAGCGAAAATATTTTATTGACTTTACAATACCAAAACTAGGTTTTATTGCAGGAAATCGAATAAAGGAATTCATCCGCGTGTTTACTTATCAAAAACGTATTGAAGACTTAAATTTACCCCTTGCCATTATTGCAACTGACCTCCATACCGGGGAGAAGGTTATATTTAGAACCGGCGATGTTGCGGAAGCAGTTCGTGCAAGTATTTCCATTCCTGGTATTTTTATCCCAGAAACGTACCAAGGACGTCTTTTAGTTGACGGCGGGGTAAGTGACCGGGTTCCGGTTTCGGTTGTAAAAGAAATGGGAGCAGATCTGGTCATTGCCGTTGATGTAGCAGGTTTAAAAAAAAATGCGGAAATTATAACCATTTATGACGTTATTTTACAAAGCATCGATATTATGCAAGTTGAATTGGCTGAAGCTCGTGCGCTACAATCGGATATTTACATTCGTCCGCCTGTTGAAAAATACAGTTCTTATGCATTTAGTGATATTGATGAATTGATCTTAAAAGGGGAGGAAGCAACAGAAAAAGTAATACCGAAAATCAAGCAGATGATTGGTATGTGGGAGGAGTCATACGAGTGAATAAAAAAACTAAGAAAATCAGTCTATTCATTTTACTAATCATTATTTTATTTATAAATTTTTATCCTTTACCATACTATGTAATACGTCCGGGGATGGCACAAGTTCTCGATGAAATTATCGATGTTCAAGGTGGATATGATGAAGAAGGGGAGTTTATGCTAACAACCGTTCGTATGGGGGAAGCAAACGTCATTTCCTACGTAATGGCAAAGATGAAAAAGTATTATTCGTTGGAACCAAAAAATGCCATCCGTTTAGAGAACGAGACAGATGAAGAATATCAAGTCCGTCAATCCTATTATATGGAAAATTCACAAGAAAACGCATTGCAAGTCGCTTTTCAGAAGGCGGGAAAAGAAGTCAATGTCACCATGAACGGTATTTATGTTTTAAGTGTACAAGAGGGGATGCCTGCTGATGGAATTTTGAAACCGGGTGATCGAATTGTTGCCATTGACCAACAAAATTTCGATTCATCTACAGGATTTACAAATTATATACAAGGAAAACAAGTTGGTGATGATATTTCCGTCACTTTTTTTCGGAATGGTGAAAAATTAACGAGAACCGTTGCAATTGCAGAATTGTCGGAAACAAAGAAACCTGGCATAGGAATTGTCTTAGTGGAAGACAAAAATGTAAAAACAAACCCCGAAGTAAAAATAAATACGGAACAGATTGGGGGACCATCTGCTGGTTTAATGTTTTCGCTGGAGATCTATAATCAATTAGTGAAAGAAGATATTACAAAAGGTTACCGTATTGCCGGCACAGGAATGATTTCTTCGGATGGAACAGTGGGTCCGATTGGCGGCATTGAGCAAAAAATTGTTGCTGCTGATCGGGAGGGAGCGGAGATCTTTTTTGCGCCAAATGAAAACGGGGCTAAAAATTCAAATTATGAAATGGCGAAAAAAACAGCCAAAGACATCGATACAAAAATGAAAATCGTTCCCGTTGATACAATTGACGATGCCTTAGCGTATTTAGAAAAACTTGAAGCAAAAAAATAATGTGGACCATTCAATCCAAGTTTAAGTTTTATATCGGATTTTTACAGGGATGGGGCTTACCATCCCTCCTGTTCTTGAAAGCTATTCAACAATAATCGGGAATTGTTTTTTCTCTTCTTCAATAATTTTTTGACCGTTGTTACCAAAAGCAAAGGAATAAGTTTGACTTATCTTTATGTCAAGTTGGACCGCTTTTCGCTCAGCCTGTGAAAGGTTTGAAATAATCGGGAGCGATATCCTTTCTTTTTTTTCTTTTAAATATTGTCTCCCCAGTTGATTAAAGCCGAGCACTCGTATATATTCAGGAAACTTGTTTCTCATTTTTTCCTTTTTCGTATTTGTTAAAATATGGACACAAGCCCTTTGTAGTCTTGTCCAAGTGTAACGCTTCGTTTTAATCTTTTCCATAAAATCTTTAAAACTGGTTGCCTCCTGTGCAAAACGAATAAGGCGATATTCCATCCCTTCTTCGACTTCATAAATGTCTTTTAATTCATTCGGCTCACTATGAGAAAACCGATATTTTAGAAATGGCCAAAAATTTTCCCAGAAGGCAAAGGTGTTATATTTTTTGTAAAAGGCTGATAATTCTTGGTAAGTTGTGTCAGGAATATGACTTTGAATGTGGTCAAGTGTTCTGTTTTCAGCCAATGTTTTTCGAATACTAGTTGCACTGGATATTTTTACCGATGACAACTGTTGATCATGGTAACCTGCATGAATTCGTTCAATGGTCATGGGGACGGTTTTACTTCCGATCTCTTGTAAAGCTTTTACATAGTGATAACCTAATATATTATTTGGTTTCGATAAATCCAGTAAGTCCCGGGATGGTGCTAACTGTTGAAAAGCAAGTGAAGCTGCTTTTGGATAACTTACTCCTTCGTTCATGAATTGTCTAATGAATCGATTATAATCTGATTCATGATTTGATATAAAATTAATCGTATTTGTAAACGTATCAATATTGCCCGATTCACTGCCGAAACAAATAAAATCAGCTTGCAAACTTGTTAAGAGATAAACAGCTCCTTCAGCAAATTTTTCGGCTTTTTGTGTACAAAAAGTATAGGGAAGTTCAATCACTAAGTCCACGCCGGCTTTTAAAGCCATATTCGTACGTGCCCATTTTGATACAAGAGCAGGTTCCCCCCGCTGTAAAAATTGTCCGCTCATTACGGCGATAACGACATCAGCATTTGTTTTCTTTCGTGTTTGTTGTAAGTGGTATAAATGTCCGTTGTGGAAAGGATTATATTCCACGATAATTCCTGCACTGATCATATGTCCTCCTTTTTATGTATTGTTCATTTTTTGACAGCATAAAGTGTATAAATTGGTTTTATTTTATTGTCTGGCTTCGGACATCCTGCTATTCTTATGTATCAAAATTGTTTTAAATGCAGAAACTAGATGAAAAAACCGGTGTCATGATACACTTATATTTATTATCAATAATATCCGGATTCAATGCAAGACTGTAAAGAAAAAATATTGACAAATGTTTTTTTGCAGGCTATAATAACCTTTGTTGCCTTGGGGTGATCGTATTGAAGTGGTCAATGATGCAATTACAAAAATTCCGAAATAAAGGGTTAACATTTAATGAAATGGTGAATCTGGAATCTTTAAAAAACAGAGATCCACAAATTCGTACCATTTCACCCATTCAAGTGTTTGGTACTGCGGAAATTGATTCAAAAAAAGTCACTTTTCACTTACATATTAAAGGTGAATTGGTTTTGCCGAGTACCCGTACACTTGAAGATGTCCAATTCCCTATTGATATTCAAAGTACGGAAATCTTTATGTACGAAACAGCTGAATACAATGAAGATTCCGAGTTAAATTTGCATATTATCCATGGGGAAATGATCGATTTAACGCCCGTAATTGAAGAATTAATTTTAGTTGAAATTCCCATGCAAGTATATAATGAAGAGGAAGATGTTTCTTCGTTATTCAGTTCTGGAAGAGATTGGGAATTTATTCAGGAAGCTGATCAGGAGAAACAGGAAAAAATAGATCCCCGTTTCGCAGAATTGGCAAAATTATTTAATCAAAAAAACTCAAACAAATGAATTCATCCTTTTAAGGAGGTGTAAATATGGCTGTACCATTTAGAAAAACTTCAAAAACAAGAAAACGTCTGCGCCGGACACATTATAAACTACAAGTTCCGGGTATGGTAGAATGCCCAAATTGTGGTGAAATGAAAAAAGCTCACCATGTTTGCCCAAAATGCGGAACTTATAAAGGGAAAGAAGTTATCGACGTTTAAGCCTAAAGAAAGAAGTTGCATATTTATGTAGCTTCTTTTTTTTTACCAAAATACCTCGTGTGGAAATTTCCCTCCGTTTGGACCTGCTTAATAGAATAATTAAGAAGTCTATCGTTTCTACTATGTGCATATATTATTACAAAAATATGTAATTTTATATTTCTGATACACGAGGAGGGTAAAAGATGACAACTGTTCGTCAAGATGCATGGACAAAAGATGAAGATTTACTTTTAGCGGAAGTTGTATTACGCCATATAAGGGAAGGTAGCACACAATTAAAAGCTTTTGAAGAAGTCGGAAAAAAATTGAGCAGAACTGCGGCTGCCTGTGGTTTTCGCTGGAATTCTTCAGTAAGGAAACAATATAAAACGGGAATTGAACTCGCAAAACGTCAGAGGAAAGAACTAAAGAAAAAGAGTCAGGATGTTTTTGATTCACATCAAGTGGATGGTGAGAAAAAAATAAAAGGCAATGAAGCTGAATTAAACGGGATATTCTCGATTGAGCAAGTCATTTCATTTTTACAACGATTAAAAGAAAAAGAGATACAATTTGATACATCTGTAGATGAATTAAAGAAGTATAAGGAAGAACGAGATGATTTAAGGAAGAAACTAAAAGCTACACAGGAAGAAAATGAAAAGATGAAGAAGGAAATTAATTCACTGAAAGATGATTACTTAGCATTATTATCAATCATGGAAAAAGCAAGGAAACTGGCTTTAAAGGATGAAAACCAAGAGGAAAAAATGAAATTCCAAATGGACATAAACGGAAACATTGATATGATAAAAGATAAATAATACGGAAGGGGAAATCCCTTCCATTCCTTTTGGATTCCAAGTTAATGAACCGAAGAAAACATTTAACTAATTTTGGCGAATTCCCCTGTTTCGCCGTTTGGAAGCCAAATCATTAGCGTACTGTTAGATTCGCCTTCTATTTTGTAGGAGACCGGAAAAAAACCATGTTTTTCCCAGAAATTTTTTGATTTTATCCTGGCAATTGTTTTTATTGGCAGTCCAAGACTTTTGGCGTAGGAAACGAGAGTTGATCCGAGCCCTTTCCTTTGATACTCCGGTAATACTTCAATTTTAGCCAGCTCTATATATTCTTGATCCGAACCAAAATACTGATTATTTTTCTCACATCGTTTATACAGGCTCATTCGGGCTACAAGTTTATTGCCATAATAAATACCATAAAAAGGTGACTCACAGTTATTTTCGATCATATTTGCTTGAAGATCTTCAAACATCGATAGTTGCTGAAGACCGTATTCCTTGAATACTTTAAATTCCTCCACTGTTTTGAAATTTATCTTTAAACGCTCCACTTGATACATGATTAATTCCCCCTTTGTTTGTAAAATATTTCTTTATAAATTATTATATAATAATAAATCAATAAATTCGAAGCAAAAAGTGTTATCGCTTACAAAATTTAAATTTTGAAAAGACCTTAATATATTTCATGCCCTTTGGCAGAGACTTTTGCGAATTAAATTAAAAGGCATATGTGACTGTTTATAGATGGTATGACTATTTTTAATATCTTTATTTTTATGTTTTTTTCGTGTCACCTGTGGCAGTTTCTGTTAATATGAATCTAGAATATAAGATAGGTGGCGGTTTTATGCGGATCGGGATTATCGGTGGCGGTGCAATCGGGCTGCTTTTTGCCTGTTATTTAAGTAAAAGCAATCAAGTGACACTGTATTGCAGAACAAATGAACAGGTGCGACTAATTAATAAATATGGAATTTATTTGAAACACCATGGAACTGTAGATAATTTCACAATAAAAGCGCAACCATCAGATGAAATTTCAGCTGAAGATCTTTTCATTATTGCTGTCAAACAATACCAACTGGAACAAATCGAAAGGGTATTCCATCATATTCCTTCTCAAACCCCGCTAATTTTTATTCAAAATGGAGTAGCTCATTTGAAGTTTATTGAAAATCTCTCACATGAGACTATTATCGTAGGGGTCGTCGAACATGGTGCACTAAAAGAGAAGACCAATTATGTTCATCACACCGGGGAGGGACTTACAAGACTGGCGATATTCCGTGGCAATGAACAGTTTGTTGGACCTATTATTCACAAGCTTAATACGATTCCCTTCCCTTTTATTTTTGAAAAAGATTATCTGGAAATGGTGTTTGGAAAATTGATTGTCAATGCCGTAATAAATCCACTGACGGCCATACTAAAAGCAAAAAACGGAGAATTAATGTTAAACAGCCATTATCTTCACTTAGTTCATCTTGTCCTTGATGAAGTGGTCAAGATTTTAGATATATCCGACCGTGAAAAGGTATTTATGCGGATTAAAACGATTTGTGAGAACACAGCGAGTAATCAATCATCGATGTTAAAAGATATTCTAAACCATCGTCAAACAGAAATTGACGGTATTATAGGCGGGCTTCTCAATATGGCAGAAACAAAAGACTTAAAGGTTCCTGTTTTACAATTTTTATATCATAGTATAAAAGGAATGGAGAGGTAAAATCAATTGGCTTCCCTTCTTTCAACGATCATTTCTGTATTTATATTATTGCCCGCTTTATTATTTATTGTTGTACTCAGTATCTTACTCTTATTGAGAAAACGGAGAAAAACAGCTTTTCAACAGGCAGCTGATATTTCAACGATCTTTTTTATACGTTAAGAATGTATAAATTTCCAGCAAAGAAGCGATTTCGACGTAGAGGGAAATTTTAAGAATTAAGTATAAGTGCTCTTGCGGCTCTGCCAACGCCTGAAGGCTCGGCAGTCGCCGAGTTTTCTTTATCCTGTCTGTTTATTTTCTTGCTATAATTATTTGGGATCGTTCATTGTTTTTCCCCCTTATTGTTTTTATGATATTATGTTTCATGTTATTTAGTTGGATTTATTGGAAAGAAAAGAGCAGATTTGATCTTACAAAAATTTTTCGCGGCTTTTGGCGATTAATGTTTTTAAGTTTCTTTCTCCTTTATGTTTGCTTAATGATGTATGGAATAATCACCAGTGCTTTTTTTTTACTGGGTCAGTAGAAACAACGAATGATTGAAAGGAAAGGAGATTGACATATGGAATTGCTTCAACTGCAACTTGACATAAAAAACAAGCTGGTTCATCGATACGTTCATTTTGGAGACCACTCGTTTTTTCACTATTCTTTTCGGAACAAAGATGACCTGGTCAAAAGATATAATGAATTAACGGAGCGAACTTTTCCGCGTAAGGCATTAGCCAATCATATCCGAGAATATATGAGTAAATTCTCAATGACAAAACAAATTGAGAGCAATTTACAAAAATTAGAAAACGAAAACAGTGTTGTTGTTATCGGCGGTCAACAGGCAGGTCTATTAACGGGTCCATTGTATTCTATTCATAAAATGATTTCTATCGTTTTATTGGCAAAACAACAAGAAACATTTCTTCAACAACCGGTTGTCCCGGTATTTTGGGTTGCCGGTGAAGACCATGATATTCAGGAAGTAAATCATGTATTTAAACTGGAAAAGCAGCGTCTCGTTAAATCAATATTTCCGCAAAAATTACCAAGTGAGAAACGAATGATATC
Organism: Caldibacillus thermoamylovorans; assembly: GCF_000751775.1. Classification (GTDB taxonomy): domain Bacteria; phylum Bacillota; class Bacilli; order Bacillales; family Caldibacillaceae; genus Caldifermentibacillus; species Caldifermentibacillus hisashii. The sequence continues at coordinate 12,666 of NZ_CCRF01000045.1, forward strand.
CCGGATTGAATTCGATAAAGATCAAATGGAATCTTGGTATAAAAAGATTATCGCGTCTTTTGGAGAAACCGAACATACGAAAGGGATATTACAATTTTTATACGGTTGCTTGTCCAAATCTCATACATACACGGAGTTTTTTGTAAGTATTGTGAATGAACTATTTAAAAATTATGGACTTTTACTCATTGATTCGGCACATCCTGATTTAAGAAAAATCGAAAGTACCTATTTCCAACTTATGATTGAATATGGTGAACAAATAACGGATCGCCTTCTGTCCAAACAAGAAGAATTATTGGCTCAAGGGTTCAGTAAAACGATTGAGACAAAATCGTCCAGTCTGCAGCTGTTTCATGAAGAAAGGGAAGAACGAACATTATTACAATATGACCCGGGGAAAAATCTGATTATCGGGAGAAATATTGCTTTTACAAAAAGCGATTTGGTTAAAGCGGCCCGAGAAAATCCGGAAAAATTCAGCAATAATGTTGTGACGAGGCCGATCATGCAAGAATTTCTATTTCCGACAATTGCGTTTGTTGCCGGACCCGGCGAAATTGCCTATTGGGCGGAACTAAAATCATGTTTTGAGCTTTTTGGACTTAAAATTCCACCGGTTTTTCCAAGAATCAATATTTCCTTTTTAGAAAGAAATATTGAAAGTGATATAAATGATTTACATCTTTCAATAAAAAATATTTTATTGAATGGAACGGAACCGGAAAAACAAAAAACATTTAAGTCTTTACAAAATAACCAGATTGAGACACAATTAGAAATTTCAAGACAAGTCATTCGAGAACAATACGACAAGCTGGCAAATACCATCATTACGTATGATAAAGGGTTAGAAAAAATCATTCAAAAAAATGCTCAGTTTGTTCTCTCTCAATTGGAATTTTTAAAAAATAAAACCGATGAAACGATAATAAAAAAGCATGAATTGTTATTAGCAAAGTTTGATAGAATTAATGAGTTTCTCCATCCTTTTGACGGATTACAAGAACGATGTTGGAATGTTTTTTACTTTTTAAATCAACACGGGCTGGATTTCATCGATCGTTTACTGGAATTGCCGTTTACCTGTAACGGAAACCATTATCTTGTAAAATTATAGCTTAAAAAACTGCCTAAATATTTTAGGTAGTTTTTTTGTTTTATAAAAGGATTTTACAATTTACTGGCGAATTAAAAAAAGAGTGGAAGAAAGTGGGGGAATGTGGTAAATTGGTGGTATGAAGTGGAGGGATAGATATGTTCATGGGGGAATATCGCCATAATGTTGATACAAAAGGTAGATTAATCGTTCCGGCAAAATTCCGGGAATATCTCGGTGAAGTTTTTGTATTGACACGTGGCCTTGATCAATGTATTTTCGGGTACCCCATGACCGAATGGAAAGTAATCGAGGAAAAAATTAAATCCCTCCCTATGACAAAGAAAGATGCACGTGCATTTGCCCGCTTTTTCTTCTCCGGTGCCACGGAATGTGAGATTGATAAACAAGGTCGGGTGAATATCCCCACTCCATTACTCCAATATGGAAAAATTGAAAAAGAATGCGTGGTAATTGGTGTATCCAACCGAATTGAAATTTGGAACCAACATATTTGGGAAGAATATTTTAATCAATCAGAGGAATCTTTTGCAGACATTGCAGAGAATTTGATTGATATTGATTTATAAATGGGAACAATATGTAAATGCTATTGTGTCTGCCAAACATAATGAAGGTTAGGAAAAAAACATATGTCCTAAAACAGGAAGGTAGGAGACATCATGTTTCAACATACGACAGTCCTTTTACGAGAAGCTGTTGAGGGTCTAAATATTAAGCCGGACGGAATCTATGTCGATTGTACACTTGGCGGTGCCGGGCATACGGAAGAAATTTTAAAACGATTATCAGAAAAGGGCAAAGTTTACGCTTTTGACCAGGATCTGACAGCTGTTGAAAATGCGAAAAAGAAACTTGCTATCTATGGGAATCGATTAGAAATTATTCACCGAAATTTTGCTCATTTAAAAGAGGAATTACATATTCGAAATGTGTTTCAAGTGGATGGTATTTTATATGATCTCGGCGTATCATCACCGCAATTAGACGAACCCGACCGTGGATTTAGCTACCATCATGATGCACTTTTAGATATGCGGATGGATCAACATTCCCCCATTTCTGCAAAAGAAGTTGTGAATGAATGGCCTTACGAAAAACTGGTAAAAATTTTTTTTAAATATGGAGAAGAGAAGTTTTCCAAGCAAATTGCCCGAAATATTGAACGTTTCCGTGAAAAACAGACGATTGAAACAACGGGACAACTTGTGGAAATTATCAAGGAATCGATACCTCTTCCGGCAAGAAGGAAGGGTGGACATCCGGCCAAACGGATTTTTCAAGCGATTCGGATTGCCGTGAATGATGAATTAAATAGTTTTGAAAAATCACTGGAGCAAAGTATTGAGCTTTTAAAAGTCGGCGGCAGAACGGCAGTCATCACTTTTCACTCTTTGGAAGACCGCATAACCAAAACTATTTTTAAAAAATATGCAACGATACCGGATTTGCCATCCGGATTACCTATAATTCCCGATGAATATCAACCTGTTTTAAAAGTGATAACGCGAAAACCAATCGTACCGTCTGAAGAAGAACTTATTCGAAATAATCGAGCACGTTCGGCAAAACTGAGAATTGCTGAAAAAATAAAAGACTGATTAGGAGGCGTACCTATGAGTAATTTGGCGAAAAAATATCAATCGGTAGAAATTCAACAACCAAAAACATTAGCAAAACCGAAAGTGAAAAAAAACCTGTTCACAAAAGGCGAGAAAGTATTGTACATACTTTTTGCAACTGTCGTTTGTTTTTTTTCTGTAAAAATCGTGTCAAACCAAGCACATATTTATCAAGTAAATAAAGAAATTCAGCAGGTAGAAGCGACGATTGAAAAACAGGAAAAAGTAACGGAAGATTTGAAGGCTCAAATGAATGAGTACAGCAATTATAAGAGGGTTATGCAAGAAGCAAAGGAACAAGGCTTAAAAAATAATGCAGATAACGTAAAGGTTGTTCCGGGGAAATGAAAAAAAGACCTAGTATGAATAAAAGAGGACTAGTATTATTTATTGGATTTAGTTTTCTGTTATTTTCTTTAACATACAGATTTTTTGTTATTCAACTGACCGGACAAGTTGAAGGGAAATCGTTAAAGGTGTATGCTGAGGAAAAATATACAAAGCAAAGAACTTTACAAGCTTCCCGCGGTGATATTGTGGATCGAACCGGAGAACCGTTGGCAACTGATACGATTACTTATAAATTGGTCGCAATTTTAGACCCTTCCGTTACTCCGGATAACGCAAAAACGCCGAATCATGTCGTTGATCCGGAAAAAACGGCAAAGGAATTGGCAAAATATATTCCAATGGAAGAATCGGAAATATATAAACAGTTGACAAAAGACCTGTTTCAAGTGGAATTTGGTGCAGCCGGAAAAAACTTAACCAATGAAGTAAAATCGAAAATTGAAGCATTAAAACTTCCCGGTATTACTTTTATTCGCGAGTCAAAACGAGCTTATCCAAATGGAGATTTTGCTTCCCATCTACTCGGATTTACCAATTATCAAAATAACAAGAATGGTAGCAAAACATTGGTTGGACAAATGGGCTTGGAAAAAAGTTTAGATGAGTATTTACAAGGTAAAGACGGGAAGATTACTTACAAAAGTGACAGTTGGGGATATATATTACCTTCAGCTGCAACGAAAATAACTGAACCTAAAAATGGTGACACAGTATATGTAACGATAGACAAAAAAATTCAAACGTTTTTGGAAGACGCGATGAATGATGTACAAACGGAATATAATCCAAAAAATATAATGGGAATTGTTGCCGATGCTAAAACCGGAGCAATACTTGCCATGTCACAACGACCGACATTTGATCCGAACACGAGAGAAGGTGTTGAAAATAATTGGCATAACGTAATTGTGGAAAATGCCTATGAACCCGGATCAACGATGAAAGTAGTTACACTGGCATCAAGCATTGAGGAAGGGGTATGGAATCCGAATGAGGCCTATCAATCCGGTTCATTTTCCGTAGAAGGGGCACCGGCCATTCATGACCATAATAAAGTAGGCTGGGGACCAATTTCGTACTTAGAAGGGATTCAGCGTTCATCAAACGTTGCAGTTGCGAATCTTGTTAAAAAAATGGGAACAGATACGTTCAGAAATTATTTGGATAAATTTAAATTTGGACAAACAACCGGAATTGAATTGCCCAGTGAAGCAACTGGAACAATTCAATATCAATGGGAACGTGACCGCTATTCAACTGCCTATGGGCAAGCTACCAGTGTGACCGCCCTACAAATGATTCAAGCGATGACCGCTATTACTAATGAAGGGAAAATGATGCGTCCCTATTTAGTAGAGAAAATAGTGGATAACAACGGGAAAACCGTAAAAGGATCGAATATGGGTGAAGTCGGTACGCCGATTTCTGCTGATACAGCCAAACAAGTGATTGATGTCCTAGAGTCTACGGTAACGAGCGATATCGGTACAGGGAAAGGTTTTCGTATTGATGGTTATCGTGTTGCCGGAAAAACAGGGACTGCGCAAATTTACGAAAAAGAAAAAGGCTATTTAACCGGTTGGGATAACTATTTATTTTCTTTTATCGGATTTGCACCGGCTGATAATCCGGAGTTGATCGTCTATGTCCTTGTTCAACAACCTAACTTGGACGATGAAAGTTTTGAAAGTGGATCTGAACCGGTATCGAAAATATTTAATCCGGTTATGAAAAATAGTTTACAATATTTAAGAATCAAACCAGATGAGTCAGTAGAAAAAGCAAAAGTAATAAATGTTCCGGACTATTCATCGAAAAATACAGGCGAGGTCGTAGCAAAATTGTCGTCGCTTGGTTTGGTACCGGTTGTCCTCGGTGATGGTGCCAACGTCCAAAAGATATATCCGGGTGTCGGGACAAAATTGTTGAACGGTGAGCGCATTATTGTTGTTACGGATGGACAGTGGAAGATGCCGGATATTCATAATTGGTCGTTGAGTGATGTGATGAAACTTGTTCATGCAACAAATATGCAGTTTTCTTTTGAAGGGAATGGGTTTGTAACATCACAAAATCTTGATCCCGATACGGTTATTACAAAAGAGAGTAATTTACAAATCACATTACAGCCGGCAGTTAATAACAGCGGGGAAGAGACAAATCAAACAGATGAATAAAATACAAGATAGGGATTGTTCAATTTGCAGATGCAAACTCGGACAATCCTTTTCTTTTTGAAATTAACCCCTAGCTCATTGTTCCAATTGTTCTATTGTAGATTGGACATGCATATAAATAAAACAGGCCTTGAAAGGAGGTTTGTTTTATTTGCGCAGAGTATCTCATGTGACGGTAAGAAAACGGCTGGCATTTGTCCTTCTTGCTGGATTTTTTGTTTTTCTTGTTTTAATCTTCCGACTTGGGTTTATTCAATTTGCTTTAAGTGATATGTTAACAGAGCGGGCGAAAAACTCTTGGAACCGGGAAATCCCGTTCGAACCAAAACGTGGGGAAATCGTTGATCGAAATGGAGTTGCCCTTGCCACAAATATAAGTGCTCCGACGGTTTATGTAGTACCGAGGCAAATCAAAAACCCGGCTGACACTGCGGAAAAATTGGCAAATATTCTAAACGCAAATGTACAGGATGTTTATCAGCAAATCACAAAAAAATCAAGTATGGAACGATTAAAATCCGGGCGAAAAATTACCAATGAAAAAGCGAAAGAAGTCGAAAACTTAAATTTACCCGGGGTCTATATAGCGGAAGATTCAAAACGATACTATCCTTTTGGCGACTATTTATCTCATGTGCTTGGTTTTACAGGAATAGACAATCAAGGATTAACAGGATTGGAACTTTCTTATGATAAAGAATTATCCGGTGCAAAAGGCTCTGTGCAGTTTTATTCAACAGCAAAGGGCGAACGGATGAAAAATATGCCTGATGAATTTCAAGAACCTGTCAATGGATATAATCTTGTTCTCACAATTGATTCACAAATCCAGACGATTATGGAGCGGGAATTGGATAATGCCGAGGCAAAATATAATCCTGATGGACTCCTTGCCATTGCGATGAATCCAAATAATGGTGAGATTTTAGGTATGGCATCCAGACCGAATTTTGATCCATCCGATTTTCAAAACGTTGCCCCGGAAATATATAATCGAAATATTCCGATTTGGAGTACTTACGAACCGGGTTCTACCTTCAAAATAATTACGCTTGCTGCCGCACTGGAAGAAGGAAAAGTCAATCTTGAGAAGGATCGGTTTTACGATTCAGGACATGTGGAAGTCGGAGGTACGCAACTGCATTGTTGGAAAAGGGGCGGGCATGGCTCTCAAACCTTTTTAGAGGTTGTTCAAAACTCTTGCAACCCGGGATTTATTGAAATGGGTCAACGATTAGGAAAGGATACTTTGTTTAAATATATCCATAATTTCGGGTTCGGACAAAAAACCGGTATCGACCTAGAGGGAGAAGGTACGGGAATTCTGTTTCCTTTGGATAAAGTTGGTCCTGTTGAATTAGCAACCACGGCATTTGGACAAGGGGTTTCCGTTACGCCTATTCAGCAAGTTGCTGCTGTCTCAGCGGCGATAAACGGAGGTACTTTATATCAGCCGTATGTGGCAAAACAATTGGTTGATTCGCAAACCAATGAGGTTGTCATGAAGAAAAGCCCGGTGGCAAAAAGAAAAGTCATTTCCGAAAAGACTTCCGAGCAGATTCGCTATGCATTGGAAAGCGTTGTTGCACAAGGAAGCGGGAAAAAAGCATTTATTGAAGGGTACCGAGTTGGCGGGAAGACCGGTACTGCACAGAAGGCACAAGGTGGTCGATATTTAGAAAATAATTATATTCTCTCTTTTATTGGTTTTGCACCGGCGGATGATCCGCAAATCGTCGTTTATGTAGCCGTGGATAATCCAAAAAATGCTATCCAATTTGGCGGTCAGGTAGCCGCTCCCATCGTCGGCAATATTATTGAAGATAGCATGCGTGTGCTCGGTGTAGAGCAAAGGAAAAATCAGTTGGAAAAGAAAGTAACTTGGCTAGATACACCGATGATCGAAGTCCCTAATTTAGTTGGCTTGGAAAAGAACGAAATTGTTAATCAACTGTTCAATTTGAAACTTGATATTAGCGGTGAAGGTGATAAAATTGTGAAACAGGCTCCGGATCCCGGTACAAAAGTAGAAGAAGGCTCGACTATAAGAATATATTTGGAATAAAATAGATGAATGAGACAGAAAAAAGACGCTCTTGCTAAAAGAACGTCTTTTTTCATACGTAAGGATAAATTTTCCAACAGTGAAGCTCAGTTGTTTGTTAGCAAAAATTTTAAGAATAAAAATAACTAAGGCCAACATAAATAGAATATATTGAAAGTACAATGGTTATGATGGATAATCATAAATTTTTGTTTCTAAAGATTTCTCTTGTTTTAAAAAGAGACGTAGAAAAAGAGAACAGATTCATGTAAAATGAATGATGGTATTTTTACAGTTCAAGCAATTGCTTTTAATAGGAAATAATGTTTTCTACTTAGAAGGAGATGTTTTAATGAAATTACATACATTATTAACTCATCTGCCATTTGTAAAACAGATGAATGGTGAAGATAATCCAGACATTTTAGCTATCGAACAAGATACGAGAAAAGTGAAAGAAGGGACCTTATTTATTTGCATTGAAGGATCAAGATTTGATGGACACGAGTTTGCTCACGAAGCTATTGAAAAAGGTGCGGTTGCCATTCTTTCAAATCGGAAATTAGCGGTGAATGTACCAAATATTATTGTTCCCGATACAAATAGAGCAATGGCGATTTTAGCCGATGCTTTTTATCAACATCCTACTCATGAACTATTTCTCGTCGGGATAACAGGAACGAACGGGAAAACATCTGTCAGTCATTTAGTTGATCATATATTTCGTGCAGCCAATAAAAAAACCGGGCTCATTGGCACTCTGTATTCGAAATTTGGAAACAAGACGACCGAAACGAAAAATACAACCCCGGACAGTTTGACATTGCAGAAAACATTTCGACAAATGTTGAATGAACATGTGGAAGCGGTCAGTATGGAAGTCTCTTCTCATGCATTAGTTCAAGGTCGGGCTCGGGGCTGTGATTTTGATATTGCTGTATTTACAAATTTGACACAAGATCATTTGGATTACCATAAAACGATGGAAGAATATAAGAAAGCAAAAAGTTTATTGTTTTCTCAACTTGGTAATACCTACTATGAAAACAGAAAAAAGTATGCAGTATTAAATGCGGACGATTCAACGACAGAAGAATATATGAAAATGACCTCTGCCCACATCATTACATACGGAATGAAAAATGCCTGTGATGTTCGTGCAGAGAATGTAAATTTTACAGGTCAAGGGACAACTTTCCATTTAATAACACCGAAAGGAAACAGGCAAGTTACGACGAAATTGATTGGTATTTTTAATGTTTATAATGTACTTGCAGCAGTTTCGGTTGGTTTAGCAGCAGGTATAAATATAGACACAATGATTAACAGTCTATCCAGTTTTGCCGGGGTTCCCGGACGGTTTGAATTGGTTCAAGCCGGACAGAAGTTTCCGGTCATTGTTGATTATGCTCACACACCGGATAGTTTGGAAAACGTCCTGAAAACAGTCACTTCTTTGCCTCATTCACGCATTTTTGTTGTTGTTGGTTGCGGCGGGGACCGCGATCATGGGAAGCGACCATTAATGGCACGAATCGCATGTACATATGCCTCAGATGCCATTTTTACATCAGACAATCCAAGATCCGAGGACCCGATGGCCATATTAAATGATATGGAAAAAGGTGTAAGTGGACTTTCTTACAAAGTAATTCCTGACAGAAAAGAGGCGATTCATTACGCGATTGAACAGGCTAATGACGGGGATGTCGTCTTAATTGCAGGAAAAGGACACGAAACCTATCAAATTATCGGAGACAAGGTGATTGATTTTGATGATCGACAAATTGCCAAAAAGTGCATAACAGAAAAGTATAAAAAATTTCAAACAACGAAACGAAATACAGATTTTGATCAATAGAAAGGGAGGACGTAATGTTGTTGGAACAAGTCATTTTATATACAATTATTTTAGCATTTTTAATTACTGTCTTCCTTTCACCTTTGTTTATTCCATTTTTGAAAAGATTGAAATTTGGACAAAGCATTCGGGAAGAAGGGCCAAAATCGCACCAAAAAAAATCGGGAACACCAACGATGGGCGGAATTATGATTTTACTCTCCATCATTGTAACGACCATCTTTATGACAAACCAATTTTCAAACATGACGGTAGAAACGTATCTTCTTCTATTGGTGACAATCGGTTTTGGGATTCTCGGATTTTTGGATGATTTTATTAAAGTAGTAATGAAAAGAAATCTTGGACTGACATCGAAGCAAAAATTATTTGGGCAAATCATTATTGCGGCAGTCTTTTATGTTATTTATCACTCCTATGGAATGCCAACAACAATCACGATTCCGGTTGTCAATTATTCGATTGAGTTGGGCTGGTTATACGTTTTATTTATCATTTTTTGGCTTGTCGGGTTTTCCAATGCGGTCAATTTAACGGATGGCCTCGATGGGTTGTTATCAGGAACGGCAGCGATTGCCTTTGGAGCGTATGCGGTTTTGGCGTGGTATCAGGATCAATTTGATATTGCCATATTCGGTGTCGCTGTTGTTGGGGCTGTATTAGGATTTCTCGTCTTTAACGCACACCCTGCAAAAGTGTTTATGGGTGATACCGGTTCTTTAGCTTTAGGTGGTGCGATTGCAACCATGTCCATTTTAACGAATTTAGAATTATTACTCGTCATTATAGGCGGAATTTTCGTCATTGAAACTTTATCTGTTATCATTCAAGTTGTTTCGTTTAAAACAACAGGAAAACGGGTATTCCGGATGAGCCCTTTGCATCACCATTATGAATTATCAGGCTGGAGTGAATGGCGTGTTGTCGTTACCTTTTGGACCGTCGGATTATTATTTGCAGCTTTAGGAATTTATATCGAGGTGTGGTTATAATTGAAAAACATAACGGCGTATAAAAACAAAAAGATTTTAGTGTTAGGACTGGCAAAAAGCGGCGCAAGTAGTGCAAGTCTTTTGCACGAATTAGGTGCAATTGTCACTGTTAACGATCGAAAACCTTTTTCGGAAAATCCCGAAGCACAAACCTTACTGGAAAAAGGGATAAAAGTGATTTGTGGGGAACATCCGAAAGATCTTCTCGATGAAGGATTTGAATTGATTGTAAAAAATCCGGGAATCCCTTATCGAAATGAATTGATCCAAGATGCAATGAAACGGGGGATACCGGTAATTACGGAAGTTGAATTAGCTTATCAAATCTCTGAAGCGAGATTTATCGGTATTACCGGAACAAACGGTAAAACGACAACAACTACATTAATTTTTGAAATGCTGAATCAAGGTAATAAAAATCCGCTTATTGCTGGAAATATTGGTACGGTCGCTTCGGATGTTGCGAGGATTGCGACAGAGAAAAATATTATTGTGACAGAATTATCTTCCTTTCAACTGATGGGAATCGTTCATTTTCGTCCGCGCATCGCTGTGATTACAAATATATATGAGGCACATCTTGATTTTCATGGGTCAAGAGAACAGTATATAAACGCAAAAAAGAATATATTAAAAAACCAGACGAAAACTGATTTTGCCATTTTAAACTTTGATCAAGAAGAAGGTAGGCAAATAGCGAAAGAAGCAAAGGGAACCGTCATTCCGTTTTCAAAAGAGAAATATTTGCCGGAAGGGGCATCGCTTAAAGATGGGTTTATTTATTTCCAAGGGGAAAAAGTGATTGATTATCAAAAAGTTGTTCTTCCCGGAAAGCATAATCTTGAAAATATTTTGGCCAGTGTTGCCAGTGCAAAATTAATGGGTGTCGCAAATGAGCATATTGAGCAAGTGCTAACAACTTTTCGCGGTGTCGAACATCGGTTGCAATTTGTCAAAGAAATTAATGGCCGAGTTTTTTATAATGACTCGAAAGCAACGAATACGTTAGCGACAAAATCTGCCCTTTCCGCTTTCAACCGTCCGATTATTTTACTGGCAGGCGGGCTTGATCGTGGGAATGATTTTGATGACCTCATTCCATCACTGAAAAATGTTAAGGCACTAATTACCTTTGGCCAAACAAAGGAAAAATTAGTTCAAACCGGCAAAAAAGCAGGGATAGAAAAGATTTTTATCGTCGATAATGTACAAGAGGCTGTCCCTTTAAGTTACGCCTTATCGGAAAATGGTGATGTCATTCTTTTATCACCGGCATGTGCCAGTTGGGATCAATATAAAAGTTTTGAAGTAAGAGGAGACATTTTTATGGGGGCGGTGCATAAGTTAGTATAGAGGCTGTATAAGATGGACAAGGAGGAAAAATCGACAAGATGCTAGAAGCAAGAGCTTTAAAATATCATTTGCTTCCAACTGTGTTACTTTTCTTCCTTTGTGTACAGGCTCTAATCCGTGTTAATGAGGTGACCTGCTTTGCCAGTGAAAAAAACAACTCCGGACTTTATTTTAGTCATCGTGATATTAGCTCTTTTATCACTTGGCTTGATTATGGTGTATAGTGCAAGTGCGGTTTGGGCCGATTACCGATTTGATGATTCGTTTTATTTTGCGAAAAGGCAGTTGCTTTTTGCTATTATCGGTTTGATTGCTATGTTTTTTATCATGAATATTGATTATTGGACTTGGCGATCCTGGTCGAAAGTCATATTGATCACTTGTTTTGTCCTGTTAATCGCCGTTTTAATTCCGGGAATAGGGAATGTCCGTAACGGTTCCCGAAGCTGGATTGGCGTCGGGGCATTTTCTATTCAGCCGTCGGAATTTATGAAACTGGCGATGATTATATACCTTGCAAAATTTTTATCGGAAAATCAAAAAAATATTACTTCTTTTAAGAAAGGTTTAGTACCAAGTCTCGGTTTAGTTTTTACCGCTTTTGCGCTGATTATGCTTCAACCTGATCTGGGTACGGGCACCGTTATGGTAGGAACTTGCCTCATTATGATTTTTGTCAGCGGTGCTCGCATTGCTCATTTTATCGGGCTGGGTTTAATTGGTTTAGCAGGTTTTGTCGGGTTAATTGCGGCAGCACCTTATCGAATAAAACGAATTACGGCTTTTCTTGATCCGTGGGAAGACCCTTTAGGAAGCGGATTTCAAACCATTCAATCTCTATATGCGATCGGGCCGGGGGGGTTGTTCGGTCTTGGACTGGGACAAAGTAGACAAAAGTTCTTTTACTTACCGGAACCGCAAACGGATTTTATCTTTGCCATTTTAGCGGAAGAACTCGGCTTTATTGGCGGGGCATTTGTCTTATTGCTTTTTGCCTTATTATTATGGAGAGGAATTCGTACAGCCTTAAATGCACCTGATTTATACGGCAGCTTTCTCGCTGTTGGAATCATCTCTATGGTTGCTTTTCAAGTGATGATTAATATAGGTGTTGTCATTAATCTAATACCTGTAACAGGTATTACTTTACCATTTTTCAGCTACGGCGGTTCTTCTCTAACGTTAATGCTGATGGCGATGGGAATTTTACTAAATATTAGCCGCTACAGTCGAATATAGCTTTCATTTCTGAGCAATTAGAAATGAAAAACTTTTTTCAGATACAGGGGAAATCGAAATTTTTGATTTCCTCTTTTTTCATTTGTTTCTTTTGTCATAAAATCATAAAATGGTAATACATGAGTTTCATATTCATAAAAAGCTGTTTACATTTTTAATACATTTCCCCGAAACTGGTTGAAATGGTGTAAGATAAATTTCACAAAGAATGAGCATGAGGTGAACATCGATGAGAATCGTTATAAGTGGTGGAGGAACTGGAGGACATATATATCCTGCACTTGCTTTCATTAAAACAGCAATTTCCGAAGATCCAAATACACAAGTTTTATATATCGGTACGAAAAAAGGTTTAGAGAACAAAATTGTGACGAGAAATCACATTCCTTTTGAAACAATTGATATTACCGGCTTTAAAAGAAAGTTATCGTTTGAAAATGTGAAGACAATTATCCGCTTTATTAAAGGAGTTCATAAAAGCAAAAAACTGCTGAAACAATTTAATCCCGATATTGTCATTGGTACAGGCGGTTACGTATGCGGACCGGTTGTTTATGCCGCCCACCAATTGAAAATCCCTTCCATTATCCATGAACAAAATAGCATCCCGGGATTAACAAATAAATTTTTAAGTAAATATGTTGATAAAATTGCCATCTCTTTCAAAGAAGCTGAACAATATTTTCCAAGCGATAAAGTGGTTTTAACCGGGAATCCTCGTGCTACCGAAGTATTAGGGCACGATGGGATTAAAGGAAGACAGTCGGCAGGTTTGTCATTAACAAAGAAAACAGTATTAATATTTAGCGGATCCAGGGGAGCAAGGCCAATTAATGAAGCCGTCGTATCGGTTATCAATGATTTTGCGATTAGGGACTATCAAGTGCTTTACGTTACCGGGGAAATCCATTTTGAATCGGTTAAAGAGAAAATTGCCCATGCCGGAAATCCTGATAATGTTAAAGTTGTTCCATTTATACATAATATGCCGGAAGTTCTAGCCGGTGTTGATTTAGTCGTATCCCGAGCCGGAGCAACATCAATTGCCGAGTTTACCAGTATTGGCTTGCCGAGTATATTGATTCCAAGTCCGTACGTAACGAATAATCATCAAGAAAAAAATGCAATAAGTTTGCGAGAAGCCGGGGCAGCAACAGTGATTTTAGAGAAGGAATTAACGGGTAAAAAACTATTAGAGGCAATTGATCAAATTTTAACCGATAAAAATAAGTTGGAAAGAATGAAAAAAAATTCGAAAAAAATAGGAATTCAAGATGCAAGTAATCGTCTTTACCGATTATGTACAGCTGTAATAAACAATAAACAGTAAATCTACTTTTTCGGTAAATTGAATTCTTAATTTTTACTTCCTAATTTATTTTGATTCCGATAAAATATGAATAGTAACCTCTTTTACAGGTGGGGTGTGAATTTTGCCAAATAAAGTAGTATCACTTGAAGATCGATTGCCCAAACTAAAAGAGCAAAGAAGAAAGCGGGCAAACCGTAGACTGATCATTTTATTATTCTTCTTTTTTTTGTTTGTTTGTGGATTTATTTATATCCAATCACCTTTAAGTAGAGTAGGGGAGCTGACGATTGACGGGAATCACTTTGCTTCAAAGGAGAAAATTGTCAAGGCAAGTAAATTAACAAACAAATCGATTGTTTTGAATATGAAAAAAAGTACACTCGAACATCGTATTTTACAAGTACCGGAAGTAAAAAAAGTGAAAATTGATATGAAATTTCCTAACCATATCATTATTAAAGTTGAGGAATACAGGCAAATTGGTTTTTTATATATCGAAGGACAAGCAAAACCGCTTTTGGAAAATGGGCATGTGACCAGAATAACAAGTGATATGACCACACAACCGGGTCCGGTCTTAAAAAGTTTCGATAAAGATAAACCTTTACAGATGACGATAAAGGAATTAAAAGCAATGCCTGATGAAATTCGACAATTAATTTCTGAAATTATTTTTGCTCCCAAGAACACAGATCCATACAGTATCATTGCCTTTATGAATGATGGTAATGAGGTGCATGCAACATTAAGAACTTTTGCTGAAAAAATGGTCTATTACCCGGATCTCGTTAAACAATTACAACCTGAAGAAAAAGGAATCGTTGATCTAGAAGTCGGTGTATTTTTTAAATCTTATCAATCGATAAAAAATGGAGACACAAAAAATGATGAGCCTGTAAATGATAAACACGCAACGGAAGAAAGCGGGGAAGAAAATGAAAATTAATCGGGTTATTCTTTCCCTTGTCTTTTTAGTTTTAGGGTTTATGATCGCTTTTTCTTATCAATTAACAAAAAAGCAACAGAGTGATACGAGTATGACGGATCATGAATGGGAAAGGACTATTCAATTGCGGAATGATTTAATCGATTTGGAGGAAAAGAACCGACAACTTCAAAAGGAGTTGAATGAAAAGCAAGCCAAAATCATTGCCATAGAAAATGAGATGGCTGAAAATGAAAAAAATTTATCCAAAACTGCAAAAGAGGCAGAAAAACTCCGCATGATTTTAGGAAAAGTAAAAGTCCAAGGAGAAGGAGTCATCGTCACGTTAAATGATGGGAATTATAATCATGAAGAAGGGAACGTGAACAATTTTATTGTCCATGAACATCACGTATTGAAAACCGTCAATGAATTATATATCTCCGGTGCAGAAGCAATTGCGATAAACGGGAAGAGGTTAAAAAATAATTCATATATTGTGTGTGATGGTCCTGTCATTACGGTTGATGGTGAACAATTTCCTGCCCCTTTCATCATTAGTGCCATAGGAGATAAAGATACACTCGAAAAAGCACTGACCATTCAAGGGGGCGTAAAAGATCAACTAGTCAGTGACAATATTGTGTTTAAATTGGAAAAATTAGATCGGATTGTAATGGACCCCACTTTGGGAAACCGAGCAGACTAGAAAGGTAAAGGAAATATAGAAAGTATGGTGATCCATGAAGAAGAAAAATAAAATAATGTTCTTTTTGATAACCATATTGGCAGGGTTTATGCTAGCGATTCAATTCAATACGACTCATCAAGAAAACAATTTAGCTGATGATACGAGTGATTTATGGGAACTGCGTCAGCAATATTTGTCCGAAAAGGAATTGGAGACTTATTTTCATCAACAAATTCGTCAGTCTGAAGATAAAATTGCTCAATACGAAACAGAAAGGCATAATCGTAATGGACAAGTTTTACAAGACACATTGAATGAACTAAAAAAAGAGGCCGGTTTGAAAGAAATTTCCGGTCCGGGGATTATCCTATCTATAACGCCTGCCTATGAATACATTACTCCCGGTCAGAGTAAAGTATACATATCACCCGATGTATTAAGAAAATTAATCAATGAATTGAATATGTATGGAGCTAAAGCGATATCTATTGCGGATCAACGAATCATATCAACAACAACCATTCGTAATATACAAGGTGAGACAAAAGTCGATGGTTACCCCCTTCGAAAATTTCCTTTAGAGATTAAGATCATTGCAAATGATCATGAGACAGTAAAAAAACTTTACAATCAGATGCAGATTTCAACCGTTCCCGATGATTTTTTTATTGATAATTTGAAGGTATCGATATCAGAACCTCAGGAGGAAATCATAATTCCTGCCTATAGTAGTAGTGTTTCCGTTAATCATATGCAAACTGTGAAAGAAGAAAGGAAATAACATTATGTGGCTCCCCGTTTTAGGATTGGTAATCGGAATAACTTTAGGCTTATTAACAGATATGAGTGTCCCGCATGAATATCAAAACTATTTATCTATTGCTGTTCTGGCTGCCCTTGATACATTAATCGGAGGAATTAGAGCCCAATTGCAAAATTTATTTAATGAAAAAATCTTTGTTTCAGGGTTCTTTTTTAATATAATTTTAGCTGCAAGTTTAGCTTTCCTTGGCGTCCATCTTGGTGTAGACTTGTATTTAGCAGCAGTATTTGCTTTTGGTGTTAGGCTATTTCAAAATATAGCTGTGATTAGAAGAATTTTATTGACCAAATGGGATCAGAAAAGAAAAAATGAAAAAGAAAGTTAAAATTAAAGGAAAATCGGTGAAAAATAGCGAATATCTTAAATAAATCATTCAGGTTTTTCACTTTATATGAAATACTTCCAATTAAAACAGCAGTATTTTATAGTAAGTATACACTTTTTCCATTATTTGGAACTTGTTGTTGTTCAATGAAAAGTAGGAGGAGGTGCCACAGATGAACAGCAATGATATTTTTGTAAGTTTAGACATCGGTACATCCACGGTCAAAGTGATTATTGGGGAAATGGTTAATGATGTATTAAATATTATCGGCGTCGGTAATGTAAAGTCAGAAGGTCTGAAAAAAGGCTCGATTGTCGATATTGATAATACAGTCCAATCAATAAAACGTGCTGTTGAACAGGCAGAGCGGATGATTGGTATGGAGATTCGTCAAGTGATTGTTGGTATCCCTGCTCACCATGTTGACTTATTGGATTGTCATGGTGTCGTTGCTGTTAATGGAGAAAACAGGGAGATTACAAATGAAGACGTGGCAAGGGTGGTGGATGCGGCTCAAGTCATGTCAATCCCGCCGGATCGGGAAATCATCAATATTGTAAAAAAACAATTTATTGTTGATTCACAGGATGAAATTAATGACCCCCGTGGAATGATCGGTGTACGCTTAGAAATGGAAGGATTTTTAGTTACTGGATCAAAAACATTGCTATTGAATATTCTCAGATGTGTGGAAAAAGCAGGACTTGAAATTATTGATATCGTTCTTCAGCCACTTGCATCCGGTGAGATAGCTTTATCCAAAGATGAAAAAAATCTTGGTTCTGCGCTAATTGATATTGGCGGGGGCTCCACAACGGTGACTGTATTTGAAGATGGATACATGAAAGGCACTTGTCTTTTACCCGTCGGCGGTGACCATATTACGAAAGACATTTCTATTGTATTAAGAACTACAACAGAAGATGCTGAAAAGGTAAAATTAAAACATGGACATGCTTTTTATGACCATGCTTCTGTTGATGAAGTATTTGAACTTCCGATCATCGGTACGAACCAAAAACAACAGTTTACACAGCTTGAACTAGCTGAAATTATTGAAGCAAGGGTTGCCGAAATTTTTGATTTCGTTCAAGATGAACTGAGAAAAATGGGCGTAGATTATTTGCCCGGGGGGTATGTGATAACCGGAGGAGTCGCCAATATGCAAGGGCTGGCAGAACTTGCCCAAGCGATTTTTCAAAACCGTGTCCGAATCGCAATCCCTGACTATATAGGGGTGCGAGAACCACAGTATGCGACTGCAGTTGGTATGATCAAATATTTTTATAAGAATGCGAGATTACAAGGAAGATTTCTAGATTCGGTCGTTATGCCAATGGAACAGAAGGAAAAAAGAACAGTGAAACAGCAACCTGCCAAAGGGAAAAATTCAAATTTACATGAAGAAAAATTAGCTAGTAAAATGAAAAGATTTCTTGGTTCTTTTTTTGAATAAATGCATAGGTTTAAGTAATTTGAATTAGGAGGATTTTGCATGTTGGATTTTGAAACATACGTAGACCAATTAGCAACAATTAAAGTAATTGGTGTTGGTGGCGGCGGAAACAATGCAGTCAATCGCATGATCGAACACGGCGTCCAGGGGGTTGAATTTATCGCTGTCAATACAGATGCCCAAGCTTTGAATCTTTCAAAAGCGGAAATAAAACTGCAAATTGGCTCCAAATTAACCCGTGGTCTTGGAGCAGGTGCAAATCCGGAAGTTGGGAAGAAAGCCGCTGAAGAGAGTAAAGAACAAATTGAAGAAGTGATTAAAGGGGCAGATATGGTCTTTGTCACGGCAGGAATGGGCGGTGGAACCGGAACTGGTGCGGCGCCTATAATTGCCAGTATTGCAAAAGAATTAGGTGCTTTAACTGTCGGTGTTGTTACTCGTCCGTTCAGCTTTGAAGGGAAAAAACGGGCTACGCAAGCTGCCAATGGGATTACTTCGATGAAAGAAGCCGTTGACACATTAATTGTTATTCCGAACGACCGTCTTCTTGAAATTGTGGACAAGAGCACACCGATGTTAGAAGCTTTTAAAGAGGCTGATAATGTCCTTCGTCAAGGTGTTCAAGGTATTTCTGACTTAATTACCACTCCTGGTCTCATTAATCTCGACTTTGCCGATGTGAAAACCATTATGTCCAATAAAGGATCCGCTCTTATGGGAATCGGTATTGCCTCTGGTGAAAGCCGTGCTCAAGAAGCCGCTAAAAAAGCTATATCTTCTCCTTTACTGGAAACATCGATTGATGGTGCTCAAGGAGTTCTAATGAACATAACGGGTGGAATGAATTTGAGTTTGTATGAAGTACAGGAAGCTGCCGATATCGTTGCCTCTGCATCTGATCAAGAAGTGAACATGATTTTTGGTTCTGTCATTAATGAAAATTTGAATGATGAAATTGTTGTTACGGTAATTGCAACCGGATTTAGGGAAGAAAACGATCAAAATAAACCAACCCGACCAACTCATAGTCATAACAAGAACCTTAATACAAACCAAACACATCAAAAACAAAATCGCGAGACACCGGTTCGAGAAGAAAAACATCAAGAACCAACTCGAACAAATTCCAGCACACAGGAAGATTTACTGGATATTCCTACATTTTTGAGAAACAGAAATAATCGAATCTGATATTTAGCTGTTACTCAAAGATATAAAGAAAAAATATAAGGCTGTTCTTGAAACGCAGCAACTCATGCTTTACAGAATTTTTTAGAAAATCTGTAAGGGAGCTGCTTTTCGAGAACAGCTTTTTTGTAGAAAAATTTTTGTGAAAACCTCGGATTCGTTTTATTGTTTCACTTCAAGGACAGGCTGCAATAACAAAATTTCTCCTTTCGTAATAATCGAAAAAGATCATTCCGATTCTTTTGACAAAATCGGAGAAAATTCCTGAAAACTTCTTAAATTTTACGGTCAAAAAGCGACACACTTTTACGAGAGGCAGTGCTATACTTTTTCATAACATAAAAATACTAGAGAGCCGCCTTTTTACTAGGGCTAAGTAATTCCGTTCTTTGGAGAAAAGGGGAATGAGGGGTTGACCTTATATTTAGATATTATTTGGCTTTTAAATTTTTTGTTTGATAGCATGCTCTTATCATTGACCGGTGTTATATTAAAAAGAAAAATTCGAAAACGGAAAATTTTTTTTGGTGGTTTGATTGGCTCGATTATCGTGTTTGCTCCCTTTATAACGAATGCTGCTTTGTTTTCTTCTCCTCTTTTTAAAATAGCAATTTCAGTACTGATGGTATGGATTGCTTTTGGTTTCAAGCGAATGCGGTTTTTCTTTACCAATTTATCTGCATTTTATTTACTCACTTTTGCGATTGGGGGAGCGCTAATTGGTTTGCATTATTTATTTAGTTTCCAATATAACGCAGCAAATGCTTTATTTTTAACTAATATCCGTGGCTTTGGGGATCCGATCAGTTGGTTGTTTGTCATCATTGGGTTTCCAATACTTTATTTTTTTTCAAAGGATACTTTTGATAAATGTGAAACTGTCAAAATAGAGTATGAAAATCTTGTGGATGTTGAAATCTCAATTAACAATCAAACAAAACAATTAAGGGGGCTGGTAGACAGTGGAAATCAATTATATGATCCTTTGACAAAAAAACCGGTTTTAATTGTCTCACTAAGAAAAACAGCCGGTTTCTTTCCAAAAGAGGTTTTAGCGGTTTTTGAAGATGTTCATCAACTTTGGAAGGAAAATGAATTACCATCGGAATGGATGAATAAAATTTCCATCATTCCATATCGGGTTGTTGGTAAAGACAATTTGCTTCTGGCTGCCGTTAAACCGGACAAAGTAGTTATTCGCGTTGACAAAAAGATTTATCAAACAAACCGGCTTTTGTTGGCATTTATCAATCAAACATTATCCGCTGATGATCGTTTTGATTGTATCATTCATCCAAAAATTTTAGCACAATCGCATCACGAACAAGTTTCCTGATGGTAATGATCATAGACAAAGTCAAGTGCGTTCAATTCGTTCAAGCACGTTTCGTTTGCTTTAATCAAGTGGCTATGTTAGAGAGGGGAATGGTCATGAAAAAATTGAAATTTCATTTTTACTATTATTGGAACAAGTTGTTAAAGAAACTAAAGTTAAAAACCGATGAAATCTATTATATCGGAGGCAGTGAAGCTCTTCCGCCACCACTTTCCAAAGAAGAGGAAGAGATTTTAATCAATAAACTTCCTAAAGGGGATGAAACAGCCCGTTCGCTGTTAATTGAAAGAAATTTACGGCTCGTCGTTTATATTGCGAAAAAATTTGAAAATACCGGCATTAATATTGAAGATCTAATTAGTATTGGCACCATTGGATTAATAAAAGCGGTCAATACGTTTAATCCGGAAAAAAAGATTAAATTAGCCACGTATGCTTCGCGCTGTATTGAGAACGAAATATTAATGTATTTACGGAGAAACAATAAAGTACGCTCAGAGGTTTCTTTCGATGAACCATTAAATATTGATTGGGACGGGAACGAACTCCTTCTATCAGACGTGCTTGGAACAGAAAATGATATTATCACGAAAGATTTGGAAGCGCGTGTCGATCGAAAACTGCTGATGAAAGCTTTACATACATTATCCGATCGTGAAAAGCAAATTATGGAATTGCGCTTTGGTCTGGTAGGAGGCGAGGAAAAAACACAAAAAGATGTTGCCGACATGTTAGGTATATCACAATCCTATATTTCAAGATTGGAAAAGAGAATATTCAAAAGATTGAGGAAAGAGTTTGAAAAAATGGTTTAATATTATTTTTGAAAAATATTTTTCGCTAGTTTCCTTTATTTATCAAGGATAGGAAGTTTATCGAAAAATCACTCATTTGTTACAGTGCATATTTTTCCTTCCCAGGGAGATACTGAATTTTGTAAAAGCATTCCTCGGAGGAGGGAAACCTTATGCGTAACAAAGTTGAAATCTGTGGTGTAGATACATCCAAACTTCCGGTTTTAAAAAATGAAGAAATGAGGGAATTATTTAAGGAAATGCAAAATGGCGATTTGTATGCCAGGGAAAAATTAATTAACGGAAATTTGCGATTAGTTTTAAGTGTGATTCAACGATTTAATAATCGTGGTGAGTATGTCGATGATTTGTTTCAAGTTGGCTGTATCGGATTAATGAAATCAATTGATAATTTTGATTTGAGTCAAAATGTTCGATTCTCCACCTATGCAGTTCCAATGATTATTGGGGAAATTCGCCGGTATCTTCGGGATAATAACCCGATCCGAGTCTCCCGGTCATTGCGTGATATTGCGTATAAATCGTTACAAATCCGCGAACGGTTAATTGCTGAAACATCGAAGGAACCGACGGCTGAGGAAATTGCCAAAGAGTTAGGTGTTCCTCAAGAAGAAATCGTCTTTGCTTTAGATGCGATTCAAGACCCGGTTTCCTTATTTGAACCGATATACAATGATGGTGGAGATCCGATTTATGTAATGGACCAATTAAGCGATGAAAAAAATAAAGATTCCAATTGGATTGATGAAATAGCATTAAAAGAGGGTATGCGCCGTTTAAATGAGCGGGAAAAAATGATCTTGAAAAAAAGGTTCTTCCAAGGAAAAACACAGATGGAAGTCGCAGAAGAAATCGGTATTTCACAAGCGCAAGTTTCTCGTCTTGAGAAAGCAGCCATTAAAGTTGTGGCAAAAAATATTCAGTAAGCCTCCTTTAAAAGGTGGCTTTTTTTTTGTTTTAAAAAAAAAGCACAAGTCATCTGTCGCTTTAGGCTAGTTAATAAAACGAACCTAAAATTAATCATTTGTATTTTATTCTGTGAGAAAAGAACAGTAATATTAGAAACAATTGCTTAATTTTGAACGAATAGTATGATAAACTGAAATATGTATTGTGTGATGTGAAGAGATGAGGGAATCATATGACTGAACCGTTCCATCTAATGGATGATTCATATTTTTTAATTAAAAATTGGCAAAAAATAAACCCGAGAATTTTTGCGGGATTTACAACGAAAATGGGCGGAATAAGCAGTGGCCCGTATTTTAATAATAATATGGGACTACATGTTGGCGATGATAACGCTAAAGTCGTTTTTAACCGAAACCAATTTGCAAAAAAAATCAATTTTCCCATTTCCAATTGGGTGTGCTGTGAACAAACCCATGGTTCGAATGTACAGTACATTGCAGAAACAGATTGGGGAAAAGGGACTGAATCTTATGGAGATAGTTTAAAAGATTGTGATGGGATCTATACAGATAAAGGGGATACTTTACTTGCTCTTTGCTTTGCAGATTGTGTACCTATCTATTTTTTTGCACCAAAGTATGGACTTTTTGGAATTGTTCATGCGGGTTGGAAAGGTACGGTAAAAAATATAAGCCATTCACTCATTGAACAGTGGAGAAGTCGTGGAATTCCCGTGGAAAAAATATTCGTAACCATTGGTCCTTCCATTTGCAATCAATGCTATATTGTAGATAATAAAATTATAGATCAAGTTGAAAAACTTCCGCTAAACGCTGTACAACGTTTTTATACTCAAGTAGAAAAAAGTCAATATCAAATCGATTTAAAAGCATTAAATCAAGCCTTGTTAGAAAATGAAGGGATTTTGCCCGACAATATTCAAGTATCCGGTCTTTGTTCCAGCTGTGACCAAACTTATTTTTATTCCCATCGCCGCGATAAAGGACAAACAGGTCGAATGATAGGTTTTATTGGAATCAGGGAGGCATAAACATTGAAAAGCGTTGAAAGTAATTTACAAATCATCACAGAAAAAATTGCGAAAGCTTGCGAAAAAGTAGGGCGAGATCCGGAAGAAGTAACGATTATCGCCGTAACAAAATATGTGAAGATTGAACGCGCTCAAGAGGCTTTGAAAGCAGGAATTATTCATTTAGGGGAAAATCGCGATCAAGAATTGCTGAAAAAATATGAAGTTTTAGGGAATCAACCGATTTGGCACTTTATCGGAACATTGCAAACAAGGAAAGTGAAAAAGATTATTGATAAAGTTGACTATATTCATTCCCTTGATCGGCTTTCATTAGCTGAAGAGATTCATAAACGGGCCAACAGAAAGATACCTTGCTTTGTTCAAGTGAATGTAAGCGGGGAAGAATCGAAACATGGATTGCCACCTGAAGAAGTTCTTCCGTTTATCCAGCAATTAGCAATGTATTCAAATATTGAAATTGTCGGTTTAATGACAATGGCACCATATATTAAAGACGAACAAATATTGAGGAACTGTTTCCGTTCCTTAAAACAGCTTCAGGATGAAATTCAAAATCTGAAATTACCTTATGCCCCTTGTACAGAATTATCTATGGGGATGTCTAATGATTATGAAATTGCCGTTGAAGAAGGGGCGACATTTGTTCGAATCGGTACATCTTTGGTCGGTGAGTAAATCGGGAGGTGAAGAATTTTGGGTATAAAGTCGAAATTCAAAACATGGTTTTTCTTAGATGATAATTATGAAGACGAATACGAAGCGGAGTATGATGAACCGGTAGAATATGAAAATACCACCGGACCGTCGCGCTTCCAACAACAAAAGAAAAACGTTGTCAGTTTACAAAGTATAAAAAGTTCCTCAAAGCTCGTTTTAGTTGAACCGCGAGTTTTTAATGATGCTCAAGAAATTGCTGATCATTTAAAAAATCGCAGAACCGTTGTTGTTAATTTGCAGAGAGTCGAAAAAACAGAAGCGCGAAGAATTGTCGATTTTTTAAGCGGCACCGTTTACGCCATCGGTGGCGAAATCCAAAAAATCGGTTCATATATTGTGTTATGCACACCGGATAATGTGGAAGTAACCGGTGCGATTTCCGACGCTTTTATCAACAATAATTTTGAAGACACGAGGTGGTAAAAGAAATTATGTCAATCATTTTTGATATTATTCATTCTGTATTTAACATTTATTTTTATGCTTTACTCATTTATATTTTCATGTCTTGGATTCCCGGAGCGAGGGAGTCACAAATCGGTCAATTCCTTGGAAGTATTTGTGAACCATATTTGGAGCAGTTTCGAAAATTTATCCCGCCTATTGGCATGTTCGATTTTTCACCAATTGTTGCGTTATTTGTTTTACAATTAGCCCAAGTCGGTTTAAATTCGATCCAAACATGGATTTAGTTATCTATCATCAATGATACATCTTGAAATAAGGAGAAGTTATGTCAATATATCAGCATTTTCGTCAGGAAGAAAAAGAATTTATTGATCAAGTACTGAATTGGATAGACTATGTTGATAAAAATTATGCAGGAAAACTGACCGATTTTTTAGACCCTAGAGAGCAATATATTGTTCAATCAATTATCGGAAAAGAGAGAAGCTGTAGAGTTCAATTTTTTGGCGGCGCAAAACAATCTGAACGTTGCCGGGCTTTTCTTCATCCGGATTACTATGAACCGGCAGAGGAAGATTTTCAAATCACTTTGTTTGAAATCATTTACCCGGAAAAATTTGTAACACTCACGCATCCTGAAATTTTAGGGAGTTTAATGAGCCTTGGCTTATCAAGGGGAAAGTATGGAGATATTCTCATCAAAAATAAACAAATTCAATTTTTCTCTGCCAGTGAAGTAGCTGATTATATTCGTACAAATTATATGACTGTAGGAAAGACAAAAATCCAACTGCAGGTAAAGCCTATGTCAGAAAGTATAGTGACTGATGAATTGATGACGGAACATTCCGTGACTGTTTCATCCCTTAGACTTGATACGGTTCTATCGCAAGCCGGTCGCATGTCAAGGCAGAAAGTGCAAACATTAATTGGACAAGGGTTAGTTAAAGTAAATTGGACAACTGTTGATTCTCCTTCTTTTCCTTTGAAAGAAGGCGATCTCATTTCGGCAAGAGGCATAGGGAGAATTCGATTAATTACGGTTGGAGATAAAACAAAACGGGATAAGTGGAAAATCACTTTAGGAAAAATGAAATAAAAATTTATTTTTGGCAGGATTTTCCCCGCAATCTGTCGAAACTTAGTGTATAATAAAAGACAACCGTATTTTCTGATTTTTATATGGAGGTGGCATGATGCCGTTAACGCCGTTGGATATACATAATAAGGAATTTGCCAAAACCTTTCGTGGGTATGATGAAGATGAAGTGAATGAATTTTTAGATCAAGTGATAAAAGACTATGAAATAATCATTCGAGAAAAACGCGAATTAGAAAATCGAGTCAAAGAATTAGAGGAAAAATTAAAGCATTTTAGTTCCATTGAAGAAACATTGAATAAATCAATCGTTGTTGCTCAAGAGGCCGCGGAAGAAGTAAAAGGCAGTGCGCAAAAAGAGGCGAAGTTAATCATTCGCGAGGCTGAAAAGAACGCGGATCGAATTGTTAATGAAGCTCTCTCAAAAGCGAGGAAAATAGCCTTAGAAATTGAAGATTTGAAAAAACAATCAAAAGTATTCCGCAATCGATTTAAATTATTGATTGAAGCCCAACTGGATATGATCAATTCAAACGATTGGGAACAATTAATGGAGTTTAATGTGGACGCAACCGAATTAAAGTCGGCTGAGGAGGATATCGTTATTAAGTAATTGCTTAAATGGGGAGAGCCAAGAAGATGAGGGAATCAAGGACCTCTGAGTACCTGAGCTTCTGTTTTTCATATAAAAGAAAAAGGAAAACGACGGCTGTTTTTCCCGGACTTTTTGGATTTCCTCTAAAAATAACTGGATTTATGCAAATTGTTATTGACTTCTATCACCATATTTGCATATAATTCCTTATATCCATAAAATATTCTCATATTATTTACAAACAATGAAGGGGACAGTACAATTTTTCTGCTTTTATCCAGCGAGTCGAGGATGGTGGAAGCTCGATTAAAAAGGGAAATTGGAAAATCACCCCGGAGTTCCTGCTCTGAAATTGAATAGTAAGGGTGGGCGTGTTTCACGTTATAAAATGAGCGGACAAAGAACGTCTTTTCTCTTTGTCTATTTGGGTGGTACCGCGGGAAAGCTTTCTCGTCCCATATACAGGGATGTGAAGGCTTTTTTATTTTACTTTATAGCCAAAATGATTATTCTTACCAAAACTGGTTAACACTGTTACCAAAATTCGTATTAAGGAGGGCAATTTCATTGGATTATAAAGATACATTATTAATGCCGAAAACTGATTTTCCAATGCGTGGAAATTTGCCGAAAAAAGAACCGGAAATTCAAGCACGCTGGGAAGAAATGGATATTTATAAAAAGGTTCAAGAACGGACAAAAGGACGTCCAAAATTCATTCTTCATGACGGACCACCATATGCAAACGGCAGTCTACACATGGGTCATGCTTTAAATAAAGTTTTAAAAGATTTTATTGTTCGTTCCCGGTCCATGATGGGCTACGATGCTCCGTATGTTCCGGGGTGGGATACCCATGGCTTGCCAATTGAACAAGAATTGACAAAAAAAGGTGTGAAAAGAAAAGAACTGTCCGTTGTTGAATTTCGTAAACTTTGTGAGCAATATGCTTATGAACAAGTCGATATTCAACGGACCGGCTTTAAAAAATTGGGTGTACGCGGTGATTGGGAACATCCATATTTAACTTTACACCATTCATTTGAAGCACAACAAATTCGTGTTTTCGGTGAAATGGCGAAAAAAGGATTAATTTATAAAGGATTAAAACCGGTATATTGGTCGCCGTCATCGGAATCGGCATTAGCTGAAGCAGAAATTGAATATAAAGATATCAAATCACCATCCATTTATGTGGCATTCCCGATTAAAGACGGCAAAGGGGTGCTTGACTCGGATACAGAAATCGTTATTTGGACGACAACTCCATGGACCATTCCGGCCAACTTAGGGATCTCTGTTCATCCACATCTGCAATATGTTGTAGTCAACGTAGGAAACAGGAAGTTCGTAGTCGCCGAAGACTTATTGAAGTCCGTCAGTGAAGAATTAGACTGGATAGATTATCAAGTCTTGAAAACGGTCAAAGGTTCTGACTTAGAATATGTTTTAGCGAAACATCCGTTTTATGATCGTGATTCGCTTGTTATGTTGGGTGAACATGTTACAACCGATGCCGGTACCGGTTGCGTTCATACCGCTCCCGGTCATGGGGAAGATGACTTCTATGTTGGTCAAAAATATAATCTTGATGTACTCAGTCCCGTCGATGACAAAGGTTGCATGACCGAAGAAGCACCCGGCTTTGAAGGATTGTTTTACGAAGAGGCAAACAAGCATATTACGAAAAAGCTGGAAGAAGTTGGCGCATTACTTAAATTATCATTCCTTACCCACTCGTATCCGCATGATTGGCGGACGAAAAAACCGGTTATTTTCCGAGCAACACCGCAATGGTTTGCATCCATTGATCCAATTCGTGAACAACTGTTAAAAGAAATCCATCAAGTGAATTGGTATAATAAATGGGGCGAAACAAGACTGTATAATATGATTCGTGATCGCGGTGACTGGTGTATTTCAAGACAGCGGGTTTGGGGTGTACCAATTCCGGTATTTTATGCGGAAAATGGTGAACCGATTATTACCGAAAAAACGATTGAACATGTTGCAAGCCTATTCGAACAACATGGATCCAATATTTGGTTTGAAAGAGAAGCGAAAGACCTTCTACCTGAAGGATTCAGTCATCCGGGCAGTCCGAATGGTTTATTTACAAAAGAAAATGATATTATGGACGTTTGGTTTGATTCCGGTTCCTCTCATCATGGTGTATTAAGAACTCGTGAAGAACTTCAATTTCCGGCAGATATTTATTTGGAAGGTTCCGACCAATACCGTGGCTGGTTTAACTCTAGTCTGATTATCAGTGTTGCGGTTAACGGTGTTGCACCATATAAAGGAGTTGTATCAAACGGGTTTACTGTCGATGCGGAAGGTAAAAAGATGTCAAAGTCCATCGGAAATACCATTGTTCCTGATCAGGTGACAAAGCAATTCGGTGCCGATATTTTGCGATTATGGGTCGCTTCTGTGGATTATACGGCAGATGTCAAAGTATTCATGGATAATTTTAAACAAGTGTCTGAAGTGTACAGGAAGATTCGCAATACGCTTCGATTCATGCTCGGAACAACAGCTGATTTTGATCCGAAGCAGCATACAGTCCCATATGAAAACTTACGTGAAGTTGACCAATATATACTGGTAAAATTAAACAATCTCGTGAAAAAAGTACGGCATGCTTATGAAACATATAACTTCATGGAAATTTACCATGATATGAACAAGTTTTTCACGATTGACTTAAGTTCATTCTACTTAGATTTTGCCAAAGATGTTCTTTATATTGAAGCAGAAAATAACCCTATTCGTCGTTCCATGCAAACGGTCATCTATGAATGTCTCGTATCTTTAACAAAAATGTTAGCGCCGATTTTGGCACATACAGCCGATGAAGTATGGGCATATATAAAAGGTGTTGAGGAAGAAAGTGTCCAACTGACCGACCTGCCGGAATATAAAGAATACCCAAATGCCGTTCAACTGGAAGAAAAATGGTCGCAATTTATGAAATTAAGAGATGACGTGTTAAAAGCTTTGGAAGAAGCTCGCAATGAAAAAATAATTGGTAAGTCACTGACAGCAAAAGTTACTTTATATGTTCACGATGATGTAAAACAATTACTAGATTCCATTTCAGAAAATATTGGACAAATTTTCATTGTCTCTGATTTTGAAGTGGCCGGTCATTATGATGAAGCGCCAAGTAATGCATTGAAATTGGAAAAGGCCTCCATTGTCGTAACAAAAGCTGAAGGAGAAACTTGTGAACGTTGCTGGGTAGTGACAAAGGATGTCGGTCATAACCATCATCATCCGACATTATGTACCCGCTGTGCAAATATTGTAGAAGAACATTATAGTCATTTAGTTAATTAACAGATTTACCCAAGAAAAGCGCAGAGCGCCCGCTTAGCGACGTACAAACTGGAGCGCCCCGCAATGAGAACAGATTTGCTTCCCTGAATAGGCATCGCACGAAGAAAATGCGAATGCATTTTCGAGGAAAAGGAAACACGGCGAGGCACGAGCCGATGTTGACTTATCGTAGTGAAGCTACTCCTAGAGTGAACTTCATGAGTAATCTTCCTTGATATACTTCATGAAGCTTTGCGACGAGCTGAACATCCGCTTCCTCGAATAGGCTATGGCGCAGGAGCACATTAAAGGGGAGCTAGTTTCTCAGTCGCTGGCGCTCGGAGCTAGACAATAAAACTAATCCCAAGTTATTTACTTGTATTTTTATACTTTCTTATACTATAAAAAAGGGAAGAATTGTCTTCCCTTTTTTTGCTTGTTTAAAAAGATTTTTACATTTCTACCTTGTATTTAATGAAATAGAAAATAGTTATAGCCGTCAGAAAGGAACAATCGGTAATAATAAACATACAATAACAATTAGAAATTGGATCACGGATGGGAGGGTACATTCCTTGAGTCAATCGCTACATGATCTTTATAATGAAATTGTTGCAATGAAAATTGATTTAGAAGAGCACCTTAACAATCATGAATTGTCACCTCAAGTAAAACAAATGGCCGAGGAAGAACTGTCAGATTTAATTGCGACAATAGAAAAAATTGAAACCGGTCATTATGGCGTTTGTGAAGAAACAGGGCATCCAATCCCAGTTGAATTTTTAACTTTTCAACCAACCGTTCGTTCCTTAAGTGAAATGAAAACATTACTGAAATATTTAAAAAAACCGGTTTTTCCCTTTTGACAGGTATAACTATATGTCCTGTCTTTTTTGTGTATAAACATTTTTATATCCAGTAAATAAAAAAATTCCAACGGTAAATGCAAAAAATGTTCTTTTATGCTACAATGCAAAAAGAGTCTATCTAGAGTTTGGAGGGCGTGCATTGCTGTATTATTTGCTTTCAATCATCATTATCGGTTTCGATCAATTGACGAAATGGATGATCGTTAAATTTATGGATCTTGGTGAAAGTATCCCTGTTATCGAAAATTTATTTTACATAACATCACACCGAAATCGTGGTGCCGCTTGGGGCATTTTACAAGGGCAGATGTGGTTCTTTTACCTCATCACCGTTATTGTAGTCATTTTTATCATTTATTATTTGCAAAAATATGCGAAAGGAAAACCGCTAAATAGTATCTCATTGGCCTTCATGTTAGGAGGAGCTGTTGGCAACTTCATTGACCGTTTGTTTCGCAAAGAAGTCGTTGATTTTATTGATGTAAAAATATTCGGTTATGACTTCCCAATTTTTAATATTGCTGACTCTTCTTTAACCATCGGGGTTATATTATTAATAATTGTCATGTTTTTAGAAGAACGTAAAGAGAAAAAGGAGCAATAATATGGAAAAGATTTTGCACATTGTCCGTGAGGATCAAGCGGGTGAAAGAATTGATAAATTGATAACATCTCTTGAAGAAGATTGGTCCCGGACGCAAGTGCAGGAATGGATTAAAGATGGTGTTGTGTCGGTTAATGGTAATAAACCAAAAGCCAATTATAAATGCGAAACTGGCGATAAACTGGTCATCAATGTGCCGGATCCTGTTCCATTAAATGTTGAACCGGAAGAAATGAATTTAGATATTTACTATGAAGATTCGGATGTTCTTGTTGTTAATAAACCGCGTGGAATGGTCGTTCATCCGGCACCGGGCCATGTAACCGGAACGCTTGTCAACGGGCTGCTTGCTCATTGTAAAGATTTGTCCGGTATTAATGGAGTGATGCGACCGGGAATTGTCCATCGTATTGATAAAGATACATCCGGTTTACTGATGGTTGCAAAAAATGATTTTGCACATGAGTGTTTAGTCGAACAACTCGTTGAAAAGTCGGTAACAAGGAAATATGAAGCGATAGTTCACGGCGTTATTCCGCATGATTACGGAACGGTGGACGCACCGATTGGACGGGATAAAAATGATCGACAAAAAATGGCAGTGGTCGATAATGGAAAACATGCCGTCACCCATTTCCGTGTGCTTGAACGTTTTCAAGACTATACTCATATTGAATGTGAACTGGAAACAGGCAGAACCCATCAAATCCGGGTTCATATGAAATATATCGGTTATCCGCTCGCCGGTGACCCGAAATATGGACCGAGAAAAACTTTAGAAATTGATGGACAGGCACTCCATGCCGGGGTTCTTGGCTTTATTCATCCGAGAAAAAAGGAATATATGGAATTTCGTGCACCATTGCCCCAGGAATTTCTAGTGCTTTTAGAACAATTACGGATGAACTTGTAACGGGGAATTGATGCACTGGTCAGGTCATCACTTAATGTTTTTAATAAATAATTATCTTTTTCGCCATTGACAAAATCGGAAATTCATTTTATGATCATAACAGAACTGAATAGCACCTTTAAATCAGTCCAGAGAGTCTGAGAAGGGAACGGATTATTTTTTAAAAAAGAAACAGTTTATTCTCCTGCCCTCTTTGGCAGGAGTTTTTTATTGAAACGGAAATGGATCACGCGAATGTTCCATAAACAATGGAGGGAAGCAGATTGCAAAAAGCAATTGTTTTGGATGAGCAAGCAATCCGAAGAGCATTAACCCGGATCGCTCATGAAATCATTGAAAGAAATAAAGGGATTGAAGATGTTGTTCTTGTAGGAATTCGTACACGCGGCATATTCTTGGCAAGAAGGTTGGCTGAAAAAATTAACCAAATTGAAGGAAAAAATGTACCGGTTGGCGAATTGGATATTACTTTGTATCGGGATGATTTATCCATCAAAACAAAGGATAAAGAACCGGAAGTTTTAGGTTCGGATATTCCGGTTGATATACATAATAAAACCGTTGTCTTAGTTGATGATGTCTTGTACACCGGAAGAACAGTCCGAGCAGGAATGGATGCCCTCATCGATTTCGGGAGACCCGGCCTGATTCAACTGGCCGTACTTGTTGATCGAGGTCATCGTGAACTGCCGATTCGCGCAGATTATGTTGGAAAAAACATACCGACAGCAAAAACGGAGATGATTGTTGTTGATCTGGTGGAAGTTGATCATATCGACCAAGTGACAATCCATGACACATAAAAAGATTGCCCTTTTAACAGACAGTCCAGAGAGGCTGGAAAGGGGAAGGCTGAGTGTCAGTCGGAAGTAGAACCTGCTTCAGGCTGTGAATGCAACGCTACTCATTTACCTCTTTCCATATACTGGAAAGAGGTTTTTTTATACTAAATGTTTCTTAATGAATCAAGGGGGGAGATTCAATGAAAAGTTTATTAACGATGGATCAATTATCAACTGAAGAAATTCTGGCAATTTTACACGAAGCTGATGAATTTTCAAAAGGGAAAACTTGGCAACCGGAAAATCAAACCTTTGTAGCGAATATGTTTTTTGAACCAAGTACCAGGACAAAATGCAGTTTTGAAGTGGCTGAGCGAAAACTTGGGTTTCAAGTCATCCCGTTTGACGCAGGTTCATCAAGCGTGCTTAAAGGGGAAAGTTTGTATGATACGGTGAAAACATTGGAGGCCGTCGGTGTTTCTGCTGTCGTCATTCGCCATGAAAAAGAACGCTATTTTGATGAACTTAAAACGATTCATATCCCTATTATTAATGGCGGTGATGGTTGCGGCCACCATCCGACCCAATCATTACTTGATCTGTTGACAATAAAACAAGAATTTGGTCGCTTGGACCAGTTACATGTGGCAATCATCGGGGATATTCGCCATAGCAGGGTGGCCCGTTCGAATGCAGATGCATTAACAAGATTAGGGGCGAAAGTCAGTTTCTCCGGGCCGGTTGATTGGTTTGATGAATCAATCATTAAACAAGGAACATACTTGTCTATCGATGAAGCCATCGAACAGGCTGATGTCGTGATGTTACTAAGAATCCAACATGAAAGGCATAAAATGATTTCTTCTCTGACGAAGGAGGAATATCATCAAACATTTGGACTTACCTTGGAAAGAGAAAAAAGGATGAAAAAGCATAGCATTATCCTCCATCCGGCACCGGTCAACCGCGATGTGGAAATAGCTTCTGAACTTGTTAAATGTAACAGATCACGGATTTTTAAACAAATGGAAAATGGCGTGTTTATCCGAATGAGTGTATTGAAACGGGCGATACAGCAACAAAATGAAGGGGAGAAAATATATGAAACTCATTATAAAAAACGGATTGCTAATTAATGAAAATGGTTCATTGGAAAAGAAACATCTGTATATTGACAACGGACAAATTGTAAAAATTTCGGAACATCTTTCAGGGGAGGATCAAGCAGAAAAAGTAATCGATGCGAACGGATTATTCGTGAGCCCGGGATTTATTGATGTCCATGTTCATCTGCGGGAACCGGGCGGGGAACATAAAGAAACGATAGAAACCGGTACAAAAGCTGCAGCAAAAGGCGGTTTCACAACGATATGTGCCATGCCGAATACCAACCCGGTTTCGGATTCAAAAGAACAGATTCAATGGTTAAAAAAACGAATCCAAGAGACAGGAAAAGTTCGCGTTCTTCCATACGGTTCGATCACAAAAGGACTGGCGGGCGACCAACTGAATCATTTTAAAGAATTGGCAGAAGCGGGTGCGTTTGCTTTTACTGATGACGGGGTTGGCATTCAAACGGCAGAAAGAATGTATCAAGCGATGAGGGAGGCGGCAAAAGTAAATAAAGCCATTGTCGCCCATTGTGAAGATATGTCCCTTGTACAAGGTGGTGTCGTCCATGAAGGGAAAGTTGATAAACGGCTTGGTCTAAAAGGGATTACTTCCCTTGCCGAATCGGTTCAGATTGCCAGAGATGTTTTGCTCGCAGAACAATCCGGCTGTCATTACCATGTTTGTCATATTAGTACGAAAGAATCTGTGAGAATTGTCCGCGACGCAAAAAGAGCAGGCATTCATGTGACAGCGGAAGTCTCCCCCCATCACCTGTTATTATGTGAAGACGATATTCCGGGTAATGACACGAATTATAAAATGAATCCGCCGTTAAGAAGTCGGGCTGATCAGGAAGCACTTATTGAAGGCCTGCTTGACGGAACCATTGATCTAATTGCCACTGACCATGCGCCACATAGTGAGTCAGAAAAACGTCAAGGAATGGAAAAAGCGCCGTTTGGCATCGTCGGCTTGGAAACAGCTTTTCCCCTTCTCTATACAAATTTTGTTGAAAAAGGGGTGCTATCACTAAAACAGTTGGTTGATTTCTTAACAAAAAAACCGGCAGATATTTTCAACTTGCCATATGGAAAATTGGCGGAAGGAAATGTGGCTGACTTAGTTCTTATTGATTGGAAACAAGAGGAGACGATTGATCCGGCTACTTTTGTATCGAAAGGAAAAAATACACCGTTTGCCGGTTGGACATGTAAAGGTTGGCCGCAAGCAACCATTGTTTCGGGCGAAGTTGTCTGGGAGAAGGAGCGTGTTCATCATTGAAAAGACAATTAATTTTAGAAGACGGAACGATTTTTATTGGCGAGGCTTTTGGAGCAAATAATGACTCAATCGGAGAAGTTGTTTTTCATACCGGCATGACCGGCTATCAAGAAATTATTACTGACCCTTCTTTTGCCGGACAAATTGTAACATTGACATATCCGTTAATCGGAAATTACGGGGTGAATCATGAAGATTTTGAAACATTTCAACCGGCAATTAAAGGATTGATTGTTAAAGAAGCGGCTGACTACCCTTCAAATTTTCGCAGTCAAATGACCATTGACACTTATTGTAAAGCAAAAAATATCCCCGGTTTGCAAGGGATTGATACGCGTAAATTAACGAGGAAAATTCGTCAATTCGGTACATTACGTGGGATGTTATGCGGGATCGATGTAAACAAAGATGAAGTGATTGATCGACTGAAACGGGAAAAGGCGGCAAACGACCTTGTATCAACCGTCTCAACCAAGCAAATTTTTCCGAGTCCGGGCCGGGGCTATCGTGTCGTTTTGGTTGATTTTGGGATGAAACACGGAATTCTCAGGGAATTAACACATCGAAATTGTCATGTCATTGTTGTTCCTCATAACACAACAAGTAAAGAGATACTGGCTTTACATCCGGATGGCGTGATGTTATCGAACGGACCCGGGGACCCGAAAGATGTTCCGTATGCCGTCAAAATGGTGGAAGAATTACTTGGTCAAGTTCCGCTTTTCGGAATTTGTCTAGGTCATCAATTATTGGCTTTAGCA
The DNA here is from genome assembly GCF_000751775.1 of Caldibacillus thermoamylovorans. Classification (GTDB taxonomy): domain Bacteria; phylum Bacillota; class Bacilli; order Bacillales; family Caldibacillaceae; genus Caldifermentibacillus; species Caldifermentibacillus hisashii. The sequence goes on from NZ_CCRF01000045.1 coordinate 48,725, forward strand.
AATGGGGCTGATACGGAAAAACTGAAATTCGGTCATCGCGGAGCCAATCACCCGGTTAAAGATGTCAGAACCGGAAAAGTCATTTTAACGTCGCAAAACCATGGCTATGCAGTGTCACTCGATTCTGTAAAAAATACGAATCTGGAAATTACTCATATTGCGATAAATGACGGAACAGTAGAAGGGTTGAAACATAAAAAATATCCGGCGTTTTCCGTTCAATATCATCCGGAAAGCGCCCCGGGTCCGGAAGATGCCAATGATTTATTCGATCAATTTATCGAATTGATTCAAAAATGGGAGGAAGCGGGTCATGAAACGTACAGATATTAAGTCGATTTTAGTCATCGGTTCCGGTCCGATTATTATTGGGCAGGCTGCTGAATTTGATTATGCGGGTACGCAAGCATGTTTAGCTTTAAAAGAAGAAGGATATCGGGTGATCCTTGTTAATTCCAATCCGGCAACGATCATGACCGATACAGAAATTGCCGATGTCGTTTATATGGAACCTTTAACCGCTGATTTTATCACGCGTATTATTCGAAAAGAACGACCGGATGCACTCCTTCCAACATTAGGCGGACAAACCGGCTTAAATTTAGCAGTTGAATTATCCAAATCCGGTATCCTCGAACAATATGATGTCGAAATTTTAGGGACAAAATTGTCTTCAATAGAAAAAGCAGAAGATCGGGAATTGTTTCGGGAATTAATGAATGAAATTGGTGAACCGGTACCGGAAAGCATGATTGTCCATAATTTGGATGAAGCCTATGCATTTGTTAAAGAAATCGGTTATCCGGTCATTGTCCGCCCGGCTTTCACATTAGGCGGCACAGGCGGAGGGATCTGTGAGAACGAAAATGATTTAATCGAGATTGTTTCAAACGGCTTAAAATTAAGTCCTGTTCATCAAGTTTTACTGGAAAGAAGTATTAAAGGTTTTAAAGAGATTGAATATGAAGTAATGCGTGACAGCAAAGACCAAGCGATTGTCGTTTGTAATATGGAAAACATCGACCCGGTCGGAATCCATACCGGTGACTCGATTGTTGTTGCACCGAGCCAAACGTTGTCGGACAGAGAATATCAATTATTACGCAATGTTTCCTTGAAAATCATTCGTGCTCTGGAAATTGAAGGGGGTTGTAATGTACAAATTGCTCTGAACCCAAATAGTTTTCAGTATTACATCATTGAAGTAAATCCGCGAGTTAGTAGGTCGTCTGCTCTCGCTTCGAAAGCAACCGGTTATCCGATCGCCAAAATTGCCAGTAAGATTGCGGTCGGCTTAACATTGGATGAAATGATCAATCCGGTTACCGGGAAAACATATGCGATGTTTGAACCGGCACTGGATTATGTTGTAACGAAAATACCGCGGTTTCCGTTCGATAAGTTCGAATCGGCAACAAGAACACTAGGTACCCAAATGAAGGCTACCGGAGAAGTTATGGCCATTGGACGGACGTTTGAAGAATCTTTACTTAAGGCGGTTCGTTCCTTGGAAGCGGGTGTTTACCATATAACAATCGATGCATTTGAAAAATTAACGAATGACTGTTTAGCAGAAAAGATTCGACAAGCGGATGATGAGCGGCTCTTTTATATTGGCGAGGCATTAAAACGGGGCATTCATATTGATGAGATACATGAATGGAGCGGGATTGACTTATTTTTCCTGCATAAGTTTAAGAAAATCATCGAATTAGAGCAAGAATTGAACGAAAATGTTTTCGATATTGAACGGTTAAGAAAAGCGAAGGAAAAAGGTTTTTCCGATAAAATCATCGCAAAACTTTGGAATATGCCGGAAATCGATGTATATCAATTGAGAAAAAAATATGGCATCATGCCGGTTTATAAAACGGTTGATACTTGTGCGGCCGAGTTTGAAGCAACCACGCCGTATTATTACGGGACATATGAAGAAGAAAATGAATCCGTAAAAACCGACCGGGAGAGCATCCTCGTTATCGGTTCAGGGCCGATTCGGATTGGTCAAGGGGTTGAATTTGATTATGCAACGGTTCATTCTGTATGGGCAATTAAAGAAGCCGGTTATGAAGCAATCATCATAAATAATAACCCGGAAACCGTATCAACAGACTTTAGTATTTCCGATAAGCTTTATTTCGAACCGTTAACGATTGAAGATGTCATGCATGTTATTGAAGTGGAACAGCCAAAAGGAGTAGTTGTTCAATTTGGCGGGCAAACAGCGATTAATTTAGCAAATCAATTAGTCGAACATGGGGTAAACATATTAGGAACTCAATTGGAAGATGTCGATCGTGCGGAAAATCGGAAAAAATTTGAGGAAACTTTACAAATGAACAACATTCCCCAGCCAAAAGGAAGTACAGCATTAAGTATTGCTGAAGCAGTTGAAATTGCCGATGAGATTGGGTATCCGGTATTGGTTCGGCCGTCTTATGTACTTGGCGGAAGAGCGATGGAAATTGTTTATCATAAACAAGAGTTATTACATTATATGGAAAATGCCGTCAATGTGAATCCGGATCAACCGGTTCTGATCGATCGCTATATTACCGGAAAAGAAATTGAAGTGGATGCCATTTCAGATGGAACGAATGTCTTAATCCCGGGGATTATGGAACATATTGAACGTGCCGGTGTCCATTCAGGGGATTCAATCGCCGTTTATCCGTCACAAAATTTATCCGCTGCCGTAAAAGAAAAAATTGTTGATTATACTATGAAACTGGCACATTCCTTACATATTATCGGGCTTATTAATATCCAATTTGTGGTTAGCGGCGAAAATGTGTTTGTCATTGAAGTAAATCCGAGGTCAAGCCGGACAGTTCCATTTTTAAGTAAAATAACGAATATACCGATGGCCAAAATTGCCATGAAAGTCATTTTAGGAAATACGTTAAAAAACTTACATCTGCCGACCGGGCTCATTCCGGAAAAAGAAGGGGTCTATGTAAAGGTACCTGTCTTTTCGTTTGCGAAACTAAAAAATGTCGATATTTCTTTAGGACCGGAAATGAAGTCTACCGGCGAAGTGATGGGGAAAGATTACACATTAGAAAAAGCACTTTATAAAGGTCTGGTCGCTTCAAGAATGAACATGCATACGCACGGATCGGTCATATTAACAGTGGCGGATAAGGATAAGGAAGAAGCCGGTCTGTTGGCCAAAAGATTCCACCAAATCGGTTACCGGATCCTGGCAACAAAAGGAACGGCAATGTATTTAAAAACAAAAAACATTCCTGTAGAAGAAGTGGAAAAAGTAGAAAGCAGCGGCACAAATAATTTATTGGATATCATCCGAACCGGGCAAGCGCAACTCGTCATTAATACGATGACAAAAGGGAAAGAAATTGCCCGAGACGGTTTCCGAATCCGTAGAGAATCGGTGGAAAATGCGGTTCCATGTCTGACTTCCCTTGATACAGCATGGGCGATTTTAAAGGTACTTGAATCACTTGTCTTCTCCGTTGATTCAATGAAACAAGAAAAGGTGCACGCCAAGGAGATGATTGAAGTTTGAAGAAAATTGGTGAAATGAAAATCGTTAGCCAGAAAGAAATTGCTAAAAATATTTTTCAATTGATTTTACAAGGAAAACTAGTTTCTGAGATTGAAAGACCCGGTCAATTTGTTCATATGAAAGTCGGAGAAGGGATTGATCCACTTCTCCGCAGACCGATCAGTATTTGTGAGATTGATCGTGAAAATCAAATCATGACATGTATTTATCGGACGGAAGGGAAAGGCACAACTTGGCTTAGCAAAAAACAGCAAGGTGAGTATATAAATGTACTTGGTCCGCTCGGTAACGGATTTCCGGTTCAAATGAAAAGCGGGAAGGTAGCCTTATTAATCGGTGGCGGGATCGGTGTTCCGCCTTTATATGAGCTATCGAAACAATTGAGAAACAGAGACATTCAAGTCATCCATGTACTCGGCTTTCAAACAAAAAGTGCCGTTTTTCTTACTAAGGAGTTTCAACGGCTTGGTGTTACTTATATCGTTACTGATGATGGTTCCTATGGGGAAAAAGGTTTCGTAACCGATGTGTTAAAAAAACAAAATTTTGATTTTGACCGGTTATATGCCTGTGGACCGACCCCGATGTTAAAAGCGTTGGAACAAAAATTCCCGGAAAAAGAAGTGTATCTCTCATTAGAAGAACGAATGTCTTGCGGGATTGGTGCTTGTTTCGCTTGCATTAGGCCAACAAAAGATAGAGAAGACAAAAAGGGGTATCGGAAAATTTGCAGTGATGGTCCTGTATTTCAAGCAGGGGAGGTGATTTTATGAATCGATTTTCGGTATCTTTACCTGGTTTGCAACTGAAAAATCCAATCATGCCCGCCTCCGGATGTTTTGGTTTTGGTCGGGAATTTGCCGAATTCTATGATTTAAGTATCCTTGGGGCGATTATGATCAAAGCAACAACAGTTGAACCGCGTTATGGAAATCCAACACCGCGCGTTGCAGAAACGCCGGGTGGGATGTTAAATGCCATCGGACTACAAAACCCCGGACTGAAAAAGGTAATGGAAGAAGAATTGCCATGGTTAAGTCAATTTGATGTGCCAATTATTGCAAATATTGCCGGTTCAACAGTTGAAGATTATGTTTCAGTTGCAAAAGAAATTTCTGAGGCGCCAAATGTTCATGCCCTTGAACTTAATATCTCTTGTCCAAATGTAAAACACGGAGGGATCGCCTTCGGGACGGTTCCTGATGTAGCAAAGGAAGTAACGAAACGTGTGAAAAATGTATCCCGTGTGCCTGTCTACGTAAAATTATCGCCTAATGTGACGGATATTCGCTTAATGGCTAAAGCCGTAGAAGATGGTGGAGCGGACGGAATTACGATGATTAATACGTTGACAGGATTACGCTTGGATATGAAAACAGGAAAGCCGATTTTAGCCAATATAACCGGGGGATTATCCGGTCCGGCAATTAAGCCGATCGCCATCAGGATGGTCTATGAAGTAAGTCAAACAGTAAATATCCCAATTATTGGCATGGGTGGCATTTCCAGTGCGGAAGATGCCCTTGAATTTATTTATGCCGGTGCAAGTGCCGTTGCTGTCGGTACCGCAAATCTAATTGATCCGTTTATTTGCCCGAAAATCATTACCGATTTGGAACAATTATTAGAAAAATTGAATATTGATCATATTTCAGATGTTTGTGGAAGGAGTTGGAAACATGGAATATCCGGTTATCATTGCCCTTGATTTTCCTTCTGGCGCAGAAGTTTTTCACTTTTTACGTAAATTCCCGGATGAACCTCTTTTTGTGAAAGTGGGAATGGAATTGTTTTACCGGGAGGGGCCGGCTATTGTTCAGCAAATAAAAGGAATGGGCCATTCTATATTTCTTGATTTAAAACTCCATGATATTCCGAATACGGTCGGACGGGCCATGAAAGGAATTGCCCGGTTAGGCGTGGATCTTGTCACTGTTCATGCAGCCGGTGGAACCGAAATGATGAAAGCGGCTTTAGCAGGGTTGGATCAAGGAACCGGAGCCGGTCAAAAGAGGCCGAAATGTGTTGCCGTTACCCAATTAACAAGTACATCAGAATGGCAGATGCAAAAGGAACAACTGGTTTTATCAACCCTTGAACAATCCGTTTATCATTATGCAAAATTGGCTAAACAAAGCGGATTGGATGGTGTGATTAGTTCTGTTCATGAAGCCCCGATCATTAGGCATCTCGGTGAAGAGTTTTTGATTATTACTCCCGGTATTCGTTTGGAAAATGATGATGTCCGTGATCAAAAACGCGTTGCCACACCTAAACAAGCGAGACAATCAGGAGCGTCAGCAATTGTCGTTGGCCGGTCCATTACCGAAAGTCACGATCCATATGAAACATTTTTAAAGATTAAACAACAATGGGAGTTGATTGGTGTATGATTACCGAAACGATGGTAGCTGAAAAATTGTTAGAAATTAAAGCTGTTTCACTAAACCCGAATGAACCGTTTGTTTGGACTTCAGGAATAAAATCCCCAATTTATTGTGATAACCGGTTGATTTTAGGTTATCCTGAATTACGGAAAGAAGTTGCAAAAGGCTTGACGGGGTTAATTGAATCGCATTTTCCTGAAGTGGAATTGATTGCCGGAACTGCAACTGCTGGTATCCCACATGCTGCTTGGGTCAGTGATCTTTTAAGTCTCCCAATGTGTTATGTACGCTCAAGTTCAAAGGGACATGGGAAAAAGAACCAGATTGAAGGTCCGGTTCAAACGGGACAAAAAGTGGTAGTCATTGAGGATTTAATTTCCACAGGGAAAAGTTCAATTCAGGCAGCAAATGTTTTGAAAGAAGCAGGTTGCCGAGTTTTAGGGATCGTTTCCATCTTTACATATCAATTGATTGAGGCGGAGGAGGAGTGTCGTGAAGCCAATGTTCCTTATTACTCCCTTTCTAATTTTTCTACATTAATTGATACCGCCGTCAAGAAAGGCTATTTAACGGAAGACAATGTAGCATTTGTTATGAAGTGGCGGGAAAATCCGAAAGAATGGGGAATTAGTACGTGTTATCGGCTGACTAAAAATGTTGAGCATGACTGATTAGCAGACGGGAAGTTTTATCAGATCGGATAAATCCAAACAAAGAACAGAACAAAGGAGCCGGATAATCAGCTCCTTTTCTTTAATTTTGCTACAAGTTCAGCTTTTGGTGTCACAAAGATTGTTTGTTGATGATCATAAATAACAAATCCGGGTTTCGCTCCGTTTGGTTTTCTGACATATTTCACTTTTGTACAATCAACGGGAACCCTGCTTGAGGCACGTGCTTTACTAAAATAGGCTGCGAGAACGGCTGCTTGTTCAATCGTTTCCTCTGATGGATTTCCGCTCCGAATGACAACATGTGAGCCGGGAATATCTTTTGTGTGCAACCAAATATCTTCTTTATGAGCCAGCTTCATCGTTAAATAATCATTTTGTTTATTATTTTTTCCAACAAGAATGGAAGTGCCGTCCGCCGCCTCGTATTTTTCCAATTCCGGTTGCGTTTTTTGTTTTTTCACCGTTTTTTTCTGCCGCAAACGAATATAGCCTTGTTCGGCCAATTCTTCTTTTATTTCTTCTATATCTTTTGGAGCGGCACTCTCTAATTGTTGCAAAATGTTCTCTAAATACAACAACTCCTCTTTTGCCTTTTCCATTTGCTCCTGAACATGTATGATTGCCTTCTTACTTTTTTGGTATTTTTGAAAATACATTTGGGCATTTTCAGATGGAGTTTTATTAGGATTTAACGGAATATCGACCGGTTTATTTTCATCATAATAGTTTTCAACCGTAATTTGCTCCATACCTTTTTGAACGGCATACATATGGGCTGTTAACAATTCTCCATATAATTGATAAATCGAGCTGTTTTCCGCTTCTTCCATCGTTTCTTGTAATTTTTCGAGTTTCCCTTTGTTTTTATCGATTTCATTTTTGATCCGTTTTTCAATATCACCGCTGATTTGTTTCACACGATCTCTTTGTGCCTTGCCGAAATAATAGGCATCCAATAATTTGCTTAAAGTCGGGAATGATTTCTTTTCTCCCGGGATATGTTCTAGCGGAAACATATAAAAATATTCCTTTTGGTTTCCTGTTATCATTGTCGGTAATATTTCGCGTTTTTGCACCTTTTTCATTAAAGCAATAAATTCTTTCGGTACCGTTATCCGGTTGGCAAGCCCTGCCCGATGGACAACTTCTTTGGCAAACAACGGAGAAATTCCACTGAATTGGTTAACAAGTTGCTTGTCCAGTTTCCCGCTATTGAAATCAATCTGTTTTAGAATATCTTCCTCCTTACAAAGAAACGGATTTAATTTTCCTTGAGCAGGTGGCCAAATATATGGTTGCCCCGGTAAAATGGCACGATACCGGTTAACTGCATAGGAAATGTGCTTAATACTATCAAGAATTACCTCTTTATCAGCATCAATTAAAATGATATTACTATGTCGCCCCATAATTTCAATAATTAAATGTTTATAGGATAAATCCCCGATTTCGTTCCTGCCTTTAATTTTAAAGATGATGATCCGGTCCATCTCTTTTTGGTAGATGTCTTCAATAATATGTCCTTCCAAATGTTTCCTTAACAACATACAAAACAAGGGAGGGGTAGCCGGGTTCTCATATTCTTCTTCAGTTAATTGGACCCTGGCATAGGATGGGTGTGCAGATAAAAGTAACTTTTCATTTTTCCCCCGGGCCCGGACTGTTAATACAATTTCATTTAAAAATGGTTGATGTATTTTCAAAATGCGTCCGCCATTTAAGACGGAAGCTAATTCATGTGTCATAACATATGTAAATAATCCGTCAAAAGACATAAATAACACCCTTTTCAAATTTTATCTCGATTTCGATTGTATACGACTACCAAGGTAAATAAACCCGATTTTCTTTACAAAATGGAATCTTTCACAAGTATAGCATTTTTTAGGACAAGGATGAATAATCTTTAATGAGAAAACAAACTGGCTTAGCGATTGACAACAATTACAATAGGGAATGGAGGAATCGATTGCGTTGAAATATCATGAGATGAGTCCCGAACAAGTGGAAAAGGCCGTTCAAACGTCTTTTAAAAACGGATTGACGAACGAAGAAATCAAAATAAGACGGAAACAGTTCGGATTCAATGAATTACAAGAAGCGGAAAAGCAATCGGCATTGCTTTTATTTTTTAGCCAATTTAAAGATTTTATGGTAATCGTTCTATTAGTCGCCACACTGATATCCGGAATCTTAGGTGAATATATTGATGCAATTGCGATCATTCTTATCGTATTTGTAAACGGGATTTTAGGCTTTTTTCAGGAACGAAAAGCAGAAAAATCACTGGAGGCATTAAAAGAACTTTCTGCCCCAATGGCAACCGTATTAAGGGGTGGTAAGTGGGAAAAAATCCCTTCTAAAGAAATTGTCCCGGGTGATATTCTCCGTTTTGCCAGTGGTGACAGGATTAGTGCGGACATCCGTTTATTCGAAATAAGTAGTTTAGAAATTGAGGAATCGGCCTTAACCGGTGAATCCGTCCCCGCAGTTAAAGAAATTGCACCAATTCATGGCGAAAATATCGGTCTCGGGGATCTGAACAATATGGCTTTCATGGGTACCATGGTGACGAGGGGAAGCGGAAAAGGGGTTGTCATTGGAACTGGTATGAAAACAGCAATGGGGCAAATTGCTGATTTATTGCAAACCGAACAAAACTTACAAACCCCATTGCAAAGAAGACTTGAACAACTCGGGAAAATATTAATTGTCGTTGCTTTGGTTTTAACTTTACTCGTTGTCGCAATCGGAGTTTGGCAAGGCCATGATTTGTATACGATGTTTTTATCCGGTGTTTCACTAGCTGTTGCGGCGATTCCAGAAGGGCTTCCGGCAATTGTGACGATCGCCTTATCACTTGGTGTGCAACGGATGATTAAGAAAAATGCGATTGTCCGAAAACTTCCGGCTGTTGAAACATTAGGCTGTGCTTCGGTCATTTGCTCCGATAAAACCGGAACAATGACCCAAAATAAAATGACGGTTACACATTTATGGGCAAATGATCAAACTTGGACCGTTTCAGGACAAGGGTATGAACCACAAGGCCATTTTACTCGAAATAATCAAACAATGAATCCTGCCCAAGATGACCATTTTTATAAATTATTGAGTTTTAGTATGCTTTGTAATCATGCAGCTTTGATAGAGGAAAAAGGTAAATATCACGTTGACGGGGATCCGACTGAAGGTGCTTTGCTCGTTTCCGGGATGAAAGCAGGTTTGTCAAGAGATCATTTATTGCAGGAATATCGCATTATTCAAGAGTTTCCGTTTGATTCTTCTAGAAAAATGATGACGGTCATTGTGGAAGATAAAAAAGGACATCGTTTTGCAATTACGAAAGGCGCTCCCGATATTTTAATCAGCTTAAGTGAGTCAGTATATGTTGGTGGAAAAAAACAATATATGTCGCAAATTTGGACTAATAGGCTGCAAACAACGGTCGAACGCCTTGCTTCACAAGCACTCCGAACGATTGCCGTTGCCTATAAGCCGGTTCCAAACCGGTTATTCAATCATGAGGCAGAAGTGGAAAATGAATTGGTTTTTATCGGTTTACAAGGCATGATCGATCCGCCTAGACCTGAGGTGAAAGCAGCAATCCAAGAATGTAAAGCAGCCGGTATAAAAACGGTGATGATTACCGGGGACCATGTGATAACAGCTCGGGCAATAGGGGAACAACTTGGGATTTTAAATAGAGACGACTTTGTTTTGGAAGGCAGGAAGTTGGAGTCGATGTCGCTTAAGGAATTGGATGAGATTGTCGATAATGTTTCCGTTTTTGCACGCGTCTCACCGGAACATAAATTAAAAATAGTCAAAGCACTGCAAAATAAAGGCCATATCGTCGCAATGACCGGTGACGGGGTAAACGATGCCCCGGCAATTAAAGCGGCCGATATCGGTATTGCAATGGGCATAAACGGGACGGATGTTGCAAAAGAATCTTCGGCATTAATCTTACTCGATGATAATTTTGCAACAATTAAAGCGGCGATCCATGAAGGGCGCAATATTTATGAAAATATTCGTAAATTCATTCGCTACTTACTCGCTTCTAATGTTGGGGAAATATTGGTCATGTTATTTGCCATGATTCTGGCATTACCTTTGCCACTTGTTCCGATTCAGATTCTATGGGTAAACCTGGTAACGGATGGACTGCCGGCAATGGCATTAGGACTCGATCAACCTGAGGGAGATGTGATGAAGAGAAAACCAAGACATCCGAAAGAAGGTGTGTTTGCAAGGAGACTTGGCTGGAAGGTGATTTCGCGGGGATTTTTAATCGGCGTGGCTACTTTACTGGCATTTCTTATTGCATATAAACAAAACCCGGATCATTTAGAATATGCGCAAACGGTCGCCTTTGCTACCCTTGTGTTAGCCCAGTTGATTCATGTTTTTGATTGCCGCAGTGAGCATTCTATTTTTGCGAGAAATCCGTTTGGCAATCCGTATTTAGTCTGGGCAGTTCTATCCAGTGTGGTTTTAATGATTATTGTGATTTATTTTCCGCCGCTGCAAACGGTTTTCCATACCGTGGCAATTGTTCCGACAGACTGGTTGTTGATTTTGGCAATGGCAGCTATTCCAACATTTTTACTTGCAGGTTCATTATTTATAAGAAAAAAATAGAGAATGTGATATAATAACGAAAGGGAATCTGGATTCAACCAATTTCCTTTCTTTTTTTAGCTAATAGGAAAGTATAAATTTTTCAATTTCTACTTTCCTAACGCATAAGTGCTCTTGCGGCTCTGCTCTCGCCTAAAGGCTCAGCAATCGCCGAGTTTTCTTTATACATTAATATAGTTGCTTTTATGGAAAAGGTGATGTTATGGTAATGAGTATGACAGGTTTTGGCAGGAGTGAGAGAGACGGGATTGTTGTTGAAATTCGCTCAGTCAATCACCGGTATTTCGATTTCCATACCCGAATTCCGCAGCCATTACTAAAATTGGAAGAGAAAATTAAAAAAATATGTCAACAATATGTCGTACGTGGCCGTGTTGATTGTTCCATTAATATTTCCACATCCGTGCCGACAAATCGTGGATTACATATTGACTGGAATCTTCTGGACGAGTATTATCAATTCATAAACAATTTAAAGGAACGTTATCAACTACATGAAGAAATCGGGATTACCCACTTTTTGCAACATGATGGTCTTATTTCCGTAATTGAACAAGAAGTCGTCAACCCGGAAATGGAAAATACCATTATCATTGCAGTGGAAGAGGCTGTCCAGCAATTACGGAAGATGCGGATCATAGAGGGGAAAGCTTTACAAAATGAAATTGCCAACTACTTGGAATTAATGGATTCATTTGTTCAAGAAATTTTCGAGGCGGCACCAATTGTAAAAGTTGAATATGAGGAAAAACTTCGAAAAAAAATATGCGAATATACCAGTGGTCTTTTTGATGAAACAAGGGTGCTGACAGAGGTCGCCATATTTGCAGATAAAATTGATATTTCCGAAGAGCTAACGCGTTTAAATAGTCATATAAATCAATTTCGAAAATCGCTTAACTCTATGGAACCGATTGGGCGAAAATGTGATTTTCTTGTCCAGGAGATGAATCGGGAAGTCAATACAATCGCAGCAAAAGCAAATCATGCGAATATAAGCAATAAAGTAGTTGAATTGAAAAGTATTATTGAAAAAATTCGGGAACAAGTTCAAAATATTGAATGATCCATATTTTATCGTTTATAAATATAAACCATACATAATATTAGTGTTTTTTATCAATGATTATTTAGGGCAGGTGAAACAATGGAAACAGATAAGGGATTGTTAATTGTTCTTTCCGGTCCGTCCGGAGTCGGGAAAGGAACGGTAAGAAAAGCGGTATTTTCTGAGCCGGATATTAGTTTTGAATATTCTATTTCAGCAACTTCACGACCGATGAGACCAGGTGAAATTGATGGAGTCGATTACTTTTTTAAAACGAGAGAGCAATTTGAACAAATGATTCAAGATGGGGAACTGCTTGAATATACCGAGTATGTCGGAAATTACTACGGAACGCCTGTTCAATATGTAAAAGATACTTTATCAGAAGGAAAAGATGTATTTCTTGAGATCGAAGTAGAAGGCGCAAAACAAGTAAGGGAAAAATTCCCTGATGGTTTATTTATCTTTTTAATTCCACCAAGTTTGAGTGAATTGGAGAACCGGATCAAAACGAGGGGAACGGAATCTGATGAATTAATCAAAAATCGGATGCTTGTTGCTCGTGAAGAATTAAAAATGATGAATTTATATGATTATGTTATTGAAAATGATCGGGTTGATCATGCCGTAAAAAAAATAAAAGCCATCGTTATCGCTGAACATTGTCGGCGAACCCGAATAGAAAAAAGAATAAAAAAATTACTGGGGGTAGATTAAATGTTATATCCTTCGATCGATTCTTTATTGGAAAAAGTAAACTCGAAATATTTGTTGGTCACCATTGCTTCAAAACGTGCCCGGCAAATGCAAGAATTGAATGATTACCAACTAGATCATTACGTTTCCCAAAAAAATGTCGGAAAAGCATTAGAGGAAATTAACGACGGCGTTTTAGTGAAAGATGCAGAATAAAAAAGGCACCAAGGTTTTTTAAAAAATTCAGATAAAAGAGTGGAGCAATCGGATGTACCGATTGCTTTCTTCCTTTTATACATTAAAGAATATATAAATTTGGACGCCCAAGTTTTCTTTATTCTAATAGCACTTCTCTATTTTTATGGTATGATTGTACAAAGGTAATCATTGCTCGGGTAACATCATTCGTGACATGCAATTCATCTAAAATTGAATCAACCTTTTTGAAAAGAAACTTTCAGTGAAAAGAGGTAAAAACATGCAGAAAAAAGTATTGTTGTGTGTATCCGGCGGAATTGCTGCATATAAAGCCGTCCAGTTAACAAGTAAACTAACGCAAAATGGTTTTGATGTGAAAGTAATGATGACAGGAAATGCGACAAAATTTGTTACGCCTTTATCTTTTCAGGCGATTTCCCGCAATGATGTATATACAGATACTTTTGATGAAAAAGACCCGGCAAAAATTGCTCATATTGACTTAGCCGATTGGCCGGATGTCATTATAATTGCACCGGCGACAGCGAATATCATTGGAAAATTGGCAAACGGGATTGCAGATGATATGGTATCGACGACTTTACTCGCTACAGAGAAACCTGTATTTATTGCACCGGCCATGAATGTTCATATGTATAATCACCCCGTTGTCCAAGAAAATATAGCGCGTTTGAAATCATTCGGATATCATTTTATCGAGCCGAGTGAAGGTTATTTGGCTTGCGGGTATGTTGGCAAAGGAAGGCTTGAAGAACCTGAAATCATTGTTGAGCATGTAAAAACATTTTTTGTTCAAAACAAGCAACAATTTTTACGAGGAAAGACGGTGTTAATTTCCGCCGGTCCAACCCGAGAAAAGATTGATCCGGTTCGTTATTTATCTAATTATTCATCGGGAAAGATGGGCTATGCGATTGCCGAAGTGGCGCAACATTTGGGGGCAAATGTGATCCTTATTTCCGGTCCGGTGAGCCTGGAAGTGCCCGTCGGAGTACAGATCATCCGGGTTGAAAGTGCTGAGGAGATGTATGAAGCGGTTCTGCAGTATTTTGATGAAGCCGATATTGTTATTAAGTCTGCCGCTGTCAGTGATTACCGGCCGAAAAAAATCTTACAACAAAAGATGAAAAAACAATCACAGGAACTTGTCATCGAATTGGAACGTACAGTCGATATTTTAGCAGAATTAGGAAAAAGGAAAAAGGCTCAATTTTTAATAGGGTTCGCTGCTGAAACGAATCATGTTGAAGAATACGCGAAACAAAAATTACAGAGTAAAAATGCGGATATGATCGTCGCCAATAATGTCATGCAAGAAGGGGCCGGGTTCGGAACGGATACGAATATAGTAACCTTTTATAAAGCGAACAATGAAAAGAAACAATTTCCTAAATTAACGAAACATGAAGTCGCATATGAAATTTTAAAAGAAGCATATGAAGCAAAAAAGGGCGAGTAGTATGAATAGAATTGCAAGTGTAATCGTTGATGTACCAACCGCACAAACGGATCGGTCATTTGATTATTTGATTCCTGATGAATTAAAGGATAATTTGGAAGTGGGCATGCGCGTCATTGTCCCTTTTGGTAACAGGCAGGTTCAAGGTTTTGTTATTGCTTTTAAAGAAACATCCACCGTGTCCGGTTTAAAAGAAATTATCGAACCAATGGATATTGAACCTGTTCTTAATCAGGAACTTTTACAGTTGGGGGAATTTTTGGCTAATGAAACACTTTGCTTAAAAATTTCCGCCTATCAGGTCATGTTGCCTCCTGCGTTAAAAGCAAAGTATGACAAATATATAACGTTAGCGAAGGATCGAGAAATCGGGGAATTGCCAAAGGAACTGGAACCTCTCTTTTTGAAACAGAAAAAAGTAAACTGGAAAGACGCGGAAAAGCTCGTACCATCATCCTATTTGTATCGACAAGCACGGGCAGGTTTATTTGATGTTTCATATGAAATTAAAAATAAAGGAAATAAAAAGAAAAATATTTACTATGTGCCGTTTTCGGATCAAGCTCAATTTTTAAATAAACTAAATCAATTGAACCTTACCGGTAAAAAGCAGTTACAAGTAGTGAATATATATTTGCAAGATTTTGCCCCGCATACGGTAAAACAGATTGAAACAAAAGTTCCCAACGCCCGTTCATCATTAAATCAACTGGTTAGTAAAGGTCTGTTGAAAAAAGAAGAGTATGAGGAATATCGTGACCCTTATCAAAATAAAAAATTTCAAGAAACGAAAGCATTGCCTTTAACAGATGAACAAGAACTTGTCATCAAGCCAATTCTTGATTCGATTGAACATTCCACCCATGAAGTGTTTCTGCTTCACGGTGTAACAGGCAGCGGTAAAACAGAAGTATATTTACAGTCGATTGAAAAGGTCATGAAGAATGGAAAAGAAGCCATTGTCCTTGTTCCGGAAATTTCTCTTACCCCGCAAATGGTAGAACGTTTTAAAGGAAGATTTGGAAACAAAGTAGCTGTCCTCCATAGCGGGCTATCGCTTGGTGAAAAATATGACGAGTGGCGGAAAATTCAGCGAAAAGAAGTACAAGTCGTCGTTGGTGCCCGTTCGGCAATATTTGCTCCGTTTGAAAATATCGGGATTATTATTATTGATGAAGAACATGAGACAAGTTATAAGCAGGAAGACAATCCCCGTTACCATGCAAGGGATGTGGCGATTGAACGGGGGAAAAATCATCATTGTCCTGTCGTCTTGGGCAGTGCGACACCGTCCTTGGAATCTTTCGCCAGAGCTCAAAAAGGGGTATATCACCTATTAACTATGCAAAAACGAATGAACAATTCCCAACTGCCTGTTGTCGAAATTGTTGACATGCGGGAGGAACTGAGAACGGGAAATCGCTCAATGTTTTCTACTGCTTTGTTGGAAAAAATGCGGTTGCGCCTGGAAAGATCTGAACAGATTGTCTTAATGTTAAATCGCCGGGGCTATTCATCTTTTGTTATGTGTCGAAACTGCGGTTATGTGTTAAAATGTCCAAATTGCGATATTTCCTTAACCTATCATAAAGTGACTGATCAAGTAAAATGCCATTATTGCGGTTTTGAGATGCGTACGCCTAAACAATGTCCGGAATGTTCGAGCAATCATATTCGCTTTTTTGGTACCGGGACACAAAAAGTAGAAGAAGAGCTTGGAAGAATTTTACCGGAAGCCCGGGTCATTCGAATGGATGTTGATACAACCACCAGGAAAGGATCACATGAAAAATTGTTGACAGCTTTTCAAGAAAAAAAAGCAGATATTTTACTGGGAACACAAATGATTGCGAAAGGACTTGATTTTCCCAACATTACTTTAGTGGGGGTATTATCGGCTGACAGCTCTCTACATATTCCGGATTTCCGATCAAGCGAGAGAACTTTTCAATTGCTGACACAAGTAAGTGGCCGGGCCGGGCGTCACGAATTGCCCGGAGAAGTCATTATTCAAACATATACACCTGAACATTACAGTATTAATTTTGCGAAAGAACATGATTATTTAACATTCTACCAGTATGAAATGATGATAAGAAAACGCGGGCAATATCCACCGTTTTATTACTTAGCACTGATCAATGTGAGCCATGAAAACTTGCAATATACGTATACGGTCATAGAAAAAATTACTTCATTTGTTCGGGGACAACTTGCAGACGGAAAAGGAGAAACCCTCATCCTTGGTCCGGCAGTCTCACCGATTCTAAAAATCAAAAATAGATATCGTTATCAGTGTTTGATAAAATACAAAAATGAACCGAACCTAATCTCAACATTAAAGCAGGTATTGGAACATTTTCAGGAAGATCAAGTCAAACGAGGTCTTCATATATCAATTGATTTAAATCCTTATTCAATGATGTAAATGTAAGGTGAAAGGAATGGATGAAAATGGTAAAAGTTGTTTTTATGGGTACACCAGATTTTTCCGTACCGATTCTCAACCGGCTATTAACAGACGGCTATGAAGTGATTGGTGTTGTAACCCAACCGGATCGTCCTGTTGGTCGTAAAAAAACGATGACACCGCCACCGGTTAAGATTGCGGCAGAACAACACGGCATTCCTGTTTTTCAACCGGAAAAACTGCGGGATGAAGCATCACTTCAGGCTATATTAAATTTAAATCCGGATTTGGTCATTACTGCGGCATATGGTCAAATTTTACCAAAAAAATTGCTTGATGCTCCAACATACGGTTGTATCAATGTCCATGCTTCCTTACTGCCCGAGTTAAGAGGCGGAGCCCCCATCCATTATGCCATTATTCAGGGAAAAGAAAAGACAGGGATTACGATTATGTATATGGCTGAAAAATTAGATGCCGGCGACATTTTAGCGCAAACGGTAGTACCCATTGCTGAAAGAGACACGGTTGGTACCCTTCATAATAAACTTAGTGAAGCAGGGGCCGATTTATTAAGTGTTACGTTACCGAAACTGTTAAACGGAGAGATTACACCAATCAAACAAGATGATCGTGAAGCCACTTTTGCCCCAAACATAAAACATGAGCAGGAAAAAATTGATTGGCATAAGACCGGAGAAGAAATTTATAATCACATTCGCGGTCTCAACCCGTGGCCGGTTGCGTATACGACATTAGACGGGAAACCGATTAAAATTTGGTGGGGCGAAAAACAGCCGCGTCCAAAGATCGAACAGCCCGGGACTATTGTTGCCGTTGAAAAGGACGGATTTATCGTGGCAACCGGAAATTCAACCGCTATTAAAATTACTGAACTACAACCTGCGGGAAAAAAACGAATGCCGGCCGCACAATTTTTACTTGGAAAACCTGATTTAGAAAGAAGTATACTGGGGGTAGAAGATGAGTAAAAAGGTAAGGGAAGCGGCTCTGGATATCCTGGAATTTGTTGAAAAAAACGGAGCTTACAGCAATCTTGTTTTAAACAATACGATCAATAAAAACAAATATTCCAGTATGGATGCCGCCTTATTAACAGAACTTTGTTACGGAACATTGCAGCGGCAAATAACCCTTGATTTTTTTCTCAATCCTTTTATTAAAAAACAAAAGCGGATTGATTCCTGGGTACGACAATTGTTACGATTATCTGTCTATCAAATGGTCTATCTTGATAAAATACCGGATCATGCCATTATTAATGAAGCTGTTCAAATTGCTAAGAAGCGGGGGAATAAAGGTATTAGCGGCTTTGTTAACGGAGTCTTACGATCTGTTCAAAGAGAAGGTGTTCCTCCTCTTGCCGCCATTCAAGATTCAATCGAACGTCTTTCAATTGAAACAAGTCATCCGAAATGGCTGGTTGAGCGATGGGTTCAACAATATGGTTTTGAAAAAACAAAGCAAATGTGTGAAGAAAATGTACGGCCGGCAAAACAAACCGCTCGCATCAATGAGTGGAAAACGAATATTGATTATGTGATTGAATCCCTTGGTAAGGAAGGAATTTCGGTTGAAAAAAGCTCTTCTATTCCGGTGGCGGTAAAAGCAGATAAAGGTAATTTCGTTCACTCCCTCGCATTTCAAAACGGTTTACTAACGATGCAAGATGAAAGTTCCATGATTGTTGCGTATGTGGTGGCACCGGAAAAAGGAGAAAAAATCCTAGATGCTTGTGCTGCTCCCGGTGGAAAGACGACACATATGGCTGAAAGAATGGAAAATACCGGAGAAATTATCGCCTTAGATCTGCATGAGCATAAAGTGAAACTGATTAATCAAAATGCGGCAAGACTTGGATTAACGAATATTCGAGCAAAGCAAACGGACAGTCGCCAAATGGGGACCCATTTTGAGAAAGAATCCTTTGATCGTATATTAGTTGATGCGCCTTGTTCAGGATTCGGAGTACTGAAAAGAAAACCGGATGTGAAATATACAAAAACTGAAAAAGATATTAAAAATTTAACAAAACTGCAATTGGAGTTATTAAACCAAGCTGCCCCTCTTGTCAAACCGGGAGGAATATTGGTATACAGTACATGTACAGTTGACCAAGATGAAAATCAGAGCGTAACGGAAAAATTTTTAGCCGAACATCCGGATTTTGCAGGCGATGAAACAATTTACGAGCGGGTTCCGCAAGCGATTAGACCGTTTGTACACCATCATGAGATCGAAATTTTGCCACAGTATTTAAAAAGTGATGGTTTTTATATTGCATGCTTTCAAAAGAAGGTGTAACTTTTGAAATAGAAGGTATAAAATGAAGATAAATAAACTGGTTAAGGCATATGAACGAGGTGAAATTATGAAGGTTGTCCAACGTACGGATCGAGGAAAAGTAAGAAATCACAATGAAGATCACGTAGGTATTTTTACAAATCATTCAGGACATCTGTTGGCGGTGGTTGCTGATGGCATGGGTGGCCATTTAGCCGGAGATGTTGCTAGTAAAATGACAATTGAGTTAATTCAAGACTTGTGGGACAACAATGCGCCGAATACAGAAGTCCCGGACCAAACGGAAATGTGGTTCCAACAAGCCATTCAAGAGATCAACGAAAAAATATACACCTATGCCAACGAAAATCCTGAATGTAAAGGAATGGGCACTACTTTAGTTGCCGCTTTATGCACAAATAAATTTGTCTCTATCGCACATATTGGTGATAGCCGCTGTTACATATTAAATGAACATGGATTTCGTCAATTAACTGATGATCACTCATTAGTCAATGAACTGGTCAAAAGTGGACAAATTTCAAAAGAAGATGCTGAACACCATCCACGGAAAAATGTATTACTAAGGGCATTGGGGACAGAACCATCTGTTACCATTGACACAATTACCGTTGATTTTGATATAGGTGATTATTTGATTCTTTGTACGGATGGTTTGTCTAATAAAGTATCTGATAAAGAAATTGCCGAAATTCTTAGTTTGGATGAAAAATTGGAAGATAAGGCAGATCAATTGATTCAACTGGCCAATGATAATGGGGGCGAAGATAATATAACACTGGCAATCATACATAACAGCGAATGCGAGAAAGCAGGTGATAATTCATGCTCATTGGCAAGCGAATAAACGATCGATATAAGATCATCGAATATATTGGCGGGGGAGGTATGGCCAACGTATATCTTGCTCGTGATATGATTCTCGAGAGGGATGTAGCCGTCAAAGTTTTACGACTCGATTTAGCCAATGATGATGAACTTATTCGCCGCTTTCATCGTGAAGCACAATCTGCCACAAGTCTTGTTCATCCGAATATCGTTAATATTTATGATGTCGGTGAAGAAGACAACATTTATTATATTGTCATGGAGTATGTTGATGGAGAAACCTTAAAACAATATATCCAAAATCATTTTCCCATACCCATTGAAAAGGTCATAGATATTACACTGCAAATCACATCGGCAATTAGTCATGCACATCAAAATAATATTATCCATCGAGATATTAAACCGCAAAATATTTTGATCGATAAAAAAGGAAATGTGAAAATAACGGATTTTGGTATTGCAGTTGCCTTGACATCAACAACGATTACCCAAACGAATTCCGTGTTGGGAACTGTTCATTATATCTCTCCTGAGCAAGCTCGGGGCGGAGTAGCAACAAAAAAATCTGATATTTACTCTTTGGGCATCGTTTTATTTGAGTTATTAACAGGCAGACTTCCATTCTCAGGTGAATCGGCAGTTTCCATCGCACTGAAACATTTGCAAACTGAAACTCCTCATCCGCGAAGTTGGAATCCGTCCATTCCACAATCTGTTGAAAATATTATTTTGAAGGCGACGGCCAAAGATCCGTTTTACCGATATGACGACATTGAAGAGTTTAAAGCTGATTTACTTACTTGCCTTGACCCGTCACGTATCAACGAGCCTCCATTTGTTTTACCTGTAGATGAAGAAGCAACAAAAGTAATACCGGTTATAAAAGAACCAAAAGAATCAAAGGAAGAGCTTAAGATTGATAATGATTCGGGAAAAGATAAAGGAAAGAAAGATAAAAAGAAAAAAAAGGGAAATAAACAAAAACGAAAAAAATGGCCGTTTGTATTAATTTTCACTTCCCTACTTATTATTTTAATGGGTATTCTTGTATTAACAACAGATGTTTTTGGTGCGAAAGACGTAAAAGTTCCCGATGTTCGCAATATGAAATTAGATGATGCCATTAAAGAACTGGAAAAAGCCAATTTTGTTATCGGTGATACGATTGAAAAGCCGGATGATAAGATTCGGGAAAATTACGTCTTAAAAACAAATCCAAAAGCAGGGAGTATGAAAGCGGAAGGCAGCAAAATTACGATTTATGTCAGTACCGGGAAAGAAACAATAGAAATGGAAGATTATCGCGGAGAACAATTTGACGAGGTTCAAGCATTATTAACTGAACAAGAGTTAAATTTTAAAAGCATCGAGGTAAATGAAGAATACAGTGACAAGGAAGCAGGAATCATTCTTGATCAAAATCCCGCACCCGGTAAAAAGGTTGTTCCGGAAGATACCGATTTAGTTTTCACTGTAAGTAAAGGTGATCAAAGCATTTCACTAAAAGATTTAACGAATTATTCAACAGAAGATTTAAATTATTATATGAAAGCGACCGGTATCAATATAACAACGACAGAACAATACCATGATACGATTCCTAAAGGTAACGTGATTAGTCAAGACGTAAAACCCGGAACTTCTTTAAAAAAGGGTGCCACTGTCCATGTTGTTGTTTCAAAAGGAAAAGAAGAAAAACCGCCTAAAACGGTGACGATCGATATTTCCGTTGTTTATACAGGGAATCCGGAAGAAAAACAAGTACAACACGTGCAAATTTTTATAGATGATATGAATCATGACTTTTCAGTACCTTATGAAACATTTGATATGACAGAAACAACGAGGAAAAGATTTGATCTCGTGATTCAACCAAATTCAAGCGGCAGATATAAAGTTGTTATCGATAACCAAGTTGTTCAAGATCAAGTCGTTCCATATGAATAACAATTAATATAATAAAAGGGTGATGCTATGCAGGAAGGAAAAATAATTAAAGCATTAAGTGGTTTTTATTATGTGAAAACGGATGACGGTATTTTTCAATGTCGGGGAAGAGGTGTCTTTCGGAAAAATAAAAAAAATCCGTTAGTCGGGGATAATGTTGAATTTATTGCAGAAAACAGGCAAGAAGGATATATTCTCGATATAAAAGAGCGGGAAAATGAACTGGTTCGACCACCAATTGCCAATGTTGATCAAGCTATTCTCATTTTTTCTGCCAAAAATCCTGATTTTAACACAACACTATTGGATCGTTTTTTAGTGTTAATCGAAGCGAACCACATTCGTCCGGTTATTGTCATTACAAAAATCGACCTTCTGAATGAACGTGAATTGGTTAACATGGAAAATTTTATCAATGATTATAAACAATTAGGCTATGAAGTTGCCCTTGCTTCTTCAACAAAAGGAGAAGGTATGCAACAATTTTTCCCGATCCTAAAAAATAAAATTTCCGTTTTTGCCGGTCAATCCGGTGTCGGCAAATCATCTTTGTTAAATGCACTCCGGCCTGACTTGAAACTGGAAACGAATGCGATTTCCAAACATTTGGGGCGTGGCAAACATACTACTAGACATGTGGAATTATTGGAAATTGGCGGGGGCCTGGTCGCTGATACCCCCGGCTTCAGCTCATTGGAATTTAAAACCATTGAGGTGGAGGAATTGTCGTTCTTTTTTCCTGAAATGAAGGAACGTATCAATGACTGCAAATTTCGGGGTTGTCTCCATTTAAAAGAACCGGACTGTGCGGTCAAAGAAGCTGTGAAAAATGGAGCTATTAAAGATTATCGCTATCAGCACTATCTATCCTTTTTAGAAGAAATCAGACAAAGAAAGCCGAGGTATGAAAAATGATCAAAATTGCACCATCGATATTGTCAGCTGATTTTTCAATTTTAGGGAAAGAAGTAAAAGATGTAGAAAAAGCCGGTGCGGATTATATTCATATTGATGTCATGGATGGTCATTTCGTCCCAAACATTACCATCGGACCGTTAATTGTTGAAGCAATAAGACCGGTCACCTCTTTACCATTTGATGTCCATTTAATGATTGAAAATCCGGAAAAATATATTCAAAATTTTGTCCGTGCCGGTGCTGATATTATATCGGTTCATACAGAGAGTTGTCGACATCTCCATCGCACCATTTATCAAATAAAAGAGCAAGGGATAAAAGCCGGTGTTGTTTTAAATCCCGCGACTCCCGTAGAAATGATCCGTGATGTTTTAACAGATATCGATTTAGTCTTATTAATGACAGTAAACCCGGGATTTGGCGGACAAACTTTTATACCTAATGTATTAAAAAAGATTGAACAAGTGAAGCGGTGGAAAGACGAGCAAAATTTAACATTTGAAATTGAGGTTGATGGCGGCATTAATGATGAAACCGCAAAACAGTGTGTGGAAAAAGGTGTAGACGTGTTAGTTGCCGGTTCTTATATATTTAATAATAAAAACCGGGTACAAGCCATTGAGATGATTCGAACAAGAGTCAGTGAAGTTCAATGATTGTACATATTGTTGCCGGTGGCCCGGAACGATTCCTCACTGATTTTGAAGAGTATGAAACTGAAACAAAGATAAAGTGGATTGGTGTAGATCGAGGAACAAATTATTTAATGGAAAGAGGCATCCATCCGGATATGGCGATTGGCGATTTTGATTCCATCTCAAAAGAGACGCTTCATGCACTGAAAGATAAGAATATACATCTTCTAAAATATCCGTCAGAAAAGGATGAAACCGATATGGAATTAGCTTTACAACATGCTTTAAAGCTGAAACCTGAAATCATTCGTATTTTCGGTGCAACCGGCGGAAGACTTGATCATTTTTTGGCAAACATTCAACTTTTTAGTGTTTCAGCTGAAAAAGACCCGTCTATTTCCATCATGATTATTGATCAAAAAAATGAAATAGAAATTAAAAATCCCGGTACATTTGAAATAAAGAAGTCTTCTGCTAAACCATATATTTCCTTTGTTCCCGTTACAAAAATGGTCGAAAATCTGACGTTGGAAGGCTTTAAATATCCTTTGAAAAATCGTCATATTTTTTTCGGATCGACATTATGTATAAGTAATGAACTTATTTATGATTTCGGTACTTATTCATTTACAAATGGCATATTATTAGTAATAAGAAGTTGTGACGATTAGGAAAAACAAGCCTATTTTATTCATTGAAATGTACTTTTCGGATATATTGGGAATATGATAGGGATATATTCGGATAGTCATATGTCTACGGATCCTATTGTTTGTATCGGGGAGGGAATATTCATTGAAATTTTACACAATTAAATTACCTAGATTTCTTGGTGGGTTTATAAGAGCGATATTAGGTACTTTTAAAAAAGGATAAGTAAGAAAAGATCACTTACTGAACCTTTGTTGGAATGAATCTGACAAAGGTTTTTTCTTGTCTTTTTATTTATACATATTTCAGCTGTTGAACGCTAATTTTAATTTCAGTTGAAAAATAAAAAGGACATCTTTTTGTGATGCCCTTTCTTTATTAAACACGTTCAACCTTCCCGGATTTTAGAGCACGAGCAGAAACGTATACACGTTTTGGTTTCCCGTTTACTAAAATACGAACTTTTTGTAAATTAGCGCCCCATTTACGGCGATTAGCATTCAGTGCGTGGGATCGTGCGTTACCAAAAGAAGCCTTTTTACCTGTAACAATGCATTTGCGAGCCATTTATGTCCCCTCCTTACTTAAAACCGTTATACAATATGAAAACGAATTGTTAAAGATACTAAAATACTTTACCATATATTATACAATAATGCAACAGCTTGAAAAAGTGCTTGACATCTTGTTTCCGTTCACGTTTATATTATTAAGGGACAGCTTGTCTTTTAAAATGAGGATTGTTATAGTAAAATAAATCTAGCAGTTGAAACTGAAAAGGGGGAACCTGTCATGTCCATTGAAATGAAAACGAATTACGGACATATTGAAATCTCAAATGAAACCATTGCACAAATTTGTGGTGGTGCTGCTGTAGATTGTTACGGTATTGTAGGAATGGCTTCAAAAAATCAAATTAAGGATGGAATTTCAGAAATATTACGGAAAGAAAATTATTCAAAAGGCGTCATTGTAAGACAAGAAGATGACCTTACGCATATCGATTTGTATATTATTGTTGGTTATGGAACAAAAATTTCTGAAGTTGCTCATAATGTTCAATCAAAAGTAAAATATGTACTTGAACAAACAATTGGTTTAAAAGCTGATTCTGTCAATATATTTGTCCAAGGTGTTCGGGTAACGAACCCGTAGGTAAGGAGGAAAAATTAGTGTCTATTACTATGATAGATGGGAAACGTTTTGCAGAAATGATCTTCTATGGAGCAAATCGTTTGTCTCAAAACGCTAAATATGTAGATTCTTTAAATGTCTTCCCTGTTCCTGACGGTGATACAGGTACAAACATGAATTTATCCATTCAGTCAGGGGCAAAAGAAGTTAGAAACAATATTGTGCCTCATGTAGGAAAGGTTGGGCAAGCTTTATCCAGAGGTTTACTCATGGGTGCCCGCGGGAATTCCGGAGTGATTCTATCACAGCTATTTCGGGGTTTTGCAAAAGCGATCGAAGCGAAAGAATCACTTGACATAACAGATTTTGCTGAAGCACTTAATGCAGGAGTTACAACTGCATATAAAGCTGTTATGAAACCCGTGGAAGGGACGATACTTACAGTTGCCAAAGATTCCGCAAAAAAAGCTTTAGAGGTTAGCAAAACAACAACGGACATGACTGTTTTAATGGAAGAAGTCGTTAAAGAGGCAAAAGCATCATTAAAACGGACGCCCGAACTGCTACCGGTTCTAAAAGAAGTCGGGGTTGTTGACAGTGGTGGGCAAGGTCTCGTTTTTGTTTATGAAGGATTTCTTGCTCAATTAAAAGGTGAAAAGGTTGATGAGCTGACAACTGCTGAGGTTTCAATGGATCAACTGGTCAAACAAGAACACCATAAAAGTGTGCAAGGCTTTATAAATACCGAAGACATTGTATACGGGTATTGTACCGAATTCATGGTAAAATTTAAGGATAGTAAATTGAAAAATCACCCGTTTTCAGAGGAAAAATTTCGCAATGATTTAAGTGAATATGGTGATTCTCTTCTTGTTATTGCCGATGATCAACTTGCAAAAGTACATATTCATACAGAACAACCCGGTGTTGTTCTTACATATGGACAACAATACGGTGACCTTATTAATCTGAAAATCGAAAATATGCGTCAGCAGCATACAACGATACTCGAAAATGACAAGGTGAATACTGTTCAGGAACAGCAAAAACAACCGTCAGAATACGGGATTGTAGCTGTTTCAATGGGAAGCGGTATTCGTGATCTTTTTAAAAGTATCGGGGCCGAAGTAGTGATTGAAGGCGGTCAAACGATGAATCCAAGCATCGAGGATATCGTGAAAGCTATTGAACAAGTGAATGCTGAAAAAGTTTTTATCTTACCAAATAACAAAAATATTATTTTAGCCGCTGAACAGGCAAGGGACGTTTGCGACCAGCAAGTAATTGTCATTCCTTCTAAAACAGTTCCTCAAGGGTTAGCAGCTTTACTTGCATTTAATCCGAGTGTAGATGCTGAAAAAAATGAAAAAGCAATGAATGATGCTTTGAAAACTGTAAAATCAGGTCAAATCACTTTTGCGATCCGTGATACGATGATTGATAACTTAACGATTAAAAAAGATGATTATATGGGAATTGAAGAAGGCTCCATCGTTGTATCCAATCGTGACTTAAATGTTACTGCGAAAGAATTATTAAATAAAATGTTGGATGAAGATAGTGAGATTTTAACAATCATCAAAGGTGAAGAAGCAACAGAAGAACAGACAAAAGCTTTAATCCAATTTGTTGAAGAAAAGTTTCCGGAAGTTGAAATTGAAATACATGATGGAAAGCAGCCGCTCTATCAATTTATTTTTTCTGTGGAATAATTGTTATAACCAAAGGTCCTTTATTTCGGGACCTTTTTCTTTTTGTACTCATTTACATTTGATTTTTCATATTAATATAATATGATTAGAAATGTATATAATTTATTTTATGTTGATTTTAAAGAATATGACCTACGAGGGAGGCATTCGTGTGAAATTCCGCAGTGTTTTTGATATTATTGGTCCAATTATGATCGGTCCATCCAGTTCGCATACAGCCGGTGCACTCCGGATTGGAAAAGTTGCCAGAAACTTGTTTGGTAGAAGACCCAAATGGGCACATATTCATTTGTATGGATCTTTTGCCGAAACTTATAAAGGTCATGGAACAGATGTTGCCATTGTCGGGGGTCTGTTAAATTTTGATACATTTGATGATAGACTTATCAGGTCTTTTGAAATTGCCAAAGAAGAAGGACTGGATTATGCATTTTTTATCGAACAAGGGATTCCCGACCATCCAAATACCGCAAAAATTGTAGTAGGCGATGAATTGGGTGAACTTGAAGTTGTCGGTATTTCTGTCGGTGGCGGGAAGATCGAAATAGCGGAAATAAACGGATTTAAATTAAAATTAACCGGGGATAATCCTGCCATCGTCATTCTTAACAATGATCGGTTTGGTTGTATTGCTAATGTAGCTAATATCCTGGCAAAACATGAGATCAACATCGGCCATATGGAGGTTTCCCGGAAAGAAAAAGGGAAGTTGGCTTTAATGGTGTTAGAACTTGATGAAAATATTAATAACGAGATAATGGACGAAATTCATGCATTACCGAATATCCTGCAAGTTGCGAGAATTGTAGAGTAACAGACAGCAAGAACTTACAAGAAGATAGGGGGATGTATATGCTTTTCAAAACAGTCCGTGATTTAGTTGAACTTGCGGAAAAAGAAAATAAAAAGATCAGTCATATTATGATTGAACAAGAAATGTTAGTAACAAAGAAAAGTCGTGAAGAAATTATTGCCCAAATGGATAAAAATCTTCAAATAATGGAAAATGCGGTTCAGAAAGGTTTGTCCGGGGTAACTTCACATTCCGGATTAACCGGAGGCGATGCAGTACTTTTGCAAAAATACATTGAAAAAGGTAATCATTTATCAGGCGATTTGTTACTTCAAGCGGTAAGTATGGCGGTGGCAACAAATGAAGTAAATGCGGCGATGGGAATGATTTGTGCAACGCCGACTGCCGGTAGCGCCGGGGTTGTTCCCGGAACATTGTTTGCTGTCAAAAATAAATTTCATCCGTCTCGGCAAGAGATGATTGAATTTTTGTTTACTGCAGGTGCTTTCGGGTATGTTGTGGCCAATAACTCGTTTATTTCCGGAGCGGCTGGCGGTTGTCAGGCAGAGGTCGGTTCAGCGAGTGGAATGGCAAGTGCGGCAATTGTTGAGATGGCCGGGGGGACACCAAGACAATCCGCTCATGCAATGGCCATTACGTTAAAAAATATGCTCGGGTTGGTTTGTGATCCTGTTGCAGGACTTGTTGAAGTTCCGTGTATAAAAAGAAATGCGATGGGGGCAGCCAATGCAATTGTTGCCGCCGATATGGCACTGGCAGGAATTGAGAGTAAAATCCCTTGTGATGAAGTCATTGAAGCTATGTTTCGTGTCGGGAAGATGATGCCGTCCAGTTTGCGAGAAACAGCACAAGGCGGCCTTGCCGTAACGCCGACAGCCTTAAAAATTCAAAAAGAAATTCATGCCGGAGGAGAAAAATAACGTGGGTGCAAGATTGAAACAACCGGTAAGCATGGTAAAAGGAATTGGAACGGAAGCGGTACAATTACTGGCTGATTTAAACATTTACACGGTTGAAGATTTACTCATGTATTTTCCTTACCGCTATGATGATAACCGGATTCGTGATTTGGCCGAAGTCGGGCATGATGAACGAGTCACTGTTGAAGGAAAAGTGATCAGTCAACCTTTACTTAGCTATTACGGTCGTAAAAAATCACGATTATCGATCAAGATCATGGTTGAAAATTATGTGGTCACAGCTGTCTTTTTTAACCAGGCCTATTTAAAAAACAAAATCAATATAAATGAGACGATTACTGTTACAGGAAAGTGGAATCGACACCGACAACAAATCTCTGTCATTTCTTATCACCTCGGTTCAACGATCCATACAAATGCCATTGATTTCCAACCGGTCTATTCAGTTAAAGGCAATTTAACCGTCAAAGGTTTGAAACGATTTATTCGCCTGACATTTGAGCAATTTGGAAATGAAATCGAAGAAACATTGCCCCCTCATTTGCTAAAACAATATCGTCTTTATTCATTAAAACAAGCCGTCCGGGCATTGCATTTTCCACAAAATGCATTGGATATAAAGCAAGGCCGCAGAAGGATTGTTTATGAAGAGTTTTTACTGTTTCAATTAAAAATGCAAGCTTTAAGGAAATTTGAGCGAGAAAATCAGCAAGGTGTAGAAATTCCCTACAAAAATGAATTATTAAAAAGATTTATTGCTGCATTGCCATATCCTTTAACAAATGCACAAAAACGAGTCATAAACGAAATTTTGAAAGATTTACGGTCTCCGTATCGCATGAACCGTTTGCTCCAAGGTGATGTCGGTTCCGGAAAAACAGTTGTTGCCGCCGTCAGTTTGTATGCTGCTGTTACGGCGGGTTTTCAAGCTGCATTAATGGTACCGACAGAAATTTTAGCCGAACAACATGCGAATAGTTTACAAGCGATGTTTTCTCCATTTCATATACAAGTTGCCCTGCTTACCGGTTCAACAAAGAAAAAGGAAAGAGCAGAAATTTTGCAGGGATTACTTGACGGAACTGTTTCTATTGTGGTGGGGACCCATGCATTAATACAAGATGAAGTTAACTTTAGAAAATTAGGACTTGTCATCACTGATGAACAACATCGCTTCGGGGTGGAACAAAGACGAATTTTACGGGAAAAAGGTGAATATCCTAATTCTTTATTTTTGACCGCGACCCCCATCCCCCGAACGCTTGCCATTACGGCCTTTGGTGAAATGGATGTTTCAATCATTGATGAAATGCCTCAAGGCCGGAAAAAGATTCTTACGTATTGGGTAAAACCGAATATGTTTGAGCGAGTTTTGGCGATGATGGAAAAAGAACTTCAATCAGGTAGACAAGCTTATGTGATTTGTCCGCTAATCGAGGAATCAGATAAATTGGATGTGCAAAATGCCATTGATGTACACGCCCAGCTTGTTCAATATTTTCGTGGCCGTTACCGAGTCGGGTTAATGCACGGCCGGCTCAGCTCGGATGAAAAAGACGATGTGATGAAATTGTTTAGCGAGAATAAAGTGCAGATTCTTGTTTCGACAACGGTTGTGGAAGTCGGTGTGAACGTCGCTAATGCAACCATGATGGTGATCTATGATGCGGAACGTTTCGGGTTGGCACAATTACATCAATTAAGGGGCAGAGTTGGACGCGCTGAACACCAGTCTTATTGTATTTTGTTAGCCGAACCGAAATCCGAAGTTGGGAAAGAACGGATGAAAATTATGACGGAAACAACGGATGGTTTTGTATTGAGCGAAAAAGATTTAGAATTACGTGGACCGGGTGACTTTTTTGGTAAAAAGCAAAGCGGCTTACCGGAATTTAAAGTGGCAGATATGGTTCATGACTATCGGGCTTTAGAAACGGCAAGACAAGATGCCTATCACTTGATTGAATCCCCTGCTTTTTGGAACGATCCTGAATATCTCTATTTACGAAACTATATTGTGGAGTCAGGCGTCATGTCCGGGGAAAAACTCGATTGATTGAGAAACAGGTATTTTCGAAATGAAAGTTATGATCCTGAAGGCTTATTAAATTTTTTCCTTGCATTCTATTTTTTGCTTATATATACTACTATTAGTACCTAGTCATAAAATCAGAGTGGAGTAAGTATGAGACTAAATAAAAAAGAACGACAAAGGCTCTTAAAAGAAACCATTTTGGAAAATCCATTTGTTACCGATGAAGAATTGGCTGAAAAATTTTCAGTCAGCATTCAAACCATCAGGCTGGACCGGTTAGAGTTAAATATACCTGAACTTCGAGAACGTATTAAAAATGTTGCACAAAAGAATTTTTCAGAAGAAGTACGATCTTTACCAATTGAAGAAGTCATTGGAGAAATTATTGACATCGAGCTGGATGAGCACGCTATTTCTCTATTGGATATTAAAGAAGAACATGTTTTTAAGCGAAATAACATTGCTCGTGGACATCATCTGTTTGCTCAAGCAAATTCCCTTGCCGTTGCCGTCATAAATGATGAATTGGCCTTGACGATAAAAAGTAATATTCAATTTATCCGCCAAGTGAAATTAGGGGAACGAGTTATTGCAAAAGCGAAAGTAGTAGAGAAAGAGATGGAAAAAGGAAGAACCGTTGTTCATGTGGAAAGTTTTGTGAATCACGAACTCGTATTTAAAGGTGAATTTCACATGTACCGTCCAAAACATAAAGAAGGTGTGCAAAAATGAATATAGCGATAGACGCAATGGGTGGCGATCATGCTCCTGAAGCAGTAATAAAAGGGACGCTTAAAGCGATCGAAAATTTCCCTGATTTACATATTACATTAATTGGCAATGAAAAAAAGATAAAACCATATCTTTCATCAAGCGACAGGATTCACATGATTAATACAGAAGAAGTGATTTCAGGTGAAGACGAACCGGTCCGTGCTGTTCGCAGGAAAAAAGATGCATCCATGGTTTTAATGGCAAAAGAGGTTGCAGAAGGACGGTGTAACGCTTGTATTTCTGCCGGAAATACGGGAGCGTTGATGGCAAGCGGTTTGTTTATCGTCGGGAGAATTGATGGAATTGAACGTCCTGCCCTAGCACCAACATTACCGACGATTGACGGAAAGGGTTTTTTACTGTTAGATGTTGGTGCCAATGCTGATGCAAAATCGTCTCATCTTTTACAATATGCCTATATGGGTGCAATTTATAGCGAAAAAGTGCGGGGTATAAAAAATCCGCGGGTCGGTTTGTTGAATATCGGGACAGAGTCAAAAAAGGGCAATGAATTAACTAGACAAGCATATGAATTATTAAGCAATGCGAAATTAAATTTTATCGGTAATATTGAAGCGAGAGAATTGATGAATGGTGTTTGTGACGTTGCCGTTACTGACGGTTTTACTGGCAATATGGTGTTAAAAACGATTGAAGGGACTGCATCATCTGTATTCAAAATGGTCAAAGAAGTATTGATGAGCAATTTCAAAACAAAAATGGCGGCAGCTGTCATTAAGTCTGATTTAGGAAAATTAAAAAGCAAAATGGACTACTCGGAATATGGAGGTGCTTCACTTTTCGGTTTAAAAGCACCTGTCGTAAAAGCACATGGTTCTTCGGATGAATTAGCTTTTTTCCATGCCATACGTCAAACAAGAGATATGGTAATGGGCGAAGTTCCTCTTAAGATTGCTGAAGCAGTTAAAGACATAAGTAAATAAATATTTATCTATTCAAAATGGAAATAGAGAAAGGAGCCGTTTCATGGGGAAAATTGCATTTCTGTTTCCGGGACAAGGTTCCCAGACGGTCGGAATGGGGAAAGAACTTGCTGTGAGTGACCAGAAAGTGGCGGACATCTTTTCGAAGGCTGATAAAGCACTACAGTTTCCGCTTTCTTCGGTCATTTTTGAAGGACCAAAAGAAAAATTAACATTGACAACAAATGCCCAACCTGCGTTATTAACAACAAGTATTGCCATTTTGCAAAAGTTTACCGAGTTTAACATTAAACCTGATTTTGTTGCCGGTCATAGTTTGGGGGAATATACTGCACTTGTAGCAGCAAATGCTTTGTCCTTTACAGATGGTGTCCAAATCGTTCATAAACGTGGAGAATTTATGGAAGAGGCGGTACCGCACGGGCAAGGAACAATGGCGGCAATATTAGGGATGGACCGCGAAAAACTGACTGAAATAACGGAAAAAGTAACAGAAACGGTTGGGTCTGTTCAACTGGCTAATCTAAATTGTCCCGGACAGATTGTCATTTCAGGGACAAAAGATGGGGTCGATAAGGCTTGTGAGCTGGCTAAAGTGAACGGTGCGAGACGGGCCATTCCGTTAGAAGTCAGCGGACCTTTTCATTCCCGGTTAATGGAGCCGGCTTCAAACCGATTACATAAATTGCTGACGACTGTCAACATCCGAAATGCCGAGATTCCGGTCATATCAAATGTAACGGCAAAACCGGTCCAAGATGCAGAGGAAATAAAACAATTATTAGTTCAACAGTTGTTTTCACCGGTACTTTGGGAAGATTCCATTCGATATTTACTTGAAAATGGTGTAGATACATTTATTGAAATTGGTCCGGGGAAAGTTTTAACCGGGTTGGTGAAGAAAATCGATCGTACCGTTCATACCTTTGCAATATTTGATGAAGAGAGTATCAATCATACGGTTCGAGAACTTGAAGGAGGGAAGTCATGACTTTAGCTGGTAAAACCGCACTCGTTACAGGTGCTTCTCGGGGAATCGGGAAGGAAATTGCTTTGGAACTTGCAAGAAATGGAGCAAATATTGTCGTGAATTATGCCGGTAATACACAACTGGCTGAACAAGTGGCTGATGAAATTCGTTCAATTGGAAGAGAAAGTATAGCAATTCAAGCAGACGTGGCTAACAGTGAAGCAGTTGAACAAATGGTAAAAGAAACGGTGAACATGTTTGGCACACTTGATATTTTAGTAAATAATGCGGGAATTACCAGAGACCAACTGCTGATGCGTATGAAAGAAAGTGATTGGGACGATGTCTTAAATACGAATCTTAAAAGCGTCTTTTTAACGACAAAAGCTGTTTCACGTCAAATGATGAAACAACGGAAAGGAAGAATCATCAATATTTCTTCGATTGTTGGCGTAAGCGGAAATGCCGGTCAAGCAAACTATGTAGCTGCTAAAGCAGGAATCATCGGCTTAACAAAAACGGCGGCAAAAGAATTAGCACCGCGTAATATTACTGTAAACGCCGTTGCACCCGGTTTTATCACAACGGATATGACTGACAAATTACCGGAGGACGTAAAACAGGAGTTATATAAGCAGATTCCCTTGGCAAGACTTGGTGAACCGAAAGATATTGCCTATGTTGTTGCTTTCTTGGCATCAGAGAAAAGCAGTTATATTACCGGTCAAACGATTCATGTAAACGGCGGGATGTACATGTAATTTTAAAGATAAGAAGTTGGAATTTTCAGAGCTTGAAAAATTTGGATACTAGGGTAAAATTTTTTTAACTTACCCTTTATATTATTTGTCTATTTATATATAATACTTGAGGGGAGGTGAAGTAATGTCGAACGTACTGGAACGTGTAACGAAAATAATTGTTGACCGCCTTGGGGTTGATGAATCAAAAGTTACACCTGAAGCCACTTTTAAGGAAGATCTTGGTGCAGACTCCCTTGATGTAGTCGAATTAGTCATGGAACTAGAGGATGAATTTGGTCTGCAATTTTCTGATGAAGATTCAGAAAAGATTGTTACTGTAGGAGATGCTGTATCTTACATAGAAAGTAAACTTTAATTTGGAATACTTGTTGTAAATCAATCCAAGTGATTTATAATTAAATAGTATTGACGAATACACTTCACTTGTAAAAGTGAGGTGTTTTCTATTGATTTAGGGATTTATTTTAAAAAACTCGGAATTGCAGATTCTGAAGAGTAAAGCGTGGTGCCTCTTCACAGAAACGTCATTTTTCGGTTATGATTTTAATAGTAACGATGCGTCTTTTGCGCCGTCTAAAGGAAAAAATCTTTGGCAAAAATAAAAGGTGAAAAAATATCTTTACGAGTATGACTTTGGTAGTCTAAACTTGATTGTATAAAACAAGAGGTGTAAATCAATGACAAAAATAAAACGGACGAAAGACATGAATAAAAACCAATTGGAAAATAAATTTAAAGAGTTTCAAGATAGGGTCGGTATCCATTTCCAAAATGAAGCTTTACTCGTACAGGCTTTTACCCATTCATCATATGTGAATGAGCATCGCAGAAAAAGAAGAGAAGATAATGAGCGCTTGGAATTTTTAGGGGATGCTGTTTTAGAATTAACGGTTTCCGATTTTCTCTATAAAACGTACCCGATGATGGAAGAAGGCGATATGACCAAGTTACGGGCGGCAATTGTTTGTGAACCTTCTCTTTTATCTTTTGCTCAGGAGTTAGACTTTGGTGATTTGATGCGCCTTGGTAAAGGCGAAGAATTAACCGGCGGAAGAAAACGTCCCGCATTACTTGCTGATGCTTTTGAAGCTTTTATTGGAGCCACCTATTTGGATCAAGGGTTGGAAACAGTTGTCAAGTTTTTAGAGAAGGTCGTTTTTCCTAAAATACTACAAGGTGCTTTTTCTCATGTGATGGATTATAAAAGCCAATTGCAAGAACTTGTTCAACGAGATGGTTTGGGTACGCTTGAATATGAAATTCTCGCTGAAAAAGGCCCTGCACACAATCGAGAATTCGTTACACAAGTAAAATTAAATAATCAAAGCTTAGGTACGGGTGTTGGAAAATCAAAAAAAGAGGCTGAGCAAAAAGCAGCCCATATGGCGTTAACGAAACTGTCCAAAACGCCGGAATCATGACAATAGTAGTTAGGAGGGGCTAGATGTTTCTCAAACGTTTGGAATTAGTTGGTTTTAAATCTTTTGCGGAGAGAATTTCGGTCGATTTTGTTCCGGGTGTTACAGCCGTAGTAGGGCCAAATGGCAGTGGGAAAAGTAATATCACCGATGCGATTCGCTGGGTATTAGGAGAACAGTCTGCGAAATCATTGCGTGGCGGCAAAATGGAGGATATCATCTTTGCCGGAAGCGATACGAGAAAGCCGCTCAATTTTGCCGAAGTTTCGTTAACATTGGAAAATGAGGACCATTTTTTGCCGATCGATTACAATGAAGTGTGTATTATAAGAAGAATGTACCGTTCAGGTGAAAGTGAGTACTTTATTAATAAACAGCCATGTCGCCTGAAAGATATCGTCGATTTATTAATGGATACCGGATTTGGAAGGGATTCTTTTTCAATTATTAGCCAAGGAAAAGTGGAAGAAATTTTAAACAGTAAATCCGAAGAAAGAAGAACGATCTTTGAGGAGGCAGCCGGTGTTTTAAAATATAAAACAAGGAAAAAGAAGGCTGAAGTGAAATTAAAAGAAACTGAAGAAAATTTGAACAGAGTTCGGGATATCATTCATGAATTGGAAGCTCAAGAGGAACCTTTAAAAATTCAAGCCTCCATGGCAAAAGATTACTTGCAAAAAAAAGATGAATTGCAACAATATGAAATCAGTTTGTTAGTGTATGAAATTGAACAGCTTCATGAAAAATGGGAAAAGCAGAAAAAGCAATTAGAAGAAAATAAAGATAAAGAGCTGGAATTATCTACGCAATTACAATCAAAAGAAGCGAATGTGACCCGGTTGCGTGATCAAATGACAGCTTTGGATGAATCAATTGATCAACTACAACATTTGTTGCTGATTACGAGTGAAGAATTGGAAAAATTGGAAGGGAAACGGGAAGTTTTAAAAGAGCGGAAAAAAAATGCCGATCAAATTCGAACCCAGCTCAAGCAGGCAATTGATGAAGGAGAACAAAAATTAATTGCACTTGATCAGGAAATTGCCATTTTGGAGCAGCAAAAAAATGAAACCAGCACAAGATTAAATGAAGAAAAGGAGAAATTGAAGGATTTACAAAAATTATTGGCAGCGTATTCCGTTGATGTAGAAGAAAAAATCGAATCTTTAAAGAGTGACTATATTGAACTGCTGAACAAACAAGCTGCTATAAAAAATGACCATCGTCATATTACCCAGCAATTAGAGCAACTTAAATTGAAGCAAGAACGACTTCGAAATGATAACCATAAGTATATTGCCGAAAGAAATGAAATCCTTTTTAAAAAGGGTGAGTTGGAAAAACAACTTGCTAACTTGGAAAAACAAATTGACCTGACTGCCGGACAATTTCGGGATGAGCGAAATCAATTAGAGCAATTGACAAGACAATATGAAAAAGTTGAAAAAACATATTATCAAGCTCTTCAATATGTCCAACAGGCAAAGTCACGGAAAGAATTGCTGGAAGAAATGGAAGAAGACTATTCCGGATTTTACCAAGGCGTTAAGGAAATTTTGAAAGCAAAAGACCAGCTTCAAGGCATTGAAGGTGCTGTCGCAGAACTGATTAAAGTTAAAAAATCCTTTCAAGTGGCATTGGATGTTGCCTTGTCGAGCAGTCAACAGTATATTGTCGTTCAAACAGAAGAACATGCAAGACAGGCGATCAAGTTTTTAAAAGCTCATGGGTATGGACGAGCGACATTTCTTCCGTTATCTGTCATTCAACCGAAAGAATTACCAAAAAACATGCGAGAACGTCTGGAAACTCACCCAAGTTATATTGGCATCGCAGCTGAATTATTGGACTATGATCAAAAATATCAAAACATCATTCACAATCTACTCGGAAATGTAATTATCAGTAAAGATCTTCGCGGTGCAAATGATCTTGCAGCACTTTCCGGACATCGCTACCGAATCGTTACCTTAGAAGGGGATGTAGTGAACCCGGGTGGTTCCATGACCGGGGGATCCTTAAAGAAAAATACCGGTTCATTATTAAGCCGAAAACTGGAACTTGATACCTTAAAACAAAAACTTGTCGAGATGGAAAACCAATGTACGAAACTTGAAAAGGATGTAAAAGTAAAAAAACACCTGATGAAGGAGAAAGAAGAAAAACTGCAAACCATTCAAAAAACAGGTGAAACACTCCGTCAACAAGAATTGCAACTAAAGGATCAACTGAAAGAAATCCAGTGGAACGAAAAAAACATCCAGGAGCGGCTTACTTTATTTGATACGGAAGATGTTGCATACGATGAAGAAATATCCGGCCTGCTGGACAAAAAGGCAGCGAATGAAAAAGTATTCGAGGAAATCAATGCGAAAATTGCGGAAACCGATCAATTAATTAACGAACTATCTGAAAAGCGAAACCTTGATCAATCGAAAAAAACGGATATTACCGAAGAAATAAATAATTTAAAAGTAAATATTGCCAAGATGGAAGAACAACTTCATCATGTGCTAAATCAACTCCAGACAAATAAAGAAAGACATGAAGAAATTCACAACCAACTAAAAAATAACCAAGAAGATTTGTCACTGCTAATGAAAGAAATGGAAACCGATCATTCCGGAGAAAACAAAATTGCCGAAGAAGCGAAACGAAAAGCCATGGAAAAAAATAAAACAATTGAACTAATTGCGGAGCGGCGAAAACAGCGGCTGGAATTTCAACAAGCATTGGAAGACTTAGAGCAGGAAGTAAAGGAGTTAAAACGGCAGCATAAAGGATTGACGCAAAGTTTAACGGATGAAGAAGTGAAGTTGAACCGGATGGATGTTGATCTTGAAAATCGATTAACGACATTAAGTGAAGAATATATGTTAACGTTTGAAAGAGCAAAAGAGCAATATCCAATGACGGTTGCTTATGAGGAAGCGAAGAAAAAAGTAAAATTAATCAAGTTGGCGATCGATGAATTAGGAACTGTCAATTTGGGTGCCATTGATGAATATGAAAGAATATCAGAGCGATTAAAGTTTTTGACAGAGCAAAGAGATGATTTGCTATCGGCAAAAAATACATTGTTTCAAGTCATCGAAGAAATGGATGACGAGATGATAAAACGGTTCAGTGAAACATTTACTGCCATCAAGTCACAGTTTGATTCCGTGTTTAAGTCGCTGTTCGGTGGTGGACGAGCTGAATTGAAATTAACAATGCCGGATGATTTATTGAATACAGGCGTTGACATTATCGCTCAGCCACCGGGGAAAAAATTACAAAACTTAGGTTTGTTATCCGGCGGCGAACGGGCATTGACAGCAATCGCTCTTTTATTCTCAATTTTAAAAGTTAGACCGGTCCCGTTCTGTATTTTAGATGAAGTAGAAGCGGCCTTGGATGAAGCAAATGTATACCGTTTCGCCCAATATTTAAAACATTTCAGCAGTGAAACCCAATTCATCGTCATCACTCATCGGAAAGGAACGATGGAAGAAGCGGATGTATTATATGGTGTAACCATGCAGGAATCAGGTGTATCCAAACTTGTTTCCGTTCGTTTGGAAGATACCGCAAATGTGGGCTAAAAAACGGGAAAGGTAAATTACAGTGCTAAGGGATGTGTGGCTATGGGTTTTTTTGATAAGTTGAAAGAAAAATTGACGAAACAAACAGAAACGGTTACCGAGAAGTTTAAAGATGGATTAACAAAGACACGACAAAGCTTTTCAGACAAAATGAATGATCTTGTTGCCCGCTATCGAAAAGTAGATGAAGATTTTTTTGAAGAACTTGAAGAAGTGTTGATTCAGGCCGATGTTGGTTTTGATACAGTTTTGGAATTAGTCGATGAATTAAAAATGGAAGTGAAAAGACGCAATATCCAGGAAAGTTCACAAGTAAAAGAAATTATCGTGGAAAAATTAGTTGATATCTATGAGTCCGATGATGAACAAATTACTTCCTTAAATATTCAAGATAATGGTTTGACTGTCATTTTATTTGTTGGCGTTAACGGTGTGGGAAAAACGACGACCATCGGTAAACTTGCTTATAAATTCAAACAAGAGGGGAAGAAGGTGTTGTTGGCAGCCGGTGATACATTCCGAGCAGGTGCAATTGAACAGTTGGAAGTGTGGGGCAAGCGGGTCGGTGTAGACGTCATTAAGCAAAATGAAGGGTCAGACCCTGCAGCGGTAATGTATGATGCTATTCAGGCTGCCCGGTCGCGTAAGGCCGATATTTTATTATGTGATACAGCCGGACGACTGCAAAACAAAGTGAATTTAATGAAAGAATTAGAGAAAGTAAAACGAGTTATTGAACGTGAAATCCCCGGTGCCCCGCACGAAGTACTGCTTGTTCTTGATGCGACAACCGGACAAAACGCAATGATCCAAGCGAAACAATTCAAGGAGGCAACTGATGTCACCGGTATCGTTCTTACCAAACTGGACGGCACA
The DNA here is from genome assembly GCF_000751775.1 of Caldibacillus thermoamylovorans. Lineage (GTDB taxonomy): Bacteria > Bacillota > Bacilli > Bacillales > Caldibacillaceae > Caldifermentibacillus > Caldifermentibacillus hisashii. The sequence continues at coordinate 89,046 of NZ_CCRF01000045.1, forward strand.
GCAAAAGGCGGAATTGTGATTGCGATTAGAAAAGAATTAAACATCCCTGTAAAGTTTGTTGGTCTTGGAGAAAAAATGGATGATCTGCAACCCTTTGATTTGGAACAATATGTATACGGTCTATTTGCAGGTTTGGCAGATGAAAACAAAGAAGATTGATGTTTCACCTTGCCCCGCATGAACGGGCACTAATCTCCTTCCTTAAGGATTAAGTCAACCAAGAAAGCAAAAGGAAGGAGGGAAGTGTCCGTAACATGCCCGATTTGGTTCAACTAACCAGGAGCTGTCCAGAAAGCCAAAAATCAACCGAACCTATTCTTTTAGCAATAAAATTTTAGAAGTTGTACTATTAGGATAGCCCCTGGAAGTTTCACCTATTCCGGATTGACATTTTCTTTTAAACTATGTAAGATTAGCGGTGTAAAGGTGTTTTGCTTAACAGTGGAGGGTGAAACAATGTTAGAAAAAACAACAAGAATGAATTATTTGTTTGATTTTTATCAAGATTTGCTCACTCCAAAACAACAAAATTACATGTCTCTTTATTATTTGGACGATTTTTCCCTTGGAGAAATTGCAGAACAATTTGAAGTCTCAAGACAAGCGGTTTATGATAACATCAAGCGTACTGAAGCAATGCTGGAAGAATACGAGGATAAACTACATCTTTATGAAAAATTCCTTATGCGGCAAAAAATGTTTAAAAAACTCTCCTCCTTATTGGAAAAACATATAAAAAAAGAGGAAAGCAAGGAAATTTTTGATGTTCTAAAGGAAATACAAGAATTAGATTAGGAGGTCGACCTATGGCGTTTGAAGGATTAGCTGACAGGTTGCAGAAAACCATGCAAAAAATCCGCGGTAAAGGAAAAGTTACCGAGGCGGATGTGAAAGAAATGATGAGAGAAGTCCGTCTTGCTTTACTCTATGCCGACGTCAACCTAAAAGTCGTTAAAGATTTTATCAAAAAAGTAAGTGAACGGGCAATTGGGCAAGAGGTAATGAAAAGTCTTACCCCCGGTCAACAAGTGATTAAAGTTGTTAAAGAAGAATTAACTGAATTGATGGGTGGCGAACAAAGTAAAATTGCTGTCAGTCCAAAGCCTCCAACCGTAATTATGATGGTCGGATTGCAAGGGGCAGGGAAAACAACAACTTCAGGGAAACTGGCTAATTTACTCAGGAAAAATTACAATCGAAAGCCGCTCTTGGTTGCCGCGGATATTTATCGTCCGGCCGCCATTAATCAGTTGCAAACGTTGGGAAAACAGCTTACTATGCCGGTTTTTTCTCTAGGTGATCAGGTGAGTCCGGTCGAAATTGCTGCGAAAGCGATTGAACATGCAAAAGCAGAACATCATGATTATGTTTTAATTGACACAGCCGGTCGACTCCATATTGATGAAAACTTAATGGATGAATTAAAAAATATAAAAGAAGCGGTTAAACCGGATGAAATTTTTCTTGTTGTCGATGCAATGACCGGTCAAGATGCGGTGAATGTTGCAACGAGTTTTAACGATCAACTCGGTATTACCGGTGTAATTTTAACGAAACTGGACGGGGATACAAGAGGCGGGGCAGCCCTTTCAATCCGGGCCGTTACGGGAAAACCGATTAAATTTGTCGGGATGGGTGAAAAAATGGACGCGCTTGAACCGTTTCATCCGGAACGAATGGCATCCCGAATTCTTGGTATGGGTGATGTTCTATCATTAATTGAAAAAGCACAAGCCAATGTCGATGAAGAAAAAGCAAGAGAATTAGAAAAGAAAATGCGATCCGCCTCATTAACATTGGACGATTTTCTTGAACAATTATCACAAGTGCGTAACATGGGACCGTTGGATGACTTGATTAAAATGTTGCCTGGGGCTAATAAAATAAAGGGGCTTAACAATTTAAAGATCGACGAAAAGCAAATAGCTCACGTTGAAGCTATCATTCGTTCCATGACAAAGGAAGAAAAAGAACATCCGGAAATTATTAATGCTTCTAGAAGAAAACGAATTGCCAAAGGGAGCGGAAGAACAGTCCCGGAAGTAAATCGTTTGCTTAAACAATTTGAAGAAATGAAGAAAATGATGAAACAAATGAACAATATGACGAAAAAAGGCAAGAAAAAAGGCGGATTTAAATTACCATTCATGTAATATATAATTTGTTATCATCTTGCCTTTTGGAAAAAAATTTGCTAATCTATAAAAAGAATAGCTGTTAAGAAAAAATACTTTACAAACAATTTATTTCTTGCTATTATATCTACTTGTGTGAAACTATTTGGAGGTGCAATATATTATGGCAGTAAAAATTCGTTTAAAACGTATGGGAGCAAAAAAATCTCCTTTTTATCGTATCGTTGTAGCAGATTCACGTTCCCCTCGTGACGGACGTCAAATCGAAACAATCGGAACTTATAATCCGTTAACAGATCCGGCAACACTCGAAATCAATGAAGAGTTAGCCTTGAAATGGTTAAGAAATGGTGCAAAACCTTCTGACACAGTTCGGAATCTTCTTTCTAAAAAAGGTGTTTTAGAAAAATTCCATAATGAAAAATACGGTAAATAAGTGATATCATGGAAAACTTGATCGAAACTATCGTCAAACCCCTTGTCGATTTTCCTGAGGACGTAAAAATTGATGTGGAAGAAAATGAAAACCGCATTATTTACAAATTGAAAGTTAACAGTAAAGACATCGGGAAAGTTATCGGGAAACAAGGTAGAGTGGCAAAGGCGATTCGGACTGTTGTTTATGCTCATGCACATGCAACATTGAAGAAGAAGGTTTTTCTGGAGATCAGTGAATAAGGAGGGGGCCCATTAGGGAATTCCCTCCTTTTTTCGTATATAGATTAAGATCAGGGAGGAGGGGAATTTTTAACATGCAAATAATAACCACCATAACGGTTAATCAAATATTAACCGAATCAAGTAAAAAACAGTTGTTTATATCCTTTCAAGAAAGAAGACAACAATTATTAAAGGAAATCGACCAACTGAAATTTGAAATGAAGCGTATGGAAAAAATGAAAAAATACCCTGTTTCCAGCATAAATACATATTTTGAAAAAGAAATAGAGAAAAGAAAAGAGAAGGTAAAATTGCTAGAATTTCAAATAGAACAACTTGACCTTCTTCCTTTAGGCTCCGAATTAAAAGAGCGAGAGATACAAGGACTTATTGACGTTAATATTGGTGATAATTGGAATGAATCACTCCTTAACAGAAAAATTACTGTTAAAGATGGAATTGTCGTAGATATAAAATAGAGGTGATATGTTTGCAAACGTATTTCAATGTCGGCAAGATTGTTAATACCCACGGGATTAATGGAGAAGTACGAGTGATTTCCGTTACAGATTTTCCCGAACAACGCTATCAAAAGGGGGCAACCTTATATTTATTTTTACAAAATGCGAAGGAACCGATCTCTTTGACAATTAAAAATTGGCGACGTCATAAAAACTTTGATTTATTACAATTTGAAGGGTATACAAACATTAATGAAGTTGAAAAATTTAAAGGCGGATTATTAAAAATAGCGGCTGATCAATTGGACCGACTGGAAGAAAATGAATATTATTTTCATGAAATCATCGGTTGCACGGTGAAAGGACCGGACGAAAAGGAATACGGGATCATTACAGAAATCTTAACACCCGGTGCCAATGATGTTTGGGTGATTAAAGGTAAAGATCATAAAGAATACTACCTTCCCTATATTGAGGAAATTGTAAAAAAAGTGGATGTGAATGAAAAAGTGGTTTGGATTGAACCAATGGAAGGATTGTTTGATTAATGCGCATCGATATTTTAACGCTTTTTCCCAACATGTTTACAGGAGTTATCAACGAGTCGATTTTAAAAAAAGCAATGGAATTAGGAAAAGTTCAGTACCATATAACAAATTTCCGCGATTTTTCCACGGATAAACATCAAGCGGTAGATGATTATCCATATGGCGGCGGGGCAGGGATGGTTTTAAAACCGGAACCGATTTTCCATGCGGTTGAACATATTGAGAGCGTAACGAATTCATCACCAAGAGTGATTCTTCTTTGTCCCCAAGGAGAGCGTTATACACAAAAGAAAGCGGAACAATTGGCAAGAGAGGAACATCTTTTATTTATTTGCGGACATTATGAGGGATATGACGAAAGAATCCGGGAAAATCTTGTAACCGATGAAATTTCCATCGGCGATTTTGTTTTAACAGGCGGTGAATTAGCTGCAATGGTAGTCGTTGATAGTATCGTCCGATTGTTACCGGGTGTTTTAGGTAATGAGGACTCACCTGTTCTTGATTCGTTTTCAACCGGGCTTTTAGAGCATCCCCATTACACAAGACCTGCCGAATTTCGCGGGATGCGAGTACCCGATGTACTTTTATCCGGTAATCATAAGCTTATTGATGAGTGGAGAAGAAAACAATCGCTGAAACGGACGCTTGAACGCAGGCCGGATCTGTTGGAATCCTATCCGTTAACGGAACAGGAAATTGAATGGTTAAACGAATTGAAACGAAACGGTTAGTTGCAAGAAGAATACAACAAAAAAATAAAAACTTTATTGATTTACTACTATTCTGTGTGGTAATATATAACTTGTGGTTTTGGATATTGATCCATGCCTGTTATAACGATGTTCCGCTGCAGTGAATTGTTCTGTATGAGCATCTGTTGGAAGGAGTTGATTCGAATGCAAGGTATTATCGATGAAATTACAAAAGAGCAACTTCGCACAGACCTGCCTGCATTCCGTCCTGGTGACACTGTTCGTGTTCATGTTAAGGTAGTGGAAGGAAACCGGGAACGTGTGCAATTGTTTGAAGGTGTTGTAATCAAACGTCGTGGCGGCGGAATCAGTGAAACTTTCACTGTGCGTAAAGTTTCCTACGGGGTTGGTGTAGAACGGACATTCCCTCTTCATTCACCAAAAATCGTAAAACTTGAAGTGGTACGCCGTGGTAAAGTTAGACGCGCGAAACTATATTACCTACGTAATCTGCGTGGGAAAGCAGCACGAATTAAAGAAATTCTTTAATAAAACATTGCTGCTGATGCATGAAAAAAAGAGCTTGCCTACAAGCTCTTTTTTTCATCCTATCCACAAATTTGCTTATTTTAAAATACTTTTTTAAAATATTTAGAAGATGTTTATTGAAAATTTCCGATTGTTTAGCAACAATAAAAATTTTCCTTTGACCGTAAGTTTTTAGAAAATGGGCTTTTTAAGTCTAACCATTATATTTATTCTATAAAATAGTTATAATTAAGCATACATACAATTATAGAAGCTGAAAATTTTTTTGAGAAAAGAGAGGGCGTTCATATGGCAAAAAATAGTGAATTATGGGAGTGGATAAAAATTCTCGTCTTTGCGGCTGCATTAACAGCAGTCATTCGTTTATTTCTTTTTACTCCAATTATCGTTGACGGTGAATCCATGATGCCGACATTGGAGGATCGTGACCGGATGATCGTTAATAAACTATCATACAAAATAGGTGAGCCAAAACGTTTTGATATCGTTGTTTTCCACGCATCAGAAGAAAAGGATTATATAAAACGGGTCATCGGTCTTCCCGGCGAAACCATTGAATACAATAATGATACTTTATATGTTAATGGAAAAGCGATGGACGAGCCTTATTTAGATGATTATAAAAAAGACTTGATAGGTGGAACGCTAACAGAACCTTTTACTGTAAAAGTTCCGGAAGGCTATGTGTTTGTTATGGGAGATAATCGCAGATACAGTAAAGACAGCAGACATATCGGTCCTGTACCAATTAATGAAATCCTTGGGAAAGCAAGTATTATTTACTGGCCTTTGGAAGAATTTCGTTGGATTCATTAAAGAAGTGAACAACACCAGAGACTTTGTTTAGACTGGAGGGTGAGATTATGTCGATCCAATGGTTTCCAGGCCATATGGCAAAAGCAAGAAGAGAAGTAACCGAAAAATTGAAATTAATCGATATTGTATATGAATTGATAGATGCACGCATACCTTTGTCTTCACGCAATCCAATGATTGATGAAATTATTAAACAGAAACCTAGAATTGTCTTATTAAATAAAGCAGATATGGCTGATGCAAAAAAAACGAAAGAATGGGTTTCCTATTTTCAAAAACAAGGCGTTGTCGCCATTCCAATTAATTCTCAATCGGGAGCAGGAATGGCAGCAGTCGTAACAACGACAAAACAAATCGTTAGTGAAAAGTTTGATAAAATGCGGGCAAAAGGAATAAAACCGCGTGCCATTAGAGCGATGGTCGTGGGAATACCAAATTCCGGTAAATCAACGTTAATCAATCGTCTGGCCAAAAAAAACATCGCCAAAACCGGAAATACTCCCGGTGTAACGAAAGCGCAGCAATGGATTAAAGTTGGAAAGGAAATCGAACTATTGGATACGCCCGGAATCCTCTGGCCAAAATTTGAAGATCAACAGGTGGGCTTTAACCTTGCTTTGACAGGGGCCATTAAAGATACGATTTTAAACTTACAAGATGTTGCCGTTTTTGCTCTTCGCTTTCTGGAAAAAGAGTATCCGGATCGTTTAATGGAACGATATGGGTTTCATCATATTCCCGAAGAAATTGTTGAGATATTTGATGCCATCGGGACAAGAAGGGGATGCTTGGCGGGTGGAGGCATGGTTGATTATGATAAAACCGCAGAGGTGATTATCCGTGATATCCGTTCACTGAAACTTGGCCGCCTCACTTTCGAAATGCCACCTGAACAAATAAAAAAAGAGGGCCTGTCAAATGAAACAAACAATTAAAGAAATCGAAATGATTTTGCAATCTGTAACAGAACCAGATGACCCTTTTGTTAAAAAATGTCAGCAAGATGAACGGAAAGGTGTCCAAGCACTTCTCCAACGTTGGAAGAAAAAACAAGAAGAGTTAATGGCAGAGAAGCGGCGTTTTGAAAAAATGATGGTATATGAAAAAGAAGCACAAAAGCAAGGTTTCCAATATGTTGCCGGAATTGATGAAGTAGGTCGAGGTCCGTTGGCAGGTCCGGTTGTTGCTGCGGCTGTTATTTTACCGGAAAATATATTTATTTCCGGAATTAATGATTCAAAAAAACTATCAAGCAAAAAACGTGAACAGTTATATCAAGAGATTAAAAACGAGGCGTTAGCTATCGGTATCGGTGTGGTTGGAGCCGATGTAATTGACGAAATCAATATTTATCAAGCGACAAAAAAAGCAATGAATATAGCAATTAACCAATTATCAATTTTTCCTGACTTTCTTTTAATTGATGCAATGAAGATTGATACGCCTATTACCCAGCGATCATTAATAAAAGGTGATTCATTATCGGTGTCCATCGCCAGTGCATCAATTATTGCAAAAGTTTATCGTGATCGGCTAATGATGGAATACAGTAAAAAGTATCCCGAGTATCAGTTTGAAAAAAATGCCGGTTACGGAACCCGTGAACATATTCAAGCAATCCGTAAATTTGGTCCGACCCCCATTCATCGAAAGACATTCGCTCCGATAAAAGAATATATACATAACGAAAATGAAAAATAAAGAAATTGATCGGGATGATGCAAATGAACATCGATTCGATGCAATCAATTATACAATCAAACAAAAGATCGCAACTTGACCGAACTCCAGTTTTTAAACCGGGGCAAATTTTTTGTGGCAAAGTCCGGTATATTGATCCTTCTAATCATGCCATTATTCAAATTGGCGGAGAAAAAATAATCGCCAACATCGAGGCTCCCCTCGACGTCCGAAAAGATTATTGGTTTGAAGTGGTTAAAACAGACGGAACCATTCAATTAAAAGTTTTGGATAATATCTCAAATAATGATGCGTTTTTATCATTTTTACATTTACCGAAAACAAAATTGATGAATGAATTTTTACAACAATGGAAACAAATGAATTTTTCGTTTGAGAGAAATGTTCTAACAAAAGTTGCCGATTGGATAAATCAAGTCAATGATATTCAAAAAGTTCTTGAGATCGTCCAGCAGATGGATAAACATAATTTACCGATGACGGATGTTGTATTTCAAAGCTTATTATCCATGAAAAGCAGTCCCCCTTTATCGGTTCTTATTGAAAATTTGTATCAACAACTGAATCAAGATAGCCAGGCAAAGAACCTGCCCATTTTCCAAACCTTACAGCATTTATTGGGTAAAGATGATCCGAATATTGCTTTCTCTTTAAATGGGTCAGACGGGAATAAAATCCATCAACTTTTCCGCCAATTAAACACTTTGCTCGGCATGAACTATGAAGCATTAATAAATGGGGCAGAAATGAAAAATTTGCCATTAAAAGGTCAATTAATCCAACTATTGACGATGGACGGGCTGCCTTTACCGGTAAAAAAAGAAGCGGAACAATTATTTCACAAAATTATAGGTACACAATTAGTCAATATCGAAAGCAACGGATTACTACAAATGACTCTATCTCTTCCGCTTCCACTGGCTGAAAAAGTGATCGATGCGAATATCCATTGGCGTGGAAAAAAAACAGAAGATGGTAAATTAGATCCGAATTTTTGCCTGATTATTTTTGATCTTCAAATGCCCAGTCTGGGAAAAATTGTGTCTCGCATGCAAGTCCAAAATAGAACAATCAACCTTTATATTTTTTGCGAAGATGACAAGATTGAACATCTTAGTCAACCATTTGTTGATTTATTAAAGGAAAACTTGAAAAAGCTAAACTATCAGCTCGCTGCAATTAAATTTGAAAAAATCGATGCCAACCGGCAAACAAATTCGGGGGAACAAAATCTTATTCCACCTGTGCAATCGGGAAGCTTGGATGTGAGAATATGAAAAAAGAAGATGAACGAAAAGAAGCAGTGGTTTTAAAATATGATGAAGCAGCAAATATTGCTCCTGTTGTGAAAGCAAAAGGGAGGGGTAAAATTGCCGAAAATATTATCCGTGAAGCCGCAAAACATAACATTCCCATTCACGAAGATGCAGCACTTGTAGAATTATTAGGGAAAATCAATATAAATGAAACAATTCCCGAAGAATTATATAAAGCTGTTGCAGAAGTACTCGCCTTTATTTATCAAATTGATAGGGTTCGAGAACGTGGAAAGTAGTCATGATCAAAAGTTTTAGCCATGAAAAAAGAAACTTAAAGAAAGATATTTTTGCATAAAACTAGACAATATTTTCTGCATTATATTACAATTGGTATGCAACCTTATTTTTTTGTTTGACAGGAGGATGGAGAATGAATATTCATGAATACCAAGGAAAAGAACTTCTCAGAAAGTATGGAGTTTCTGTTCCGGATGGTAAAGTTGCATTTACAGTTGATGAAGCAGTTCAAGCTGCAAAAGAATTGAACAGTAATGTCGTTGTTGTAAAAGCGCAAATTCATGCCGGTGGAAGGGGAAAAGCAGGCGGTGTGAAAATTGCGAAAAATTTAGATGAAGTTCGTACATATGCGGGTGAGTTGCTGGGGAAAACCCTTGTTACCCATCAAACGGGTCCTGAGGGGAAGGAAGTTAAACGCTTACTCATTGAAAAGGGTTGCGATATCAAAAAAGAATATTATATTGGTATTGTTTTAGACCGTGCCACTTCAAGAGTGACTTTAATGGCATCCAGTGAAGGCGGTATGGAAATTGAAGAAGTAGCTGAAAAAACACCAGAGAAAATATTTAAAGAAACCATTGACCCGCTTATTGGTCTTGCACCATTCCAAGCAAGAAGGATTGCCTTTAATATTGGCATTCCGAAAGAGCTCGTCAATCAAGCTGTCAAATTTATGACCGGATTATACACGGTATTTGTAGAAAAAGATTGTTCCATTGCTGAAATCAATCCGCTTGTTATAACAGGCGACGGGAAGGTAATGGCATTAGATGCAAAATTGAATTTTGACAGCAATGCATTGTATCGTCATCCGGATATCCTCGAATACCGCGATCTTGACGAAGAGGATCCAAAAGAGATTGAAGCTTCAAAATATGACTTAAGCTATATAAAATTAAACGGAAATATTGGATGTATGGTTAATGGAGCAGGTCTCGCCATGGCAACAATGGATATCATTAAATATTACGGCGGGGAACCGGCTAACTTCCTTGATGTCGGTGGCGGTGCAACGGCTGAGAAAGTTACGGAAGCATTTAAAATCATTTTGTCTGATAATAATGTCAAAGGAATTTTTGTCAATATTTTCGGCGGAATTATGAAATGCGATGTTATTGCAACCGGTGTCGTAGAAGCAGCAAAACAAATCGGTTTATCTGTACCGTTAGTCGTACGGTTGGAAGGAACAAATGTAGAATTAGGAAAAAATATTTTACATGAATCCGGCTTGAATATTGTTCCTGCCGAATCGATGGCAGATGGTGCACAAAAAATCGTGGATTTAGTTGGTAAATGATCATTTAGGGATTGCACGTGTAACAAACAGGACAATTGCGAAAAGTGGGGGAAAAGTATGAGCGTTTTTATCAATAAAGACACAAAGGTGATTGTGCAAGGTATTACAGGGAAAACAGCACTTTTTCATACAAAACAAATGCTGGAATACGGGACAAAAATTGTCGGAGGTACTTCACCCGGTAAAGGTGGAACGGAAGTTGAGGGAGTACCTGTTTTTAATACAGTAAGTGAAGCTGTAAAAGCTACGGGAGCAAATGCATCAGTTATTTACGTTCCGGCTCCGTTTGCGGCCGATGCGATTATTGAAGCAGTCGATGCAGAATTGGATTTAGTTATATGTATCACTGAACATATACCGGTTTTGGATATGGTTAAAGTGAAACGATATATGGAAGGGAAGAAGACACGTCTCGTCGGTCCAAACTGTCCGGGTGTCATTACCGCTGATGAATGTAAAATTGGTATTATGCCGGGATATATTCACAAAAAAGGACATGTCGGCGTTGTTTCCCGCTCCGGAACATTAACATATGAAGCCGTCCATCAGTTGACTCAGGCTGGTATTGGTCAAACAACCGCTGTCGGAATTGGTGGCGACCCGGTTAACGGCACGAATTTTATTGATGTGTTAAAAGCATTCAATGAAGATCCGGAAACATATGCTGTGATCATGATTGGGGAAATTGGCGGTACAGCGGAAGAAGAGGCGGCACAATGGATAAAGGCGAATATGACAAAACCGGTAGTCGGCTTTATCGGTGGCCGGACAGCACCCCCTGGAAAGCGAATGGGGCATGCCGGTGCGATTATTTCCGGTGGTAAAGGTACGGCTGATGAAAAAATTCGAGTCATGAATGAATGTGGTATACAAGTGGCTGATACTCCATCTGTTATTGGAGAAACACTAATTAACGTGTTAAAAGAAAAAGGTTTGTACGAAAAATGTAAAACCCATTAATTTATAACAAAAAGGACACCGCATTCTTGTGGTGTCCCCTATTTTTTATAAAGGAGTTGCTCAAGTGAAAGAAGTAAGTACGAGAGAGCGGTTAATTCATCTTCATGAATGTCGCGGGATTGGAGTTAAAACGATTTACAAAATGCTATCATATGATCCGACGTTAAAGTCGATCTATTTCATGAGTCCCCATGATTTACGGGAACAATTCCAAATACCCTCACTATATGTTTCGTTATTTTTTAACGATCTTCATACAAAAAATATTTCTGAAATATTATCCGATTATAATAAAAAACATATTACAATCATAACAATCGTTGATAAAGAATATCCATTTTTATTAAAACAAATTTATATGCCTCCATATGTTCTCTATTGCCAGGGAGACACCGGGCTATTGCAGAAAAAAATGATAGCGGTGGTCGGTACACGAATCCCAACTGTTTACGGACTAAACGCAACGAGACTAATCGTGAAAGAGCTGGTGGAAAAGGACTTTATAATAGTAAGCGGTTTAGCTAAAGGTGTCGACTTTGAAGCTCATAAACAAGCTATCGCTGCAAACGGTAAGACAATTGCAGTTTTAGGAAGTGGTTTTGAGCATATTTATCCTAGGGAGCATATTACTATGGCAGAAGAAATGAAAAATAAGCATTTATTATTAACCGAGTATCCGCCATATATAAAACCCCATAAATCTTATTTTCCGGCAAGAAATCGAATCATTAGCGGTCTTTCTCTTGGAACCCTTGTAATAGAGGCAAAGGAAAAAAGCGGATCGTTAATTACCGCACAATTCGCTTTGAATGAAGGAAGAGAAGTTTTTGCTGTTCCGGGTTCGATATTTTCGCCAACATCAAAAGGGACAAACTTACTGATTCAAGAAGGGGCAAAACTGGTCATGTCAATTGAAGATATATTAACTGAATTTGAATATTCCTCTGATTAAATGTACGTTTCCAGTACATTTTACATATAATCGGGTATATAATATGAAAAATGAAATTGAAAGGTTTTTCTGGAACTAATGACTTTCTTATTGACAAATCATTAAATTATCTTTAATAATAAGTGATAGTTTATTGCTGGGAAGAAAATCCTTTCAAATGAACTTATTTTTGGAATATAAGGAGAAGGCTTTTCAAAACGTATAAACATATAATAAGAGGGAAACAAATTAATTTGGAAGTTTCTAAATTAAAAGCAGTAGCGGAAACCTCTAAGGAGGATCTATATGTCAGATTATTTAGTGATTGTAGAATCACCAGCAAAAGCAAAAACGATTGAAAAATATTTAGGAAAAAAATATAAAGTGAAAGCATCCATGGGGCATGTCCGGGATTTGCCAAAAAGTCAAACCGGGGTTGATGTCGATAATAACTATGAACCGAAATATATTACGATTCGGGGAAAAGGACCAGTCTTAAAAGAATTAAAATCAGCGGCAAAAAAGGCAAAAAAAATTTACTTGGCAGCTGACCCTGATCGTGAAGGTGAGGCAATTGCCTGGCATTTGGCACATACACTGGATCTCGATACAACATCCGATTGCCGGGTTGTTTTTAATGAAATTACCAAAGATGCCATCAAAGAATCGTTTAAGCATCCAAGACCCATTAATATGGATTTGGTTGATGCTCAGCAAGCAAGAAGAATACTGGACCGGCTTGTCGGTTATAAAATCAGTCCGTTGTTATGGAAGAAGGTTAAAAAAGGTTTAAGTGCGGGCCGTGTTCAATCGGTTGCCGTCAAACTAATTATTGATCGAGAAAATGAGATAAACAATTTTATTCCTGAAGAATACTGGACGATCAGTGGACAGTTCGAGTATGGAAATATAACTTTTCCTGCACAGTTTTTCGGGATTGGAAAAGAAAAATTGGAACTAAAGTCCGAACAAGAAGTGAACAAAATCCTATCACAATTGGATAAAAAAGAATTTCAAGTGAATTCAATTGTAAAAAGAGAAAGAAAACGAAATCCGGCACCACCTTTTACCACTTCATCTTTACAACAAGAGGCAGCAAGAAAGTTAAATTTTCGGGCCCGAAAAACGATGATGATTGCACAACAATTGTATGAAGGAATTGATCTTGGGAAAGAAGGATCTGTCGGATTAATCACTTATATGAGAACGGATTCAGTTCGTGTTTCGGAAACCGCTCAAAAAGAAGCAAAAGAGTTTATTACAGCTGAATTTGGCAAAGAGTATGCGGAACAAGTTGAAGTAAAAGGAAAAAAACAAGGGAATGTCCAAGATGCCCACGAAGCGATCCGACCGACAAGTGTGATAAGGACGCCGAACAGCATAAAAGACTTTTTGTCCAGAGATCAATGGAAACTGTATAAACTTATTTGGGAACGTTTTGTGGCCAGTCAAATGTCCCCGGCAATCATGGATACGATGACGGTGGATTTAGTAAATGGGCAAGTCGTTTTTCGTGCGAATGGTTCTAAAGTGAAGTTTCAAGGTTTCATGAAAGTATATGTCGAAGCGACAGATGATAATCAAGAAACAAAAGATATTCTTCTTCCGGATCTAAAGGAAGGCGAGGTAATAAAAAATAAGGATATCGAACCGAAACAACACTTTACCCAGCCACCGCCAAGATATTCAGAAGCCCGATTAGTGAAAACACTGGAAGAATTAGGGATTGGTAGACCTTCTACTTATGCACCGACATTGGATACCATCCAAAAAAGGGGTTATGTATCCCTTGAAAATAAAAGATTCGTACCGACAGAACTGGGTGAAATTGTCATTCAACTTATGTCTGAATTTTTCCCTGAAATTATTAATGTGGAGTTTACCGCAAAAATGGAACGGGAACTGGATGAAATTGAAGAAGGAAAAGTCCAATGGGTTAAAGTCATCGATGAGTTCTATAAAGATTTCAGGAAGTATTTAGAAAAAGCTGAATTGGAAATGGAAAAAATAGAAATCAAGGATGAATACGCAGGGGAAGATTGTGAAATTTGCGGGAACCCGATGGTAATTAAAATGGGACGATTCGGGAAATTTATGGCTTGTAGCAATTTTCCCGATTGTCGAAATACGAAACCGATTATTAAAGAAATCGGTGTTCCTTGTCCAAAATGTAACAAAGGTCAAGTTATTGAAAGAAAAAGTAAAAAAAACCGCATCTTTTATGGTTGCAGCCGCTATCCTGAATGTGACTTCTTGTCCTGGGATAAACCGGTCGCGAGGCCATGTCCAAAATGTAACGGAATGCTGGTCGAGAAAAAGATTAAAAAAGGTGTACAAATCCAATGTACGAATTGCGATTATAAAGAAAAACCACAAGAGTGAGTGTAAACTTGCTCTTTCTTTTTTTAGTATAAGAAAGTATAAAAATACAAGTAAATAACTTGGGATTAGTTTTATTGTCTAGCTCCGAGCGCCAGCGACTAGCAAACTTCACTCCCCTCCACTACGATAAGTCAACATCGGCTCGTGCCTCGCCGTGTTTCCTTTATCTCATTGCGGGGCGCTCCAGTTTGTACGTCGCTAAGCGGGCGCTCTGCGCTTTTCTTACTTATAAGTTTTTTATGGATTCTAATTCATTAAAATAATGGTTTGCTTTCCCTTTCAAAAAACTTTCAAAATTTAACGGTTATTATAGATTTTTTTTATGGACAAAATATATATATATGTGTAATAATGTTCAATGTTGCGTGTTGTCGAAAATTGACTCATTATCTGCTGAAATTGAAAACTTCTTTACAGCGTGAGGCTATTCAGAAATTTATGAATAAATCGTGAACACCTATTGCAATATTCAAAAATTTATGGTAGTATGAAGTAGCCGCCTAAAGAGGTGAAACGGATGGAAAATGTAAATTTATTGCTTAAGGAGTTCATCGAATATTTGCAGCTGGAAAAAAATTACTCACAACTCACGATCGACAGTTATGAACATGAATTGAAAACTTTTTTCATGTTCATGGATGAACAAGCTATTCCAAGCATTAATGAGGTTACCCATCAAGATGCACGTTTATATTTAACCAAATTATTTGAGCAACGATTTGCAAAGAAAACGATTTCTCGAAAAATTTCAAGCATCCGTTCCTTCTTTAAGTTTTTAATGAGAGAATCTAAAGTAGACACGAATCCTTTTGCTCAAGTTTCCTTACCAAAATTGGAAAAAAAGCTTCCTGACTTCTTTTACGAAGAAGAACTTGAAGTTCTTTTTCAATCCGTTGACTGCTCAACACCAGCTGGTCAAAGGGACAAAGCTCTGCTGGAAATCATATATGCTACAGGTATACGCGTAAGTGAATGTGCCGGGATTAAGCTTAGTGATTTAGACCAACATTTATCGATTCTTCTTGTAAAAGGAAAAGGAAATAAAGAGCGCTATGTACCGTATGGAAAATTTGCCAATCAAGCAATTCACGAATATATTGAATATGGTCGTAAAAAACTGATGGGTAAACAAAACCATCCGTATCTTTTTGTGAACCAAAAGGGTACTCCCCTTACAGCAAGAGGTATTCGATATATTTTTGATGAAATGATCAAACAATCAGGAATGAATAAACATATTCATCCACATATGATCAGACATTCTTTTGCAACCCATTTATTGAACCGTGGCGCGGATTTACGAACGGTTCAAGAATTGCTCGGCCATTCTTCCATATCGTCTACTCAGACGTATACGCATCTTACAAAAGAGCATTTAAAAAAAACTTATCTTGCACATCATCCGCGTGCTTGAGTAAAAGGAGGCATGGGAGTGGAACAATTTCACGCAACAACTATTTTCGCCATTCATCATAATGGCAAGGGTGCAATGGCTGGTGATGGTCAGGTAACTTTAGGGAACTCCGTTGTAATGAAACATACAGCTAGAAAAGTGCGGAGACTTTATGGCGGCAAAGTATTGGCAGGTTTTGCCGGCTCAGTCGCTGATGCATTCACTCTTTTTGAAATGTTTGAAGGAAAATTAGAAGAATTTAACGGGAACTTGCAAAGAGCCGCAGTGGAATTGGCGAAACTTTGGAGGAGTGACCGGGTATTACGAAAGTTGGAAGCAATGCTCATTGTCATGGATAAAAAGGAAATGCTACTTATATCGGGCACAGGTGAAGTGATTGAACCGGATGATGATATTCTAGCAATTGGGTCCGGTGGAAATTATGCATTGGCTGCTGGAAGAGCGCTAAAACAATTTGCCGGTGAAAGTCTGTCAGCTAAAGAAATTGCAAAAGCGTCCTTAGAGATCGCTGCAAACATTTGTGTTTTTACAAATGGAAACATTATTGTTGAAGAGATTTAACGACGGGGTTCATTTAAGGAGTGAAACAAAATGGTTGAAATGAAAAAGTCTATTGAATTAACTCCGCGGCAAATAGTCGAGAGGTTAGATCAATTTATCGTTGGTCAAACGGCGGCAAAAAGAGCTGTAGCCATTGCACTACGTAATCGATACCGAAGAAGTTTATTGCCTGACAAAATTCGTGATGAGATTATTCCAAAAAATATTTTAATGATTGGTCCGACCGGTGTTGGTAAAACGGAAATAGCAAGAAGAATTGCCAAATTGGTAAAAGCGCCGTTCGTAAAGGTTGAAGCGACTAAGTTTACAGAAGTAGGCTATGTTGGACGTGATGTCGAATCCATGGTTCGTGACCTAGTGGAAACGAGCGTACGGTTAGTGAAACAAGAAATGATGCTACAAGTAAAAGAAAAAGCAGAAGAAAATGCAAATAATCGTCTTGTCGACATTCTCGTTCCATCCGGCAAAAAAGAAACGAATTTTAAAAACCCGTTTGAAATGTTGTTTGGTAATAGCAGTCAACCGAATCAAGAGGAACAGTTGAAAAATGATTCAGATGAATTAAACAGAGCTGAAAAGAGAAGATTGATCCGGGAAAAACTTGCGAATGGTGAATTAGAAGAGGAAATTGTTACCATCGAAATCGAAGAACAACAACCTTCCATGTTTGATATGTTTCAGGGGACCGGCATTGAACAGATGGGTATGAATATGCAGGATGCTCTAACTAGCCTGTTACCTAAAAAGAAAAAGAAAAGAAAACTGCCGGTAAAAGACGCACGAAAAATATTAATTAATGAGGAAGCAAACAAACTTATTGATATGGATGAGGTTATCCAAGAAGCAATTTTCCGTGCTGAACAAACCGGTATCATCTTCATTGATGAAATTGATAAAATTACCAGCAAAAGTTCAAATAATTCAGCTGACGTTTCCAGGGAAGGTGTACAGCGGGATATTTTACCAATTGTTGAAGGTTCAACCGTTGTAACGAAATATGGTCCGGTAAAAACGGATCACATATTATTTATTGCAGCAGGTGCGTTCCATACGGCAAAACCATCGGACTTGATCCCTGAGTTACAGGGAAGATTTCCAATCCGTGTTGAGCTCAATAAATTACTAATTGAAGATTTCATTCGGATTCTTGTTGAGCCGAATAATGCCATTATCAAACAATATGTTGCATTATTGGAAACAGAAGGTATAAAAATAGAATTTTCTGACGATGCTATTCATAGAATTGCTGAAGTTGCATTTGAAGTAAATCAACAAACAGATAATATTGGAGCAAGAAGATTACATACAATCATGGAAAAATTACTTGAGGATCTCTCATTTGAGGCTCCTGAGATTTCGCTGGAGAAAATTGTAATAAATGCCCAATATGTTGACGAAAAACTTGAAGTTATCGTAAAAGATAAGGATTTAAGTCGATTTATTCTCTAGCAGTGCTTCAACACCTGCAATTTAGCAATGTCGAAATAATATTCAAAGCAAAATTCAAATTATTAGGAGGAAGAATAATGGAACTATTATCAAGAACAAGAAAGATTAATGCAATGTTACAAAGCGCAGGAGCAAAACCAGTTAACTTTAAGGAAATGTCGGAAACCTTATGTGAAGTTATTGATGCAAATGTGTTTATCGTAAGCAGAAGAGGAAAATTATTAGGATATGCCATTACCGAGCAAATTGAAAACGATCGAATGAAACAAATGTTAGAAGATCGTCAATTCCCGGAAGAATATACAAAGAGTTTATTCAATGTTATTGAAACAACAGCAAACATAGATGTAAACAGTGAATACACTGCATTTCCAGTCGAAAATAAAGAACTATTTAATACAGGTTTAACGACTATTGTACCAATTAACGGCGGTGGCGAGAGATTGGGAACATTAATTCTTTCCCGTTTAGGTCGTGAATTTAATAATGATGATCTGCTTTTAGCTGAATATGGTGCTACTGTTGTCGGTATGGAAATTTTACGCGAAAAATCGGAAGAAATTGAAGAAGAAGCACGCAGTAAAGCAGTTGTGCAAATGGCAATCAGTTCACTTTCTTATAGTGAATTAGAAGCAATTGAACATATTTTTGAGGAATTAAACGGAAAAGAAGGTCTACTTGTCGCATCGAAAATTGCCGACCGAGTAGGAATTACCCGTTCAGTCATCGTCAATGCATTGAGAAAATTAGAAAGTGCCGGTGTCATCGAATCTCGTTCTTTAGGTATGAAAGGTACGTTTATTAAAGTATTGAACGATAAGTTTTTAGAAGAACTTGAAAAAGTTAGATCATAATAAATAAATTATTGAATGAAAGAGTGCGGCCATGCCTAGTTCTTTTTTCACAGGACATTATGTTCCTAGTGGATAAGAGCAGGAAGATGGTCGCGCTTTTTCTTTTTGAAATTTTTGTCACAATAGAAGGAAAATTACTATGATATGTCGAATAATAAAAAACAATGTCATTTTTTTTAGTAATAATGGCATGATTTTTTTGTTCACATAGGAAAAATAGGTAGAATTACCTATGAATATATTGGGACCTCTTATAGACATTATCTACATTACGATTTAAAATAGATGAAGAATGCGAAATTTGTCGTATATATGTGTTTTATGTCAATTTGATGACAAGGAGTAGACTGGGATGAAAATATTTTCTGATACAATTTCTATTTTGGGTCAAGCACTGGATTACTCAACAACAAAACAAAAAGTTATTTCGCAAAATATTGCCAATGTTGACACGCCAAATTATAAGGCACAAGAGGTATTACCTTTTAAAACCGTATTAAAAAATGAGCTAAAAAACACAAATCACTTATCTGCACAAATAACAAACAATAAACATATACCCTTCCCACCTTCAGAAAATGGAACTGTAACAATTGTAAAAAATAATATCCAATATAATGAAAGCGGCAATAGTGTCGATGTCGATCAAGAAATGACAAAATTGGCGGAAAACCAAATTTATTACAATGCATTAATCGATAGAATAAGCGGGAAGTTTCAAACGCTCCAATCGGTTATTAAGGGAGGAAAATAAAATTGTTTTCAGGTCTGAACATTACTTCCAGTGCATTGACAGCACAAAGATTACGGATGGATGTAATATCGTCAAATGTTGCCAATGTTGACTCTACCCGTGCAGAATACGTAAATGGCAGTTGGGTTCCTTATCGCCGGAAAATGGTTGTTCTGGAACCAAAGGGTGAACAATTTTCAACTTTATTAAATAAGGCGATGAATAAAGATACGGTAACCTCGGGTGTAAAAGTTTCAAGAATTGTAGAAGACGAAACTCCTTATAAACTTGTTTATAACCCTGACCATCCTGATGCGAATGAAAATGGTTATGTACAGATGCCAAATGTGGATCCTCTAAAGGAAATGGTTGATTTAATTAGTGCAACAAGATCTTATGAAGCGAATGTTACCGTCTTTAATGCTTCAAAATCAATGTTAGTTAAAGCATTGGACATTGGAAAATAGGTATATGGTGAATGAATGATAGATACATAGTTTTTCGCTAGTAAAATCAAATTACGGAGGTGTTATTATTGGCAATCAACCCGATTTCTCTGAATGTCGGTGCTGTTTCGGAGGCGAGTCATTCGGCAGTTACTCCGTATAAAGCGCAAAAAACATTCTCGAATTTTTTAAAGGATGCCATTAATCAAGTAAATGATGCTCAAATACAGTCTGACAACTTAACAAAGAAAATGGCTTTAGGAGAAAACGTAGAATTGCATGATGTTATGATTGCTTCCCAAAAGGCTTCCATTACATTACAGGCAACAATGGAAGTACGTAATAAAGTAGTTGAAGCTTACCAAGAAATTATGAGAATGCAAGTCTAAAAAGCAAAAGATATTTGAGGTACTTTAATTAAAAATCACTGTTCGGAGAGAGATAGATGAAAGAAACGTTGCAAAACACAATAGAGAAAATAAAAAATAATTGGCAGGGGAAAACAAAACGTCATAAGTTCCTTTTGATCGGTTCAATTATTTTATTTATTATAATTGTTTCTGTTCTTGTTTTTTTTACTACGAGAACAACGATGGTTCCTTTATACAGTAATCTCACTCCAGCAGAAACAGGGAGCATAAAAGAGGCGCTAGATGCAAAAGGGATTCGATCTGAAATTACAGATGGCGGTACGACAATAAACGTACCTAAAGAATCTGTTAACACATTACTTGTGGAACTGGCGGCAGAAGGAATTCCTAAAACAGGCAGTATCGATTACTCATTTTTTAGTGAAAACGCCGGGCTTGGCATGACAGATAATGAGTTTGATGTCATGAAATTGGATGCTATGCAAACCGAGCTGGCCAACTTGATTAAAAGCATTGACGGAATTAAAGATGCAAATGTCATGATTACCCTTCCGGAAAATGGCATCTTTGTCAAGGACCAAAATGAAGAAGCTTCCGCATCAATTGTGTTAACAACAGAATCCGGATACGATTTTTCGGAAGGACAAATTAAAGCATTGTATACACTTGTATCAAAATCAGTACCAAACCTTCCTACTGATAATATCGTCATCATGGATCAAAATTTTGAGTACTATGACTTAGAAAATGCAAAAAATTCTTCAAATGGAACAGATTTACAAAATCAATTTGCTGTTAAAAAAGAAATAGAACGTGATATACAACGGCAGGTTCAGAGCATGCTGGGTACGTTGATGGGTCAAAATAAAGTAGCTGTATCGGTGACGGCCGATATCGACTTTACACAAGAGAGCCGTGAAGAAAACCTAGTCGAACCTGTTGATGAAGAAAATATGGAAGGAATTGCTGTCAGCGCTCAACGAATTAGTGAAACATACACAGGTGAAAATGCCGCAAACGGTGGCGTTCCACAAGCAGAAGATACCGGAGATACTTTGACCGGTTATACGGAAGGAACAACAGGTAATGGGGATTACGAAAAAACGGAAGAAACGATCAATTATGAAGTGAATAAAATCCGTAAAGAAATTGTTGAAAGTCCTTTTAAAATTCGCGACTTGGGAATCCAAGTGATTGTTGAACCGCCAAATGCCAAAAGTCCCGATTCTGTTTCGACGGAGGTAGAGCAAGCAATTCAGGATATGTTAAGCACAATTGTCCGTACATCGATTGATAAATCCGATAATAATGCTAATTTGACCGATGCGGATATTGAAAATAAAATTTCTGTCACTTTCCAACCGTTATTAGGAAAAGCGACGAATCCAAGTCAAACAACAGAAAGTAGTTTTCCTGTTTGGGGTTATATCGTTATCGGTATTCTTGCACTTGTGATTATTGTTTTACTCATTTTGTTTTTACGTAAACGACGGGAAGAACTAGAGGTTGAAGAAGAAGTTATTGAAACAAAACAAGAACCGCTATATGTTCCGGATTTAAATGAACCGAAAGAAACAGAAGAAATGATTAGAAAGAACCAAATTGAAAAGATGGCAAAAGAAAAACCAGATGAATTTGTCAAACTAATACGTACATGGCTTTCTCAAGAGTAAGGAGGTGATTTTTTGGCTGAAAAAAAAGAATTGACCGGAAAACAAAAAGCCGCTATCCTTCTCATCTCGCTTGGTCCCGACGTATCAGCATCTGTTTATAAATATTTAACAGAGGAAGAAATTGAAAAATTAACATTGGAAATTTCCACGATAAAAAATGTTACAGCTGATAAGAAAGAAGAAGTTATTGAGGAATTCCATAATCTTGCCTTAGCTCAAGATTATATTTCACAAGGCGGGATCGGCTATGCAAAAATGATACTAGAGAAAGCTTTAGGAAGTGAGCAGGCAACAGCCATACTCAATCGTTTGACTTCAGCATTACAAGTGAGACCGTTTGATTTTGCCAGAAAAGCGGATCCAAATCAAATATTAAATTTTATTCAAAATGAGCATCCGCAAACGATCGCCTTAATTCTGTCCTATTTAGACGCTAACCAGGCAGCAACCATTTTGTCCAATTTACCTGAGGAAATGCAGGCGGATGTTGCTAGGAGAATAGCTTTAATGGACAGCACATCACCGGAAGTAATTTATGAGGTAGAACAAATTTTGGAACAAAAACTTTCCGCAACATTTACGCATGATTATACGCAAACCGGTGGTATAGAGGCGATTGTGGAAGTATTGAACGGTGTCGATCGGGCGACAGAGAGAACAATACTCGAAGGTTTGGAAAAGAAAGATCCTGAGCTGGCAGAGGAAATTAAGAAACGGATGTTTGTCTTTGAAGATATTGTCACTCTTGATAATCGTGCTATTCAAATGATTATTCGAGATTGCGAAAATGAAGACTTACTGCTTGCACTAAAAGTCGCCAGTGATGAAGTGAAAGAAATCATCTTTCGAAATATGTCAACACGGATGCGTGATACATTTAAAGAAGAACTTGAGATTATGGGGCCTGTCCGTTTACGTGATGTTGAGGAGGCACAAGGAAGGATCGTTTCGATCATTCGTGGACTGGAAGAAGCAGGAGAAATCATTATTGTTCGTGGGGGAGGAGATGATATCATTGTCTAACGTTGTTAAAAGAACCAATACAGATGAAATGGAAGAAAAAATAACGATCCGTTTACTGACAATGAATCGTTCAAGACAACCACACGAAGAAACAGACGGTTCCATTCAACCTCTTCAAAATAATGAACAAATCGAAAAGGCTACTAAAGAAGCAAATTTAATTGTTGAACGTGCGAATCAAGAAGCAGAACAAATTCGCCGGCAAATAGAAAAAGAAAAACAGTTATTTGCCAAAGAAAAAGAGAAAATATACCAACAAGCTCATCATGAAGGTTATACAAAAGGAATTCAACTTGGTCAAGAAAAAGGTTATCGGAAAGTGGAAGAACTTATTCAATTTGCAAAGTCCATTGTTGATGATGCAAAGATTGAATATCAAAAATGTGTCGATAAATCCGAACAAACAATCTTGACTTTAAGTCTTAAAGTTGCTGAAAAAATTCTTTGCTCAAGTTTACATGAAAATGAAGAAAGGTTTTTACCGTTAGTAAAAAAGGCAATTGATGAAGTGAAAAATTATAAAGAGGTTCAAATATATGTAAATCCGAGCCGTTACGCCTTACTTGTCAAGAAAAAAGATGAACTTTTGCCTCATTTTCATGATGGACAACTATATATTTATCCTGATGAAAATTTATCAGAAACGGGCTGTATTATTGAAACGGATGGATTACGGATGGATGTCGGCCTTGATACCCAACTCCGGGAAATAAAAAAGAAATTGTTTGAACTATTCATTGGTGATGAAGAATGAAAGCAATCGATTTAGTACATCATCTTGCAACCATTGATACTTACAAACGATACGGCAGGGTTAAACAAGTTGTGGGAATCATGATTGAATCAAAAGGACCGACTTGTTCGATTGGCGATATTTGTTACATTTATCCGAAAAGCGGCTCAGGGAAGAAAAAAATATTAGGAGAAGTCGTCGGGTTTAAAGACGAAAATGTCTATATTATGCCTTTTACAACGGTAAGTGATATTGCTCCTGGCTGGTTGGTAGAAAGTACGGAAAAACCTTTGGATATTAAAGTAGGGGATGCATTGATAGGGAATGTACTTGATTCCATGGGAAAACCATTGGATGGTTCGCTCCTCCCTGATAATTTACGTAGCTGGCCAACTGAACGAAAACCTCCCAATCCGCTTCATCGGCCGCCAATTACGAAACCGTTAGAAGTTGGTGTTCGTTCCATTGATGGCTTATTAACGATTGGAAAAGGGCAACGAATCGGTATTTTTGCAGGTAGTGGAGTCGGGAAGAGTACATTGCTGGGGATGATTGCCCGAAATACAAAAGCAGACTTAAATGTAATAGCATTAATTGGTGAACGAGGTAGGGAAGTTCGAGAATTTATTGAACATGATCTCGGTCCAGAAGGATTAAAACGTTCGATTGTAGTGGCAGCGACAAGTGATCAACCTGCCTTGATGAGAATTAAAGGTGCATATACAGCAACGGCAATAGCAGAATATTATCGCGACAAAGGTTTAGATGTGATGCTGATGATGGATTCCATCACCCGGATTGCGATGGCACAAAGAGAAGTAGGACTGGCAACCGGTGAACCACCAGCAACAAAAGGATACACGCCTTCTGTATTTTCCATGCTGCCCGTTTTACTGGAACGGACCGGTACTAATGCAAATGGATCCATTACGGCGATTTATACTGTACTCGTTGATGGTGATGATTTTAATGAACCAATTGCGGATACTGTTCGTGGGATATTGGACGGACATATTGTATTAGACCGAAATTTGGCTAACAAAGGACAATACCCCGCCATCAATATCTTGAAAAGTATCAGTAGATTAATGAACTCTTTAGTCACAAGAGAGCATTTTGATGCGGCCAACCGTTTTAGAGATTTATTAAATACATATGAACAATCGGAGGATTTAATCAACATAGGTGCTTATAAAAAAGGCTCTTCAAAAGAAATCGATGAAGCCATTGAGTATTATCCAAAAATCATTTCATATTTAAAACAACGAACTGATGAAAAAATTTCAATGGAAGAAAGTATTACTCTATTAAATAAACTTTTCGCAGGTGATTATCAGTGAAATTTACATTTAAACTGGAAAAACTTTTAGACTTGCGTGAAAAAGAAAAAGAAGAGCAGGTATTTATGTATGAAAAAGCCATCCGTAAGTTTGAAGAAGTCGCAGAAAAGCTATATCACTTATTGAAGAAAAAGGAAGATATTGAACAACAGCAATTAAAAAAAATTGAATCCGGGGTCAGTATCCGGGAAATTCGTTTAGGACAACATTATTTATTAAATTTACAAAAAGAAATTGACAGCTACCAACAATTAGTCTTTCATGCCCGCAAACATATGCAGGAAGAGGAACAACGCCTGATTGAAAAAAATATTGAAGTTAAAAAAATGGAAAAGATGAAAAGCAAAGAATACGAAAAATTTCTCCATTTTCTGGATGTGGAAGATCGTAAAGTAATGGACGAAATTTCTATGCAAATCGTGGCGAGGGAGAAGTAATGTCACAATGAGAGAGGAAAATAAAACAATGGAAGAAAACAAATCGGGAATTTTAAAGAAGCTATTTTATTTTGTCATCATCCCTTTTTTGCTTATTCTAACCATTGTTCTCATTATATCTACCGTTTCGGGATTGAATATTTTTCAGGAAGCAGCAAAAATACCTGTCATTGGAAGTTTGTTTTCTAGTAAGGATATGGCAACCACTTCAATAGAAGAATATGATCAGCAAATCAATAAACTTCAGGCCCAATTAAAAAATCAGGAAAAAAAGGTTGAAGATTTGCAGTCGGAATTAGAAAAGAAAGACCAAGAAATAGCAACTTTGCAAGAGGAAAAAGAAAACTTCGAAAACACTCAAGTGGAGCCGGGAAATGAAAATGTAAATGCAAATGATCAGAATGAAACAGATACGCAATGGAACGAAGTTATCAAAACTTATGAAAAGATGAAACCACAAAGCGCCGCAAACATTCTTGCGCAGATGGATGAAACAACAGCTCTTAATATTATGACCGATTTAAAAGAGGATACATTGGCACGGATTCTGGAAAAAATGCCGGTAGAAAAGGCTGCCAATTTTACCGCTAAATTAGCTAATCAATAAAACTATGTAAACTTGAAAGGAGGTGAAAACATGATCAGTGTCTTAGGCAATTTGCAAGTTTTATTAACAAATCCGCAACAAAATCATGACCCGCTAGTTAGACAAGAGGGACAAGTCGGCAGTTTTGAACAGTTACTGGCTTTGTTTGCAAATCATTTACTTGAGGAAAATGCCAATCAAGGAAAGAATGTTAACCAAGGAAAGATGGTTTCATTTGAAGGACTTGGCCAGAGGGAAGCAAGTGAAGATACGTCGATGAACTTGGAAGAGCTACTGGAATTTACTGGTATTGATGCAGATGATTTATTGACTTCAATCCTGAATATCCTCGGTTTATTACTTAAAGAAACGAAGGATAATGGAACAGAAGACGAACAGATTCAAGAACAAATTCAACAACTTTTGGAAGAGGTAAAAAAAGATCAAGGAAATCCTCAAGGTTTTGTGAATCTCTTACAATTAATGAACCAATTTGAGTTTTCTCAAGTTATCAGCTCGGAACAAAGTCAAGATTTTACAAATGTTGTTAAGACTGCCGTTGTTTTATATCGATTGTTAAATGATAATAAAAAACCGGGTTTCCTTACACAAGAGCAGGAAAAAATTATAAAAACCTTTTATCAAAATTTACAAGCAAATATGAAAAAATCGGATGTTATGCAATCGGCTTTTGCCAAGTTGGATACGGATAAAGGGGTTGAAGATCTTTCTGTGTTTAGAAGTAAGCAGCCCTATCTAATGATTCGGACCGTTGATATGAAGAGTTTCGGCGAAGCACCATCATCGCATATGATCAATAACAATGAAGTGATTGATGTCAGTGAACTGCCAAAAATTGGATCAGATGAAACCGGTCAAAATCAACAATTATCAGGAAAGCCAATAGAAGCGGGGACTGTCCAAACTCCTAACACAGGTGGTTCGCTTCAATTATTGGAAGGGAACAAGCCGGTCACGATGGAACGTTTTATAAAAGATTTTGAAACGATTTTAGCCAAAAGTAAATTTTACCAAAACGGTCAAGTACAAAAGTTGACTATCCAGTTAAAGCCGGAACATTTAGGCACATTAAAAATTGAACTCATTCAACAGCATAATGAACTTGTTGCAAAAATTATTTCGTCAACGACAAGTGCTAGAGAGTTATTAGAGTCGCAATCTCAAGCATTAAAACAAGCACTCGTGCAGCAAAATATCCCAATTAATCGGATTGATTTTCTTGATGAAACCCAGCAGGAAGGATTCAATCATCAACAACCTAACCAAAACAACGATCATCCTGGATATGATCAGCATGAAGAAAAAGAAAATGAACATAATAATGAAAATTTCATGGAAACTTTTAAGGCGACACTATTAAACTATGAAATTTAGGTGATTTCATGACGAATACAATAGATTCAAGTTATTATTTATCAAATGCCAAACAGAGTTCTACTAATAATAATACATTGGGAAAAGATGCTTTTTTAAAGTTATTAGTAACCCAATTGCAAAACCAGGACCCGCTAAATCCAATGCAAGACCGTGAATTTATTGCCCAGATGGCAACCTTTTCCCAGCTCGAACAAATGATAACAATGAATCAGTCGATGGAAGAGTTAATTTCCGTTCAAAAGGAACAGCAAATGCTTTCTTACCAATCTTTACTGGGAATGGAAGTTAAGTGGGATAAAATCACTTACCCTAGCGATGAAAAGGCTGAGCCAATTATCGAAAACGGGACAGGAATCATTACTTCAATAAAGTTTACCGAGGATGGTGTGAAATTATACTTGGAAGACGGTACAGAATTAACACCTAGTAATATTTCAGGGGTGTCGGTTCAAGAAAAGGGGAATCAACTTGCCAATGCAAGCAATCTCATAGGAAAAAAGGTTTCTTGGGAAGAAAAAGGTGAACTGCAATATGCCATCGTTCAAGCAGTAAGTCAAAAAGACGGGCAAATTTTTTATCAAGTAAATGATCAAACAGGAACGAAATTGACGATCGACCAAATTCTTTCAATCATGGTTGCTTAGGCGATCTTGAAAAATGATTCTCTGGAAATTAATCTGGAGTCAGGGGTTGATGAAATGCAAATAAGAAATACATTTATTCCACCAATTGGTATCCAAAAATTGAATACAGAAAACAAAAGTAGAACGACAAATACGAATTTTGCCGACCATTTGCAAGAGGCGATAAAAAATGATACCAATTTAACCATTAGCAAACATGCGAAAACACGCATCGAACAAAGAAATATAGAAATTAGCTCGGAAGATTGGAAGAAAATTAGTGAAAAAGTAACCGAGGCGAAACAAATGGGTGTCAATGAATCATTAGTTCTTTTAGACCATGCGGCTTTAATTGTCAGTGCAAAAAATCAAACGGTTATTACTGCAATGGACCGTAGTGAGACCAACTCACAAATTTTCACTAATATTAATGGAACCATTATTATCTAGACCGGCTGGACCTTCAAAAGGAAAGCCGAGCCTTGCTGATTGACTGAAGCAGGCAATTTGAAAATTGAAGGGAGAATTTATTTATGCTTAGATCAATGTACTCAGGAATATCCGGTATGAAAAACATGCAAATCAAATTGGACGTAATCGGAAATAATATTGCGAATGTAAACACTTTTGGATTCAAAAAAGGTCGGATTACTTTCAAAGATGCAATGTATCAAACAATCGGTTCAGCTTCCGGGGGTACTGCTACCCGAGGGGGAATTAACGCGAAACAAGTTGGTTTAGGTTCAGAAATTGCTTCGATCGATACGATTCATACGGAAAGCAGTATGCAAAACACAAGTCGTCCACTAGATTTGGCGATTACCAAGGGAGATGGCTATTTTGTCGTCAATGATGGCGGACAAGATTACTTTACCCGTGCAGGAAACTTTTATATCGATGAAACCGGCTTATTAGTAAATTCGGACGGCTTCAGAGTACAAGGGTTTAATCCTGAGACAAATGCAAGAGGAGATATTACAATCCCAAAACAAATTGATGAAGGAGGTAACTCCGTTGGGCTGCAAAGTATCAGCATTTCCCAAACCGGTGAAATTATTGCCCAGTATGAAAATGGAACAGTAAATACAATTAGTAATATCGCATTAGCAAGATTCAGCAATGCGGAAGGTCTCGACAAAGCCGGAGGAAACTTATATCAAAGTTCACCGAATTCCGGTGATCCTCAATTTGGAATTGGCGGTGGCGCATACGGTACAGTTGTTTCAGGTAAACTGGAAATGTCTAACGTTGATCTTTCCGAGGAGTTTACAGAAATGATTGTTGCCCAACGTGGTTTTCAAGCCAATTCCCGGATCATTACGACTTCAGATGAAATTCTTCAAGAATTGGTTAACTTAAAACGTTAATCAGTAACGGAAAGATGTTAATAATTTAATCAGGGGGGATAAGCCGGAGAAAATTTGGTTTCCCGGCAACCTCCTTGATAACCATAAATAGATTTTAGAAAAGAAAAGTTTGGTGAGTAATTTTGATAAAGTTAACGAGATTAAACGGGAATACATTTTATTTAAATGCTTTCTTAATTGAAACGGTCGAGTCATTTCCTGATACTACCATCCTTTTGACAAATGGAAAAAGGTATGTTGTAAGTGAAGATGCTGAGACGCTCGTTTCTTTGACAAAACAATTTTATCGGGATATCCGGATGATTACAATAGATCAACGGAAGGAGGAAACCGGTCTTGAAAAAAACAGTTAGACTGCTCCTGATATTTATGTCGGTTGTAATCATTGCTCTTGCTGTTGGTCTTTACTATTTTTTTATGAAAGGAACTGAGGCTGCGGGTGGCAAGCCGACAGCAGATGAAATAGTAGAGAATTCAGTAGAAATCCCTGAAATTACCACAAATTTGTTAAACGGTGATTATATTCGTATCTCTTTTACGATTCAAACGGATGGTAAAAAAGCGAAAGAAGAATTAGAAAAGCGAAACTTTCAAGTGGAAAATGTAATTATAAAAAAATTATCCGGTTTAGAAGCGAAAGATTTGGAAGGGACGGAAGGGAAAGTAAAATTGGAAAACGACTTAAAAGAAAGTTTAAGTGAATCTATGGAGGAAGGTAAAATCATCCAAGTTTACATTACCTCGACAATCATCCAATGAATCTATTAATATCCTATAGCAAAATTTATAACTTCATTGAAAAATATCTGATGGCTGGAGGTGACAAACTTGCCATCCGGTGAGATACTTTCCCAAAGTGAAATCGATGCGTTACTTTCTGCTTTATCTACTGGTGAAGTAAATGCAGAAGAAATCAAAAAAGAAGAAGAAGAAAAAAAGATTCGTACTTACGATTTCAAACGGGCGCTCCGTTTTTCAAAAGAACAAATTCGCAGTTTAACGAGAATTCATGATAATTTAGCCCGACTTTTAACCACTCATTTCTCGGCAAAACTGCGGACGTATGTTCATGTTGAAGTCGCAAGTGCCGATCAAATTCCATACGAAGAGTTTGTTCGGTCCATTCCGAAAATGACCGTTTTATATTTATATGAAGTTCCTCCACTAGAGGGAAGATTATTGATAGAGATTAATCCAAATATTGCTTATGCCATGCTTGACCGGATTTTAGGCGGAATGGGAACAAGTATAAATAAAATTGATCAATTAACCGATATTGAAACGAAAATTATGACGAATTTATTTGAAGTTGCATTTGAACAATTACAGGAAGCATGGGAAACCGTTACACATATTAATCCTGTCTTACAAAGCTTTGAAGTAAATCCGCAATTTTTACAAATGGTTTCTCCTAATGAGACGGTTGTTGTCATTTCTTTAAATACAGTAATTGGAGAAACGAGCGGGATGATTAATATTTGTATTCCTCATATTGTGTTGGAACCAATTATCTCAAAATTATCGGTTTCTTATTGGATGCAAACAGAAAAAAAACAAGCAGAGCCGGAAAAACTTCTTGCCCTAAAAAGACATTTAAAACATACTCAATTACCGGTTATTGCTGAATTAGGTCAGTCGGAAATAACGATTGAGGAATTTTTAAATTTAACGGAAGGTGACTGTATTGAATTGAATAGAAAAATAGACCAACCGATAATCATAAAGGTGGAAGGAAAACCGAAATTTTTAGCACAGCCCGGAAAAATAAATAATAAATTGGCTGTCCAAATACTTGAAGAATTGAAGGAGGGAGATGAGAATGATGAATGATGGAATGCTCTCCCAGGAAGAAATCGATGCTTTATTAAATGGAACAAAAGATACAGAAGAAGATACCCAATCACATTCGTCAGATGAAGAGAAAATTTTATCTCCCGTGGAAAAAGATGCCTTAGGGGAGATCGGTAATATATCATTCGGGAGTTCTGCAACAGCCCTTTCAACCTTGTTAAATCAAAAGGTGGAAATCACAACTCCTCATGTTTCCGTAATAAGGAAAAATCAGTTGGTTGAAGAATTTCCAAAACCTTATGTTGCCATCGCCGTCGATTACACAACCGGATTTCTCGGTTCAAATGTGTTGGTGATTAATCAATATGATGCCAGTGTCATCGCAGACTTAATGTTAGGCGGAACCGGACGGGATGTTGATTCGGAAATTGGTGAATTGCAACTGAGTGCCGTTCAAGAAGCAATGAACCAAATGATGGGAAGTGCCGCAACGAGCATGTCGACCATTTTTCATAAACGGGTCGAAATTTCACCGCCAATTGTTGATTTATTAAATATCCCGGAAGGAAAAGGAACAGATAGTTTACCCACGGATGACTACTTGGTTAAAGTTTCTTTTCGCTTAATTGTGGGGGATTTAATCAATTCTTCTATTATGCAACTATTACCGCTCCCATTTGCAAAAAGCTTAGTTTCTGATTTAATGCATAGTTCAGCAGAAGAAGCATCAGCGACGGTAATGGTTGATGATGTCACGGACTTAGAACAAAAAGAAGAAATGTCTCAGCAGGTACCTAATCCGATGTACGGAAATACAGGGGGAGAAACTCCATTGCATTCTTACCAAGAGGAGTCACACTTGCAAAGGGACCCGGTAACATTTGGACATGCCGGACATTTGGAAACGGACGAGCGGAAAAAACATGTACAACCGGCAGTGTTTTCCGATTTTTCGCCAGTTCATACAACCGAAGAAGAAAGCAGAAATTTACAAATGTTGTTTGATATTCCTTTACAAGTGACTGTTGAATTGGGAAGAACAACAAAAGTAGTGAAAGAGATACTGGAAATGTCATCAGGTTCAATAATTGAATTGGATAAATTAGCCGGGGAGCCGGTAGATATACTTGTTAACGGTAAATTAATTGCCAAAGGTGAAGTAGTAGTCATTGAGGAAAATTTTGGTGTTCGGATCACTGATATTATTAGCCAATCCGACAGAATCAAAAACATGAAATAGTATCAGGGGAGGATTCTTATGTCAAAGAGAATACTGATTGTTGATGATGCAGCATTTATGAGAATGATGATTAAAGATATTTTGGTAAAAAACGGTTATGAAGTTGTAGGTGAAGCTAGCGATGGTGCACAAGCCGTTGAAAAATTTAAGGAACTTAATCCGGATCTTGTGACATTGGATATTACAATGCCTGAGGTGGATGGAATTGCTGCATTAAAACAAATTCGCGCAATTGATCCAAATGCAAAAGTCATTATGTGCTCAGCAATGGGGCAACAAGCTATGGTGATTGATGCCATTCAAGCCGGTGCAAAAGATTTCATCGTTAAACCTTTCCAAGCTGACCGTGTCTTGGAAGCTATTAAAAAGACATTATCTTAAATTGGAAAATAAAACCGTTATTCTCGATTCCAATAATGGTTATTTGAATATTTCATTGTTTCATTTTCTGAAAGTAGGTGGCAGCTCGAAAATTATGAATCGGATGAAAAGCGCCCTTTTAATCATTTTAATTATGACTTCATCCCTCTTCAATGTGGATGAAATGACTGTTCAAGCAGAAAGAAATGTCAATGACAGTGTTTATGAATATTTTCAGCAGCAGGATGAAGGAGCAGATCAAGAAAAGACCGAGAATAAATCGCTGCCCCCAAAAAATGAAACAGCTGAAGCTCCTTCGCAAAAAGTTGGTGTAACGGCATGGGATATCGTGAAGACCATTTTTATGTTGGTCATTGTTATTGGCATGTTATTTGGATTGTTGAAATGGCTGCAAAAGAAAAACAATGTATCCCCTTCTGTACAAACAATGAAAAATTTAGGCGGAACCAATTTAGGCGGGAATCGGTCTGTTCAAATGATTAAAGTGGGGAATTCAATTTTGGTGGTTGGTATCGGTGAAAATGTAGAGCTTTTAAAGGAGATCAATGATGAACAAGAAGTAAACATGATTATTGACCAATTTCATAACCGTATGGAGCAAATGGTCAAGCCCCAAGACATGATTTCAAAATTGACAGCTCATTTAAAGACAAAAAAAGAAAATGCCGAGGAAAATCAATCATTTAAAAAAGAATTGGAAAAGCAATTGCATGGTATCGCCGAAAAGAGAAGGAAAGCATATGAAGAGAATGTGGAGAAAGGGTTTAAAGATAAATGAATGAGTTTATGTCTTTATTTAATAATAGTGACCCGGAAACAGTATCAACATCAGTAAAGCTGTTACTTCTCTTAACGGTTTTAACAATTGCACCAAGCATTTTAATCATGGTGACTTCTTTTACGAGAATTGTTATTGTATTATCATTTGTCAGAACGGGTCTCGGTACGCAACAAACTCCGCCAAACCAAGTGATTATCGGGTTAAGTTTATTTATGACATTTTTTATTATGGCTCCGACATTCAGTCAAGTAAATGATGAAGCACTAAAGCCTTTATTTAATAATGAAATCAATTTAGAAGAAGCCTATAGTAAAGCGGTAGTACCATTTAAAGAATTTATGAGTAAATATACGAGACAGGAAGATCTTGCGTTATTTTTAGAATATACCGGAGCGGAACCTCCCGAGTCGGTTGAGGACATTCCGTTATCAGCATTAGTTCCGGCATTTACCATCAGTGAATTAAAAACCGCATTTCAGATTGGTTTCATGATCTTTATTCCATTTCTCGTCATTGATATGGTGGTTGCAAGTGTCCTGATGTCGATGGGGATGATGATGTTACCGCCGGTTATGATTTCACTGCCTTTTAAAATATTATTATTTGTTTTGGTAGATGGTTGGCATTTGGTTGTTAAATCATTGTTGCAAACTTTTTAAGAAGGTGAACATAGTTGACTAGTGAATCAGTAATTACATTGGCAGAACAAGGAATTTATTCAATTTTAATTGTTTCGGGGCCGCTTCTCCTTATTGCATTGGTTGTCGGTTTAATTATTAGTATTTTCCAAGCGACCACGCAAATACAAGAACAAACATTAGCATTTGTTCCTAAAATCTTGGCGGTATTATTGGGAATGATTGTATTTGGACCCTGGATGGTCAGTCACATGGTTCAATATGCGGAAAATATCTTTTCAAATTTAACTAGATTTGTAGGTTGATTCAATGGAAGTGTTGCTTACTTCTATCCCTGTTTTTTTATTAGTCTTTATCCGAGTATTATCATTTTTTCTCGTTATACCGATTTTTTCATATCGAACCATCCCTGCTCGAGTGAAAATTGGTCTGGCTCTTTATCTTGCTTATGTTATCGTCTTTACAATTGATACCGATCCGATTGAGTTCGATATGGTATATATTCTGTTAGTTATAAAGGAAGCAATTGCCGGTATTGCACTGGGACTTATTGGTTACATTATTTTATCAGCTGTCCAAATTGCAGGTGGGTTTATCGACTTTCAAATGGGTTTTGCCATTGCCAATGTGATTGATCCGCAAACCGGGGCTCAAAGTCCGATTTTAGGACAATATTTATATATTTTTGCATTCCTATTCTTATTATCGGTTAACGGTCATCATTTATTAATAGATGGAATATATCAAAGTTATCAATTTATCCCGATTGATCAACCATTTTTACATTTTGGCGATGAAAACACAGTCAAATTGATTGGAAAAGTTTTCTCAGCGATGTTTATCATCGGTTTTCAAATGTCGGTTCCTGTTGTAGCCAGTCTGTTCTTGATTGATGTCGCTTTAGGTATCGTAGCGAGAACTGTTCCGCAAATGAATATTTTTGTCGTTGGCTTTCCTGTAAAAATTTTAGCAGGCATTATCATTCTTTTCATTGTTATGGGGACAATGATTTTTTCAGTCAAAAGTCTATTTGAACTATTGCTTTATTCATTGCGAGACTTGATGTCACTGCTTGGCGGCTAGCAAATAACTAATAGGAAACGGGCACAGTTTTTCACTTGTGTTTGGTCTGCTTGTTTTCATCAAAGGAAGATATCGAATGTTAAAAGTGGATTTGCAATTTTTTGCGGAAGAAAAAACGGAAAAAGCGACCCCGAAAAAGCGTCAAGATGTACGAAAAAAGGGTCAGACCGCGAAAAGTCAAGATGTCAATACAGCTATTATTTTACTGGCAGTCTTTTTTGTTCTTTTATTTACAGGTTCAAATATGCTGGAAGGTTTGAATCGCATTTTTTATCAAACTTTTGAAGAATATGTGTTTCAAGAAGTGACAACGAATACGATTGAAACAATAACGCTGGATTTGTTTCAGGAAATTTTCATGCTGGTAGGTCCGGTTATGTTGGCCGGATTTATAGCCGCATTACTGGCCAATTATATTCAAGTTGGGTTTATTAGTACAACAGAACCTTTGAAAATGAAGTTGGAAAAAATCGATCCGATCAAAGGATTTAAAAGAATTATTTCATTACGGGCTTTGGTTGAATTATTGAAATCAATTTTAAAAGTAGTCGTCATCGGTGCAATTGCTTTTGCTTTTTTATGGACTCATTTGAAGGAAATTCTTGGCCTTATTTTTAAATCGGCAGGAGCAAGTTTATCGGTTGTCGGTTCCATTACGGTAAAAATGGGTTTGTTTGCAACAGGGGGCCTGTTATTTTTGGCATTGCTGGATTATATGTATCAAAAATATGATTTCGAAAAAAGTATCCGTATGTCAAAACAAGATATTAAAGAAGAGTTTAAGAATACAGAAGGGGATCCGTTAATTAAGTCAAAAAGAAGACAGCGGCAAAGAGAAATTGCCTTTCACCGAATGATGCAGGAAATTCCGACCGCCGATGTCGTCATCACGAATCCTACCCACTATGCTGTTGCACTGAAATATGATGAGAGTAAAATGGATGCACCTTTTGTAGTTGCCAAAGGTGTGGACTATTTGGCACAAAAAATAAAATATGTTGCAAAAGAAAACGGGGTCGTCATGATTGAAAACCGGCCATTAGCCAGAAGTCTTTATCACCAAACTGAAATTGGTCAGGCGATACCGGAAGAGTTTTTTAAAGCAGTTGCTGAAGTATTAGCATATGTATACCGGTTAAAAAAGAAAGTATAAAGAAATAGAACATGGTCGTTTTTTACTTATTTAGATAGGGGAGTAAGGAATGAAACTAAAAGATTTATCTGTTGTTTTTGGTGTCATACTTATTATTGTAATGCTTATTATTCCATTGCCGCCGGGAATGCTGAGCTTTTTAATTATCGTGAATATTTCCTTGGCTTTGCTTGTTCTTTTAGTGACGATGAACATGCGAGAGGCGCTGGATTTTTCAATTTTTCCTTCTCTCTTATTGATATTAACTTTGTTTCGACTTGGTTTAAATGTTTCCACAACACGTTCAATTCTTTCAAAAGGTGATGCCGGGGGTGTTGTTGAAACATTTGGAACCTTTGTCGTCGGTGGAAATGTCTTAGTTGGTCTTGTTGTTTTTTTCATTCTGGTTATTATAAATTTTCTCGTCATTACCAAGGGTGCTGAACGGGTGGCAGAAGTAGCTGCTCGGTTTACATTAGATGCGATGCCCGGGAAACAAATGGCCATTGATGCTGATTTAAATGCCGGGATGATTTCCGAACAGGAAGCCCGAAAACGAAGAGAAAAGGTTTCACGTGAGGCGGATTTTTACGGGGCAATGGATGGGGCAAGTAAGTTTGTCAAAGGTGATGCCATTGCCGGGATTATCATTGTCTTTATTAACCTTATTTTTGGGATTATTATTGGAATGGTTCAAAATGGAATGCCGTTTGGAGAGGCTTCATCCCATTATTCACTTTTGACTGTAGGTGACGGGATTGTCAGTCAGTTGCCGGCGTTATTAATTTCAACAGCAACGGCAATCATTGTAACAAGAGCTGCATCTGAAGAAAATTTAGGATCCGATGTCATCGCTCAATTATTTGCTTATCCGAAAATGTTGTATGTCGCCGGTGGAACCATTATTTTACTCGGTTTGTTTACCCCAATCCAGGATTTTGTAACATTACCAATTGGCGGTATGCTGATTATCGGCGGATACCGATTATCAAATGTAGGAAATCGTGAAAAAATGGAATTAGTTGAGTCAGAAGAACAAGTTGCAACAGATGATATGAAGAAACCGGAAAACATTGTCAATTTATTAACGATTGACCCGATAGAGTTCGAATTCGGTTATGGACTAATCCCGCTTGCTGACACGAATCAAGGCGGGGACCTATTGGACCGGGTCGTCATGATTCGAAGACAATTAGCATTGGAACTTGGTCTTGTTATTCCGGTTGTCCGCATTCGCGATAATATTCAACTTGCTCCGAATGAATACCGAATCAAAATTAAAGGTAATGAAGTCGGAAAAGGTGAAATCTATCTGGAACACTATTTAGCAATTAGTTCCGGAGTTGATGATCCGAAAATTACAGGAATTGATACCGTTGAACCGGCTTTCGGTATCCCGGCAAAATGGATTACAGAAGATATGAAAACAAATGCGGAAATGGCCGGTTATACGGTCGTTGATCCACCGTCTGTGATTAGTACGCATTTAACAGAAGTGCTAAGAAATTATGCTCATGAGCTTTTGGGAAGACAAGAAACAAAACAATTAATCGATCATCTACAAGAAAATTATCCGATTCTTGTTGAGGAAGTTACACCAAATCCTTTATCTGTTGGTGATATTCAAAAAGTATTAGCAAAATTGTTAAAAGAGCGTGTGTCCATTCGAAATTTACCGGTCATTTTTGAAACATTGGCTGATTTTTGTAAAGTGACAACAGATCCTGATATTTTAGCTGAATACGTGCGGCAAGCATTGGCCAAGCAAATAACAAACCAATATATTCAAGACAATAATCTGCTAAAGGTGATTACGTTAAGTGGTCAAGTTGAAAAATTGATTGCTGATCATGTCCAACAAACAGAACATGGTAATTATTTGGCTTTGGATCCGTCAACTTCGCAAGCTATTCTTGAAAATATTCGAAAGCAAATTGAACAAATGCAATTGTATAATCAAACTCCGATTATTCTTTGTTCACCGGCTATCCGGATGTACGTTCGAGAATTAACAGAAAGATATTTTCCGCAAGTACCGATTCTATCCTATAACGAATTAGATGCAAATATTGAAATCCAAAGTGTAGGCGTGGTGAATATCAGTTGAAAGTAAAAAAATACATAGCTCCGAACATGCCGGAAGCAATGAAAAAAATCCGTAAAGATCTTGGAAAAGAGGCTGTCATATTAAATTCAAAAATTATTTACACAGGTGGGTTTTTCGGGTTATTTCGCAAAAAAAATATCGAAGTGATTGCCGCACTGGATAATGATATGGTCCAACCATCTCAAATAGAGAAAATCGATTTTTCCAGGGTGGAAACGAACAGTGAAATGAAGCAAAAAGATATGCAATCACCGCAACCTGTCCAAAATAAAACGGGGGAAAACAAAGAAATGATTTTAAAAGAAATCCACGATGTAAAACAATTGATTAAGCAAATAACGAGTCAGGGGCATTCATCGAGTGTTCATATCCCGTCCCCGTATAGGGAAATTTATCAAAAATTGCTCAGTCAAAACATTAGTGAGACGATCTTGCAACAATTAACGGAAGATATATATGAGCATTATTACAGTAAAAAGGAACAGGTGGATAAAGATAACGCATATGATTTTATTGTTCAATCTCTGGTGGAGTATATAAAGCCGCTGGAATTTGGCGCTGCACTTCAAAAAAAATATATTGCCTTAATTGGTCCTACAGGTGTAGGGAAAACAACAACTTTAGCGAAAATAGCTTCAATAAAATCGATTGAGCAAAAGAAAAAAGTAGCCTTTATCACAACAGACACTTACCGAATTGCTGCAGTTGAACAATTAAAAACCTATGCAAAAATTTTGAATGTCCCAATTGAAGTTTGCTACAACTTGAATGATTTTAAACAAGCAGTTGAAAAATTTACCGCTTTTGATCATGTTTTCATAGATACAGCGGGGAGAAATTTCCGTAATAAAAAGCATATTGAAGATCTAAAAAAGACCA
This sequence comes from Caldibacillus thermoamylovorans, assembly GCF_000751775.1. Classification (GTDB taxonomy): domain Bacteria; phylum Bacillota; class Bacilli; order Bacillales; family Caldibacillaceae; genus Caldifermentibacillus; species Caldifermentibacillus hisashii. Next base: position 128,777 of record NZ_CCRF01000045.1, read on the forward strand.
TTGATTTTCATACAGAAATGGAGACATATTTAGTCTTTTCCTTAACTGCGAAAGAGGAAGATTTAGAAATGATTTATCAGCAATTTTCTAACATACCGATTGATAAACTTATTTTTACAAAGTTGGATGAAACAAGTTGCTGTGGTTCTTTGCTTAATCTTTCTTATAAATATCATAAACCAATTGCCTTTATTACAACAGGTCAGGATGTACCGGACGATATCATTGTTGCTACGCAACATACTATTATTAATCAAATTGTTGGAGAGACAAAGAATGACTGATCAAGCAGAAAAATTGCGTGCTCGGATAAAGCGACAGTTAGAAGGGAAAAGTGCAAAAACGATTGCCGTTATCAGTGGTAAAGGAGGGGTCGGAAAGTCGAATTTTGCATTAAACTTTTCTATTTCTCTATCAAAATATAGGAAAAAAGTGCTATTATTTGATTTAGATGTAGGTATGGGGAATATTGATCTTCTCCTGGGCAAAACGGCAGAAAAAACCATTGCTCATTTTCTAACAGAAGAATATTCATTAGATGATATTATTCAAAAAAACTATGATATCCATTATATTGCCGGTGGCACCGGTCTGAACTCTGCGTTCAAACTTGAAAGGGATCGAGTTGAACACCTGCTGCAGGAATTGAAACATGTTTTATATGATTATAATTATGTAATTTTTGATATTGGTGCCGGGATGAATGATGAACTTGTCCGGTTGCTCTCCGGCATCGAAACGATTATCGTTGTTGTTACACCGGAACCTACATCGATTTTGGATGCTTATTCCGCTATGAAAATCATTCATTTACAAGTACCGAAAGCAAAATTTTACCTACTGGGAAACCGAATGAAAAATGAGAAGGAAAACAGTATAGTTATGCAACGCTTGCAAACGGTCATGAATTCATTTCTTCAAAAGGATTGTGAAATTCTTGGATTCTTACCTGAAGATTCTACGATTATTTCGGCTGTAAAGAATCAGATTCCTTTTCTTTTGTTCAAACCGAAATCAAATGCAGCCAAGCAAATGAGGATAGTAACGAAAAACTATTTGATGAAAAATGATAGTTTGGAGCAAACGCAGAAAGAGGATCATTTTATTGAAAGGTTACAACATTTCTTATTAAGAAAGTAGGTTATTATATGATGAATCCGATCAAAGTATTGGTTGTTGATGATTCTGCATTTATGCGTGCGCTTATTAAAGATTTATTGTCAAATAATAAGAGAATCCAAGTTATTGGAACAGCCAGAAATGGATTAGATGCATTGGATAAAATTAAAAGATTGAATCCCGATGTTGTTACACTAGATGTTGAGATGCCTGTGATGGACGGGATTGATGCATTAAAAAAAATCATGAGTGAATCCCCCTTGCCGGTTATTATGGTTTCAAGTACAACGACAGAAGGAGCAAAAAATACGATTCTGGCCATGCAATATGGTGCCTTTGATTTTATTGCAAAACCTAGTGGATCCATCTCTCTTGATTTATATAAAGTGAAAGATGAATTGATTAATAGAATTTTAGAAACAAAGCGTGTGAATTTAAAACAGCTAATCCAGGCAGACCCAATTGAACCAAAACCACTAACGACCATTGATGATAATTGGAAACAATGTTCTGTACTTAAAACAAATTCGTATCGGCAGGGAAAAAAACTTGTTTTAATTGGTACATCAACCGGTGGACCAAGGGCACTTGAAAAAGTATTAACCCGTTTACCCGGAAATTTACAAGCTCCGATTCTTGTTGTTCAACACATGCCTAAAGGATTTACAAGATCTTTGGCAGAACGGTTGGATGCGATTAGTGAGATTCACGTCAAGGAAGCGGAAAACGGTGAAATTATACAAAATGGTGTTGCTTATATCGCTCCCGGGGGAATGCATCTAATCATCAGAAAAGTAGGGAAAACTCTTGTCACAGAACTTAGCACGGAACCACCGCTTAAGGGACACCGCCCAAGCGTTGATAAATTGTTTTCATCAGCCAGTCAACTTCAAGAATATCACAAATTAGCCGTTATCATGACGGGAATGGGTTCGGATGGAACAGAAGGCTTAAAACAGTTAAAGCAATCAAAGAACATTTACGCCATTGCCGAATCCGAAAAGACTGCAATCATATTTGGAATGCCAAAATCTGCGATAAATTCCGGGTACATTGATTGTGTTACTGATTTGGAAAAGATTGCCGACCAAATTACAAAAATTATTAATGAGGGATGAGTGTTATGGAAATGAGCCAATATTTAGAAGTCTTTATTGAAGAAAGCAGGGAACATATTCAAAGTTGTAATGAGAACCTTCTGAAGCTCGAAAATGATCCGGACAATTTGGAACTTATTAATGAAGTTTTCCGTTCAGCTCATACGTTGAAAGGAATGTCAGCAACAATGGGCTTTGAAGATATGGCAAATTTGACTCATCAAATGGAAAATGTTCTTGATGGGGTCAGAAACGGTAAATATAAATTTTCCTCAGAATTATTGGATATTATTTTTATGGCCATCGACCATTTAGAAAGCATGGTAAACTCAATTGCTGCCGGCGGTGAAGGCAAGGAAGATGTGTCGGATGCAATCAATAAATTAAAGATGATTGAATCCGGAAAGATAGTAAACCAATCGGACACAACACAAACTGCTGAAATCGATCAAGCAAATATTTCAAAAACCAATTTGAATTATGACCAATTTGAAATAACGGTATTGGAACAGGCGAATGAGCAAGGTTACAAGGTTTATGAAGTTTCCATATTTATCCGCCCTGACTGTTTATTAAAGGCTGCGAGAGTATACATGGTTTTTGATGTTTTGGAAAAAATTGGGGACATTATTAAATCCGTGCCGAACGTTGAACAGTTAGAAGAAGAGCAATTTGATAATGAGTTTGTTGTTACGATTGTTACGCATGATTCAATTGAAGATATAGAGAAAAAAGTCATGAAAGTATCTGAAATTGAAAAAGTAACTGTGGTACCACTGAAAATTTCTGATTTAAAGAAAGTTAACAATGAAGACAGTTCAGACGAACAAAAAAATGTTTCACAAAATGTCGAAGGACAAAAGAAAAAAGAAGCTTCCTCTGCTAAGAAAACAACCGATAAAAAAATTACATTATCAAATAAGACGATCCGTGTAAATATTGAGCGGTTGGATGCGCTTATGAATCTTTTTGAGGAATTAGTCATTGATCGTGGAAGGCTTGACCAGATTGCGAAAGAACTGAATCATCAACAATTAAGTGAAACTGTTGAAAAGATGTCGCGTGTGACAAATGATCTTCAATCAGTTGTATTAACAATGCGAATGGTGCCTGTAGAAGCTGTTTTTAATCGCTTTCCGAAAATGGTTCGCAGCCTGTCCCGGGAATTAGGGAAAAAGATTCATTTACAAATTATCGGACAAGAGACTGAATTAGACCGTACCGTTATTGATGAAATTGGTGATCCTTTAGTCCATTTACTAAGAAATTCAGTCGATCATGGGATTGAAATGCCTGAAGAACGGTTACGAAAAGGAAAACCGGAAGAGGGTACTATCCAATTGAAGGCATATCATAGCGGTAACCATGTCTTCATCGAAATTACCGATGACGGTGCAGGAATTAATCGCGAAAAAGTGGCACGAAAAGCGGTTGAAAAGGGAATTATTACGGAAGAACAAATGAATCAATTGACCGACAAAGAAATTTTTAATTTGATTTTAACATCCGGTTTTTCTACAGCCGATAAAATTTCTGATATTTCCGGTCGCGGAGTTGGTCTCGATGTCGTAAAAAACACAATTGAATCATTAGGCGGCACGATATCTGTCCATTCGGAGGAAAATGTCGGGACAACCTTTTTAATTCAATTACCGCTGACATTATCGATCATTTCCGTTATGTTGGTGGAAGTTCAAAGAGAAAAATATGCCATTCCGTTGACATCCATAATTGAAACAGCCATTTTTAAAAAATCGGAAATTTACTATGCCCATGAGCAACCGGTTATTGATTTCCGAGGGAAGGTAGTACCGATACTATCTTTACAAGAAATTTTTCAAGTTCCTAAAGTTATCGAAGGAAATGATTATATTTCAACTGTGATCATTCGCAAAGGGGACAAGTTGGCGGGTTTGGTTGTTGATTCCTTTATTGGACAAGAGGAAATAGTATTAAAATCGTTGGGAAACTACTTAACAAATGTCTTTGCCATCTCCGGTGCAACCATTTTAGGCGATGGACAAGTCGCATTGATTATTGACTGCAATGCTTTAATTAAATAATTCTTTATCATTGAATTCTTGACTGTCAAAATGTTTCTTATTCGTTAACTCCAGCAGTTGATCTAATTGGAAAGGAAGAGGATGTCATGCCTGTTCAAACAGAAGCGAAGGAACAAAAAGTTGTCGTTTTTTCCTTAAATCAAAAAGAGTATGCTTTAGATGTTCAACATGTTGTATCAATTGAAAAAATGCAACATTTTACCAGAGTCCCTCATGTACCAAATTATATTAAAGGGGTCATTAATTTGCGTGGGGTGATTATTCCCATTATTGATTTGCGAACCCGTTTTCAAGTAGAGGCGGCTGAATATAATCAAAATACGAGAATCATCATTGTTTCCATGGCAGATAAAGAGGTCGGTCTTATTGTCGATGAAGCAAATGATGTGATGAATATTGATATGGATACCATTGAATCTCAACCTGACGTAATCGGCACGGAAAGGCAAAATTATATCGCCGGTGTTGTAAAAATTCAGGATCGACTGCTCATCTTGTTAAAACTGGAAAAAATATTAAATTTTCAAGAGGATTGAGTGATGCGTGTTGAATAATAATTTCTTAAATTCCTTTCAATTAGATATTTTGAAAGAAATCGGTAATATTGGAGCCGGAAATGCTGCCACCGCTCTTTCCGGCTTACTAAATAAAAAAATCGAAATGAATGTACCCAGTGTTCAGGTTGTATCATTTGAAGAAATGATGGAACTGGTTGGCGGAGCGGATATGGTTGTGGCAGCCGTTTTTCTACAAATTGATGGGGACTTAACAGGAAATATGTTCTTTTTATTGCCGATTAAACAAGCGACGATATTTATTCAGCAGTTGACGGGAATGTCGGATTTTTCTTTTGATGAGCCGTCCGTTCCTGAACTCGCTTTATCCGCATTTCAGGAAATGGGGAACATCTTGGCCGGTTCTTATTTATCTGCTCTTTCCGATTTTTTGCAAATGCATATCGTTCCATCGGTTCCTGCAGTAGGAATTGATATGTTTGGCGCCATTATCAGCTATGGACTGATTGAAATATCCCAGGTAAGTGATTTTGCAATTGTCATCGATACTGAAATAAAAGACCCGGACACAATGAATGAATCTGACCTTTATAAAGGCCATTTTTTCTTACTACCTGATCCCGATTCATTTGTAAAACTTTTTACGAAACTTGGGGTTGACATGGAATGATACAAGAATCCATCGTTATAAAAGTCGGAATCGCCGATATGAAAATTGTTACTGCTCCAAATACAATTCGAACATCTGGTCTTGGTTCTTGTGTCGGTGTTGTTTTATATGACTTGCAGAAAAAAATTGCCGGATTGGCTCATATTATGCTTCCTGATTCTTCTTTGGCCAGAGGGGAAACCATTCATAAAGCCAAATATGCGGATACTGCCGTCGAATGTCTTATTCAGCTGTTGGAAAAAGAAGGGGTAAATAAAAAGCAATTGAAAGCAAAAATTGCCGGTGGTGCAGAAATGTTTAAATTTATGACAAAAACTGACATCATGCGGATCGGTCCAAGAAATGTCGATGCAGTAAAACAAGAGCTAAAGAAATTTTCTATTCCACTTGTTGCAGAAGATGTCGGTGGCTCTAGTGGAAGAACGATTGAATTTTCCCCCGAATCAGGGAAATTAATGGTCAGAACGGTAAATCAACCGAGTAAAGAAATATGATGATTCATTGTTTTGTTTCCTTTCAATTTATAAAGGCTAAAACAATTGATTTCACAGCGAATGTATTAAAGGAGGGGGTCATTTTGCCTTATACAGTTAAGTCTGATCAAAACGACCAAACAAAAGAGAGTATGGCAGAAGATTCTCTATTTTATCAATGGTTGAAGCATCGTGATGAGAAAATAGGAAATCAACTTATTGAAAAATATACACCACTGGTTCACCTAATCGTGGAAAAAATATATAAAAATGTTCCAAAATCAGTCATGAAGGACGAATTAATAAGTTTAGGATTTTCCGGTTTGTTTGAAGCAATGCAAAAGTATGACCCCAGCCGGGAATTAAAATTTGAGACGTATGCAACATTTCGGATTCGTGGCGCTATTTTGGATGGACTAAGAAAAGAAGATTGGTTACCGCGAAAAACACGAGAAAAAATGAAAAAGTTGGAAACAACCATTGCCAGATTGGAACAAAAATATTTACGCAATGTTACTCCTGAAGAAATTGCCAAAGAGACGGAATTGTCAGTAGAAGAAGTGCATTCGTTATTAGGTGACAATTTTTTTTCAAACATCCTCTCTATCGATGACCATACGAATCAAAAGGGCGACGAGAAAGAGTCCCAATCCTTTGTTATTCGTGATGAAAAAGTGAAGACACCTGAAGAAAGCTTATTATTTGCAGAAAAAATTAATGAGTTAAAGAAGGCTATCGAAAAATTATCACAGAATGAGCAACTTGTGTTAAACTTATTTTATAAAGAAGAATTAACATTTACTGAAATCGGTCAAATACTAGAGCTTTCTACATCAAGAATCTCACAAATTCATACGAAATCCATTCAAAAGTTAAAAGCATACTTAAATACGTAATATAAACGATGCAAATAAAGGCAGGCGGTTTCTATGAGTTTGAAAGCTGTTGAAATGCAAATTGCCTTACCGAGGACTCAAGATGCGGGAAAATTGCAAAGTGAATGGAATAATCGGGCACTACTCATGAATTTGCAGGCACATGTAGCGGTTCAAAAAGAAGCTGATAAAAAGCGAAAAACGGTTTCTGAAAACGAGGAAGCTTATTTGGCAGAGTGGAAAGACAATACGTCCGGTCGGGATCATGACCTTCCACCTACACAATTAAAAGAGATTGATCATCATTCTCAAGAACAAGTTCAACACCCTTTTAAAGGACATCATATCGATTATCTTGGGTAAGGAGTAAGAAATGGTCTACTTAATTGTTCTTACACTCATCATATCATTGTTAGCATTATTCGCTGTAATCATATTATATATCCGTCAAAACCGGCTTTTTCATATTGAAAAGAGATATAAACAATTAAATGATGAGTTGGAAGCAAGTGTTTCTGCATTTATAATTGAAATGAAGGAAGAGAATGAGGCATTTATTAACAAAATAAAACAGCTGCAATCCTCTGATAAAAAGAATGAAACGATTGAGCCTGTAAATTTAAATATCGAACGAAACGGTAAAGATACAGTTGAATATGGAACGGATTATCAAGTTCTTACTGTGTCACCGCCACTATTTGCAGGAATCAAAGAATATCAAAAAGCGGTAAAGCAAACAACGGATATACCCGAAAAGGAAACCAATGTTCGCAAGGAAGATCAGTCGGAGGCGCAATCAGCAGCTGATTCAGACCTGCACAAAATAAAACAATTATTGAATGCCGGATATTCGATTGATGAAATAGCCAAAACTTTACATAAAGGAAAAACAGAAATTGAACTGTTAATTAAGTTTTCTCCGGATTTTTTTAATTAAAAAGCAATAAAGAAAAAGAAATGAAAGGATTCCAAAGTCGAGTCCTTTTTTTTATAATAACTTGATTGTCATTAACGGTTATGTTATATTATTTACTGGTGTGAATACACACGTTCATGGATTTAAGCAGAGGTGCTGTTTGTCAAAGTCTAATGACATGACAGTCCTGTTTAAAGAAGAAGTGAACGGAGGAAAAGAAAACCATTTAGGAGGAAAATTTTTATGTCAGTACTTTCTATGAAGCAATTGCTTGAAGCCGGTGTACATTTTGGACACCAAACGCGCCGTTGGAACCCGAAAATGAAAAAATACATTTTCCAAGAGCGAAACGGTATTTATATCATTGACCTGCAAAAAACGGTGAAAAAAGTTGAAGAAGCATACAACTTTATTAAAGAAGTTGCGGCTGACGGCGGGAAAATTTTGTTTGTCGGGACAAAGAAACAAGCCCAAGAATCGGTAAAAGAAGAAGCCGAACGTGTTGGGATGTACTATGTCAACCATCGCTGGTTAGGTGGTACATTAACGAACTTTGAAACGATCCAAAAACGGATTCAACGTTTGAAAGATCTTGAAAGAATGGCTGAAGACGGTACTTTTGACGTGCTGCCGAAAAAAGAAGTAGGCCAATTGAAAAAAGAACAAGAAAAATTGGAAAAGTTCCTTGGTGGAATTAAAGATATGAAAGAATTGCCTGATGCATTATTTGTCATTGATCCACGCAAAGAACGCATTGCAGTTCAAGAAGCACGTAAATTAAACATTCCGATTGTCGGTATTGTTGATACAAACTGCGATCCGGATGAAATTGATTATGTGATTCCGGCAAACGATGATGCGATTCGTGCCGTGAAATTATTAACCGGTAAAATGGCTGATGCAATTATGGAAGCAAGACAAGGTGAAGAAGAAGCAGTTGTAGAAGTTGAACCTGCTGCTGAGTAAAGGGATGAAGGTGATAAGAGGGAAAGCCCTTATCACCTTTTTTTCGAAACAATCATAGAAAATAATAAATCTGATGAATACTATTATTGTACATAACAAATGAAGATATTTAGGAGGAAAGGTACATGGCTATTACAGCACAGATGGTAAAAGAGTTACGTGAAAAAACTGGTGCAGGAATGATGGATTGCAAAAAAGCTTTGACTGAAACGGATGGTGATATGGAAAAAGCCATTGATCTTCTTCGTGAAAAAGGAATTGCAAAAGCTGCGAAAAAAGCCGACCGCATTGCTGCTGAAGGGATTACTTACATTTTGACTGAGGGTAATAATGCCGTTATTTTAGAAGTAAATGCGGAAACGGATTTTGTTGCTAAAAACGAACAATTCTTAACGCTAGTAAAAGAAATTGCTGCACATTTATTAGCCAAAAAACCGCAAACCGTCGAAGAAGCACTTGAACAAAAGATGGAAAACGGTGCAACTTTAAATGAACATATCAATTCCGCCATTGCAAAAATCGGTGAAAAAATTACTTTACGTCGTTTTGCCGTTCTTACAAAAGGTGCAGAAGATGCATTTGGCGCTTACCAACATTTAGGCGGCCGCATTTCTGTGCTTACCGTACTAGAAGGAACGACAGATGAAGCAGTAGCGAAAGATGTGGCAATGCACGCAGCAGCGTTAAATCCAAAATATGTCAGCCGTGAACAAGTACCTACAGATGAAGTTGAACGCGAAAAAGAAGTACTGAAACAACAAGCATTAAATGAAGGGAAACCGGAAAACATCGTTGAAAAAATGGTCATTGGCCGTCTAAATAAATTTTATGAAGAAATTTGCCTGTTAGAACAACTGTTTGTAAAAAATCCGGATGAAAAAGTTAGTCAATATGTAAAATCCAAAAATGCCACAATAAGAGAATTTATTCGTTATGAAGTCGGTGAAGGATTAGAAAAACGCCAAGAAAACTTTGCAGAAGAAGTTATGAATCAAGTGAAAAAATAATCATGTCATAAGGTTGACCTGTGAGAGGCTTTCAATGCTTATTCTTCTACACAAGTCAACCTTTTTACAGACAAGAAATTATACATATCGGGGGTTTTTTATGGAAAATCCAAAATATAAGCGTATCGTCCTAAAGTTAAGTGGTGAGGCATTAGCCGGTGACACAGGTTTCGGAATCAACCCAAAAGTAATTAAATCAATTGCTACCCAAGTAAAAGAAGTTGCCCAAATGGGTGTAGAAGTAGCAGTTGTTGTCGGGGGCGGTAATATTTGGCGCGGAAAAATCGGCAGTGAAATGGGTATGGATCGTGCAACCGCAGATTATATGGGAATGCTTGCAACAGTCATGAATTCCTTGGCATTACAAGACAGTCTGGAACAACTCGGTATTGAAACGCGGGTACAAACATCAATCGAGATGCGGCAAGTAGCTGAACCATATATTCGTCGCAGAGCGATTCGTCATCTCGAAAAAAAACGGGTAGTTATTTTTGCTGGAGGTACCGGAAATCCATATTTTTCAACCGATACAACGGCCGCTTTACGGGCAGCTGAAATTGAAGCAGAAGTTATTTTAATGGCTAAAAATAATGTGGATGGTGTGTATTCTGCTGATCCTTTAAAGGATAAAAGTGCAAAAAAATATGCACAGCTTTCCTATTTAGATGTCATTAAGAACGGATTACAAGTTATGGATTCGACAGCCTCATCCCTATGTATGGACAATGATATTCCACTTATTGTATTCTCAATTATGGAAGAAGGTAATATTAGGAAAGTTGTCCTTGGTGAAAATATTGGAACGATAGTAAGGGGGAAATAAACGTGGCAAAACAAGTAATGGCCGATGCTAAAGAACGTATGACAAAAGCCGTACAAGCTTATACCCGGGAACTCGCTTCAATTCGTGCCGGGCGAGCAAGTGCCTCATTGTTGGATAAGATCGCCGTTGAATATTACGGAGTTCCAACGCCAATCAATCAATTGGCATCTATCTCCACACCGGAAGCGAGATTGCTTATGATTCAACCTTATGACAAATCGATTGTCAGTGATGTTGAAAAAGCAATTATGAAATCAGACTTAGGTTTGAATCCAACGAGTGACGGATCCGTTATTCGGATTGCAATCCCTCCTCTGACAGAAGAACGTCGGAAAGAACTGGTGAAACTGGTGAAAAAGGAGTCAGAGGAAGCGAAAGTTGCTATTCGTAATATTCGTCGTGATGCAAATGATGATTTGAAAAAGTTAGAAAAAAATGGTGAATTGACGGAAGATGACCTGAGAGGTTATACCGATGATGTGCAAAAATTAACGGATGAATTTATCGCCAAAATTGATCAGATTACGAAAGAGAAAGAAAAAGAAATTTTAGAAGTATAAGCTTCCTTTCGTTTAATATTTAATTTTCAAAAAACCCCTGCTTTCGGGGTTTTTTCTTTATCTCTTTTCCTTTATAATTAATTAAGCATAAAAACAAATCAACTTTTCCAAGATCGGACAAGTTTTGTTCCTTTCATTTTTTAAAGATGGAGTCAGGCACTATTGACCGCTAATAAAGTTTTAGAGGATTCTTGTATGGATTGGATAGACCGAGATTCAAACAACAAAATATTGCATTTTGAGCGTAAATTTTCGTTGTTAGAATGTTAACTTGAATGATTAATGATAAAATTTGTGAGCGATTTTTCTTTTGTTTTGGTATGATATAAGAAGTTATAAAATACATATGAGCATAATCAGGAATAATCAACGTAAATAGGACCTTTAGAAAATTTATATATACTAAAAACGTATAACCACAAAAGGAAAATCGCACGCAAGTTTGAATTCTTCTGCTGACGAAAATTGGAGGATGAAATATGTTTTATAAAAAACTTTTTAATAAACAAAGTTCCATACCGGAAAGTATAAAGGAACGGATGGAATTGGTGAAAAGTCAAGCTGTACCCGATCATGTAGCAATTATTATGGATGGAAATGGCAGATGGGCAAAAAGTCGTGCTTTACCTAGAATTGCCGGGCACCATGAAGGGATGAAGGTCGTACGAAAAATAGCCATTTTAGCAAATAATATTGGTATTCAAACATTGACCTTATTTGCTTTCTCTACGGAAAATTGGAAAAGGCCAAAGTCGGAAGTGGATTATCTGATGAAATTACCTGCCGAGTTTTTGGATATTTATTTACCTGAACTAATCGATAATAATGTGAAAGTTCAAGTAATCGGTGAGAAAGAAAAAATTCCGAGTCATACATTACTGGTGGTAGAAAAAGCGATAGAAAGAACAAAAAACAACAATGGATTATTGCTGAATTTTGCGCTAAATTATGGAAGTCGTTCCGAAATCATTATGGCAATCAAAAATATTGTCAAAGATATTAAATGTGGAAATATCAATGAAAGAGATATAAATGAAGATATTTTTTCGCAATATTTAATGACAAAAGACTTAGCTGACCCCGACTTATTGATTCGGACAAGCGGAGAAATTCGGTTAAGTAATTTTATGTTATGGCAATCAGCTTATACGGAATTATGGTTCACAGATTGTTTATGGCCGGATTTTGATGAGGGACATTTTTTAGATGCTATTGAACAATATCAAAAACGTTCACGTCGTTTTGGCGGAATATAAAGGTGAGGTTTATAAATGACTCAAAGAATTATTACAGCTATCATCGCAGCACTAATCTTTTTACCAATTGTATTTATTGGCGGTATTCCGTTTGTTATATTAATATATATTATGGCTTCAATATGTTTATTTGAAATTCTTCGCATGAAAAAAATCAACTTGATGACAGTTCCTGGTATTTTGTCGCTGTTCCTTTTATGGATATTTCTTTTACCAATTAATTATTTGAATTTTGTTCAGCGAATAGGTTTGGAAGGAAAAACCGCTCTTTTCTTTTTGGGTGTTCTTATCTTTTTATGTTATTCATTCATTAGTAAAAATACGTTTTCTTTTGAACATATTGGTTATTGTCTGTTATCCGTTTTATATATAGGAATCGGCTTCTATTATATAATAGAAACGAGAGCTGTTGGGGTTTTGTTTATTTTCTTTGCATTGTTTTTAATATGGGCCACCGACTCGGGAGCCTATTTTGTCGGTCGGGCATTAGGAAAAAGAAAATTAGCCCCACATATTAGCCCGAACAAAACGGTAGAAGGATCAATTGGCGGGATCATTACTGCGATCATCGTTGCGCTTCTTTTTTACTTCTTTACGGATATTAACCTAGAATTCCAATTGTTTGAACTGATGATTGTTACAGTAATATTATCTATTTTCGGTCAATGTGGTGATTTGGTGGAATCCGCTTTAAAACGGTACTACCATGTTAAGGACTCCGGAACAATATTACCGGGTCACGGCGGTATGCTCGACAGGGTTGATAGCTGGTTGTTTGTTATGCCACTGCTCATTTTATTGCGAATGTTATAATGTAGGGTCATTTTTCTTATAATCCCGACCATACGGGTATGTCTTGTAAGCCCGACACGATATGCACAAGTGAGGAAGATAGGTGAGAGTAGGGGCGACCGCTTACGTATTTTTTTATAAAAGGTATGATTTCGAGGTGAATTTGTTTGAAAGGAATTAGTTTATTAGGTGCAACAGGATCAATCGGAACACAAACAATAGATATTATTCGGTCCAATCGAGATCAGTTTGAACTTGTTGCCATTGCAGTTGGTAAAAATTTGGAATTAACCAGGGAAATTATCAATGAATTCCACCCCAAACTTGTTTCCGTTCAAAATCAAGCGGATGCAGCGATATTACAACGGGAATTTGCGGGTATCAGTAAAATTTTATCTGGTGATGAAGGCTTAATTGACGTGGCTGTTCATCCTGATGCAAATCTATTCGTCAATGCCATTTTAGGCAGTGTTGGATTAGTTCCGACTTTGAATGCGATAGAGGCAGGGAAAACCATTGCCCTTGCGAATAAGGAAACATTAGTAACTGCCGGGCATATTGTGATGGCGCGGGCACGTGATCGGAAAGTTCCCGTTTTACCTGTAGATAGTGAGCACTCGGCTATTTTCCAGTGTTTACAAGGAGAACGACAGAAAAATATTGAAAGATTAATTATTACTGCATCAGGCGGAAGTTTTCGGGACAACACAAGAGAACAATTATTGGATGTGACCATTGAAGAAGCCTTACATCATCCAAACTGGTCGATGGGCGCAAAAATTACGATCGATTCAGCCACGATGATGAATAAAGGATTGGAAGTGATTGAAGCCCATTGGTTATTCGATCAACCCTATGATAAAATTGATGTACTTCTCCATCGAGAAAGTACAGTACATTCGATGGTGGAGTTTCATGATGGTAGTATCATTGCCCAACTGGGTTCACCTGATATGCGAATCCCGATACAATACGCGTTAACTTATCCGGAACGAACACCGACTAATGCAGCTCGTTTGGATTTGACCGAATTGGGGACACTACATTTTCAAAAAATGGATTTTAATCGATATCGTTGTCTTCGTTTCGCATATGAAGCAGGCAGGAGGGGCGGTACCTTACCGGTTGTATTAAACGCAGCGAACGAGGTTTGTGTTCAGGCTTTTCTGAACGGAAAAATAAAGTTTCTTGAAATAGAAGATGTAATTGAATGGGCGCTGGAAAATCATGTTCCAACAGCAAATCCCGATTTAGATACAATTCTTTCCGTTGATCAGGAAACAAGGGAGATCGTTACGAAACATCTGGTCAGTCGTTTTCATTAAAGGCGTTGTTCAAAAAGTCACGGAAAAAGTTTTTGTTTTTCAACCGCTTTAAGGATAGTGTTTTCTCACTGATTGCAATTCTTTCTTTTTGAACACGTACATAAAAAATTTTTCTATAACAAAGGTGGTATGATAAGTGAGTACACTTTCGACCGTACTAGCTTTTATTTTATTGTTTGGCGCTTTAGTGTTTTTTCATGAGCTAGGTCATTTTATATTTGCAAAGCGTTCGGGAATTTTGTGTCGTGAGTTTGCGATCGGTTTTGGACCAAAAATATTGGCTTTCAATAAGAATGAAACAACCTATACGATCCGGTTACTGCCCTTAGGCGGATATGTCAGAATGGCAGGGGAAGATCCGGAACTTATTGAATTGAAACCGGGTTTGCGGGTCGGTTTAATTTTAGATAAAAATGAGGTTGTAAAAAAAATTATTATCAATCGGAAAGAAAAATACCCGGATGCTCGAATTATTGAAATTGAACAAGCTGATATCGAAAAAGATTTATTTATCACCGGTTTTGAAGAAGAGGAAGAAGAAAGGATTAAATCCTATAAAATTGATGAAAAAGCGGTCTTAGTTGAAAACGGCATCGAATCACAAATAGCTCCAATAGACCGTCAATTTTCTTCTAAATCGTTATTGGCCAGGACATTAACCATTTTTGCCGGTCCGTTGTTTAATTTTATTTTAGCAATCGTTGTGTTTATTTTACTTGGTTTCATTCAAGGTGTGCCATCAAATGAGCCAATGTTGGGGGGAATTACTAAGGATGGTTCTGCAATGAAAGCCGGCCTGAAACAAGGAGATATTGTCCATTCTATTGATGATGCGGAAGTTTCAACTTGGCTAGATATTGTTGAAATTATTCAGGAGAATCCAGGGGATCCGCTCACTTTCCACATCGAGAGAGATGACAAACTGATGGACATCCAAGTAACCCCGCAAAATATAGAGGGGGAAGGGAAAATTGGTGTTTATCAGCCGATGAATAAATCTTTTGGTCAAGCCTTTGTCTACGGTTTTACGGAAACTTGGTTTTGGACGAAACAGATTTTTATCATTCTTGGCGATTTAGTAACGGGCGGTTTTACCATTGATGCTTTCTCGGGACCGGTCGGGATTTATGCCTCGACTGAAGCTGTCGCCCAATCCGGTATATTTAATTTATTCCGCTGGGGTGCGCTATTAAGCATTAACCTCGGTATCATGAACTTATTACCAATACCGGCACTTGACGGAGGAAGATTATTGTTTTTTGGAATCGAAGCATTACGAGGGAAACCGATCGATAAAAACAAAGAAGGTTTCGTCCACTTTATCGGTTTTGCTTTATTAATGTTATTGATGATTGTTGTTACATGGAATGATATTCGAAGATTTTTTCTTTAATATAAAATAGAAATTTGATTATTGGGGTGCAAGAGATGAAGCAAAGTAACACATTTATACCAACTTTAAGAGAACTGCCGGCCGATGCTGAAATAAAAAGTCATCAATTATTGTTACGGGCGGGATTTATTCGTCAAGTAGCCAGTGGTATATACTCGTATTTACCGTTAGGAAAAAAAGTCTTACAAAAAATAGAAAACATTGTACGTGAAGAAATGGAACAAATTGGTGCTGTGGAATTGTTAATGCCTGCTCTTCAACCGGCTGAGTTATGGCAAGAATCCGGCAGATGGTTTTCCTATGGACCGGATTTAATGAGGATGAATGATCGTCATGATCGTCCGTTTGCACTTGGACCGACCCATGAAGAGGTGATAACAAGTCTGATTCGTGATGAAATAAAATCCTATAAACGTTTACCATTAACTTTATTTCAAATTCAGACTAAATTTCGGGATGAAAAACGTCCCCGCTACGGTTTATTACGGGGTCGTGAATTTGTCATGAAAGATGCCTATTCCTTTCATACAAGCAAAGAAAGTCTTGATGAAACGTATGAAAAAATGGTTCAAGCATATACGAATATTTTTACACGATTAGGGCTCAATTTCCGAGCGGTTATTGCTGACTCCGGCTCAATCGGCGGTAAGGATACCCATGAATTTATGGTTCTATCGGAAATTGGCGAGGATACGATTGCCTATTCCGATGCATCAGATTATGCAGCGAATATTGAAATGGCAGAAGTTGTTACGCAATACGAAAAAAGGGATGAGACACTGAAGGATCTCCAAAAAGTAAATACCGGTGAACACAAAACCATTGAAGAGGTGGTGAACTTTCTGCAAATTTCACCTGAAGATACGATTAAATCACTCTTATTTAATGTTGATGGAGAAAATGTTCTCGTTCTCGTTCGCGGCGATCATGAAGTCAATGATGTAAAAGTGAAAAACTTGCTCAACGCCTCGATTGTTGAACTTGCCAGCCCGGAACAAACAGAAGAAGTGTTCGGCTGTAAAATTGGCAATATTGGTCCGGTTGGTGTAAATCATGTAAAAATAATTGCCGATCATGCTGTGAAATATGTGGTCAATGGTGTTTGCGGGGCAAATGAGGCAGAGCAACATTACGTGAATGTCAATCCTGACCGTGATTTTACCGTGGAACAATATGCGGATCTACGTTTTATCAAAGAGGGAGACCCTTCACCGGATGGGAAAGGAAAAATTGTTTTTGCAAAAGGGATTGAAGTCGGTCATGTCTTTAAGCTTGGTACCCGTTATAGTGAAGCAATGAATGCTGTATTTTTAGATGAAAACGGCCGCTCACAAACAATGATCATGGGCTGTTACGGTATTGGAATTTCCCGATTAATTACGGCTGTCGCGGAACAAATGGCTGATGAGAAAGGGCTTGTTTGGCCAATGTCCATTGCACCTTATCATGTGCATGTAATCATTGTCAATACGAAAGATGAAACTCAGTGGAAACAAGGAAATATGATTTACGAAACATTGAAAAAACAAAGATACGAAGTCTTATTAGATGATCGTCATGAACGCGCTGGTGTAAAATTTGCCGATAGTGATTTATTTGGTATTCCGGTCCGAATTGTTGTCGGTAAAAAAATTAATGAAGGAATCGTGGAATTGAAAATAAGGAAGACCGGGGAAACATTGGAAATCCCAGTGGATCAATTGCAGGAAGAGCTGGACAAACTTTTGTCCCAACTTAAGGGGAGTAAGGGGCAGTAAGATCCCCACTTCAAAATTCTGAGGTTTCAAAGTAGATAGGTGGGGGAAGAACTGCCCTTAAAGCTCCGATTGATTCACTAATCATCAGTGGTAACACTGATGGAAGTTTCACCTTATAAAATTACATTTTAATCAGTGGGGTTATATTCTCCACTGATTCTTTATTTTACAAATTGAATGTTTTGCTGGAAGCGGACAAAAAACCGGTCCTTTGTTCTGGTTATGATGAAATGATCCTTTGTGGTAAAATAGAACATGTTTCCTTTCAAATAATATATGATAGAATAAATGAAAGAGAACGGTTATACTCCTATCAGTAACGGGGGGGGATTTTTATGAGTGATTTGATGGCAGGGAAAAAAGAACGATTCCAGCTACTTTTGCAACAAATGGATATGGTAGATGATCGCTTTTTTCCTTACTTGAAAAATGGAGAAATTAAAAGACTAATTATTGAACGAAAAACACGTAAATGGGAGTTTCATTTTTTACTAGATTCGATCTTGCCTTATCAAGTTTTTGATATTTTCTCGGCAAAAATCAGAACCGCCTTTCGTCATATTGCCGATGTTTCTTTTCTTCTTGAGACAAAGAATAATGATTTTACCGAACAATTGGTAGTGGATTATTGGAAATATAGTATCGGACAATTGCAAGGGATGTCGCCTGCCCTTCTTTCTCTATTGAATGAGCAAATCCCGAAAGTCAAAGGAAATAAAATAATTATCACAGCCCGAAATAATACGGAATGTTTAACATTAAAGAAAAAATATTGTGGAACCATTGCGGATGTATACAGTCAAGTTGGTTTTCCACCTTTACAACTGGACGTGGAAGAGCATACCGAAGCGATGGAAGAGACGTACCAACAATTTTTGCTTGAACGGCAAAAGGAAGACGAGGAACGGGCAAAACAAGCAGTCATTGAAATTCAAAAACGGGCAGAACACCACCGGTCAGATGAAGCGGATGACAATGGCCCGCTGATCATCGGCTACCCCATTCAAGGAGAGCAAGATTTTCGTACATTAAATGAAATTACTGAAGAAGAACGTCGCATCGTCATTGAAGGCTATGTCTTTGCCTGTGAAACAAAGCAGCTTCGAAGTGGAAGGACACTATTAGAGTTTAAAATCACCGATTACACGAATTCGATTCTTGTAAAAATGTTCTCAAAGGATAATAAAGAAGACGGGGAAAAATTGAATCGATTAAAAAAAGGCATGTGGGTTCGGGTTCGGGGCAATGTCCAAAATGATACATTCGTCCGCGATTTAGTCATGATTGCGAATGATATAAATGAAATTAAAGGGAAAGAACGCTTTGATACTGCTCCGGCTGATGAGAAACGGGTTGAACTTCATTTGCATACACCGATGAGCCAAATGGATGCAGTATCTTCCGTCAGTTCGCTTGTATCCCAGGCAAAAAAATGGGGGCATAAAGCCATTGCCATTACCGATCATGCCGTAGCACAGTCATTTCCGGAAGCATTCAGTGCCGCTAAAAAGAACGGGATTAAGGTGATTTACGGAGTGGAAGCGAATATCGTTGATGATGGTGTTCCGATTGCATATAATCCGAGCCATCGTTTGCTTACCGACGATACATATGTTGTTTTTGATATTGAAACAACCGGTCTATCAGCCGTTTACAATACAATCATTGAATTAGCTGCGGTAAAAATTAAAGATGGAGAAATTATCGACCGCTTTGAATCATTTGCTAATCCGAAACATAAACTTTCTGCGTTTACAATCGAGTTGACCGGCATCACCGATAATATGGTCGAAAATGCGCCTGATCCGGAAGAAGTTTTAAAACAATTTTATGAATGGTGCGGTGATGCCGTCCTTGTTGCTCACAACGCTTCTTTTGATACAGGGTTTATTAATGTCGGTTATCAAAAAATCGGTTACGGGAAATTTACAAACCCGGTAATCGATACGTTGGAATTGGCCAGATTTCTATATCCGGATATGAAAAACCACCGCTTAAACACATTGGCGAAGAAACTAAATGTGGAATTGACGCAACATCACAGGGCAATTTATGATGCCGAGGCGACCGGACATATTTTATTAAAATTGCTGAAAAGCGCTGAAGAAAAAGGAATTAAGTATCATGATGAATTAAATGAGTACGGAAAAAATGAAACGAGTTATAAACGAAGCCGGCCGTTCCATGCTGTATTATTGGCACAAAATCATGTCGGTTTGAAAAATTTATTTAAACTAATTTCTTTATCACATGTTAAATATTTTTATAAAGTGCCAAGAATCCCAAGGTCTGTATTACAAATATATCGAGAAGGCATTTTGGTTGGCTCTGGCTGTGATAAAGGGGAATTATTTGAAGCGGCACAACAAAAAGCAACTGAAGAAGTGGAAGAAATCGCGAAATTTTATGATTATCTGGAAGTTCATCCGAAAGAAATTTATCAACCATTACTCGAGACCGATGTCATTCAAAGTGAAAAACAATTAGAAGATGTAATCAAAAAAATCATATTGGTCGGCGAGAAATTAAATATTCCAGTCGTTGCAACCGGTAATGTTCATTATTTACATCCGGAAGATAAAATTTACCGAAAAATATTAGTTGCTTCTCAAGGTGGTGCCAACCCGCTCAATCGTCACCAACTGCCGGATGTCCATTTCCGAACGACAGATGAAATGTTGAGAGCTTTTCAATTTTTAGGTGAAGAAAAGGCAAAAGAGATCGTTGTTGTTAATCCAAATAAGATTGCCGATATGGTTGAAGAAGTTAAACCAATAAAAGATGAATTATATACACCTAAAATTGAAGGAGCGGAAGAGGAAATCCGGACAAAAAGTTATGAGATGGCTAAAAAAATTTATGGCGATCCCCTTCCTGAAATCATTGAAGCCCGCTTGGAAAAAGAATTGAAAAGTATTATCGGTCACGGATTTGCCGTTATCTATTTAATTGCTCATAAATTGGTTAAAAAATCACTGAATGATGGGTATCTTGTCGGTTCCCGGGGTTCGGTCGGATCTTCGTTTGTTGCGACAATGACGGAAATTACCGAGGTGAATCCATTGCCGCCTCATTATGTATGCCCGAACTGCAAACATTCCGAGTTTTTTGATGACGGTTCTGTTGGCAGCGGCTTTGATTTACCGGATAAAGACTGTCCAAATTGCGGATCGAAATATAAAAAAGACGGGCATGATATCCCGTTTGAAACTTTTCTTGGATTTAAAGGGGACAAGGTGCCAGATATTGATTTAAACTTTTCCGGCGATTATCAACCAAAAGCACATAATTATACAAAGGTGCTATTCGGAGAGGACCATGTTTACCGTGCAGGTACGATTGGTACTGTTGCAGATAAAACGGCCTATGGCTTTGTCAAAGGTTATGAGGAAGACAACAATATCCAATTGCGTCAGGCGGAACGGGAGCGACTTGCCCTCGGATTGACCGGTGTAAAACGAACAACCGGGCAGCATCCGGGTGGAATTATCGTTATTCCGGACTATATGGATGTATATGACTTTACACCGATTCAATATCCGGCTGATGCCCAGGATGCAGAATGGCGGACAACCCATTTTGACTTCCATTCCATCCATGATAATGTATTAAAACTCGATATACTCGGACACGATGATCCGACTGTGATCCGCATGCTGCAAGATTTAAGCGGAATCGATCCGAAAACAATCCCAACAGATGATCCGGAAGTAATGAAAATTTTCAGCAGTCCAGAATCACTTGGTGTTACTGAAGAACAGATTATGTGTAAAACCGGAACGCTGGGAATTCCTGAATTTGGCACCCGTTTTGTCCGGCAGATGCTGGAAGAAACAAAACCAACGACATTTTCCGAGCTGTTGCAAATTTCCGGTCTCTCCCACGGGACGGACGTTTGGTTAGGTAATGCTCAGGAATTAATTCATAACGGTACTTGTTCATTAAGTGAATGTATCGGTTGTCGGGACGATATTATGGTTTATTTGATCTATCGCGGACTTGAACCTTCCACTGCCTTTAAAATTATGGAGTCGGTACGGAAAGGAAAAGGTTTGACAGATGAAATGGAGAAAGATATGCGGGAACATGATGTTCCTGAATGGTATATTGATTCATGCAAAAAAATCAAGTATATGTTTCCAAAGGCCCATGCGGCTGCGTATGTACTAATGGCGGTTCGAATTGCCTATTTTAAAGTTCATCATCCGCTCTTATATTATGCAACCTATTTTACCGTTAGAGCAGAAGATTATGATTTAGATGCCATGACAAGTGGTTCCAATGCCAT
The DNA here is from genome assembly GCF_000751775.1 of Caldibacillus thermoamylovorans. Taxonomy (GTDB): domain Bacteria; phylum Bacillota; class Bacilli; order Bacillales; family Caldibacillaceae; genus Caldifermentibacillus; species Caldifermentibacillus hisashii. The sequence goes on from NZ_CCRF01000045.1 coordinate 150,672, forward strand.
TCGGAAAAGGATCACGGAAATTAACGAAAAAGGTCTTGATGCATCAACCAAGGAGAAAAGTTTATTAACGGTTCTCGAACTTGCCTTGGAAATGTGTGAGCGAGGATTCTCATTCAAAAAAATTGATCTTTATAAATCAAAAGCAGCTGAATTTGTAATTGACGGCAATTCGTTAATTCCGCCGTTTAATGCAATCCCCGGCCTGGGAACAAACGCAGCGATGAACATCGTAAAGGCACGTGAGGAAGCTGAGTTTTTATCAAAAGAAGACCTTCAGCAAAGAGGGAAAGTATCGAAAACCATCATGGAATTTTTAGATAATCATGGTTGTCTGGAAAATCTGCCCGAACAAAACCAGTTATCATTATTTTAAACTTTGAATAATGGCGTATTTCTGGTTGACTCTTGTTTGCCGGTATTGATGAAATGGGACAATTGCAAAATGGTTTGGATTATGATATATTTTTATTGGCAATACTAACTTTAATCTCTTGAATCTAAAGAGTGGGGAGTTCCTCACTCTTTCCTGTTTGTAAAAAGGTTTATCAAAAAACAAAATTATAAAAAACATGGAAACGATAATTTAAAACGGTTAGTCAACTTTTTCATTTTCTACGCATAATAAAAATAACCTTTACATTTGTTACATTTGAATTTCCTAAAGAGGAGGGAAAATATGAGCAAAGTAACGGAAACAGTCGAAAAAATTGCATGGCCAATTGTTCAAGAATTAGGCTTGGAAATTGTCGATGTTGAATATGTTAAAGAAGGCAAAAACTGGTATCTGCGACTGTATATTGATAAAGAGAATGGCGTCGATATTGAAGAATGCGGAATGGTTAGTGAAAAATTAAGTGAAAAACTGGATGAAATTGATCCGATTCCTCATAATTACTATTTAGAAGTTTCTTCACCAGGAGCTGAGCGTCCATTGAAGAAACAAGAGGATTTTGAAAAGGCGATCGGGAAAAATGTCCATATCAAAACATATGAACCGATTGACGGTGAAAAAATCTTTGAAGGGATTTTACAAGAATTTGACGGTACGAATGTTACCATTGAAGTGCGGGTCAAAACAAAAAGTAAAGTAATACAAATCCCATATAATAAAATTGCCCAAGCAAGACTGGCTGTTGTATTTTAGAAAGAAAAGTGCGAGTAGCACTGGTGCAGGCAAAAAACAATCCACAGTTTTTCAGGCGATATTGATTTGAAAAAGAAAAATACATAAAAGGGGGATATTGTAATGAGTAGTGAACTTTTAGACGCCTTGGACCGGCTGGAAAAAGAAAAAGGAATTTCCCAAGATGTCATTGTCGAGGCAATAGAAGCTGCACTTGTTTCTGCTTATAAAAGAAATTTCAATCAAGCACAAAATGTACGGACAGATTTTAATTTAACCACCGGAACGATGCATGTGTATGCTCGCAAAGAAGTCGTGGATGAAGTATTTGATTCAAGATTAGAAATTGCCATAGAAGAAGCTAGAAAAATCAACCCGAATTACGAAATTGGGGATATAGTTGAAATCGAAGTAACGCCAAAAGAATTTGGCCGGATTGCAGCTCAAACAGCCAAACAAGTCGTCACACAAAGGGTCCGTGAAGCTGAACGGGGAATCATTTACGAAGAATTTGTCGACCGTGAAGATGATATCATGACGGGGATTGTGCAAAGAAAAGATAATCGGTATGTCTATGTAAGTCTAGGAAAAACAGAAGCATTATTACCGGTGCATGAGCAAATGCAAAATGAACAATACAATCATAATGACCGAATGAAAGTTTATATTACGAAAGTGGAAAAAACAACGAAAGGACCACAAATTTTTATTTCCAGATCACATCCGAATTTATTAAAAAGATTGTTTGAACTTGAAGTTCCGGAAATATACGAAGGTATTGTCGAAATAAAATCGGTAGCAAGAGAAGCAGGTGACCGCTCAAAAGTATCCGTCTGGTCAGATAATCCGGATGTCGACCCGGTCGGTTCATGTGTCGGGCCAAAAGGTTCCCGTGTACAGGCGGTGGTAGATGAGTTAAACGGGGAAAAAATAGATATTGTGAAATTTTCAAAGGATCCGGTTGAATTTGTCGCCAATGCACTTAGTCCTTCGAAAGTTTTAGATGTCATTGTAAATGAAGAGGAAAAGTCAACCGTTGTCATTGTCCCAGATTACCAGCTTTCATTAGCAATTGGTAAACGCGGTCAAAATGCAAGGCTTGCTGCAAAATTAACCAATTGGAAAATTGATATTAAAAGTGAATCAGATGCGAGAGAACTAGGTATATATCCTCGAGAAGAACCGCTATTTTCTCCAAACTTAACATTCAATGATGAAGATACAATCATAAGTGAAAAGGACCAAAGAGTGGAGGAGGAACATCCGGTTGCACAAGGGGATGCTCATGACTTTGCCGAACTTGGAGAAAACGGAGAGGTGATGGAACATGAACAAACCGAGAAAGATACCGATGCGTAAATGCGTGGCCACCGGGGAAATGTATCCGAAAAAGGAGTTGCTCCGGATCGTCCGTTCCAAAGAGGGAGAAGTCTCGATTGATCCAACCGGAAAGAAAAACGGGCGTGGTGCATATTTGTCCAAAAATAAAGAAGCTGTCCTTCTGGCTAAGAAAAAAAATATTTTAAAACATCATTTAGAAACAGAAATTGATGAAAATTTATATGATGAAATCTTGGCGTTTATTGAAAAGGAGAACACTTCGAAATCATGAAGCAAGAAAAATGGCAATCACTGCTCGGGTTGGCAAATCGAGCCGGGAAATTGGTTACGGGTGAAGAACTGGTGGTAAAAGAAATTCAAAAAAATCGTGCCAAATTGGTTTTATTGGCACAAGACGCCGGAAAAAATACAAAGAAGTCAATTATCGACAAGTCTGCATTCTATCACGTACCAGTTAAATTGGTTTCTGACCGTTATACATTAGGAAAGTCGATCGGTAAAGAGGCACGGGTTGTCGTCGCCGTGACGGATACCGGATTTTCCGAAAAGTTACAAAGTGAGCTTGATCAAATTCAGTGGGGGTGAAACAATGACGAAAATGCGTGTATATGAATATGCAAAGAAAAACAATGTTACAAGTAAAGTCGTTATTGAAAAATTGAAAGAACTAAATATAGAAGTGTCCAACCATATGACAACAATTGAACCGAGTGCCATAAAACAATTAGATGAAACTTTTGGGAAAGGAAAGTCAAAATCAACGAAAGAGCCTATGACAAATAAACAATCAGAAAATAAACAGACTAATAGAAACAAACCACAAACAAGGGAAAATAAACAAAAATCAAAGGGTGGCACCCAATCGAATAAAAATCGTTCACAAAATTCAAATAAAAAAACAACCCAAGCAAAAATAAAACCAACTGCAAAAAAGGTGCCAACTCCAGTAATTGCAGATGAAGAAGTATTAGATGATGTTGCTATTCCTAACAGGGTCAAAGTAAAAACACCTCCTAAAAATAAGGAAGGGAAAAAATACGATCAAGAGTTTCGATCAAAAGAAAACAAAGCTTTTAATCGAAATAAAAACAAGGCGAAATCGGGACAAAAGAAAAAGAGTAGTTCACCAGTCCAAACTCCACCTGTGAGAAAAGAAAAGGAACTTCCTAAGAAAATTTCATACACAGATACTCTCACAGTTGCGGAATTGGCGAAAAAATTGCATCGGGAACCATCTGAAATCATAAAAAAACTATTTATGCTTGGAGTCATTGCCACAATTAACCAAGAATTAGATAAAGATGCTATTGAGTTGATTACAAGTGAATATGGTGTGGAAGTCGAGGAAAAAGCCAGCGTCGATATATCCGATTTAGAATCTTTTATTACAGAGGATAGTCCGGAAAATTTGAGCGAACGTCCTCCTGTTGTAACGATTATGGGTCATGTTGACCACGGCAAAACGACTTTACTTGACTCAATCCGCCATACAAAGGTTACCCAAGGTGAAGCCGGTGGCATTACGCAACATATCGGTGCCTATCAAGTAGAAATTAACCAGAAAAAAATTACTTTCCTTGATACGCCCGGGCATGCTGCATTTACAACGATGCGGGCACGTGGGGCTCAAGTGACCGATATCACTATTTTAGTTGTTGCAGCGGATGATGGTGTCATGCCGCAAACGGTCGAAGCCATTAACCATGCCAAAGCTGCGGATGTTCCGATCATTGTTGCAGTCAACAAAATTGATAAGCCGGATGCCAATCCAGAACGGGTCATGCAAGAATTATCGGAATATGGATTGATTGCCGAAGATTGGGGCGGGGATACGATTTTTGTTCCGATCTCAGCTTTAACCGGTAAGGGAATTGATCAATTGTTGGAAATGATTCTGCTTGTCAGTGAAATGGAAGAATTGAAGGCAAACCCGAATCGGAATGCATACGGAACCGTCATTGAAGCAAAACTTGATAAAGGAAGAGGTTCAGTCGCAACACTGCTTGTTCAAAACGGAACATTGAAAATCGGCGATCCGATTGTTGTCGGCAATACTTATGGACGTGTTCGGGCTATGGTTAATGACCGCGGTCGACGGGTAAAAGAAGCAGGTCCATCTGCAGCTGTCGAGATTACCGGCTTAAATGAAGTTCCTCAAGCGGGCGATCGATTTGTCGTATTAGAGGATGAAAAAACCGCTCGTCAAGTTGGCGAAGCACGCAGCCAAAAAGCACTGCAGGAAACGAGAAACGAGACAGCTCGGGTAAGCCTTGATAAATTATTTGAACAAATGAAACAAGGTGAATTGAAAGAACTGAACATTATCGTTAAAGCTGATGTTCAAGGATCAGCCGAAGCATTAGTTGCTTCTTTACAAAAAATCGATGTGGAAGGCGCAAAAGTAAACATTATTCATACCGGCGTCGGGGCAATCACCGAATCAGATATTATCTTGGCCACAGCATCGAATGCCATTATTGTCGGCTTCAATGTCAGACCAAATCCAAATGCAAAACGAATGGCAGAAGAAGAAAAGGTCGACATTCGCTTACACCGGATCATCTATAAGGTTATTGATGAAATTGAACAAGCAATGAAAGGTTTATTGGATCCGGAATATCAAGAGAAAGTAATCGGCCAAGCTGAAGTGCGGACAACATTTAAAGTTTCAAAAGTTGGTACAATTGCCGGTTCTTATGTAACAGACGGCAAAGTGACAAGAGATAGCTCTGTTCGGCTAATTCGCAACGGAATTGTCATTTTTGAAGGTGAAATAGACTCGCTGAAACGATTCAAAGATGATGTGAAGGAAGTCAGTCAGGGATATGAATGCGGGATTACTATAAAAAACTTCAATGATATTAAAGAAGGCGATATAATTGAAGCGTATATCATGGAGGAAATTAATGCGAAATGATACTTTCGGCTTCAGTTGAGTGCATAATCTATGATGCCCAATCTTTAAAAGAAAAACGTTCAGTACTAAAGAAAATCATTGCACGAATTCAAAACCGTTATAATATTGCCATTGCAGAAGTGGATCAACAAAATGTATGGCAAAGGACGAAATTGGTTTTAGTAACTGTTGGCTCATCAAGAACCGTTGCTGAACAGGAATTGCAAAAAGGATTAGCACTCATAGATTCATTTCCGGAAATTGAAAGAACCGAAACAGTTTTTGAATGGTTTTAAACTAGAGGTGATAAACTTGAACATACGTGCAAAACAAGTTGGCGAACAGATGAAAAAAGAACTGAGTGAAATAATTAGCCGGAAAATTAAAGATCCGCGAGTCGGATTTGTTACTGTAACGGATGTAGAAGTGACAGGCGACCTTCAACAGGCAAAAGTATTTATTTCTGTTTTGGGCGATGATAAACAGAAAGAAGAGTCCCTCATTGGATTAACAAAGGCAAAAGGTTTTATCCGTTCTGAGATTGGTCGACGCATCCGTTTAAGAAAAACACCGGAAATCCTATTCGAATTTGATGAATCAATTGATTATGGAAATCATATCGAAACATTGATCCATCAACTTCATAAAGATGAAGTTCAAGGTGAAGAATAATTTGTTTTAGAGGGCTATCCAAAGTTTCATTTCCGTTATTTTGTATAAAGAGATAATTAGCGAAACGATATCTTTTCATACGAAAACAGAAACTTTTTGGATTGCCCTTCGTTTTCCTTAGGAGAAAGTCAGGTGAAAAAATGAATGGCGTTATTCCGTTATGGAAACCAAAAGGCATGACCTCACATGATTGTGTAATAAAAATCAGGAAATTAGTAAGTACAAAAAAAGTTGGACATAGTGGTACGCTCGATCCAAATGTGACCGGTGTACTGCCAATATGTGTAGGAGAAGCAACTAAAATTGTTCAATATGTAACAAATTTTGGAAAATGTTATCAAGCAGAAATAACGATTGGCATCTCAACAACGACAGAAGACAGTGACGGAGACATCGTACAAACGAAGCCCGTCAAACAGCCAATTACAAGAGATGAAATTTTGAAAGCTTTAAAACAACTTACCGGGGAGATTACCCAAATACCACCGATGTATTCAGCAGTAAAAGTCAATGGGAAAAGATTATATGAATATGCTCGGGAAGGAATAGAGATAGAAAGACCTGAACGGACTGTTACCATCTATGCATTGGAGCTGCTGGATGATAACGAAATATTTAACGGGGAATTCATCCGCTTTTCCGTCCATGTAAAATGCAGTAAAGGAACGTATATACGCACTTTGGCTGTGATGATCGGGGAATTGTTAGGTTATCCTGCCCATATGTCAAAGCTTGTTCGAACATCAGCCGGTGGAATAGAACAGGAGCAATGTTTAACATTTGAACAAATTGAAGAGAAAATTACCAAAGGATTAACGAACGAAATCTTTTTACCGATTGAATCTGTTTTGTTTCAATTGCCGAAATATGAAATTCATGATACATTAGCTAATAGAGTAAAAAATGGTGCACTTATTCCTATACCTGATCATTTACTTTATACCCTTGGTCCTATTGCTGTTTATTACAAGGGGAAAATATTAGCCATTTATAAACACCATCCAACTAAGCAAGGGATCTTGAAGCCTGATCGTGTTTTCGTAGGGAATTGAAACGAAAGGTGAGTTCATCAGTGGAAATCATACGACTACAAATACCCAATAATTTAAAAAAAGAATCATTACCACCACTGTCATTGGCAATCGGTTATTTTGACGGTGTACATATTGGCCACCGAACGGTCATGTTAACGGCAAAATCGACGGCAGAAGAAAAAGGTTTAAAAAGCGGTGTGATGACATTTGACCCTTCACCAAAAGCCGTCCTTGGGGATAATCCTGAAGAAGTCAAATATATTACTTTGCTCAATGATAAAATTCAATTAATTGAACAACTCGGATTTGATTATTTATTTATTGTCCCTTTTACAAGAACATTAGCTAATTTCTCTCCGGAAGAATTTATTAATAATTATATTATTCAATTGAATGTCCAGCATTTAGTCGCCGGATTTGATTATACATATGGTAAATTCGGAAAAGGGACAATGGATAATATAGAAACATATAGTAAGGGCCGCTTTTCACATCAAACGATTGGTAAGGTAGCAAAAAATGATTTAAAAATCAGTTCCACGCTTATCCGGGATTTAATCCAAAAAGGTCATGTCGATGAAGTGCCTGACTATTTAGGGAGATTTTATTCAGTTTGCGGGTTTGTTATTCACGGGAAAAAACGGGGAAAACAATTAGGTTTTCCAACGGCCAATCTCATGATTCATGAACGATATATACTTCCGGTGAACGGTGTTTATATTGTCCGGTTATTAGTAGATGGAAAATGGGAAGAAGGCGTCGCAAGTATCGGCTACAATCCGACTTTTAATGAACAACAAACGGAGCGTTTTATTGAAGTTCATTTAATCGACTTTGACAGAGATATATATGGAAAGCCGATTATTCTTGAATGGCGTAAACGGTTGAGAGATGAATTAAAGTTTGATGTGATAGATAAACTTGTTGAACAAATCGGTAAAGATAAACAAGATGCGATTAAATACTTTAATAGGTAATTTTTAAACAATATGCTTTGCTTTCCTTCTTTTTTACAAAAATAGTCATTTCGGAATGGAAGAATGGATAGTGTTGCTTGCATTTTTGAATAAAAAGTAGTATTCTATATACCGTATGATACGAACCTTTGCTTGGCATGCCGATAACTCCGACGCTCGCTCAGCAAAGGGGATTAGAAAAATATGGAGGTGAATATAATGGCATTGACACAAGAACGTAAAAATGAAATTATTGCGGAGTTCAAAACGCATGAAAATGATACCGGATCACCGGAAGTTCAAATTGCCATTCTTACTGAAAAAATTAACTTGTTGAATGAGCATTTAAAAACGCATAAGAAAGACCATCATTCTCGTCGCGGTTTGATGAAAATGGTAGGAAAACGTCGTAACCTGTTAGCTTACTTGCGAAATAATGATGTACAACGTTACCGTGAGTTGATCAACAAATTAGGTTTGCGCCGATAGAAAAAAGCGGGATAATCCCGCTTTTTTATTAGGATACAAATATCGTAACTGTTGTTCCAGAAACTGACGATTATGTCAATTGGAGTTTTGTTAACAATACATAACAAGACGTTTCAAAATAAAAATAATGAAAGGAGTTCATTTATGGAAAGTGAGAAACATACATTCTCCTATAATTGGGGTGGCAGACCGCTTACAATTGAAATTGGTCAATTAGCGAAACAAGCGAACGGTGCCTGTCTAGTCCGATATGGAGAAAGTGCAGTTCTTTGCACAGCGACTGCATCGAAAGATCCGAAAACTGTTGACTTTTTCCCTTTAACTGTAAATTATGAAGAGCGACTGTATGCAGTAGGGAAAATACCGGGGGGATTTATAAAAAGGGAAGGGCGACCGAGTGAACATGCGATTCTCTCCAGCCGTCTGATTGACAGACCGATTCGACCGCTATTCCCCGATGGTTTTCGAAATGAAGTTCAAGTGGTCAGTGTTGTCATGAGTGTTGATCAAGATTGTTCGACTGAAATGGCTGCCATGGTCGGGTCGTCAATTGCACTTTCAATATCCGATATTCCGTTTCAAGGCCCGATAGCAGGTGTTGTAGTCGGCAGAGTCGATGGTGAGTTTATCATTAACCCGACCGTTGAACAAGCTGAAAAAAGCGATATTCATTTAACTGTTGCAGGTACAAAGGATGCCATTAATATGGTTGAAGCAGGCGCTAATGAGGTACCTGAAGAAATTATGTTGGAAGCAATCATGTTTGGTCACGAAGAAATTAAGCGACTAATTGCATTCCAAGAGCAAATCATGGCTGAAGTCGGAAAAGAAAAAATGGATGTTGTTTTATTTGAAATTGATCAGGAAATTGAAACTGCCGTAAAGAGTCTTTGTGAAAAAGAAATGATTCAGGCGATCCAAGTTCCCGAAAAACATGCACGGGAAGATGCTATCGAAGCTGTGAAAAATGAAGTTTTGGCGAAATACGAAAGTGAAGAAGCGGACGAAGAAACATTAAAACAAGTAAAATCCGTTCTTGATAAGATTGTTAAGGAAGAAGTAAGACGGTTGATTACCGTTGAAAAAATTCGTCCGGATGGCCGAAAAATTGATGAAATCCGTCCATTATCATCAGCGGTCGGTTTATTACCAAGAGCCCACGGATCCGGTTTATTTACACGCGGTCAGACACAAGCATTAAGTGTTTGTACGCTTGGTGCATTAGGTGATGTCCAAGTTTTAGACGGATTAGGGTTAGAAGAATCAAAACGTTTTATGCATCATTATAATTTTCCGCCGTTTTCAGTCGGGGAAACCGGACGAATGGGTGGACCCGGACGCCGAGAAATTGGACATGGTGCTTTAGGCGAACGTGCTTTAGAACCGGTTATTCCATCCGAGAAGGAATTTCCTTACACCATTCGGCTTGTTTCTGAAGTATTAGAATCCAATGGTTCTACGTCCCAAGCAAGTATTTGCGGTTCTACTTTAGCATTGATGGATGCAGGGGTTCCAATTAAGGCACCGGTTGCCGGTATTGCGATGGGACTGGTTAAATCGGGCGAACATTATACAATTTTAACTGACATCCAAGGAATGGAAGATCATCTCGGCGATATGGACTTTAAAGTTGCAGGAACTTCCAAAGGTGTAACTGCCTTACAAATGGATATTAAAATTGAAGGTCTTTCCCGTGAAATTTTAGAAGAGGCGCTGCAACAAGCGAAAAAAGGCCGGATGCAAATTTTGGAACATATGTTATCAACAATAAGCGAGCCTCGTAAACAATTATCAAAATTTGCACCGAAAATTCTATCCATAAAGATTAATCCTGAAAAAATTGGTGATGTGATCGGACCAAGCGGGAAACAAGTGAAAAAAATTATCGAAGAAACAGGCGTTAAAATTGATATTGAACAAGACGGTACCGTTTATATTGCCTCCAGTGATCAGGAAATGAATGAAAAAGCCCAAAAAATCATTGAAAATATTGTCCAAGAAGTAGAAGTAGGGAAAATTTATTTGGGTAAAGTTAAAAGGATTGAAAAATTTGGGGCATTTGTTGAAATTTTAAATGGAAAAGATGGACTTGTTCATATTTCTGAACTTGCCGAAGAACGAGTCGGTAAAGTAGAGGATGTTGTCAAAATTGATGATGAAATCCTTGTGAAGGTTACCGAAATTGATAAACATGGAAGAATTAATCTGTCACGAAAAGCTGCCTTACGTGAACAAAAGCAAAAATAATCTTTAATTGATGGAAATGAACCTTAAGTTGATTTAACTTCATTTCCTCTGTTATATTTAAGACTGGACTTTCTCAAGCGAGTAGGTCCATTTTTCATTTATCAAAGATTTTATCCCTCCAAACGTTCTATCTTGTCCTATCCATTCATACGATTGGATAGGGGGGATGAAGTATGGGAAAAAACATATACCAGAAGCTTTCGGCGATCATTATTATCGGCTTTTTATCATTTTTAATCGTGAAAAATCCTTTATCCGATACATATGTGGAAAAATTACGTTCTGACGCTATGACTGTGTCTTCAGTAAAAGATGCTTTATTGATTGAAATTGAAGAAAAATCAGCGCAATATGAAGTTCCACCTCAAGATGCCAAAATTGATCGTGTATGGAAAAAAATGCCAGGTTATAATGGCTTGAAAGTTGATATAGATGCTTCCTATGATAAAATGAAAGAAGATGGTGTCTTTGATGAAAATAAACTTATATTTAAACAAGTCTCGCCTAAAGTTCATTTAGAAGATTTGCCACCTGCACCAATCTACCGCGGACATCCTGACAAACCAATGATCGCTTTGACGATTAATGTTGCGTGGGGTAATGAATATTTATCTTCCATATTGGCTACGTTGAAAAAGCACAATGTTCAAGCCACATTTTTTCTTGAAGGACGTTGGGCCAAGGAAAATCCCGACCTAGTCAAAATGATTGATGAAGGCGGCCATGAGATCGGGAATCATTCTTACAGCCATCCGGATATGAAAACAATAAGCAATGACCGAACCAAAAAGGAATTGGCAGATACGAATGAAATCATTCGTGCGACAATTGGTAAGGCACCTGCACTTTTTGCACCGCCGAGTGGAAGTTATCATGATAAAACGGTCGAAATCGCAAATGATATGGATATGAAAACAATTATGTGGACGGTGGACACGATCGACTGGCGAGATCCCCCGGTTTCTACTTTGTTAAACCGTGTTCTAAAACAATTGCATAACGGCGCAATCATTTTGGCTCACCCGACCCGTTCAACGGATGCGGCTCTTGAGAAGTTGTTAACTGAAATAAACGAAAAAGGGTACAAGATCGGAACGGTTTCTAACCTGCTTGATGAAAAACGGTTGAATTACAGAACAAGTGAATCGGGCAGTTGATATATGTAGCAATCAAATACATATATTCATCGTTGATAAAAAGTTCATTTATAATTTTTACTCACGGGTTTGATTAATAAAAATTATTGAAGACGTAATAATAAATATAGAATAGCTCTGAATTAGGAGGAACTTACTTGATAAAAAAATATACTTGTCAAAATGGCGTTCGGATTGTACTTGAAGAAATACCGACAGTCCGGTCTGTGGCCATTGGGATTTGGGTAAAAACCGGTTCACGGTACGAAACAAGAGAGCAAAACGGTATTTCACATTTCCTTGAACATATGTTTTTTAAAGGAACAGAAAATCGTTCGGCACAAGAGATTGCTGAGTCCTTTGATCGGATCGGCGGACAAGTTAATGCGTTCACTTCAAAAGAATATACTTGTTATTATGCCAAAGTATTAGACACCCATACGAAAGTAGCATTAGACTTATTGGCAGACATGTTCTTTCATTCGGTATTTGATGAAAATGAAATTGCGAAAGAAAAAGGCGTTGTCTTGGAAGAAATTAAAATGTACGAAGATACGCCGGATGATATTGTCCATGATTTATTAAGCAAAGCTATTTACGGTAATCATCCCTTAGGTTATCCGATATTAGGTATAGAAGAAACATTGCAAACATTTTCCGGAGACACATTAAGGCAGTATATGCATCATGCATACAGACCGGAAAATGTTGTCGTCTCTATTGCCGGGAATATTAATGAAATATTTATTAATGATGTTGAAGCACGCTTTGGACATTATGAAGGTGGGAAAGAACAATTCCGGATTGAAAAACCGTCTTTTTATCAAGAAAAACTTGCGCGAAAAAAAGAAACGGAACAGGCTCATCTATGTATAGGTTTTCAAGGCCTTCCGTTTGGTCATGAAGATATCTATTCGGTAATTATTGCCAACAATGTTCTTGGTGGAAGCATGAGCAGCAGACTTTTTCAAGAAGTACGTGAAAAAAGAGGCTTGGCCTACTCTGTGTATTCTTATCACACAGCGTTCGAGGACAGTGGATATTTAGCCATATATGGAGGAACCGGAGCAAATCAATTGGATAGTTTATATGAAACTATTCAAGAAACGCTACACTTGTTCGTAAAAGAAGGAATTTCTGAAAAAGAATTAACCAACAGCAAAGAACAGCTGAAAGGGAACTTAATGCTCGGCTTAGAAGGTACCAACAGTCGCATGAGTCGAAATGGGAAAAATGAATTGTTATTAAGAAAACATCAGACTTTGGATGAAATTATTGATATGATCGATGCAGTACAAAAAGAGGATGTCGATCGAATGATAAAGGAAATTTTTACTGAAAAAGCCTCAGTTGCCTTGATTAGCCCGGATGGAAAAATACCACAATTGCTGTAAATGATTCAATATTCATCTTGTCAGCTTCCAACGACAAAATCACATTCCTGCTTGTCCTGCCCTTCTAAAATGATCGAACTGCTAATACATTATAAAAAGAAGGACAGGAAAGGGTGAGTGAATTGCGCTTGAGTGAATTGGGAGGTAAGGAAATCGTTGACGTAAAAAAAGCCGAGAGATTAGGTGTCCTCGGTCAAACCGACTTGGAAATCAATGAACAAACCGGGCAGATAGTCGCTTTAATCATTCCAACAGGAAAATGGTTTCAATTTCGTAAGGCACAAGGAGAAATTCGTGTACCCTGGAAATATATAAAAAAAATCGGGACAGATATGATTATCATTGATTTCCCGGATGAAGAATATGAAGATTAAAAATTAGCAATAAGCAATCGAGTAAAATCGGTTGCTTTTTTTTATAAAATTAGAAAGGAAAAATTTCCAACACACACATAGATAAAAGACATCATATGATAATAAAGAATTTGGTGTCATGGTTCTTGGAAATTGTAACGAAGAAGGTGAAAATACTTCATGTTAACAGGTTTGCACATAGTGATTATGGGTGGTGACGCTAGACAAATTGAGGTCATCCGAAAATTAAGCGAACTGGGTGCGAAGATATCTTTGATTGGTTATGAACAACTGGATCATTCTTTTACAGGAGCTGTTAAAGAAAAAATTGATGAGATAAATTGGCAGGAGATAGATGCAATTATATTACCTGTCGCAGGTACAAGTTTAGATGGGGAAATCGATACCATCTTTTCTAATGAACATATTCGCATAGACGAAAATAAAATAAGCAAAACACCACCGCATTGTACCATTTATTCCGGGATTACGAATACTTATTTGACGAAAATTACACAAAAGGCAGGAAGAAAATTAGAATTAATATTTGACCGTAATGATGTAGCCATCTATAACTCGATTCCGACGGTAGAAGGTATCATTATGCTCGTCATTCAAAATACTGACTTTACCATTCACGGTTCCAAGACGGTTGTTCTCGGTTTCGGGCGCAATGGAATGACGATCTCCAGAGTTTTTCATGGACTTGGAGCAAAATTAAAAGTAGGTGTCAGGAACGCAGAACATATTGCTCGAATCGAAGAAATGGGTTTGGATTCTTTCCATCTTAACGATCTTGAAGAATTTGTAAAAGATGCAGATATTGTCATCAATACAATCCCTCACTTAGTCGTAACTGCAAATGTCATTTCAAAAATGCCTCATCACACACTGATTATCGATATAGCTTCCAAACCGGGAGGAACGGATTTTCGCTATGCAGAAAAACGGGGGATTAAGGCTATTTTAACCCCGAGTTTGCCGGGTATTGTTGCTCCGAAGACAGCCGGACAAATTTTGGCCAATGTTCTCGTCGAGTTATTACATGATGATTTATTAAAAAGAAAGGGGAACGTAAAATGAAAGTAGAAGGAAAAAGAATCGGTTTTGGATTAACCGCATCCCACTGTACGTATGATCAAGTTTTACCGGAAATTGTTAAATTAGTAGAAAATGGCGCAGAAGTCGTACCGATCGTTACTTGGACGGTAAAAAATACAACGACCAGATTTGGATCCGGAGAAGAGTGGATTGAAAAAATTGAAAGAGCAACCGGTAATAAAGTCATTGATAATATTGTCGACGCAGAGCCGCTTGGGCCAACATATCCCCTCGATTGCATGGTCATAGCACCCATGACGGGAAACTCGATAAGTAAAATGGCAAACGCATTAACAGATTCTCCGGTGTTAATGGCTGCAAAGGCAACCATGAGAAATCACCGACCGGTCGTACTTGGAATCTCAACGAATGATGCGCTTGGTCTGAATGGTGTAAACCTGATGCGACTCATCGCGGCAAAGGATATATACTTTATTCCATTTGGCCAAGATGATCCTTATAATAAACCGAAATCAATGGTTGCTGACATGACTCTACTGCTTGAAACGGTAGAAGCTGCTTTAGAACATAAACAAATTCAACCGGTATTGATTGAACGGTATAAAAAATAGACGTATTTCAATTGAAGCAACAATATGTTAAGATAAATTATCAATTGTCCACTTCCAATATATTTTTAAAACAAAAAAATTATCCATAATTTCCTGGAGTATGATAAAATATAGGATAAATCAGGTTAACACGTTGTGACGTGTGATGGGAAATCGAATTAGGCTATATTCGATTCCCTTTTTTTAAAACGATAAAATGAAATGGTCAAGAGTGGAAGGGGAAAAACAAATGGCAAATAATCGTTATCATGTTGCAGTTGTTGGAGCCACCGGTGCAGTAGGCGAACAAATGATTAAAACATTGATAGAAAGGGATTTTCCAATATCAAAATTAACTTTACTATCCTCAGCTCGTTCTGCCGGAAAAACAGTTCAATTTAAAGGTGAAACAATAACTGTTCACGAAGCAAAACCGGAAAGTTTTGAAGGTGTAGATATTGCTTTATTTTCTGCGGGTGGAAGTGTTTCGAAACAATTGGCTCCGGAAGCTGTGAAAAGAGGAGCAATTGTCGTTGATAATACAAGTGCATTTCGAATGGATCCGGATGTACCATTGGTTGTACCTGAAGTAAATGAAGAAGACTTGCAAAAACACCAAGGAATTATTGCAAATCCAAACTGTTCGACGATCCAAATGGTAGTCGCTTTGGAACCGATTCGCCAAAAATTCGGTTTAAATAGAGTCATTGTCTCAACTTACCAAGCAGTAAGCGGTGCAGGTAACCAAGCTGTTCAAGAATTGTACAGTCAAACAAAAGATGTTTTAGATAATAAAGAAGCTCAAGCAAAGATTCTGCCTGTAAAAAATGATAAAAAACATTATCAAATTGCTTTTAATGCGATTCCGCAAATTGATGTTTTCCAAGATAACGGTTTTACTTTTGAAGAAATGAAAATGATTAATGAAACGAAAAAAATTATGCATATGCCCGAACTCAAAGTAGCGGCTACTTGTGTCCGTATTCCGGTAGCGTCCGGACATTCCGAATCGGTTTATTTTGAAGTTGAAACAGATCACGTAAGTACTTTAGAAATTAGAAATCTTTTATCTACTGCCCCGGGGATTGTTCTGGAGGATAATCCGAGTGAGCAAATTTATCCGTTGGCAACGAACGCTGTCGGTCAACGTGATGTGTTTGTTGGTCGGATTCGTAAAGACTTAGATGAAAAAAATGGCTTTCACATGTGGGTTGTTTCCGACAATTTACTAAAAGGAGCGGCATGGAATTCTGTGCAAATTGCCGAAAGTTTAATAAGACTCGGTCTGCTTAATAAATAATAAAGTGAAACTTCCATCAGTGGGATTCTTCCCGCTGATGGTTAGTTGAACCAATCGGGCACTTACGGGAACTTATCTTCCTCTTTACATCTTTGATTTTATTTAAGACTTAAGAGGAAGATTTAGTGACCGTTTGTGCGGGATAAAGTGAAACTTCCATCAGTGGAGTTTGCCTCATCCCCACCCATCTTTATTGTAATCTCAAAATCTTGAGGTGGGGGTCTTAACTCGCCGTTAAGGTGGGATAATGAAATACGACTATTGGCATAACTTTTTTTTGGTTGAGGTGTTATATGAGAAAAATTATCGTACAAAAATTTGGCGGTACCTCTGTACGAACAGAAGAAAACCGTTTGCATGCATTAAAACATATAAAAAAAGTAATTGAAGAAGGATATAAATCGGTTGTCGTTGTTTCCGCCATGGGAAGAATGGGCGACCCTTATGCAACAGATACTTTGCTCTCCCTTGTCGGCGGTTCAAATACAAAAGTATCAAAGCGCGAACAAGATATCCTTATGTCATGCGGAGAAGTAATCTCGTCGGTTGTTTTTACAGAAATGTTGCTGGAAAACGGGATCAAAGCTGCCTCATTAACCGGGGCTCAAGCGGGATTCCGCACAAACGATGATTTTACAAATGCAAAAATTGTCGAAATGGATACGACCCGGTTATTAAAGGAACTTGAATCTCATGATGTCGTTGTGGTTGCCGGATTTCAAGGAATCACCGCTAATGGCGATATGACAACGATTGGACGCGGCGGCAGTGATACATCTGCAGCAGCCTTGGGGGCAGCGTTACAAGCCGATTGGATCGATATTTTTACAGATGTAGCCGGAGTCATGACAGCTGATCCAAAATTGACTGAAAAGGCTCGCCCACTAGATATTGTTACGTATAATGAAGTGAGCAATTTAGCCTATCAGGGGGCAAAAGTCATTCACCCGCGAGCAGTAGAAATCGCTATGCAAGCAGATGTTCCGATTCGTGTGCGCTCTACTTATTCAGATGCAAAAGGGACATTGGTTACAAAGTTATCAAAAATAAAACGGGGAACGGATATCAAGGAAAGATTAGTCACTGGAATCGCCCATGTCTCCAACGTAACGCAAATAAAAGTATTGGCAAAAAAAGGTCAATTTAATTTACAGGTGGAAGTATTTAAGGCGATGGCTTCGGAGCAAATTTCGGTAGATTTCATAAATATATCACCGAATGATGTCGTCTATACAGTGAGTGACGATATGGCCGATAAAGCGAAAGCAACTCTGGAATTATTAGGATATGAACCATATTTAGAAAAACATTGTGCAAAGGTGTCGGTCGTTGGCGCAGGAATTACCGGCGTACCTGGTGTTGCATCGAAAATCGTAACGGCATTATCAAATCAAGGGATTCGAATTTTACAATCAGCTGACAGTTATACAACAATCTGGGTATTAGTAAAACAGGATGATCTAAAAAAAGCGGTCAATGCACTTCATGATGCTTTTCAACTGGAAAAAGCCGAAATCGATGTTGAGGCGATTGATGAAAAAAGCTCATTTATAAACAAAATGAAGGAGTGAAGAAAATGAGCATTTTTGGACGAATATCTACCGCGATGGTTACTCCCTTTGATGCAAAAGGGAATATTGATTTTCAAAAAACATCACATTTGGTTGAATATTTGCTGAAAAATGGCAGTGATTCGCTTGTCATCTCAGGTACAACCGGTGAATCACCGACTTTGACTTTTGAGGAAAAAGCGGCATTATTTAAACATGTTGTAAACGTAGTTGATAAACGAGTTCCTGTTATCGCCGGGACCGGTAACTATAACACAAGGGACTCGATTGAATTAACGAAAAAAGCCGAGGACATTGGTGTCGATGCCATTTTACTCGTTGCTCCTTATTATAATAAGCCGAATCAAGAAGGTTTGTATCAGCATTTTAAGGCAATTGCCGAAAGTACGAGTTTACCAGTTATGATTTATAATATTCCGGGTCGTTCGTCAGTTAATATTGAGCCGGAAACAATCATCCGTTTGAGCGAAGTCCCAAACATAAAAGCGGTGAAAGAAGCGAGCGGAAATCTTGTGCAAATGACTCAAATCATAGCAAATACGCCGGATGATTGCGTTTTATATTGTGGGGACGACAGTTTAGCGCTGCCGACTCTTTCCATCGGTGGTGTCGGTGTTGTTTCTGTTGCTGCGCATATCATTGGGAATGAAATGCAACAAATGATTCAAGCGTTTTTCTCGGGAAATGTTACAGAGGCAGCAAAATGGCATCAAAAGCTTTTGCCAATTATGAAAGG
Source organism: Caldibacillus thermoamylovorans (assembly GCF_000751775.1). Taxonomy (GTDB): domain Bacteria; phylum Bacillota; class Bacilli; order Bacillales; family Caldibacillaceae; genus Caldifermentibacillus; species Caldifermentibacillus hisashii. The sequence goes on from NZ_CCRF01000045.1 coordinate 169,572, forward strand.
ATTGTTTGCCGCCCCTAGTCCGGCTCCGGTAAAAACCGCATTACAATTAAAAGGTTTAAATGTCGGTTCCGTCCGTTTGCCTCTTGTTCCACTAACAGAAAAGGAACGGAATGAATTGGCAGAATTGTTAAAGACGCTTGATCATTAATACCTAAAAAGGATTTTCTAAATCATTTTCACAAAGTATCATGTGCAACCTGTATAGTTTGAAGAAATATTGATTCTAAGCATAAATTTTTTAGAAAATATACTTTTTGGTACAATCAATTTTATTCGATCCAAAAAATGTTAAAATTACGGGACATCCATACATGTGAAAGTTCTTAGTTGGATAAATGAACAAAAACCAACTTAGGACCTCTTCACAATCGGGTGTCCCGATTATTATATTCATATTATAATCAGTAAACTATGATAAAATGAAATAAGTCCAAAAAATTTTGCAGTGGAATGAAGACAGGATATCTTTTTCATCGGGTTATTTGTAAACAATCGATGAAAAAGTTATGATAAAAATACATAATTGATATATTCCCCCCATTTTAAAAACCTAACGAGCAAAGTACAATTTTTTGCGTTTGAATACATAAGATTCAATGATATTTAGTTGAAATTTCTCGTGGTAATCATCCAAAAAGGTAGTTTGGTTGGTTTAATTGCTGAAAATTATTTATTTTATTATATACTAACAGGAGGCTGTTTTATTTGAACAAAACAACACAAAAAATCAGAATCATTCCTTTAGGTGGAGTGGGAGAACTTGGTAAAAATATGTACGTGATCGAGGTGGAAGATGATTTATTTGTTATCGATGCCGGTTTAATGTATCCCGAAGATGAAATGTTTGGAATTGATATTGTGATTCCGGATATTACTTACTTGTTGGAAAACCGAACCCGATTACGCGGCATCTTTTTATCCCATGGACATGAAGATCATACCGGTGCACTTCTTTACTTTTTAGACAAATTATCTGTTCCAATATTTGGGACAAAGTTGACACTTGCTTTAACGAAAGAGAAATTACAAGAAAAAAATAGTCGATTACCATATGAATTCCGTGAAATTGATGAGAACACTCGTCTTTCATTTACACATGCCAATATTTCCTTTTTTCGGGTGAATCACAGTATACCTGATTCAGTAGGTATTCAAATTGAAACGGAAAACGGATCGATTGTTTATACCGGTGATTTTAAATTTGACCAAAGTGCTACTGAACAATACCGTGCAAGTATTAACAAAATGGCGAAGATCGGTGAAAAAGGGGTTCTTTGTTTACTTTCCGACAGTACGGAAGCTGAGAAAGTCGGCTATACCCCGTCAGAAGTACAAGTAGAAAATTCAGTTGAAGAAGTTTTTGAAAAAGCAGAGGGGCGGGTTATTTTCGCGTGCTATGCATCATCCGTCAATGCCATCCAACGACTGTTAAATGCCAGTTTCCAATCCGGCAGAAAAGTGGTTATTGTTGGTAAGACATTGCAGCATGTGTTTCAAATAACACAACAGTTAGGGTATTTGGAGGTTCATGAAGATTTAATCATTCGCTATGAAGATATGGGAAAATATAAGCCCTATGAAATTGCGATTCTGATGAGCGGGCATCAAGGTGAACCGTTGGAAGCACTCCAAAAAATGGTTAAACGATCTCATAAACTACTCCAAATCGAAAAGAATGATACGGTTTTAATTGCAGCTTCTCCCCATCGTGGTGGCGAAATATTTTTAATCCGGACGGTTGATATGCTGTTTCGAGCCGGTGCCAATGTCATTATCGGTCCAAAAGTGCATGTAAGTGGACACGGTCGGGAAGAAGAATTGAAATTAATGATTAATTTAATGAGACCGAAATTTTTTATCCCCATTCACGGTGAATATAGAATGTTAAAAGCACATGCGAATATTGCCGAGAAGATGGGCGTTGATCGTGATTGTATTTTTATACCGGAAAAAGGGGATGTAATTGAAATAAAAAATGGCCAAATTAGGCAAAACGGTCGTGTCACTGCCGGTAATATATTAATTGACGGCAGCGGTGTAGGTGATGTCGGCAATATCGTTTTACGTGATCGAAAAGTGCTCTCCCAAGATGGGATTTTAATTGTTGTTGTCTCAATTAATAGGAACGAAAAGAAAGTTGTCTCCGGTCCTGAAATTATTTCAAGAGGTTTTGTTTATGTTAGGGAATCAGAAGAATTAATGGGACAGGTAACCAAAATGGTAAAAGATATTGTTACAAAGAACATAAAACTCCATAACTTTGAATGGTCCAATATAAAACAAGAAATGCGAGAATCATTAAATAGTTACCTTTTTAGTAAAACAAAACGAAAACCAATGATCATTCCAATCATTATGGAAGTATAACAGTCATTTTCGCTTTATTATTGAAACGGAAAGTCTTTCAATTCGCATGAAATTGTAATTGTCGTTCATACTATACGTATCACGATTGGAAGGAGTTTCGTTTATGAATATGAAGTACAATCAAGAACAAGAGAACCCGCAAAAGGAGATTCCAAAAACAGAAGCACCGATGTCTCCATTGATGGAAAAAATTCAACAACTTGGACAAACGAATGTCCCTAGTTTGTCCAATGATTCCAATATTCATTGTTTATCAATCGTCGGTCAAATAGAAGGGCACTTACAGCTGCCGCCGCAAAATAAAACAACGAAATACGAACATGTCATTCCACAAATTGTTGCGATTGAACAAAATCCAAAAATTGAGGGGTTACTGATTATTTTAAATACAGTTGGAGGAGATGTAGAGGCCGGTTTAGCCATTGCAGAAATGCTCGCATCCTTATCTAAACCGACCGTTTCCCTTGTATTGGGAGGTGGTCATTCAATAGGC
>NZ_CCRF01000046.1 GCF_000751775.1 Caldibacillus thermoamylovorans
GTACCAATTGCTGTAAGTACGGATTACAGTTTTATTGCTGAAACAGCAACGATGACTATCCATCCGATTCGCTTGACCGGTCTTGTCATTGGTGTTCCGCAAACATTTGAATATTTGGATAAAATGCAAGATCGTGTTGTTAGTTTTGTTACGAAACATTCGAAAATAAAAGCGGAAACCTTTAAAGATCTAATGTTTGCCAAAGGAAATTTAACTCGTGATATAGGGACCAATGTGATTGGGACAGATGCAGTAGAGTATGGATTGATCAATGAAGTGGGAGGCATCGGACAGGCAATGGAGAAATTAAATGAATTAATCGAATTGGAACGGAAAAATGAGGAGGGGATTGTCCAGTGATTTTACATACACTAATACCGGCTGAATTAATTTTTCAGGAGGGACAATCTTCCCAAACTAGGAACAAGTTCGTTGTTTATAACGGAATACCGCTAATCGTAGAAGTAATGAATGAAACGGATTTACAAGTAAAACAAATTTTAAGTACAAACCCGAATCATTATTTACAAACGGACATTTATCCGGGGGCAAGGATTTCCTATTGGCAATAAGAAAAGTGCAGAGCGCCCGCAGCCAGACAATAAAACGTATTTAACGGCTTTTCGCCCGTTTTTTTATCCTTATAACGATAAAGAAAACTCGGCGACTGCCGAGCCTTTAGGCGATGGCAAAGCCGTAGTTGCACTTATACTTAATTCTTAAAATTTCCCACTACGTCGAATTCGCTTCTTTGCTGGAAATTTATACTTTCTTAACGTATTAAAAAGGCCGGTGTCTATTATTCTTGCCCTTACTTATGATATAATAAGAATAATACAAGCAGCAGCCAAATAAAGGCTGCTATCTTTATGATTTAGGTGACGGTTTATGGTAAAACGAAAAAAACGTAAGACAAAAAGACAAATGAAGTTGAGACAAACAATTAAGTTTGAAGTGGGCGCTTTTATTATTTTGGCCTTATCTATTATTGCCATCTTACACCTTGGTTTAGTAGGTCTTGGCCTGGTAAGTTTTTTCCGTTTTTTAGCAGGCGAGTGGTTTATTATTTTACCTTTATCGGGAATCTTTTTAAGCTGTTATTTAATCTGGAAACGAAGCTTGCCCAACTTTTTTCATAGAAAATTAATTGGTACTTATTTAATTTTTGCAGCAGTTCTGCTATTAAGCCATGTAAAATTGTTTGAATTGCTTTCCAGTCAAGGGCCTTTTAATAAACCTAGCGTTCTTGTAAATACTTGGGAATTGTATTGGATGGATTTACGAGGTGAAGTAAGTTCTACGGATTTAGGCGGAGGGATGATTGGAGCTCTTTTATTTTCTGTCTGTTTTTTATTATTTGAGGAGACAGGGGCAAAAATCATAGCCTTTATATCGATGATAATCGGATTTATTTTACTTACCGGTAAATCATTCGGGGACATTTTACATACGTTTTTTTCAAAGATGATGTCTTTCTTTAGTGACATGTGGAAGAGTGTTAAAAATGACGTGAATAACTGGCGGTCGAAACCAAAAAGAAAGCAGGCCAATCAAAGAAAGAAGAAACCCGAACATTCGGAAGTCGGCAACAAACATGAGCAAGTTAATGAAACAATACCCGGAAAAGAGCCGATTATTTCTAATTTTGCCGAGAAGGTATATCGTGATGATGTTACCCATGACAAAGCAGCTGTTGAAGAAAATGACGATGATGAGATAACACAAGTTCCAATGAATTTTTCCGAGGTGGAAAATGTCGATTATCAATTACCACCATTGTCCTTATTAAAATTACCGAAACAGACGGATCAAAGTAATGAATATGAATTTGTTCATTCCAATGCTGCGAAATTGGAACGGACATTTCAAAGTTTTGGGGTTAAGGCGAGGGTAACCCAAGTACATATTGGACCTGCAGTTACCAAATATGAGGTTCATCCCGATATCGGTGTGAAAGTAAGTAAGATCATCTCACTTACAGATGATATTGCACTGGCACTTGCCGCTAAAGATATTCGCATGGAAGCCCCCATTCCCGGTAAATCGGCAATTGGTATAGAAGTACCTAACTCAGAAATTGCAGTAGTATCTTTGAGAGAAGTATTGGAAGGCAGTTATGATCAAATCGATAAAAAATTATTGATTGGTCTCGGCCGCGATATTACCGGAGAAGCTGTACTGACTGAATTAAATAAAATGCCGCACCTTTTAATCGCCGGGGCAACCGGTTCAGGAAAAAGTGTGTGTGTTAATGGAATTATTACCAGTATTTTAATGCGGACAAAACCCCACGAAGTCAAATTAATGATGATCGATCCAAAAATGGTGGAATTAAATGTGTATAATGGTGTACCGCATCTACTGGCACCGGTCGTTACCAATCCGAAAAAAGCAGCCCAAGCATTGAAAAAAGTAGTAAATGAAATGGAACGAAGATATGAACTGTTTTCCCAAACCGGAACAAGAAATATTGAAGGATATAATGATTTTATTCGCCGTCATAATCTTGAAACCGGTGAAAAACAACCGCTCCTACCATTTATTGTCGTTATTGTTGATGAACTTGCCGACTTAATGATGGTTGCATCGTCGGATGTGGAAGATGCCATCACCAGACTTGCTCAAATGGCTCGGGCAGCCGGCATCCATTTAATTATCGCTACACAAAGACCTTCTGTAGATGTGATTACCGGTGTTATTAAAGCAAATATCCCTTCCCGGATTGCATTTGCCGTAAGTTCACAAACCGATTCCAGAACGATTTTGGACATGGGTGGGGCAGAAAAACTTCTTGGGCGGGGGGATATGTTATTCCTGCCGGTTGGTCAGTCAAAACCGATCCGGATTCAAGGTGCGTTTTTATCCGATTCAGAGGTCGAGGAAGTAGTCAATTTTGTTATTTCACAGCAAAAGGCACAATATCAAGAAGAGATGATTCCGGATGAAATTGTTGAAACAGAAGAAACAGTCGATGATGAATTATATGATGAGGCGGTACAATTAATTGCCGAAATGCAAACCGCTTCCGTCTCGATGCTGCAAAGAAGATTTCGAATTGGTTATACTAGAGCTGCACGTTTAATCGATGAAATGGAAAAACGGGGAATCGTAGGACCTTATGAAGGAAGTAAACCGAGAGCGGTGCTCATTGCAAAACCGGGTGAAGATGACATGAAAACATCCTAAACTTTCTTAAAATGGTAGAAAAATCAGGGCTCTTTCCCTGGTCACTATTTTTTTGAAAAATGAGAATATCGAATACTATACAGTTTTTTTGGGAAAATGTTCGTGAGTTACTTGTATGTTAACATTTAGAAAATATCAAATTGATTTTTTATACCTTGACAAAGTCGAAATGATAAGGTTTTCATACTTTGTTCGCAAGTTTTTTTCGTTAAATTTAAAGTTCGTATTCCTATTTTAAATATTTCGTGCTATATTTAACTTAGTTAATAGCGGCATGTGAAAAAGGTGCTTTACGAGAATAATTTTTATAAAATAGGAAAATTTTCATAGAATAAAGGTAGGCAACCATTTTCACAATATGCTCTATTAAAAATTTTTAAGGGGGATTTCTCATGAAGAAAAAAAGACTTTCTATTCTTTTTTCACTCCTTCTTCTTTCAGGGCTTGTTTTAAGTGGCTGCGGTTCAAAAGATGAAGGAAATAATAATCAAGGAGCCAAAGATGGCGGTAAAGATGATGAGTCCTTTTCCGTTGCAATGGTAACCGATATTGGTGGGGTCGATGATAAATCCTTTAACCAATCCGCTTGGGAAGGAATTCAGGCTTTTGGTAAAGAACACAATCTTAAAAAAGGCGATGGCGGTTACGATTATTTGCAATCGAAATCAGATGCAGACTATGTATCGAACTTAAATGCATTAGCTCGTCGTAACTTTGATTTAATTTTCGGTATCGGTTTTAAATTGGAAAAACCAATTGGTGAAATTGCCGGTCAACGTAAAAATGTTCATTTTGGTATCGTTGATTCTGTTGTTGAAAAAGACAACGTCGTCAGCATCATGTTTAAAGAACAAGAGGCTGCCTTCCTTGCAGGGGTTGCTGCTGCAATGGAAACAAAAACGAAAAACGTTGGATTTGTCGGCGGCATGGAAAGTGATGTTATTACACGTTTCGAAGCTGGATTTAGAGCTGGTGTGGCATCCGTTGATCCATCCATTAAGGTGCAAGTAAACTATACCGGTGCTTTCGACAAGGCTGACCTTGGAAAATCTGCTGCAAACCAAATCTATTCCAACGGTGCAGACATTATTTTCCATGCTGCAGGTGCAACCGGTAACGGTGTGTTTGCTGAAGCAAAAGAAAGAAAGCAACAAAACCCGGATGCAAATGTATGGGTAATTGGTGTTGACAGTGACCAATATGATGAAGGTACCGTTGAAGTGGATGGGAAGGAATATAATATTACTTTAACATCTGCTTTAAAACGTGTGGATCTCGCTGTTAAAGACATTGCCCAAAAGTCTATGGATGGTAAATTCCCAGGTGGAACGACTGTTACGTATGGCTTGGCAGATAAAGGTGTTGAATTGTCCACTACAGGCGACCATTTATCTGAAACAACCTTAACGGCCGTTAACGACTGGAAGGAAAAAATTATTAATGGCGATGTTACACCTCCGGGAACAAAAGAAGATATGGAGAGCTTCTTGAAAGATCTAGGTGTGACTCCATAACTTTCGGTTTTCATCAAAGTTTATAAATAATAATATTGGATACAGTGGGTTTTTCCTACTGTATCCATCTTGTTAAAAAGCGATACATAAAAAGCTTTAATTACATCACTATTTAATTGAAGCTTTTTATGTATGCCTTTTATATCTTTTTTGGACTATTTTGTTTGCTTTTCTATTATTCCTGCTATAAAAAAAGTAAAGGAAGGTGAATAGTCGCAATTGGGTTCTACCAATTGCCATTTTTTCGAGTAAACGAGAGCTGTCACTAAAAGTCCTGACAAGCGAGAAAGATATGAAAAACAATTGTTGTGCTAGGGGGGTTGAATATGGACTATGTTATAGAGATGTTGAATATTACCAAGGTATTCGGCAATTTTGTGGCGAATGACAATATTACCTTGCAATTAAAAAAGGGGGAAATTCATGCCCTTTTAGGTGAAAACGGCGCCGGAAAATCAACATTGATGAATGTGTTATTCGGATTGTATCAACCGGATGGAGGGGAAATTCGCGTTAAAGGAAAGTCTGTTAAGATAACAGACCCGAACGTGGCAAATGATTTAGGGATTGGAATGGTTCATCAACACTTTATGCTAGTTGATACGTTTACCGTTACGGAAAATATTATATTAGGGAAAGAACCGAAGCACGGCGCTGGAACAATTGATATTAAATCGGCTGCGGAGGAAATTACCCGCCTTTCAGAATTGTATGGTCTTGAAGTCGACCCGTATGCAGTGGTAGCGGATATTTCTGTCGGCATGCAGCAACGTGTTGAAATTCTCAAAACACTTTATCGCGGGGCCGATATTCTTATTTTCGATGAACCGACCGCTTCACTCACACCACAAGAAATCATCGAACTGATTGATATAATGAAAAAACTGATTAGTGAAGGGAAATCAATTATTTTAATAACACATAAATTGAAAGAAATTATGGAAGTAGCCGATCGTGTTACCGTTATTCGTCGTGGAAAAGCAATAAAAACATTAAACGTTGCTGAAACAAATCCTACTGAATTAGCGAGTTTAATGGTTGGTCGTGATGTTGTATTTAAAACAGAAAAAAAACCGGCTAATCCAAAAGAAGAAGTATTAAAAGTTGAGAATCTTGTAGTAAAAGATTACCGCGGGGTGGATAAAGTAAAAAATCTAAATTTATCTGTTCGCCGTGGAGAAATTTTGGGAATTGCCGGTGTTGATGGAAATGGTCAAACGGAGTTAATTGAGGCGATTACCGGACTAAGACGTGTTGAAAGCGGGAACATTACATTGGTCGGCAAAGATATTACAAATTTGAAACCGCGAAAGATTACTGAAACAGGACTTGGACATATACCACAAGATCGACATCGTCATGGTCTTGTTCTTAATTTTTCAGTCGGAGAAAATTTTGTATTGCAATCCTATTATCATGAACCATTTTCAAAAATAGGAGTTTTACAAAATCGTGAAATTTATAATTATGCAAATAAATTAATTGAAGAATACGATGTCCGTACCCAAAGTGCGTATGAACCCGCCCGCGCTTTATCAGGCGGAAATCAGCAAAAAGTTATTATTGGTAGAGAAATTGATAGAGATCCCGATTTGCTCATAGCTGCACAACCGACAAGGGGTCTTGATGTCGGAGCAATTGAATTTATTCATAAGCGCTTAATTGAACAAAGAGATAACGGAAAAGCGGTTCTTCTCATATCCTTTGAATTAGATGAAGTTATGAATGTGAGCGACCGCATTGCTGTTATTTTTGATGGTCAAATTTTAGATATCGTCAATCCGAAAGAAACAAATGAACAAGAACTTGGTTTATTGATGGCTGGTCATAAAGTGGATAGAGATAATCATCAGCAAATGTTAGACCAGGCTGTTAAGAAGGAAGGTGAGGAGTAACATGTCAAAACGATGGACACCGATTTTAATACCGGTTTTGGCTGTTATTTTAGGATTACTGGTTGGTGCAGTGATTATTGCCATTAGTGGTTATAATCCGATTGTCGGTTATGCACAGTTATGGGAAGGAATTTTTGGGGACTCTTATGTTATAGGTGAATCGATTCGGCAAATAACTCCTTATGTTTTAGCTGGTCTGGCCGTCGCCTTTGCATTCAAAACAGGATTATTTAACATCGGTGTTGAAGGTCAACTAATCGTCGGATGGTTTGCAGCGGTTTATGTCGGAATTAGTTTTGATTTACCTGCTTATATTCATCTACCTTTAGCAATTTTAGCTGCAGGTTTAGCCGGTGCTTTTTGGGCGTTTATACCGGGAATTTTGAAGGCAAAACTGGGAGTTAATGAGGTTGTCGTGACAATTATGTTAAACTATACAGCTCTCCATGTTACCAATGCTTTAATTCGGTCAATTGCAAAAGGGGACACAACCGAACAGATAGCGCAAACAGCATCTCTTAGAATTCCATTTTTTGAAGAGATCACACAATATTCGCGGTTGCATGGCGGGATCTTTATTGCTATTCTTACCGTCATTATCATTTGGTTTATCTTAGAGAAAACAACCTTAGGGTATGAATTAAAAGCTGCCGGATTCAGTCAAGATGCTTCTAAATATGCCGGTATGAATGTTCCGAGAAATATTGTCATTTCTATGGTTATTTCCGGTTTCATTGCCGGTTTGGCGGGTGCCATGGAAGGACTGGGAACATTTGAATATGTTTCAACAAAAACGGCCATGACAGGAATTGGTTTCGACGGAATTGCGGTAGCGGTCCTTGGCGGCAACAATCCGATTGGCGTTGTTTTTGGGGCAATTCTTTTCGGTGCGTTAAAGTATGGATCACTAAATATGCCGAATCCACCTGCGCAAATTCCTGAAGAAATGATTTCGGTTATTATTGCTGTCATTATTTTCTTTGTTGCAAGTGGGTACTTATTCCAATGGCTTTATGAAAAGTTTTCGAAAAAGAAAGGAGTGAAGTAGGATGAGTCTGACTGATACAATTGCTTTCATTTTTTATAATGCGATCTTTTATGCAGCTCCTCTCATCTTCACTGGATTAGGTGCCGTTTTTACTGAGCGGTCGGGCGTTACCAATATTGGATTGGAAGGCGTTATGCAAATTGGTGCCTTTACCGGAATTATATCTAATCTTTTCTTACATGATATCTTTGGTGGAGCAACTGTCTTTGTATCCATTATGATCGCAATGATTGTCGGAAGCTTGTTTTCTTCTTTATTAGCTATTTCGTCAGTTACCTTTCGTTCTGATCAAATTATAGCCGGTACAGCCTTGAATATGCTAGCTGCTGGGGCAACAATATTCCTTGTAAAGAAACTATTTGAAGGAAAAGGCCAAACACCGATGGTTAAGGATGCAATAACTCGTTTTGACATCCCGGTTTTAGAAAACATCCCGGTTATTGGTAAAATCTTTTTCCAAAATGTTTATTTAACTTCTTATTTGGCCATTCTTGCAGCGATTGTCGGTTGGGTTATTTTATTTAAAACACCGTTTGGTCTTCGCCTCCGTTCTGTAGGTGAGCATCCGACTGCAGCCGATACAATGGGGATTAAAGTGAACAGAATGCGTTATATCGGTGTTATGATTAGTGGTGCATTAGGGGGTATCGGTGGAGCCATCTACGCTCAATCTATCACGCTTGATTACAGCCATGCGACTATTAGCGGTCAAGGGTTTATGGCGATTGCCGCAATGATTTTCGGTAAATGGAATCCGTTAGGGATGATGGGTGCAGCCATTTTCTTCGGTTTTGCCCAAAGTTTAAGCACAATCGGTCCGAGCATTCCATTTATTAAAGACATTCCAACCGTTTATTTGTATATTTTACCTTATGTATTAACAATCTTGGCTGTAGCCGGTTTTATCGGAAAATCTGTTGCACCGAAAGCATTAAATACACCTTATATTAAAGGCAGCAGATAAAAAGCCATTTTGGAACGAGCCCTACCAATCAGGTGGGGCTCTATTTCCATTTAGGAAAGGATTATCTTTTCGAAAAAATTCACTGTAAACTTGAAATTATAAAATATACACATGTATAGTGGAAAGAGGGATAAAATGATTAAAGAATAGGAGTTCATATGGAAAGAATAGGAGGAAAATAATGGAAAAGGTTATTGACAATCAAGGTGTAAAATTGCATTTAGTCAAGACAGATAAGTACAAAACAAACACGATTGTATTTAAAATGAAGGCACCAATTGAAAAAGAATATGCAACGACAAGGGCACTTCTTCCCTATGTATTACAAAGCGGCACCAATACATACCCGTCATTTACAGAACTTAGAACATATTTGGAAAATCTTTACGGTGCCACCTTGTCTGTCGATTTGCAAAAAAAGGGAGAATACCATATTATTTCCATAACGATGGAAGTAGCCAACGAAAAGTTTTTAAAGCAATCGGAACCGTTATTAGATAAAGCTTTAACACTACTTGCGGATGTTTTATTTAATCCGAGATCCGCGAATGATTCATTTGACGAACAGATTGTTGCGAAAGAAAAACGTACATTAAAACAGCGGATCCAAGCAGTCAATGATGACAAAATGCGATATGCAAACTTAAGGCTGATACAAGAAATGTGTAAAGATGAACCGTATGCTATTCCTGTGAATGGCATTTTGGAAGACGTTGACCAAATCACTGCTCAATCACTTTACAACTATTATCAAGATTCGCTCTCTTCGGATGAATTGGATTTATATATCGTCGGAGATTTTACTGAAGAAGAAGTCATTCAGTCCTGTCAAGCGAAATTTCAATTAAAAAGCCGTACATCTAAAAAGGTTGAACAAACCAATATTCGTAAAAGGGTAAAAGAAAATGTCATCATCGAAAAGCAGGATGTTGCTCAAGGAAAGTTAAATATGGGTTTAAGAACAAATACTCGATATGGTGAAGATGATTATTTTGCTTTACAAGTATTTAATGGTTTATTTGGCGGCTTTCCCCATTCGAAATTGTTTATTAATGTTCGTGAAAAAGCGAGTTTGGCCTATTACGCTGCTAGTCGGCTTGAGAGTCATAAAGGTTTAATGTTAGTCATGACCGGAATTGAAACGAAAAATTATGAAAAAGCTGTCACAATTATTAAAGAACAGTTACAGGCAATGAAAAATGGCGATTTTACTGAAGCAGATATTGAACAAACAAAAGCGGTTATCCAAAATCAAATGTTGGAAACTTTAGATACCTCACGAGGGCTTGTTGAAGTTCTTTACCATAATGTTATCAGCGGTACCAATGTTTCAGAAGAAGTTTGGAAGGAAAAGATTGCAAACGTCACCAAGGAGAATATTATACAGGTTGGCGAAAAGATTCAATTGGATACCATTTATTTCTTATCAGGATTGGAGGCGTAAAACTGTGGAAAGACTGCTATTTGATCAGCTGGGTGAAGAGTTATATTATGAGAAAATGACCAATGGATTAGATGTTTATATTTTACCGAAAAAAGGATTTAACAAGACTTTTGTGACATTTACGACAAAATATGGTTCGATTGATAATTATTTTGTACCGCTTGGTCAAAAAGATTTAAAACTTGTACCGGACGGGATTGCCCATTTTCTTGAGCATAAAATGTTTGAAAAAGAAGATGGCGATGTTTTTGGTCATTTTAGCAAGCAGGGAGCATCTGCCAACGCCTTTACATCCTTTACAAGGACGGCTTACCTTTTTTCATCAACGACGAATGTAAAAGAAAACTTAGAGACTTTAATTAATTTTGTTCAAGAACCATATTTTACTGAAAAAACGGTCGAAAAGGAAAAAGGTATTATCGGACAAGAAATTCAAATGTATAATGATAATCCGGATTGGCGGCTTTATTTCGGAGCAATTGAAAATATGTATCATAACCATCCTGTGAAAATTGATATCGCCGGAACCATTGACTCCATTGCAAAGATAACGAAAGATTTATTGTATGAGTGCTATCATACATTTTATCATCCGAGCAATATGCTATTATTTGTCGTTGGACCGGTCAATCCGCAAGAAATGATGAATTTTATAAAAGATAATCAAGCAAAAAAACCGTTTACGGATCAACCGGAAATAGAAAGAAAGTTTGCAAAGGAACCTACAGCTGTTGCCAAAAAGGAACAAGTCCTCCATATGAATGTGCAAACGCCGAAAATAATGGTCGGCATCAAGGGAAGTTACACAAACCAAAAGGGCGATACATTGTTAAAAAATGAGTTATCGACCCAATTGTTAATGGATTTGTTATTCAATCAAAGTTCCGAAAATTATCGGGAAATGTATGATGCGGGGCTTATTGATGACTCGTTTTCATATGACTATACGCAAGAAGAAAGTTTTAGTTTTGCATTGGTTGGCGGCGACACGAGAGAACCTGAGCAATTGCAGGAAAAACTTACTTCCATTTTGAAACAAGCGAAATCAGCAAAAAATCTTTCCGAAGAAGCACTTGAACGAGTAAAGAAAAATAGAATCGGCAGTTTTTTAAGGGCGTTAAATTCACCGGAGTATATTGCCAACCAATTTACAAGGTATGCTTTCAATGAAATGGATTTATTTAAGGTCGTACCAATGTTGGAGGAAATTACATTTTCTGATGTGAAAAAAGTGGCCAATGATTTAATTGCTGATGACCGTTTAACCGTTTGCAAAGTTTTGCCTAAAAATAGTTAGAAAGAAAGATTGGGGTTACTTTCCCCAATCTTTCTACATTTGAGATGTATTCTTCGGATTTGTCTGGTTGTAGTACCCGGCACTTATTTTTTCACCGTTCAATGTGAGGGAAGGAGATAGGATGGAAAAACGTTTTATTTTAGTTACTGGTGCAAGCGGCGGCATAGGAAGCGCCATAAGTACCAAATTAGCGCAGCAAGGATATTCTCTATATTTACACTACCATCAAAATAAAGAAAAAATTACACAGATGCTGAATAAATTGACTCAACTTTATCCGAATAGCGAATTTATCCCGGTTCAAGCTGACTTGCGCTCAGAGGAAGGAATAACCAAACTCTGCCATGAAATTTATCAAATCGACGGAATAATTCATAATAGCGGTAATGCTGTTCAAAAATTACTTACGCATATGTTGCCAGAAGAAATTGAAGCACTGATATCGCTTCATTTATATGCTCCAATAATGATTACGAAAAATTTACTGCCAAAATTAATCCAAAGAAAAACAGGTTCGGTCATATTTATTTCTTCCATTTGGGGGCAGACCGGTGCTTCTTGTGAAACGGTTTATTCGGCTGTGAAGGGTGGGCAAATCAGTTTTGCAAAAGCTTTAAGTAAAGAGGTTGCACCAAGTCAAATTCGGGTAAATGTCGTTGCACCGGGGGCGATCCAAACAGAAATGTTGAAAAATATTAGTGAAGAAGATTTAAACATCGTCACAGATGAGGTTCCGATGGGAAGATTAGGGAGTCCCATAGATGTGGCCAATGCTGTCAGTTTTTTATTGTCAAAGGAGGCATCCTATATAACCGGTCAAGTTTTGGCCGTAAACGGAGGTTGGTATATATAATTTGAGTTTCGCACCTTAGAAAACCAGTAAATCTGTGAAACCCAATCTCGTCGAAATTTTGAGGTGAGAAACCCCATTTTTTGTCGACGAAACACGTTTTTAAGTTAAGAAACTCTAGCATATTAAAAATATCTTATAGGTACATACAAAAAAATATTTGTTGCTTGAAAAGATTCATCGTATATTTTCCATAAGTTTATGCAAAATAGTATTGAATATGAAAAAGGAGGTTCCAGACAAATGAGTGTTTTGCATAACTGGGATGAATGGAAGAATTTTCTAGGTGACCGACTAAACCAAGCAAAAGATGCCGGTTTAGATCAAAATGTTATTACTGACTTGGCTTACCAAATTGGAGATTACTTGGCCAATCAAGTTGATCCGAAAAATGAACAGGAACGAGTGCTGTCAGATCTTTGGTCAGTTGCAGATGAACAGGAACAGCAAGCAATCGCCAACATCATGGTGAAATTAGTTCAAAATAACAGTTCGAAATAGAGAGGGGATTCAACCTCTCTTTTTCATTCTTTGAGAAAATAGAAATTTCCAGCAAGGATACGAATTTGACGAAGTGGGAAATTTTAAAGTTTTAAGTATAAGTACACAAGGAAAGTTTTGCGGAAATATATCGCAGCAAAAAATTTATATTTTTTCGGTGAACTACATGTCATAAGTTGCCTAAAGGCTCAGACGTTTTAGCCTACTTAAAGATAAATTCAGATAATTAAGTTTATAAAAATTTGCTGTACTTCCTTTCATATCTCGGTAAAATCATATATTATTATTAGTGAGAAGGTCATGGAAAAATTTCATTCGTGTGAGGTTCATATGGAGGAGAAAAAAGAGTGGTATTTAGAATATGAGATCAAAATAAATCGACCTGGCTTACTTGGAGATATTTCTTCATTATTGGGGATGCTATCGATCAATATCATAACCATAAACGGAATTGACCAAGGTTCAAGGGGACTTCTCATTTTATCGACAAAACATCAAATCGAACGGTTGGCATTGATTTTGCAAACAATGGAAACAATTAATCTTGTCAAACTAAGGGAACCGACATTATGGGACCGACTGGCGGTTCGACATGGACGTTATATACAAAGAGACGCAGATGATAAGCAAACTTTTCGTTTTATTCGTGACGAAATTGGCTTGTTAGTGGATTTCATGAGTGAAATTTTTAAAGGAGAAGATCATCGGTTAATAGGGATTCGGGGAATGCCCCGAGTGGGAAAAACCGAATCTGTTGTTGCGGCCAGTGTATCAGCTAACAAAAGATGGTTATTTGTATCCTCTACTTTATTGAAACAAACAATCAGAAATAATTTGATTGAAGGGGAGTACAGCGATAAATATGTGTATATCATTGATGGTGCTGTCTCCATTCGAAGAGGAAATGAAAAACATTGGCAGCTTATCCGGGAAATCATGAGGTTGCCGGCAATCAAAGTTATTGAGCATCCTGATTTATTCGTGGCGAATTCAGAATACAGGTTGGAAGATTTTGATTATATTATTGAGCTGAGAAATGAACCGGGCGAAGAAATCATCTATAATGTAGATAGGCAAAATCTACTTTCCGGAAACAGTATCGATGGGTTTGATTATAAATAAATGGAAGGTGTTTACCATTGACGGAACTAGGAAATCGATTGAAAGAAGCACGTGAAGCAAAAGGATTAACATTGGATGATTTACAAGATATAACAAAGATCCAAAAACGATATCTTAAAGGTATTGAAGAAGGTAATTACGATTCCATTCCCGGAAAATTTTATGTACGTGCTTTTATCAAACAATATGGGGAAGCGGTTGGTCTTGATCCGGAGTCATTGTTTGATGAATATAAACATGAAATCCCGTCCGTTTACGAAGAACAAATAGCAGAACCGTTATCACGCAGCGGAACACGAAAACCTGACGAAGGTGTATCAAAATTTCTGGAGATGTTACCAAGGATCATCATCACCTTGGTCATTATCGGGATTATCGTTTTGGCTTGGTTTTTTATTCAAAAAGCAGTCAGCAATAATGATGCAAAAACCGCAGTAAACGATAAGCAAAATAATGAAGCTATTGAATATGCCGAGTCTGGAACACCGCCAAAAAACGATAAAACGGAAAAAGCGGATGAAGAATCAACCAAAAAAGAAACAGAGCAAAAAAATGACAAAAAGCAGGAGAAAAAAGAACCTGAAAAAACACAGAATATAGCAGTTGTAGCAACACAAGGGAATAAAACTACATATAAATTAACGAATGCTGATAAATTTCAATTGAACTTAAAGGTTATAAATGGAGGAAAATCGTGGGTAGGAATTGAAAATGCAAATAATCAACAACTGTTAAATGCGACGATAACGGAAGTTGCCCCGCAAACCCTCGACTTAACAAATGAAACGGAAATCAGAATCAAAACCGGTTATGCACCTGCATTAGAAATTTATGTGAACGATCAAAAACTGGACATTCCGACAACTGCTAATGTACAAAACATTATTATTCAATATGAAAAAACGGGAGAATAGAAAATAGTCATTTTACAGTGACTATTTTCTTCTATTCATATAAAATAGTTAGGTAGAAATTTCCAAGTTGCCAAACAAACAATTAGCAGCAGTTAAATTAAATGGGGGTCTTTAAAAGTGAACATACCTAATCGAATTACTTTTTTACGCGTATTATTAATTCCTATATTTGTTATTCTAATGGTTATAGATTTTCCATGGGGCACATTTAATTTTGGAGGCGTACTTATACCGGTATCAGAATTTATTGGCACGATTATCTTCATTATTGCTTCAACAACAGACTGGATCGATGGACATTATGCTAGAAAGTATAATTTGGTTACCAATCTTGGAAAATTTCTTGATCCACTAGCTGATAAATTGTTAGTATCATCAGCATTTATTATTTTGGTTGAACAAGGCATGGCGCCATCTTGGATTGTCATTATCATTATCAGTAGGGAGTTCGCGGTTACCGGTCTGCGCCTTATTTTAGCCGGTGGTGGAGAAGTTGTAGCTGCCAACATGTTGGGAAAAATAAAAACATGGACGCAAATTATCGCTATTGTTGCGTTATTATTAAAGAATGTTCCGTTTTCATATGCAAATTTTCCTTTTGCCGATCTTGCCTTATATGTAGCGACATTTTTTACTTTATGGTCCGGGATTGACTATTTCGTCAAAAATAAACATGTATTCACAAATTCGAAATAATCCGCAAAAGGTCTGTGTGAAATTTCTGAGTAA
Source organism: Caldibacillus thermoamylovorans (assembly GCF_000751775.1). GTDB lineage: Bacteria > Bacillota > Bacilli > Bacillales > Caldibacillaceae > Caldifermentibacillus > Caldifermentibacillus hisashii. The sequence continues at coordinate 15,465 of NZ_CCRF01000046.1, forward strand.
GAAGGATACATGATTTTTTTCGGCAAAGGAGAGATTCAAATTGAATGGTGAAATTATTGCCGTAGGGTCCGAATTATTACTTGGCCAAATTGCTAATACGAATGCAAAATTTATTTCTCAACAATTGGCCGGTATTGGGGTAAATGTATTTTACCATACCGTTGTTGGGGATAATGCCGAGCGGTTGAAAAGAGCGGTGGAAATTGCCGAAAGTCGTTCCAATTTAATTATTTTTACGGGTGGCTTAGGGCCTACAAAAGATGATTTAACAAAAGAAACCATTGCAAATCATCTGGGAGTAAAGCTTGTTCATAATGAAGCGGCTCTTGGCTCGATAGAAGAATTTTTTAGAAAACGGAATGTTACCATGACACCGAATAATCGGAAACAAGCACTTGTTTTTGAACATGCGGAGGTTTTGCCAAACGATACCGGAATGGCACCGGGAATGGTGTTAACAAAAAATGAAATTACTTATATGCTACTTCCCGGTCCGCCTAGTGAAATGGAGCCGATGTTTTCAAATTATGGTATGAAAGCAATCCTAAATCGGTTGGAATCCATTGATCGAATTGAATCTCGTGTGTTACGATTTTTTGGTATTGGTGAATCAACTCTGGAACATACGCTGGAAGATTTCATTGATCAGCAGACAAACCCGACCATTGCCCCGCTCGCTTCTGATGGCGAAGTGACATTGCGGCTTACAGCTAAACATCCCTCAGATCTTGAACGAAGAAGGTTACTGGATGAGACAGAAGCAAAAATTATGGAGCGGGTGGGTGAATTTTTTTACGGATATGATGAAACAACGATTATCAAAGAAATGGGCAATTTGATTGAAAGCAACAACATGACACTTTCGGTAGCTGAAAGTTTAACGGGCGGACTGTTTCAGGAAGAAGTGACATCCATTGCCGGTGTCAGCAAATGGTTTCAGGGCGGGATCGTATCGTATTCCCCTGAAATAAAAATAAATGTACTTGGCGTAAATCCGGACACTGTTGAAACTTATGGTGTCGTCAGTAAAGAATGCGCAATGGAGATGGCAGAAAATGTCCGAAAATTGATGGACACTGATATCGGAATCAGCTTTACCGGTGTTGCCGGACCAGCCTCATTGGAAGGAAAAGAACCCGGTTCAGTTTATATTGGTGTGTCATTTAAGAATAAGCCTACCGCTAGTCATTTTGTCTTATTGCCGGGAAACAGAGAAACGGTTCGTGTCCGTGCCGTAAAAACCGGTGCATGGTATATATTAAAGGAACTTCGGTAAAAAGGATCAAATATATTTTTAAAATGAACATCAACTGGGGACAATCATGAAAGCGTAGGAATTGAAT
>NZ_CCRF01000047.1 GCF_000751775.1 Caldibacillus thermoamylovorans
GTTCGGTGAAGTTGGATTGTCCTTTTCATATAATCACAAATTGGTCTTGAGTGATTTTTCATTTTTACGATGTTGATGAACCGGGTGAAGGGAATATGGAAAAATGAAGAGCTTGTACAATCGAGCGGTAAATAAAGTTCAAAGCAAAATTATTGAAGATATTGATCGTTATTTTGAACGGCTTGATGATTTGCCAACACTTGATCAATATTATCATGATCGCAATAATTTTTTACAACAGATTTGGCAAAATATATGGGTAAATGTTGTGCAAGGGGCATACTCGATTAAGGAACGGAAGCAGTATTTGATTGAAAAAGGTGTGCAATTTGAAAGTGCAGATAATAATTAGTTAAAAAATTATTTCAAAGTGAGATAAAGGATGCATATACCTTTGATGTGGAACAATGGCTTAATGATACATTTCCGGTCGCTGTATGGGAGAAAAAGTTTTTTGAAATTAAAAAGATGCAACTAAAAAGAGAAGAAGAAAGAAAGCTGGAAGCCATGCGTGAGGAGCAAGAAAGGATTCTTGAAGAATTGGCTGAACAATGGCTTAGTAACAATGCAAAAAAACTATACATTTATATTCGGTACAAAATCGCACTCGAAGTAAAAAAGGATATGGAAGAGAGACCCAAATATGCGGGAAAAAGCTTCCCTTTCATCACCAATATGCGATATGCGACCGTTGTTATGAGAGACGATTTTTTTATTTTTAACAAGGCCAGTGAAAATCAATTTGAATAAGTATACTTACACAATATACAAGTGGGGTAGACCACATGAATAGAACTAGGTATGGTGTTTGACGGGCGATCTTATGAATTTTTGCATTTTTTAGTGGTCTCATTTTTAACAAAAAGGAATGTTGAGAAGTGGAGAATGTGTTACCGAAAGTATTAGTCGATGCTGACGGGTGTCCTGTCATTGATGAAACAATAAAAGTGGCAAAACAATTTGGCTTACAGGTTTTGCTGTTTTGTGATACATCCCATGCAATTGATCGCCCCGAAGCGGAAACAATTATTGTCTCCAAAGGGGCGGATGCGGTGGACTTTAAGTTAGTTAATCATGTCCGAAAAGGAGATATTATTGTAACGCAAGATTATGGTCTTGCCTCAATGGTCCTTGCAAAAAAAGGATATGCCATCAATCAAAACGGTTGGGAATATACGTCTGAAAATATTGGACAACTTTTAGAATTCAGGTATACTTCACAAAAAATCAGGCGTGCCGGCGGGAGATTAAAAGGCCCGAAGAAGCGTCAAAAAGAAAACGATGAAAAGTTTGAACAAGCATTAACGGAACTTTGTCTTAGAGCGATAAATTAAATTTACGATAATATTATTATGTAAATTTGTGTAGTGACGATAAGTGTTTTCGTCACCATTTTGCGATGGAAAATCAACTTTTTTGGCGATGAACCCCGTTCTCGTCGTCATTTTGAGAAGAAAAGAGCATTATTTTGGCGACGAGATCCATTCTCGTCGTCATTTTAAGCCGAAAAACTTGCTATTTTGGCGACGAGATCCATTCTCGTCGTCATTTTAAGCCGAAAAACTTGCTATTTTGGCGACGAACCCCGTTCTCGTCGCCATTTTGAAGAGAAAATAGCTTTATTTTGGCGACGAACCCCGTTCTCGTCGCCATTTTGAAGAGAAAATAGCTTTATTTTGGCGACGAACCCCGTTCTCGTCGCCATTTTGAGCCGAAAAACTCACTTTTTTGGCGACGAGATCCATTCTCGTCGTCATTTTTTGCCGGAACCCCCATTTTTTGGCGACGAGATCCATTCTCGTCGTCATTTTTTGCCGGAACCCCCATTTTTTGGCGACGAGGCCCTTTCTCGTCGTCAATTTGAGGCCGGAAACTTCACTTTTTGGCGACGAACCCCGTTCTCGTCGCCATTTTGAAGAGAAAAGAGCATTATTTTGACGACGAGAACCAATCTCGTCAGCTTTATGAAGCGAAGATACGAAGATATTGCCTTCATAGAGTTCAACTTTAGCGGTCACTCAGTGAACTCAATTCGGAAGGGTGGCGTTTTTTCATTTATGAGGCGGCATAATGCTGGCCGCCATTTAGGTTTCTTACTTCCCGATAAACATTTGTGTCCAATGGTATCCCTGTGTTTCAAAACCAACTCCTATATGGGTGAAGTTTTTATTTAATATATTAGCACGATGCCCGGAACTGTTCATCCATGCGTTTACTACTTCTTTAGGTGTTTTTTGCCCCTGTGCAATATTTTCTCCTGCCGTCTTGTAAGTAACACCAAAATCACGCATCATATCAAACGGTGATCCATAGGTGGGGCTTGTATGAGAAAAATAATTATTTTGTTGCATATCTTGAGATTTTCTTTGGGCGACATCACTTAATGTCGTATCAATTTGTAAAGGAGCCAATCCGTTTTTTTTCCTTTGTTCGTTTGTTAAGTTTACAACTTGTCTGGCGAATTCCGATATGCCTGCATTTTGATTGGCTTCTGGATTGGTTGTATTTTGTTGGTTTTGATTGTTTGTTCCGGGTGCTCCTGTCTGTCCTTCATTTGGTGGTCCCGCTTGTTGATTATTGTTGCCTTGCCCTCGATTTGTTCCCCCAAAAAATTGGCTGAATTGCCCGCCAAAATATCTTTGGATTCTTTCATTTCGATAACTTATTTGTTCTTCATTGGTTGGTACATAATCATATTTTGCCTCTTGTATTAATATCGGCTTCGTATGGGGATAGTTATTACTGTTCGTTTTTGTTGAAGTTGCTGAAATTTCATTATTGTTTATATCATCTGTCATCTGCCTATCACCATTTGTTCTTCGGTTGGCATGGATTTCGTCATTGGTAACGCTATAATATGGCGAAGTTTGATTAGGTGTCCAACTTTCTTCCATATTCGTATCTCTAACTTGATTATTTTCATTCCCGTTGTCTGCACCAAAATTTCCATTACATCCGGTGAGTAAACTAAAGGTTAACAATAAAACCGGATAATATTTTTTAATCATTAAATATCCCTCCTTTCGTTCGTAGCGGCAATATTAGTTTTCTTATCGGTTGATGATTCTATTATGGTAATTCCAGTCATAAGAGGAACTCAATGGACATCTATAATAAATTAAACGGAGATTATGTAAATTCGGTATAAAAGCTTGCCGGGTTCGATTCGTTATTGATATTAAATTTACATGAAAAAGAAATGCAGATGATTTGTACTATGTAGGATAAAACATAGAAAAGATTGCTGTTCGAATTGGAAAGCGCTTTAGGTGTAAAAGGAAAATTGCAGCAAATGGGGTATCTGCATAAAAGTAGAGTTTGAAAGAAAAAAGTATTGACGATCAGATTCAAGTAGAACTAGGCTGAAAAAATGATATAATTGAGACATACAACTACATAGCAGGGTGGGCAGTGGCCGCAATCTTTCTTTGAATGGAGGTGATGTTTTAAAAACTTCCTTCGAAGGGAGGTGGCCACTGGTGGTTACGTATGAAGCACTAAATTTGATGTTAGCCTTCGGAATGTTTATTTTAACATTCATATCAGTTTTAGTGGCTATCTTTTTCAATAAAAAGAAATAACCCCACCCTTGCACCGACCAAGTGTTTTAAAGGGTAGGGTTTTTCTGCTCTGAAATTCATGCGGTCACTGCTATTCTGGCAGTGTAGTTGTATATATGGATGCCATTTTTAAGGCATCCTTTTTTAGTATCATCTTCTATTTTTATTATATACCAGAAAATGATTTTTACAACTCAATATGCTTGTTTTTGTTAAAAATAAGCCATATTTTTCTTCATGGACGGCAAGATTTGGCCATTGTTTTGTCAGTATAAATAGGGAGCAGATGAAATTGTTCCACTTACGACCATCTCTATCATGTATATTTTCTCTTTACGCAAATAATGGGCTTCGACTTCTCTTTTTTAGTTGTTTTTCTGCATTAATTGCTCTTACCTTTACAAGTTTTTTTAATAATCATATTCCCGAAGGCTTTTATAGTCAAGTGAAAAACCGTTTATAACGGATTGAAGGTCAAATTCGCATTCGCGAGATCTTACATGCAAAAGATTGTAAGGATGTGGTTACCCAATTGTCCGCAACTAGGACAGCGAATGATCGTACCATTGAGGTTATTGCCAGTTCGAACATCTTTGAATGTGTAAAGAACTCTGAAACAAACGGTGCTAAATTGTAAAGTCAAATGCATAAAATTTTTTTAAATCTTGTTAGATTACGGTTGCCTGTAAAAAGCTAATCCTATCAAGGGAAATGATGCGGATTTTGATGGATGAAGAACGATTGAGCTGGGACGATGCATGGAATATTACGACAAAAGTTTTTGCCTATACCAACCATACGACATTAAGTGAGGCAATGGAGACTTGGCCAATCGAAATGTTTCAACAATTGTTACCGAGAATCTACATGATCGTCCATGAAATCAATGAACGGTTTTGTCAACGAATCTGGTATGATTATCCCGAGTTTAGGGAACAGATTCCGGAAATGACAATCATTGCTCGCGGAAAAATACATATGGCGAAACTTGCCATCGTGGGAAGTTTCTCCGTTAATGGAGTTGCCAAGCTTCATACAGAAATTTTAAAAACGAGGGAAATGAAATATTTTTATCAAATGGATTTGGGAAAATTTAACAATAAAACAAATGGGATTGCTCACAGGCGCTGGTTATTGCAGGTTAATCCGAAATTAGCCTCGCTTATTACAGAGGTAATCGGCCCGAATTGGATTATATTCCCCAGGCTTGTTGCAGTAAATTTTAAGAATTGAGTATAAGCGGCTAAGGGACCGAACTGACAAATTGCTAGATCATATTATTTATCATAAATTTTTCTCTTCAAAACGATTGATGAAACATAAATAGTGAAAATTACCAAGCAAAATTTTTTATAATAAAAGTTTTTATAGGCAAAATGTAGATGAAAGAGGTGATTAGATGAACTTTTTTGATGAAAACCATTCTTATCAAGCAGGGGATATTGTCTATGTATTTTATCGCAATCCTCATACACAAGATGTTGCCAATATACAAGAAGCTGCAGTCGTTCGCCATCCCGATAATCCAAATCAACTGGCTATTTTTTTATATGAAACATATTATCCGCTCTCAGATGAAATCGCTATTTTTCAAAGTGAGGAAGAAGCAAAGCAAGCATATCATTATTTTTTTGGTGATGATGAAGAGACTTATTTTTAAAGAAGGGAGTGAAATTGATCGTGAAGCCGTTTATGCCCCGACTAGTTTATTTTGAACCGAAAGCTTTAGAGTATCCGCTCGGAAAACAATTGTTTGATAAATTCGAAAAAATGAATTTAGAAATTCGCTATACGACATCCCACAATCAAATACGTGATTTACCCGGCGATAATGATTTTCAGAAATACCGAGTGGCCAAATCAACATTAGTCGTCGGAGTAAGGAAAACGCTCCGTTTCGATACATCAAAGCCCTCTGCGGAATATGCCATTCCACTTGCGACAGGTTGTATGGGTCATTGCCATTATTGCTATTTACAAACGACAATGGGCAATAAACCGTATATTCGAACGTATGTAAATGTCGAGGAAATTTTTGAAGCTGCTGATAAATATATGGAGGAACGAGCGCCGGAAATAACGAGATTTGAAGCTTCATGTACGTCTGATATTGTTGGGATCGATCATTTAACCCATTCATTAAAGCGAGCGATTGAACATATTGGTGAGTCAGAATATGGCAGGCTCCGGTTTGTGACGAAATTTGATTCCGTCGATCATTTATTAGATGCGAAACATAATGGCAAAACAAGATTCCGCTTTAGTATTAATGCCGATTATGTAATAAAGTACTTTGAACCGGGCACGGCACCATTAACCAAAAGAATTGAAGCAGCCGCAAAAGTTGCCAAAGCCGGCTTTCCATTAGGGTTTATTGTCGCTCCTATCTATTTGCATGAAGGATGGGAAGAAGGTTATTACCATTTATTTGAACGATTGGATGCGGAATTGCCGCAAGAGGTAAGAAAAGATTTAACGTTTGAATTTATCCAGCATCGTTTTACAAAACCGGCCAAACGAGTCATACAAAAAAATTATCCAATGACAAAACTGGAACTGAATGAAGAAGCGAGAAAATATAAGTGGGGAAAATATGGTATAGGCAAATATGTATACAAAGATGATGAGCAATTAGAAATTCAGAAACATTTACATGTATATATGAAAAAGTTTTTTCCGGAAGCAAAGCTGGAATATTTTACATAATATATTTATGGTAAAGACAAAACCGTTATCCCGCACTTTATTGTTTTATGGCGAATAAAAACTTGTCCTTCTTTTTCCTACTGCTTCATATACATTTTATAGTTAGGTAAAGGAGGGCAGAACATGTTTCAAATGTTCGAAAAGGCAATTTTAGGGATGGCATTTTTACGCATTTTTTCCGGATCCTTAGAAATATTAGTTGCACTAATTATTTTGAAGTTAAACAATGTAGAGAAAGCTTTAGTTGTCAATAGCTCTTTAGCATTGATCGGACCGCTTATTTTAATTACGACAACGTCCATTGGTTTAATCGGGATGGCAGATAAAATTTCTTTTACAAAAATTATTTGGGTATTTATCGGAATTGCCTTTATTCTGTATGGAGTAAAGAGTGGCTAGAAAGAAAATCATAGTGATGAGGCTCCCTAATAAAATAAAGAGCCTCATTTCAAAAGATGGACGAATTATCTTTCGCTTATTTCTACTGTCGCTTTAAAAACAGTATTTCCGGATTCTCCCTTTTGACCTTCGATATAAATTTTGTTTTCACGGGATTCTGATACATCACGAAATAATGTGATGGTATCGCCCGGTAAGGCTTCATTAATAAAATTTACTTCAATCGCCTTTACTTCAAATTGCCGGTGATTTTCGATCGGAAAACAATCCATTGCATAGTCAACATATCTGGAATTGTTTAAATGTCCGTTAAAATCTACATCACTATACCCGATTACTTTTTGATATACTTTTTCAAGATGTCCATAGCCATTCAATTTCCCCAGTTTTTTCTCAAGAGCTCTTTCTTTAATGACACTTGGATAATGAATGCCAATTGCATCATTGCGTTTCAGTCTCCGTTGATGGATATCCATTAATACCCAGACCGAAACCGCCCGGATGATGACTTCTCCATTGGCGTCACGGACAAGATAATCTCTTTCAAATTCGATTCGTTTAGGTTCTAACGGCCAAGTCTCAATTGTTATTTTCTCGTCCCATTCCGGCATTCGGGTAATTTCAACACGAATTCGAATTAAAACCCAACTTACCCCAAATTGGCTTTCCAGTTGTTCAATTCCATAACCTAATTCGACTGAGGCCAGACTTGCGACATCTTGAAAATAGCTAAAAAGGGTGCTTAATTTCACTTTTTTTGTAAAATCAACATCGCGTAAATCAACATGAATTTTTGACTGGAAACGAATATTTTGTTCCATAATGAATCCTCTTTTCTATATGTCCATTATTGGAGTTTGTAATGAAGTATAAGTTTATCGTAACAAATGAATAAAAAATTTGCTATCCCTGACCAAATTTGCTTACTGAAAAAGTTCATCTGGATTTAACTGGATTAATATATGAATATATGTTAATATATGAATATAAGAATATGGAAGGTGATCATTTTATGGGGGAAGATGAAAGACTCGAGAAACCGAATGAGAAAGATTTAGACGAGGAAACATTATTTGTCGTTTCACAGACCTTTAAAGCATTGAGCGATCCGACCCGAATTCGGATTCTAAATCTGCTTTTCGAAAAGGAATATGCGGTAAATGAAATTGCTGAAGCATTAGGATTACGACAATCGACCGTATCCCATCAATTACGTTTTTTAAAAAATTTACGACTTGTGAAGTACCGTCGAGAGAAAACGACCTTATATTATTCCTATGACGATAACCATGTCATGGATTTATTAAAACAAGCAATTGAACATGCACGCCATGAATAAAATGTCTTATGTTTACACAGATTCGTCAGTGACCATTTTTTCTTTTTAAGATAGGATAATATGGCCGGAGGAAAAATTTTTTCGCTGGAACATTCCTATATGAACATGGATAAATATATTGGAAGTAAAAAAATATGCTTCATACGTAGGGGGATTAAAATGTCAAACCATCATGGCCATAGCCATTCCCATACAGGAAATAAAAAAGCCTTATTGATAAGTTTTTTGATCATAACAGGATATATGATTGTTGAAGCAATTGGCGGGTTATTAACGAACAGCTTAGCACTTCTTTCCGATGCCGGTCATATGTTAAGCGATTCAATTTCATTGGGGATTGGATTATTAGCATTTACTTTTGGGGAAAAAGTTGCAAATTATAGTAAAACATACGGATATAAACGATTGGAAATATTGGCGGCCTTTTTTAATGGTCTAGCGCTTATTGTGATTGCCGTGTTTATCATTTATGAGGCAATTGGCAGATTTTCCAACCCGCCGGAAATTGCGTCAACAGGTATGTTTGTAATCGGGATTATTGGTTTATTCGTCAATATTCTTGTTGCTTGGATTATGATGCGCCAAGGTGATACGCATGAAAATTTAAATTTGCATGCAGCATTTTTGCATGTAATAAGCGATATGTTAGGTTCGATAGGAGCAATTGTTGCGGCCATTCTCATTATGCTATTTGGTTGGGGTTGGGCCGATCCGGTTGCCAGTCTTATTGTTGCCGTCTTAGTTTTGAACAGTGGTTGGCGGGTTACCATGGATTCTCTTCATATCTTAATGGAGGGGACACCGCAAAATATTGATATTGATGACATTGTAAACACAATGATAAACATACCCGGAGTAATCAGTGTTCATGATTTGCATGTATGGAGCATTACGAGCGGAAGCAATGCCCTATCCTGCCATGCTGTTGTTGACGGGGATTTATCGATCACTGATTGTCAAAAGATTTTACGGAACATTGAACATGAATTGGCTCATAAAGGGATTCAACATGTCACCGTTCAAATGGAGAACAGTGAAAATCCCCATGAAAATTCAGTTATGTGTAGGACCCAATATGAAGTTCACCTTCACCATCAACATTAAAAAAGCAATTGGAAAACAATAAAACGCCTTCGTAGGCGTTTTATTTGTGGCATCAGTGGGATAAAAAACCCCACCGATGGAAGTTTCACTTTACTGTTATTTCTTCTTAGTTGTTTTTAACAATTTTTCCTCTTTACTGTTACCGCCGTAATCGGGCAATTGTCCGGCATGGGTTTCGTGATATTTTGATCCGGAGTCATTATGATTGTGATCGTCCTTTACCAAAAGACTCACCTCCATCTATCTTTGTTGTTCATCCTAAATAGAGAATAAACAGTCATTCCTAAAAAGCTTTCGCCAATTGTTGGGCTTTTTCGACTGCTTTTTCTACAATTTCATCGGCTTTTTCCGGGTTATGGTCCATCCCTTCAACAAATAGTTGATGAAAGTCGGTCACACCTAAAAAGGTAAAAATCGTTTTCACATATTGGCTGGCCGGGTCTGAACCATTATATACTCCTCCGTTTGCTTGAATATGTAGGACTTTTTTTCCTTTCACAATACCGACCGATCCGGTTTCCGTATACTTAAATGTTTTCCCGGCCACGGTAATACAGTCAATCCAAGCTTTTAATCGTGTCGGTATACTTAAGTTCCACAACGGGTTCGCAATAATAATTTTATCTTGTTGCAGAAATTCTTCCGTATATGAATTGAACATATTTACCTTCTGCTGTTGGGAATCAGATAACGAATCAAAAGGTTTTCCTTGATTCAAATCATTCCATGCATTAAGCAGGTCTCGGTCAATCTCAGGGACGTTTACGTGATATAAATTCATATCTTCAATCTTATGGTCCGGGTGTATCTCTTTATAAGCGTTAAGGAAGGCATCGGTTACTTTCATAGACCGAGAAACTTCTTGATTTAGCGGGTGTGCCCTGACAATTAAAACATTTACCATTATTTTTTCTCCTCTCGAAACCAATCTATCTTTTTCACTTGATATTAGTAGTATAAGCGCAATGTTCATTTTTATCAAAAGTTTTTGCAACAAAATAATGGGTGAAAATTAGGAATATTATTAGGAAAAATTTGGTTTGAACTATTTGCCCGGTTTCTAACCGACTTTGACTGAACAAGATTGGAATAGACGAATGGCCAAAAAAAGACAAAAATATTTTATGAAGTTTTCATTTTTTTATTGATTATTTTATCAAAATTCGTTAAAGTAAGAGTAATTTATATTAGAAAAAGTAAATGGATGATTCTTATCAAGAGAAGTGGAGGGACTGGCCCGATGAAGCTTCAGCAACCGGATACCCATGGGTACCACGGTGCTAAATCCAACGTGCTTTCTTTTCGGCACGAAAGATAAGAAGAAGATTAGATAAAAAAGTCTTCTTCTTTGGAAGGCTTTTTTCTATTGGGGGGAACACAATGGGATTAATACAAGATCTTGAAAAGCAAATTTTGATAGCGGACGGCGCTATGGGAACACTGTTGTATTCATACGGGATTGATCGTTGTTTTGAAGAACTAAATGTATCAAATCCGCAAGAAATTGAACGGATTCATAGGGAGTATATTGAAGCGGGAGCCAAGATCATTCAAACCAATACATATGGAGCAAATCGGATCAAACTTGCCCGTTACGGATTGGAAAACGAAGTACAAGAAATTAACGCAAAAGCAGTTGAAATCGCAAAAAAAACGGTAAAGACAAGCGGTAAGCCGGTTTATGTTCTCGGTACAATCGGCGGGATCCGGACTTTCCAAAAAGCAATTTTTTCAACAAATGATATTTTACAAAGCTTCGAGGAACAATTGGACATATTACTGAAAGAACAAGTGGACGGAATCTTATTAGAAACCTATTATGATTTAGATGAAATAAAAGCGGTTCTCGAAGTAGCAAGAAAGAAAACAGATTTACCGATAATGGCAAATGTTTCTTTACATGAAAAGGGTGTATTGCAAAACGGGACTCCTTTGGCGAAAGGTTTCAACCAACTTATTGATCTTGGCGCAAATATCGTTGGACTGAATTGTCGGCTCGGACCATACCATATGATTCAACCATTTGAGGAGATCACTATACCGAATGATGCATTTTTATCTGCTTAACCAAGTGGAAGTTTACCAAGTATGGAAGATGGACGATTAGTATATGAGTCGGATGAACAATACTTTTATGAAGCAGCGATTCAATTCGTAAAAGAAGGGGTCTGTTTATTGGGAGGATGTTGCGGGACAAGACCCGAACATATTAGAGCAATGGCTGAGGCGGTGAAAAATCTTTCTCCGGTCACTGAGAAAAAAGTTATTAAAGAAAAACCAATCATTCAATTAATACAAATTCAACAAGTTCATGAACTGTCTCTAGTTGATATCGTAAAAAGTAGAAGATCGGTTATTGTTGAATTTGATCCGTCTAAAACATTGCCGATGAGTCAATTTTTATCAGGGGTCAATGTGTTAAAAAATGCAAAGATTGACGCAATTACACTTGCGGATAATTCTTTGGCATCACCGCAGATTAATAATGTTGCTTGTGCACAAATTGTGAAGAATCGTTATCATCTCCGCCCGATTGTTCATTTAACTTGCCGGGACCGGAATTTAATCGGTATTCAATCACATTTAATGGGATTACATGCGTTAGGTATCCATGACATTTTAGCATTAACCGGTGATCCGACAAAATTGGTGTCTTTTCCCGGAGCTTCATCGGTTTTTGATTTGACTTCATTTGATTTAATTCGGTTAATTAAGCAATTTAATGAAGGTTTATCCTATTCCGGAACATCTTTAGGAGAAAAAACAAATTTCACAGTAGCGGCTGCTTTTAACCCTCATGTAAAAATTATTTTTTCTGCCAAAATCCGTTCTTCTTCGGGAATCGAGGCATACCTTTCTAATTTTTCTGTATTCACAATTGCATAGTCTAACCCTGCTTGTGTAAAGTGATATAAAAAAACTGCAATCTTTGGAAGAACGGCTGGCGCAATATGTTGTGGAAGGGACAAAACAATTTTGGACAAAAAGGAAATATTAACAAAAAGCTGGCTGAAAATCACGTAAAGGCAGTGGAAATAAAGGCAGTGATCGATGAATTGTTCGAATTAGGAAAAGTGGAAAATTGGTTCCGACCGTCTGCAATTTACCGATTTTTCCCTGCTTATCGTGAAGGAAATTCCATCCATATTCTGGATTCAGAAACGAAAAAAACAATCATCGAAACTTTCAACTTTCCACGACAAGAATAGCCGCCATATTTATGTATTGCTGATTATGTGAGTGAACAAACGGAGGATACTCCTCATGACTATATAGCTTTGTTTGCAGTAACAGCCGGGGAAAATATTCGCAAGTTAGCTATTCAGTTTAAGGAAAAGGGTGAATTTTTTAAAAATCATGTAATTCAGGCCATGGCATTGGAACTGGCAGAAGGGTTAGCAGAACGAACTCACCAATTAATTCGCGATCGTTGGGGATTTCCGGATCCGCTCGATTTTTCAATGAAAGATTGTTTTCAGGCAAAATATCAAGGTCAACGGTTTTCATTCGGATATCCGGCATGTCCAGATTTAGAAGACCAAGCGAAATTATTTAAATTACTGCAACCTGAAAAATTTGGCATCCAGTTGACGGAAGGGTTTATGATGGAGCCGGAAGCCTCTGTTACTGCATTTGTTGTCGCTCACCCCGAAGCGAGATATTTTAATGTCCTGTAAGACAAGTTATAATGTTAAGTTTGGGATGGAGATAAAGGATTGTATCAATTGTTTGAAAGAAACTGTAATACAAATAAATAAATCTTAAGTAGGGGATGTTGAAAGGTTTGCATTTGACCTTTTGGACATCCCTTTGTTGATATTTGGAAAAACAGGGAATTGTTCATGAACTTGTAATTATTTTTAGACTTAAATATGGTAAGCTAAATGTAGAAATGATATAGAGGTGGGAATGATGAAAAGAGTTCAACTTGGTAAAAGTGATTTACAAGCTCCTAATATTGCCTTAGGCTGTATGGGAATGTGGAAACTATCCGTAAAAGAAGCAGAAAAAGTTATTCATCATGCACTGGAACTTGGTATTGATTTTTTTGACCACGCGGATATTTATGGCGGGGGAAAATCAGAAGAAATTTTTGCGGAAGCGATTGCTTCAAATCCTTCCATTCGTGAAAACATGATTTTGGAATCAAAAGCCGGAATCAGACAGGAAAACGGGACGAACATCTGCTTTGATTTTTCGAAAAAACATATTATAGAATCTGTTGAAGGCAGTTTAAAACGATTGAAGACGGATTACATCGATATCTTTTTACTTCATCGCCCGGATGCTTTAATGGAGCCGGAGGAAGTGGCAGAAGCATTCACTGTATTGAAAGAAAGCGGGAAAGTAAGATATTTTGGTGTCAGTAATCAAAACCCAATGCAAATCGAACTTCTAAAAAAGTATGTTAAGCAAGATTTAATTATTAATCAGTTGCAATTGAGTGTCATGCACACGGGTATGATTGATGCCGGATTAAACGTAAATATGACAAATGCTGTTGGAATCAATCGGGATGATTCAGTACTTGATTATTGCCGTCTAAATAATATAACTGTTCAAGCATGGTCACCATTCAGATACGGTCAATTTGAAGGGTTTTTTATCGATAATGAAAAATTCCCGGAATTAAATGCCAAACTTCAAGAAGTAGGAGACAAATACGGCGTAGATAAATCAGCTATTGCCGTCAGCTGGATTTTACGGCATCCTGCAAAAATTCAAACGATTGTTGGCACAATGCGACCGGAACGTTTGACCTCAATTGCTAAAGCTTCTGATATCGTATTGACACGGGAAGAATGGTACGATATTTATCTTTCGGCAGGTCATCAATTGCCGTAATTAATTAGAAATAAAAAAATCATCACAAAGAACGGGAGGTAAAACAATATTTTTTGTTTCTGCCTCCTTTCGTGTTGATATATTGCTTGCTGCTAACGCCGAGATAAAATGCTAGAGCATATTTGTCCTTTAAAAAATTGGGTTCTTTCCTCGAAAAATATGTTACCAATTCAATTGGACTCGACCACTAAAAAATCGGACGTTTTACTGGAACACTCCACTGCCCTAGCCATGTAGCAGGGAAGGTGAAAAACGCCGACAGGGAGATAATGGCATTGAAAAAGCTATCCGTTTATCGTACGGATAGCTAAAACGATATTTTAAATTTTCATTACGCCTCCTGTACTTGCAGAAGTAACAAGTTTTGAGTAGCGAGCCAAATAGCCCTTTTTCACTTTTAGTTCAAAACCTTTCCATTCCGCTTTCCGTTTTTCAAATTCTTCATCAGAAATTTCAAGGGTAATTTTTCGGTTATTTAAATCCAGTTCAATCATATCTCCGTCTTTTACAAAAGCAATTGGACCACCCTCAGCGGCTTCAGGAGAAATATGACCGATGGAGATTCCGCGGGATGCACCGGAAAAACGTCCGTCGGTAATTAAACCGACCTTTGCCCCAAGTCCGCGACCAACAATCTGGGAGGTAGGTGCCAACATTTCCGGCATTCCCGGTCCGCCTTTTGGTCCTTCATAACGGATAACAACGACATGACCTTCTTTTACTTTTCCGGAAATAATACCGGACAATGCTTCCTCCTGGGAGTCAAAGCAAATCGCCGGTCCGCGATGATAACCCCCGACTGAAGGATCCACCGCCCCCACTTTTACAATGGCACCATCCGGGGCAAGATTCCCAAATAATACGGCAAGTCCGCCTGTTTCAGAATGTGGGTTATCTAATGGGTGAATCACATCTTTATTGATAATTTCACAACCCGACACATTTTCACGAATCGTTTTTCCTGATACCGATAAGCAATCACCATTAAATGCGCCCGGCTTTTTCAAAAGTTCATTAATAATGGCACTGACACCACCGGCCTGATGGACATCTTCAATATGATAATCGGAGGCCGGAGCAATTTTAGCTAAATGAGGAACCCGGTTTGCTATTTCATTAATTCGATTTAACGGATAATCGATTTCTGCTTCATGTGCTAGGGCAAGGGTATGCAAAACGGTATTTGTCGAGCCACCCATCGCCATATCCAAACTGAAAGCATTATCGATAGATTCCATAGTTACGATATCTCTTGGTTTAAGATCTTTTTTGATTAGTTCCATTAATTGTTTGGCAGAACGTCTGGCAAATTCTTTCCGCTCTTCTGTATCGGCCAAAATCGTACCATTTCCCGGTAAGGCGAGACCTAAAGCCTCTGCAAGACAGTTCATCGAGTTTGCTGTGAACATCCCGGAACAGGAACCGCAAGACGGACAGGCAAATTGTTCAATTTCTTGCAATCGGTCTACACTGATTTTGCCTGATTGATAAGCACCAACGCCCTCGAATACAGATGTTAGAGAAAGCGGGTTCCCTTGACTGTCCCGACCGGCTCTCATTGGACCACCGCTGACGAAAATGGTTGGGATATTAACCCGTAGTGCTCCCATCAGCATTCCCGGTGTAATTTTGTCACAGTTCGGGATACAAATCATTCCGTCAAACCAGTGTGCAGATACAACAGTTTCAACAGAATCGGCAATGATTTCCCGGCTAGGAAGTGAGTATCTCATGCCGATATGACCCATGGCGATTCCGTCATCCACACCAATTGTATTCATCTCAAACGGAACGCCACCCGCTTCACGGATCGCTTCTTTCACGACTTTTCCAAACTCTTGTAAATGGACATGTCCAGGAACAATATCAATATAGGAATTGACAACCGCAATGAACGGTTTGCCAAAATCTTCCGGTTTTACGCCGGCAGCACGAAGAAGACTTCTGTGCGGTGCCCGATCGACTCCTTTTTTAATCATGTCACTACGCATTTCTACCAACTTAATTACCTCGCTTTCAAGAAGATTACTATTCAACCAATTTTTGAACTTTTTCCTATTTTAACACTGTTGTCGGAATATGTGTAGTTTAAATTTTTGTGTACGTTAAGAAATTATAAATTTCGGAAAGGATGGGAATTTGCTTGATTTAAATGCAAGTGTACGGGAAAAGCAACGAAGACAGGGGAGGTTTTAAAGGCAATTTCAGAACGCTTTGTCCGATAGAGCACTGTTTGGTCACTCCTATGGGACATTTTAGCTTCAATTTCCGATTAATTTGTCCCATAGGGCTGGTCCATGAGACATTTCTGTTCGCTTTTCCGGCGTTTTTGTCCCATAGAAAGCGTTTCGGCCACTCCTATGGGACCATAAAGCAATTCCACTGCACATTTCTGTACTTACTTTATTACTTCAGAAGGTTTGGTCCTACGTAAAGAACTTTATATCTTCTTTTAACGTATTAAAAAGTAGTTAACTTTTCACCTATTTTATATTAAACTATTAAAAAGTAGAAAAATTACAAAAAAGTAGGGATATGATGATTAAAGCAATTTTCTTTGATTTAGATGACACGCTTTTATGGGATCAAAAAAGTGTGCAAAAAGCATTCTTGGCCACATGCAAAATAGCTCAGGAACGTTACGGGATTGACCCGAGTAAACTGGAGGATGAAGTTCGGCAGGCTGCCAGAACATTGTATCTATCTTATGAAACATATCCGTTCACCCAAATGATCGGCATTAATCCTTTTGAAGGGTTATGGGGTGAATTTTGCGATAAAAATGACCAATTCAAAGCGTTACATGATATCGTCCCAACGTATCGAAAAGATGCATGGACACAAGGGTTAAAAGCACTTGGTATTGATGACCCTGATTTCGGCTCTGAATTAGGAGAGACTTTTCCTAAAGAGCGAAGAAAAGTCCCGATTGTTTATGAAGATACGTTTCCTGTACTGGAACAATTAACGAAGGATTATCGTTTACTTTTATTGACAAACGGTTCACCGGATTTGCAAACGACAAAATTATCCTTGACTCCTGAACTACCCCCGTATTTTGAACATATTGTCATCTCCGGTAATTACGGGAAAGGAAAACCGGATCCGGGAATTTTTCAATATGCTTTATCTTTAATGTCCTTAGAGGCAGACGAGGTTCTAATGGTCGGGGATAATTTAAATACCGATATTTTAGGGGCAAATCGTACAAAGATTAAATCTGTTTGGGTGAATCGCCATCAAAAAAGAAGAACGGACATCACACCGACGTTTGAAACACAAAATTTAACCGAGCTATTCTCCATCCTAGAGAAAGTAAATGTGAAAAACAGCTAAATCATATACATTTGTAGCACGTTTTGCCACGTATCATTTCTGTATCGATGAGGAAAATAAAGAAAGAAATAAACATGAGGAGATGAATCAAATGGCAAAACGGAAAGCAGAGAGAAATGCTGTTGAAAAATACACAAAAACGCCACATAAAAATAACCGAGAAACTGATTTTACAGCCGAGTTTGCCGGTGAGGAAAACCCGATGAAAGGGGCAAACAGAAATTCACAAAAGGGAAGAGCGGGAAAGCATAATGAAAGACCAATCGAATAAAACGAACAAGGATCTCAAGGGCCGGGTTGAATTTGGCATTGAATTTGGAAATGTGAATGCAGGAAAGGAATTGGAAACACTCATAATGAATCAAAAAGAACAGAAGCATAAAAAGAAAGATTCCTCTAAAAAAGAACGTTAATCATTTGTTTGCACTGAAATGAAGTCAAAGAGTGGCACAGGTCCACTCTTTGAAAAACCAGTTTTAAAAGTTATTTCGTAAAAATAGTCATTCAGCATCTGGTTAAAATCCTCCGTAACATTTTGGTCGCCACGCTTCAGTCTTCTGGAGAATTCACTCATTTGCTGAATAAAATGTGGATTTTCAGAAATATATACATGGTCAATTTGTGGATGATTCTTTTTTACTTGATCGGTTATTTGATTTTTCATCTTGGACGTCAGTTTTTGCCTTTGTTGCAGAACCACCGCCACATAAGCATTATTGTTGCTAATAATGACATTTGTATCGATGACTTCCTTCATGGCTAAAAGGTTGTTTTTTGTGTCCGTATCGGTAAAAATCGTTGGTTGACGAGCTTCATTTTTTTGTTCGTTTGTACCTGGATTTTTACTGTTTATGAAATTTTGCCCTTTCGATTGAGAAACATTAGATGTCCTCCATGGATGATCAGAAGTGTCTGTTACGGTCAAATTGCGATGATCATTAGATTGATTTTTATCATAATACGTACACCCGGACAATAGAAGAAAAACCGAGAGAATTGAGCAAGAGATAACGATTATTTGTTTCAAAATGGACCCCCCAAAGGATTGCAAATTGTTGTATTCCTATTTTTTGCACTAAGAAAATTTTTTATGCAATCGTTAAGAGGGGACCTTGATTCAGACAATTGTATTCATGATCAGTAAGCCGACTGTTAAGAAAATCATAATGACTAAACTTAACGTATCAGCCCATTTCCAACGCAGTTTCCGAAATGAGGAGCGTCTAGCGTTTGGTTGATAACCACGAACTTCCATAACATTTGCGACTTCTTCCGCCCGGTTTAGTGAACTCACAAATAATGGTAAAAAGATTGGTACGAGAGTTTTCATTTGTTGGAATAAAGAACCTTTGCCGAATTCTGTCCCTCTTGCTTTTTGTGCATCCATGATTTTTTGTGTTTCATCTAATAAGTTTGGAATAAAGCGCAAAGCAATGGACAGCATAATGGATATTTCTTCAACAGGTATTTTAAAAATCCGAAGTGGCTTGAGAAGAAAATGAATGGCTTCGGTTAAGTCAATCGGTTTTGTTGTCAGTGTAATAACCGTAGAGATAAAAATGATCATGACAAAACGGAAAAAGATATAAATACCGCTCACTATCCCAAATTGAGATATGGTTACCGGACCCCATTCGAAGTAAATTTCTCCCCCGGCTGTAAATAATACTTGTAAGCAGACGGTAAATAAAATCAACCAAATTAAAGGTCGTACGCCACGTATGTAGGTTTTGAAATGGACACCGGATAAATGCATGACCCAAAAGGTAAACGACCATAGAAGAATATAGGCCGGCCAATCCTCGGCAAAAAACAAAATAAAAATAAAATAAAAACCGGCGATTAATTTTGCTCGAGCATCAAGTATATGGAGTAAAGAAGTACCGGGAAGATAACGACCGATGATTAATTTATTCATGCAAGTCCCACCTCGATTAAGCAGTCTGCAAGTTCCTCCACTGTCAGACAAATTTTTGGCAAGGATACACCGGTTTTTTCTTCAATGAGTAATTGAAATCTTCTTGCTTCCGGAATATCAAGGTTCCAAGATTGGATTTGATTAAGATCAGCAAAAAAAGTTCGCACATCATCATGAAAGACGATTTTTCCTTTTTCCATAACAATTACATCATCAGCGAATTTAGCTACATCATCCATTTCATGTGTGACCATCATTGTTGTCAGTTTATTGTTTTTATTCCAAGAAGCAATTAGCGAAAGGATTTCTTGTTTTCCAATAGGGTCAAGTCCTGCTCCGGGTTCATCTAAAATTAAAATATCCGGTTTCATCGCTAAGATCCCCGCAATGGCGACCCGTCTTTTTTGGCCGCCGGATAATGAGAAGGGGGATTTCGGTAAAAAGGAGGCATCCAGGCCTACCTGGTAAATGGCTGTTTTTGCCATTTCTTTCGCTTCACTAAGCCCCACACCAAAATTCAAAGGACCAAAACAAATATCTTTTTCCACGGTCTCTGCAAATAACTGGGATTCAGGAAATTGGAATACCATGCCTATACGTTTTCGTACTTCTTTTAAAGAAGTAGGATCGTTATTTGAAGAAACAGAGTATTTGCCGATTTTTACCTCACCTTGTTTCGGGCGTATTAAGCCATTCATTACTTTTAGTAAACTTGATTTTCCGGCTCCGGTTTGGCCGACAATAGCGGTAAAGGATGAAGGTTTTACGAATAAATTTACATCATCTAAAACATTTTTTGTTCGAATCGGACCTAATTGGTAATCTGCGGATACATTGCTATATCTTATTTCCATAGCCATTCTACCATCTCTTCTTCACTCATATACGTATTTGGCACGTTTCTTCCTTTCATTTGTAAAATTCGTCTTAGTTTTTCGGTAAAGGGGGCTTCAAAATCAAGTTCTTTACTGAAAACTTCTTTCGGTGTGCCAATGGAACTGATTGTTCCGTTTTTTAACACAATAATGCGGTCACTGGATGCAGCTTCATTCATATCATGTGTAATGGAAATAATAGTCAGTTGATGCCGAGATTTTAATTTTTGTAGCGTTTTTAATAAATCTTTTCGACTTTTCGGGTCTAACATAACAAAGGCTTCGTCCAATAATAATATTTCCGGTTGTAAAGCTAGTAAACCGGCAATTGCCACTCGCTGCTTCTGTCCGCCGGATAACCGGGTCGGATCAGCGTGACGATAATCATACATATCAACCATATGAAGTGCTTCATAAACTCGCATCTTCATCTGTTCATAAGGCATATTCAAATTTTCTAAGCCAAATGCCACATCGTCTTCAACGGTCGAACCGATAAATTGATTATCCGGATTTTGGAAGACAATACCCATTCGCTTTCTTATTTCCCATTTCGTCTCTTCATTTAACTCATAACCGGCGATTGTTACAGAACCAAATTGCGGTTTGTACAACCCTAATAAAATACCGGCTAATGTTGATTTCCCGGAACCATTGTTGCCGATAATGGCGACCCACTCACCTTTTTGGACGGAAAAGTTAATGGAAGATAAGGTTTCAGTCGAACTACGTAAATCATAACGAAAAGATACATCTTTTACTTCAATGATTGGGTTTGTTGAATCAAGTACCATGAACAGCACCTCTTATATGAAAACAGCTAAACAAAGGATTGCGGAAATGACCCCGTTAATAATGACCAAATTTTTTACGGAAATGACAAACGTCTCGGATTTTATTTGTTTCTTATTAAATAATTTCACGTGTTTATAGACAGGGATACTTGCTAAAAGGGCAAGCAACATAATTTTTGGCAATAAATGTAACGCAACAGCTGCCAAAATTGCAAAAAAGGCAATGAGATATAAAGCATTAAATAACCAGATGGCGTATTTTTTCCCAATGTAATAGGGGAGGGTAAACCGATTATTTTTAATATCCTCCTCCAGATCACAAATGTTGTTGGCCAACATGATATTGGCAATGGTGGCTACACATGGAATAGAAACAAGAACAATTTCTAATATTAGCAGAAGATCGGCTCGGAAACTAATCATTCTGCCTTTCCAAACAAGATTGGCGATATTTTGATCAAAAGCATTTACATAGACAGTAAGAAACAGAATTCCAAATCCCATTGTTACCCCGGAAAAAATTTCTCCAAGAGGCATTCGTGAAATAGGAATCGGACCAAACGTATATAAAATACCGATCGCAAAACAAACCATGCCGATAACTAATACGAGAATATCCGTTTTAAAAACAAGCCAAATGCCGAGACAGGTTGCTGTTGTCAATAAGCAAAGTATTGTAGTTACGACAAGCCATTCCGGAATATTCTCTTGACCGATAATATTCTTTTGTTTTCTGTATTGTTCATTTGTTGCTTTTCTGTAATCCATATAATTATTTATTGCTGTTGTTGTCAAATCAAATAAAAACATGGAAAAAAAGAAAATCAATGTATTGATCGGTCTAAATGTACCATAACGATAAAAAACGAATAACGATCCTACTAAAAAAGGGAAAAGGCTGGCCAATTTTGTTTGAATTTCAACTAGTTTTAAAAATGCACGTAAAGACATTATAAACGCCCCTTCACGGATCAAAGGATTTTGAGTTTGTTTTAGCTAATAGGAAAGTATAAATTTTTCAATTTCTACTTTCCTAACGTATAAGTGCTCTTGCGGCTCTGCTCTCACCTAAAGGCTCGGCAATCGCCGAGTTTTCTTTATTTTTCAGTTCTGTCCCACCATAACGGCGAGCCAAGACTCCACCTCAAGATTTTGAGATTACAAAGAAGATAGGTGGGATGCTTGCCGCACACGATTGGATCAACGAACGATTAGCGGGGATGAAAAAATCCCACTTATGGATGTTTCACTGTGAATTCTTTATTAGTAAGCTTAAATTTATTTTTAAGTTTGCTTGTCAAATATACATCTTTATTATGTGTAATGAAAATAGCATCTACACCGATTTTCTCGGCATAGGCAAGTCCATCTTTTACTCCTTTTGAAAAGAGGAGAGTCGAGAGTGCGTCACCGTCCGTTGATTCATCTGTAATCACAGATACACCGGCAATATCATTTTTGAAAGGATACCCGTCTTGCGGATTTAATAAATGATGGTAAATTTCACCATTAACTTCTAAATACCGTTCATAAATGCCGGATGTAACAATTGATTTATTCGCTTCTTGAATGCTCCCGATAATTTGACCACGAGGAGAGAAGGGATCTTGAATGCCGACGGTCCATTTGTTTCCACTGGCATTTTTTCCTAATACATAAACATTCCCACCTAAATCAATGATGGCGGAAGTAACACCATGGTCTACCAACACATCACGGACTTTATCGGTAATAAATCCTTTTGCAATGCCGCCTAAATCAATTTCCATTCCTTTATTTTGTAAATAGACAGTTTGCTTGTCGTCATTTAATTCAACGAAACGATAATCAATCAGTGGAAGGACGTTATTAATTTCTTCTTGTGTTGGTTTTCTTGCATCAGGAAAACCAATATGCCAAAGAGAACTGAGGGGACCAATTGTAATATCAAAAGAACCATTCGCACGATCACTATAAGTTTTTCCGGCTGTAATTAACGTAAAAATATCCTCCGATACTTCAACAGGGCTTATTCCGGCATTTTGATTGATTTTATCAACTTCAGATTTTGCTTCCCCATCATTGACAGTAATTTCATCAGCTAATTTTTGAATCTTTTTAAATACCGGATCCAGCACATCTTCTTTATTTTTATCATAAATTTTTACAGTAACAACTGTCCCCATTAAAAATTCAGTTCGGCTTGCCGGGTTGGTCGTCGTCTGTGAATGGTTTTCATCAGCAGTTTCATTTTTTGATTGACCGCAGCCGGTGAACAAAAAGGTAAATAAAATCAATAGGATAAGTCCGGTTTTTTTCAAATAATTCATCCCCTTCCTGGAACGTTTGTACTGAAAAAAAGACTTTAGAGAAGTCTCTAAAGTCTTTTAACTTGTCTATGGAAGTTGATACGTAATACTTATTATTCTTCCTCAAAAACAAAATTATCAACTTCAATAGGAGTAGTATCTCCTTTTTGTGCAGCATTTATTAATTGAGCAGCATACATTTTAAATGCATGACTGGAATGTGTTGCCCCACTAACAACTTCAACATCAGCAGCACTTTGCTTATCAATTAACGATTGACTTAATGCCGGAATGTATTCTTGTGGACCTGTACCTGATTTTTCAGTCATTGTTTTTTCATAATCTTCATCTTCGGTTTTTAATTTTCCATCTTTATTTAAGAAGTTATAATCAACTGCAGTAATTTTTCCACCGGATACGGTCATTTTAATGTATGTTTTCCAACCGGTTGAACCAAGATTTTTTTCAGAAAGGCTATATTCACCATCTTTTAAAGTTCCTTGGGCATCAATTTCAATCGGCGTTGTGTCACCTTTTTGAGCTGCTTGAATTAATTGTTGTGCATAGTTAATAAAGTTTTCCGATGAATGGGTAGCACCGCTGACAACTTCTACTTGAGCAGCATCTTGTGTACTTACTAATTGTTTATTCAGTTCAGGTATATACTCAGCAGGACCGACACCGGATTTCGCTTTCATTGCTTCTTCATATTCTTTGTCTTCCGATTTCAACTTGCCGTCTTTGTTCACGTAATTATATTTAGATTCGGTAATTTTGCCGTCTTTCACCGTAATCTCAAAAGTCGTTTTCCATCCTTTATCATCAAAATCTTTTTCTGTTAACGTGTATGTCCCGTCTTGTAATGGACTCCCGGCAATTATTTTTTTAGCAACTTTCTCCGTTTTAGCAGCATGGTTGCTTTCACTACCGTTATCTTTAGTTTTTGTACTACTTTCATTAGATCCGCAAGCTGCTAATAGTAATGAAAGTGAAAGAGTGGCTGCAAATATAATTTTGTTGAATTTCATGGACTCTCACCTTTTCTATATTGTATTATTTGTGAATGAAATCACAATTACCGAGTTTTATATTAGCATGACGATAACCAGATGTCTATGACAAATTTGTTAATAATATCACATTTTAATAACGTGGAGATTATGAAAATATAGTGAACAAACTAGACAGATACCATGAAGACATGTAAAATAACAAACTGTGTTCACTTTTTCACAATTTATTTAACTTGATAGATATTTAAATGAAGACATATGGAGGAATCGTAATGGATAATAAGAACATTGTGATTATTGGTGCAGGTTATGCCGGTGTTCATGCGGCAAAAAAACTTGCTAAAAAATATAAAAAAGACGATAGGGTAACCATTACGTTAATCGATCGTCATTCTTACCATACCATGATGACAGAATTGCATGAAGTTGCTGCTCACCGCGTTGAACCGAATGCAATTCAATATGATCTGCGAAAATTATTTAACCGGACAAAAGTAAAACTTGTCACAGATAATGTCACAAAAGTTGACCATGAGAAAAAAATTGTAACAACAGAGCACGGTTCATTCCCATATGATTATTTAATTTTAGGAATGGGTGGAGAGCCAAATGATTTTGGAACTCCGGGTGTAAAAGAACACGGCTTTACCCTTTGGTCTTGGGAAGATGCTGTAAAACTTCGTGAACATATTGAAAAAACGGTTCATCAAGCAGCCATGGAACATAATGATGAAAAACGCCGCACAATGTTAACTTTTGCTGTTTGCGGATCAGGTTTTACCGGTGTAGAAATGGTTGGCGAACTGTTAGAATGGAAAGAACGTCTGGCAAAAGATAATAAGTTAGATCCGGAAGATATTACATTATATCTGGTCGAAGCAGCTCCAACCATTTTGAATATGCTTGACCGGAAAGATGCAGATAAAGCAGAAAAATATATGGTGAAAAAAGGGATTAAAATCTTAAAAAATTCACCCATTGTGGAAGTGAAAGCTGACCGGGTTGTTTTAAAATCCGGCGAAGAAATACCAACACATACATTGATTTGGACAGCAGGAGTCAAAGCAAACTCAGACACGAAAGATTACGGTATGTCTCAAGCTCGTGCCGGTCGACTTAAAGTCAATGAATATATGGAAGCGGAAGACCTAAAAAATGTATACGTTGTTGGGGACTTGGCCTATTTTGAAGAAGCGGAAGGCAAACCAACTCCTCAAATTGTTGAAGCAGCCGAACAAACAGCAATGACGGCAGCGAAAAGTATTATTGCTGAAATTAGCGGCGGTGAAAAACAACCGTATCAAGGGAAGTACCACGGTTTTATGGTATCCATTGGGGCGAGATACGGTGTTGCAAACTTAAGTGGACTCCGTTTAAGCGGCTGGTTAGCTATTTTAATGAAACATTTAGTGAACTTATATTATTTCTTTGGAATCAGAAGCGGTTATTATATGTTCCAATATATTATGCATGAATTTTTCCATATAAAGGATAAACGCAATATTTTCCGTAATTTCACCAACCGTTATGGAAATGTTTTATGGAGCTTTCCATTACGTTTATTTGTTGGAGGTTTTTGGTTAGTTGAAGCCGGTGCAAAAATTTGGGGAGAATCCACTTGGAAGGAAGCCATTTCCAGTTGGTCAAAAGTTCCTACCTTATTTGACGGACTAGGTGAAGATTCTTGGTTAGTCGGGTCTACAGTAAGAATGCCATTTGATTGGTTGCAAACAACAACAAGTGGTGCAAGTGAATCCGCTAGTGCAACTGCAACAGAATGGGCGACTCCAATACTAAGTCATATGCCGGGCTGGTTTGAATGGATTATGCAAATCATGTTACCGAATGCAGATATGGCAGTATTTATGCAAAAAATGATGGTATTTATTGAATTAGGTATTGGTCTTGCTATCTTAGGCGGATTATTTACATGGCTTGCCAGTGCAGCCAGTGCCGGTTTCTTAGTTGTCTTTACCCTTTCTGCAATGCTTGGTTGGGATAAAGTTTGGGCACTTCCGGCTTCTATTGCTTTAATGAACGGATCCGGACGAACACTTGGTCTCGACTATTGGGTTGTTCCATTCCTGCAAGCAAAATTAGGCCGTGCATGGTATGGTAAAGAAAGGGCAATATATAAAGACAAGTAAATTATTTTTGATTGATGAGAATTTGGAATTAAATGTTTGGAGGAATAGAGATGAAATCTTACTACAAAATGATTAAACCTTGGGATATCATCGTAGTATTCTCTTTAGTCCTTCTTTCATTTATTCCTTTTTTTATTTTCAGTTTTGTTCAAGCCCAAAAGACAGAAGGTACATCAGTCAATACAGCAGTCATTTCTGTTGATGGGAAGGAAATTAGACGGATTGTCCTTACTGATAATACATCAACAGAAACATTCGATGTCCATAGTTCAGATGGTGGATATAATACCATTGAAGTTACGAATAATAAAATTAGAATTAAGGCTGCGGATTGTACCGATCAAGTATGTGTCTTAACCGGATACATATCGAAGCCCGGGGAAACGATTGTTTGTTTACCGCATAAAGTGTTAATTGAAATCGTTAGTGAAACAGCCGCTGAAGATGATATTATTATAAGTTCATGACTTTGGATCGAAGGGGATAACCGATGACAAAAAATCAACGAATTGCTTACATAGCTTTATTAGCTGCACAAGCTGTTATCATTAGTTTAGTTGAACGAGCGATTCCCTTTCCTTTCCTTGTTGCTCCAGGTGCAAAACTAGGTTTGGCAAATATTATTACATGCATGGCTATGTATACGTTGTCGGCAAAAGATACAATAAAGGTTATTGTCATTCGGTTAATTTTGGCTACATTACTTGGAGGCACCATATCGACATTTATGTATAGTGCTTCTGGAGCTGTTTTAAGTTTTTTTGGAATGTGGATGGTAAAAAAATTAGGTCCGAATCGGGTAAGTATGATTGGTGTTAGTACAACAGGAGCAATTTTACATAATGTTGGTCAGCTTCTTGTTGCCAGCCTAATTGCTCAAACATGGACGGTTTTATTATATTTACCTATCCTTTCTTTTGTTGGAATTTTAGCAGGTATTGCTACGGGAATCATGGCCAACTTTTTACTGACACATGTAGAAAAACTTGAGTACTACATGTATTTGCAACAGTCAGAAAATGCGGGTTAAAGGCGAACATGATCGTTTGCGTCAAGATCAACGTCGCATTGCCTGAGGTAAATGAATAGCAGCGTTCGCTTACAATTAGTATATGAAGAACTCTTCACTGATGGAATTTTCACTTTTTTAGCTAATAGGAAAGTATAAATTTTTCAATTTCTACTTTCCTAACGCATAAGTGCTCTTGCGGCTCTGCTCTCACCTAAAGGCTCGGCAGTCGCCAAGTTTTCTTTAAAAGATAAGAAAGTATAAAAATACAAGTAAATAACTTGGAATTAGTTTTATTGTCTAGCTCCGAGCGCCAGCGACTAGCAAACTTCACTCCCCTCCACTACGATAAGTCAACATCGGCTCGTCCCTCGCCGTGTTTCCTTTATCTCATTGCGGGGCGCTCCAGTTTGTACGTCGCTAAGCGGGCGCTCTGCGCTTTTCTTATACAAATTATTGATGAAAGGAGGATCATTATGGGGGTACACTCAATGTGGGAAGATTATCCAGAATTAGCTAAGGACTTATCCAGTGTAATTGAACTTATTGATTCACAAATTCACGTTCGTGATAAAACCATTGAGACAATTGTTAAAAATTTCCTTCACTCCGGTGGTAAATTACTACGTCCGGCTTATTCTTTACTATGTTCGCAAATCGGACCTGAACAAGATAAAGAACGTGCCATTGCAATAGCTGCTGCAATTGAATGTATACATATGGCAACTCTTATTCATGATGATGTCATTGATGAAGCTGAAACCAGGCATGGAAATCCTACCATTCATTCCCAAAAAGGAAATAAATATGCCGTCTACTCAGGAGATTATTTATTTTGTCTCACGTTCAACCTTCTTTCAAAATATGCTCAATCATTATCACAATTAGAATTCAATGTAAAGGGAATGGAAAAAATTTTAACCGGTGAATTAGAACAACTAAATTCTCAGTATGTTGAGCCTGTGTCAGTAAAGGACTACTTGTCAAGAATTGCGGGAAAAACGGCACAATTATTTGCTGTTAGTTGTTATTCCGGGGCTGTAACCAGTAAAGCTGCTAAAAGGGCAACAATGCAAGCATGGAATTTAGGGCATTACATTGGGATGGCTTTTCAAATTATTGATGATATTTTAGATTACCAAAGCGATGACCAAACATTAGGAAAACCGGTTATGAATGATTTTCGCCAGGGAATATATACCTTACCTCTTATATATGCAATGAAAGAAAATCGTCAGGCATTTATCCCTTTTATTGCAAAAAAAGATCAATTAACTGATAATGATATATCCGCTATTTCCGATTTAATTAAACAGTATCAAGGGATAGAAAAGGCATATGACCTTGCCGGAAAATATACCAATAAAGCTTTAAAAGAGCTGGAAAAATTACCTGACGGCGAATATAAAAACATATTATATGATATCACGGCTTCCTTATTAAAAAGAAACATGTAATGTAAAGAAAACTCGGGTGTCGAAATCTAAAGGCGAGGGGGAGCCGTACAGGTAAAAATTTTTGCTGCGTCGAATTCACATCTTTGCTGGACGTAAAAAAAGCATCTTGTTTGATTTTTTACAAGATGCTTTTTTTGGTTAATAGGAAAGTAAAAATTTTTCAATTTCTACTTTCCTAACGCATAAGTGCATAAGGAATGCTTCGTGGGAATACATCGCAGCCAAAAAATTTTATATTTTTTCGGTGACTAGAGAGATTTCGGTAGCATTCCCTTGCAAGCGAAAATGTTTATTCGCTGAACTACAGCTCTGCTTTCGCCTAGTTTTCTTTATAAATTATTCTTCAGCAAAAACGATGTTATCTACTTCAATCGGAGTTGTGTCGCCTCTTTGTGCCGCATTGATTAATTGTGCCGCATACATTTTAAATAAATGACTGGAGTGGGTTGCACCGCTGACTACGCTAATCCCTTCTGTGTTTTGACTTTCAACTAATGCCTGGCTTAATTGTGGAATATATTCTTTTGGCCCAACACCGGACTTATCTTTCATATTCTTTTCGTAGTCTTCATCTTCTGATTTTAATTTTCCGTCAGCATTCACATTATTATAGTCCACTTGCGTAATTCTTCCGCCTTCTACTGTCATGTTGATATATGTTTTCCAACCATTTGTATCAAGATTCTTCTCTGTAAGTTTGTAAACCCCGTCTTTTAAAGGAGCACTTGTATCGATCTGAATTTCAGTTGTGTCCCCGGCTTGAGCTTTTTGAATTAATTGTTGGGAATAATTGACAAACTTTTCCGAGGAATGGGTTGCACCGCTGACAATTTCCACTTGTTTTGCATCTTGTTTTTTAACCAATTGTTTATTTAATTGTGGAATATAATCTTGCGGGCCAACACCTGTTTTCGCACTCATATTTTTTTGGTAATCTTTATCATCCGTTTTTAGCTTTCCTTCTTCATTGATGTAATTATAGTCCGCTTTCGTTATTTTGCCGTTTTTAACTGTAATTCTTTCCGTTGCTCTCCAACCGTTTTCATCATAATTTGTTTCAGTTAAAGAATACGTTCCATCTTGAAGTGGACTACCGGCGACAACTTTATTCTCAACATTCTTGCTGTCAACACCACTACCTTGGTCTTTCTGTTCTTCTTGATTATTATTTTTCTTTGCGTTGTCATCGTTATTACCACAGGCACAGAGTAGTAAGGATAAGGATAAAAGAGAGGACACAAAAATCTTATGATATTTCATGTTTTCACTTCCTTTTAAAATTTTTTTATAAAATTATTTGGCATGTAATGTTAGGTTGCACGTTTCCTATCTATATATACACCAAAAAACATAAGGTTCATGAAAGACAATTCGCATAAAAAGGCAATGTCAGGAAAAACTTTTTTTAAGGAGTGAACGCTTATGGATAAAAAGAAAATTGTAATCATCGGTGCCGGTTATGCCGGAGTACATGCGGCAAAAAAACTCGCAAAAACTTTTAAAAAAGATGAACAGGTTTCAATCACGTTAATCGACAAACATTCTTACCATACGATGTTGACAGAATTACATGAGGTTGCTGCCCATCGTGTTGAACCAACAGCCGTTCAGATGGATTTGCGAAAATTATTTA
Source organism: Caldibacillus thermoamylovorans (assembly GCF_000751775.1). Taxonomy (GTDB): domain Bacteria; phylum Bacillota; class Bacilli; order Bacillales; family Caldibacillaceae; genus Caldifermentibacillus; species Caldifermentibacillus hisashii. The sequence continues at coordinate 30,424 of NZ_CCRF01000047.1, forward strand.
ACCGAACGAAAGTTAACTTAATTACGGATGAAGTACAACATGTTGATCATGAGAAAAAAATGGTCATTACCAAAAATGAAACTTTTCCTTTTGATTACTTAATTTTAGGAATGGGTGCCGAACCAAATGATTTTGGTACACCCGGTGTGAAAGAACATGGCTTTCTTTTATGGTCATGGGAAGATGCGGTGAGTTTAAGGAAACATATTGAAGAAACCGTTCGGCTAGCTGCGGCGGAAACAGATTCGCTTAAAAGAAAAGCGATGTTAACATTTATTGTTTGCGGATCCGGTTTTACCGGTGTGGAAATGGTGGGAGAGTTATTAGAGTGGAAACACCGATTAGCACGAGAGAATAAATTGGAAGAGAATGATATCACTTTATATTTAGTGGAAGCGGCACCAACAATATTAAATATGCTTGATCGAAAAGATGCCGATAAAGCAGAGAGATACATGGAACGAAAAGGAATTAAAATCTTAAAAAACTCACCGATTGTGGAAGTAAAAGAAGACCGGGTCATTTTAAAATCCGGTCAGGAAATCCCTACATATACGTTAATATGGACGGCCGGTGTAAAAGCAAATTCTGATGTGGAAGGATTTGGTATGCAATCAGCACGAGCCGGCCGTTTAATAGTGAATTCATATATGGAAGCGGAAGGGTTAAAAAATGTTTATGTAGTTGGTGATTTAGCTTATTACGAAGAAAATGAAGGGAAACCAACGCCGCAAATTGTTGAGGCTGCTGAACAAACTGCGGTAACTGCTGCGAAAAACATTATTGCTGATATAAAAGGCGGTCAAAAAGTTACCTACAAAGGAAACTATCACGGGTTTATGGTTTCAATCGGTGCTAGATTTGGTGTCGCTAATTTAAATGGCATCCGCTTAAGTGGCTGGTTAGCCATTTTAATGAAACATATTGTCAACCTATATTACTTTTTCGGCATCCGTAGCGGATATTATATGGTTCAATATATTAAACATGAATTTTTTGAAGTCAAAGATAAGCGAAATATTTTTCGAAACTTTACCAACCGTTATGGAAATGTATTATGGAGTTTTCCACTTCGATTATATGTCGGTGGCTTTTGGCTTGTTGAAGCCGGAGCAAAATTATGGGGGCATGATACGTGGAAACATGCAACCTCAAGTTTTCGTAATGTTCCCGTTCTTTTTCAAGGATTGGGTGAAGATTCATGGTTAGTTGGAAACACGGTCCGAATGCCTTTCGATTGGCTTCAGGAGCCGACAACCGGGGCGACCGCTGCAGAAACCGGGGGAGAGTGGGCTACCCCGATTTTAAGTAAAATGCCGTTTTGGTTTGAGTGGATTATGAAAATAATGCTGCCAACACCAGAAGTTGCCATATTCATGCAAAAATTCGTTATTTTTGTAGAAATGGCGATTGGGTTGGCGCTTATTGCCGGGCTATTTACGTGGCTGGCCAGTTTAGCAAGTGCCGGATTTCTTGTTATGTTTACTTTAACTGCGATGCTCGGGTGGGATAAGTTTTGGGCTTTACCTGCTTCGATTGCGTTATTGAACGGATCCGGACGGACACTGGGGTTAGATTATTGGGTTATTCCATTTTTGCAGGTGAAATTAGGAAAATGGTGGTATGGGGAAGAACAGGCTATATACAGGGGATAAAGAGATAAAAATAAGAGGAGAGTTTAATTTGCTCCTCTTATTTCCATTTCAAGTAAATTTTCCTGGTTTTGATTCTGCAATTGATTTTGCATTTTATTGTATTGGATTAGCATAGCAATTCGCCAAGGAACAATCATGCCAAAAGCAAGAATCCAAAACATTCCGCCCGTTTCACCGACATGGACGGTTAAACTTAATGCGGCTTTTAATCCCGTTCGAATAAGCAATAGCCCGATCAATATAAAGGCAAAGGCCTTGGAGCGCGTAACATAAATTTCATTCCCGCGAATTTCAAAATGTGTTGTTTTAATAAGAAATATAGAAAAAAATATCCCGACACACAGCGCTTCAATTACTTGTAAAAAAGGAACGCGAAAAAACGGAAAGATGAACATCAATGCACCGGTACTCATAAAGATTGGCGGCAAAATGATTTTCTTCCTCGTTACGGGATGTTTCGTTGCTTTCATTCTAATCACTAAAACGGCAATAGCCATGATGATTGGTATGATAAAAGTAAGATAAACCATGAGTCTCAACCCTTTTCAACTTTTCTCCCGCATAAATGGTCACTAAATCTCCCTCTAATGAAAGGGAAATCAAGTACCCGGAAGTGCCCGATTGGTTCAACTAACCATCAGTGGACGGTGAAGAAAACCCCCCACTGGTGGAAATTTTCACTTTATCACAGTGAAAAACTGTACGACTCATTTTATCAGATTTTATTCGATATAACAACAAACAAGAAGTACCAATCAGGACATTTAAAACAGTTTTAATTGCTCAACTTTTCTTTGTACAATTGGCTCTTTACCAAAAATTTGATAACCCATTAAATGATAAGTCTTTAATCTTTTTTCAAACATGGCTTTTAAAAGAGTTTCATTTTCATCTACATAATCGTATACTTTGACTTTTTCTTTTTTATTATGGAAGCGATGCAAAGCTTACTATTTTGCATTATTACTGCGTATAATCTGGGATAATATGCTACTTTTTCCACTTTATTTTTATTTCAGAATGTGCAAAAATCTATATAAATTTTTACCTAGCTTTTCGCAATGAATACTTATTATTATGTCTATTTTATTATTTTCGGGTAAACTATGTTATAAAGAATAGATTAAAAACTAAGTAGGTGAGGTTTAATGAGTGAAAACAAAAACCCGAATCGTTTAATCAATGAAAAATCACCTTACTTGCTTCAACACGCCTATAATCCGGTCGACTGGTATCCGTGGAGTGAAGAGGCATTTGAAAAGGCAAAAAGTGAAAATAAGCCGGTATTTGTTAGTATTGGTTATTCGACTTGCCATTGGTGCCATGTGATGGAGCGGGAGTCTTTTGAAAATGAAGAGGTGGCGCAGATTCTCAATGAGAAATTTGTTTCGATTAAAGTGGACAGGGAAGAGCGACCGGATATTGATTCTATCTATATGCTCGTTTGCCAAATGATGAACGGGCATGGCGGCTGGCCGTTGAGTGTATTTTTAACGCCGGATCGAGTTCCATTTTATACCGGAACTTATTTCCCGCGGGAAAGCCGTTATGGAATGCCTGGCTTTAAAGAGGTACTGAATTATTTATATCAACAATATACCGAAAATCCGGATCGAATAAAGGATGTAGGGGCACAAGTAAAACAAGCGCTTGAGCTTAGCCGTGAAAAAAGGGAACAAACTTCCTTAACGAAAGAAACAATTGATAACGCTTTCCAATATTACAAACAAACTTTTGATCCTCAATACGGTGGTTTTGGCGAGGCACCGAAATTCCCAATGCCGCATACACTCGTATTTTTACTTATGTATGCCAAATTTTATGAAAATCAAGAAGCGCTTAACATGGTAACAAAAACATTGGACGGGCTGGCACGCGGGGGAATTTATGACCATATTGGTTATGGTTTTTCTCGTTATTCCGTTGACGAAAAATTTTTGGTGCCGCACTTTGAAAAAATGCTGTATGACAACGCTCTCCTTGCGATGGCTTATACCGATGCTTTCCGGATGACGAAAAATTCCCGATACAAAAAAATAACGGAAGAAATTATCAAGTATGTGTTACGTGATATGGTTCACCCGGATGGAGGGTTTTACTCTGCAGAAGATGCCGATTCAGAAGGTGAGGAAGGAAAGTTTTATGTTTGGACCCCGGAAGAAGTGAAGGATGTGTTGGGTGAACAGTTGGGCACACTCTTTTGCCAAGCATATGACATTACTAAACAGGGTAATTTTGAAGGGAAAAATATTCCCAATCTGATTACAAGTCATTTAGAATCGATTGCAAAATCGGAAAGGATTTCTTCTGCAGAGTTAGCGGAAAAATTAGAAACGGCACGACAAAGATTGTTTCAACATCGGGAAAACCGGGTTCGCCCATTCCGTGATGATAAAATTTTAACGGCATGGAACGGCTTAATGATTGCAGCGCTCGCAAAAGCAGGGCGTGTTTTTCATCAAGCATCCTATGTGCAGTCTGCAGAAAAAGCAGTTTCTTTTATCAGGGACAACTTGATTCAAAATGGCCGGGTAATGGTGAGATACCGAGATGGCGAAGTAAAAAATAAAGCTTTTATTGATGAATATGCCTTTCTATTGTGGGGATATATTGAACTGTACGAATCAACTTTTGCTCCATTTTATTTAGAGGAAGCAAAAAAACTGGCCGGCAACATGATGGATTTATTTTGGGACGATCACGCGGGAGGCTTTTTCTTTAGCGGAAACGACGATGAGCCATTGCTCGTCAACCAAAAGGAGTCATATGACGGGGCACTGCCTTCCGGAAACAGTGTCGCTGCATGCCAATTGTTAAGACTGGCTAAACTGACCGGGGATTTTACGTTAGAAGAAAAGGTCCAGCAAATGTTTCAAGTTTTCAGTAAGGATATCCATGATTATCCCAATGGTCACGCAATGATGCTGCAGTCTGTAATGTTATCACAGCAAGCAATGAAAGAAGTCGTTATCGTTATGGATAATGAAACAAAAGAAGTTGTTGATTTTATCCAACATATACAGGAGAATTTCCACCCCGAAATTTCTTTAATGGCTGTAAAAAGGAACGAACAGGCCAAACTCTCTGAAATTGCTCCGTTTATTGAAGACTATGCCATGATAAATGAGAAACCGACCATTTATGTCTGTGAAAATTTTCAATGCAACCAGCCGACAAATCATTTTCAAACTGCAATGGATTTACTCTTTAAAAAATAAATGCATGGAAGGTGACTTGACCTTCCTTTTTTTTTATACCTTAATGCGCAAAGGTGCGAATTACCGGGAGTTTCGTTAAAATGATTACTTGAGTTTCGCATCCCAATGACGGGTGGGTTTTCATCGCCAAAAAAGGGAGTTTCTCACTCCAAGTCCATCCCTCGACGGGCATGAGTTCCTTGCCAAGAAGCAAGACTTCATAAACTTCGGCTCTCCAGACAATGTTATCATGCCCGTCTCTCCGCATAAAGTTTCTTGTATCGTTCTGTTATCGCTTGTTAGCCTTATATCCAAGTTTCTTTGTTTACTTAACCTTAATTTTTCTGCCCAGTTAATTGTAACCTATTCAACCTTAAATTATTTTAATAGTATTCCCATAAATCTTCCTAAATAGCAGATTAGGATGTACAATTAAGTGAGGTGTTTTTGAACTTCCTCTTTAATTGAAAAGTATTACAATTGATAAAAATAGTATTTTCATGTTAAAAAGCAAGTTGAAAATGTAATTTTTGTAAGGAGAAAATACGATTTTACAGCAAAACTTTCCTTTAAAAGCTGACGAATGAACGTTCGACAAAATACTTGGCAAGTTGAGTAAAAAAGTATATAGTATTAATAGGTTTCAAAACTAATAGCCTATTTAATAGAAGGGGGAAATTGCGTGAGTGATCGTCAACAAGCCTTAGAGCAGGCGTTAAAACAAATTGAAAAGCAATTTGGTAAAGGCTCTATCATGAAAATGGGGGAAAAAACAGATACCCAAGTTTCCACAGTTTCAAGCGGTTCTTTAGCATTAGATATCGCACTGGGTATAGGTGGATATCCAAGAGGACGAATTATCGAAATTTATGGTCCGGAAAGTTCAGGGAAAACAACCGTTGCCTTGCATGCTATTGCAGAGGTACAAAAGCAGGGCGGACAAGCAGCTTTCATCGATGCAGAACATGCGCTTGATCCGAAATATGCGCAAGCCTTAGGTGTAAATATTGATGAATTACTTCTTTCCCAGCCGGATACAGGTGAGCAGGCATTGGAAATTGCAGAGGCTCTTGTACGGAGCGGTGCAGTTGACATCATCGTCATTGATTCAGTTGCCGCCCTTGTTCCGAAGGCAGAAATTGAAGGGGAAATGGGGGATGCGCATGTTGGTTTACAAGCACGTCTTATGTCTCAAGCGTTACGGAAGCTATCCGGTGCCATCAACAAATCAAAATCCATTGCGATTTTCATTAACCAAATCCGTGAAAAAGTTGGAATTATGTTCGGCAATCCGGAAACAACCCCCGGTGGTCGTGCCTTAAAATTCTACAGTACCGTAAGACTTGAAGTTCGTAGAGCAGAGCAATTAAAACAAGGAAATGATATGGTTGGGAATAAAACAAAAATTAAGGTGGTAAAAAATAAAGTGGCACCACCATTTAAAACTGCCGAAGTTGATATTATGTACGGTGAAGGGATTTCGCTGGAAGGAGAAATTATTGATATCGGCGCTGACCTTGATATTATTCAAAAAAGCGGCTCTTGGTACTCCTATGAAGGAGAAAGGGTTGGACAAGGCAGAGAAAATGCAAAATTATTCCTAAAAGAAAATCCAAAAATTAAACTGGAAGTTTTGAACAAAATTCGTGAACATTATGGTCTGGATTTACTGCAAGAAAGCCCTGAAACAAAAGATGCTGTGGATCAAGAACAACTTCAATTAGAAGAATAAACTTTTGCGACTGCCTATATGATTACTGTATATTGGCAGTCTTTTTTATCGTTAAAACATACAAACGGTCAATAAATCTTCCACTTGTTGCTTAAGGGAAATAAAGATGAACGAGGAGGGAGATAAGTGCAACTAACTATCTGTGGAGATCAAAAACTCCCCTAGTGGAAGTTTTACTTTATTCCATCCTTTTTTGGAATCGTTCTATTACTTGACAATGAAAATTCACACCTTTACAATGAAAATGTATATTTTACAATTTTTTTGTAGTTTTTGGCATAAAATTTGGCTTATTGCAATATTTTGCCTTTATGTTAGGTTCTTCATACCTGACGTTATTTATTAAAAACTTTTTGAAAATGTACATGCCGACATGTATGAAATTGTAAAGTTCATAGCAAGAGGAGGTGAAATGATGGACTTAGTGCAAATCATCATCTCCATTTTGCTTCTTATCGTCGGTGTTGTTGCTGGTTATTTCATTCGAAAATCCATTGCTGAACAGAAGATTGCAGGAGCAAAAGATGCTGCAGAAAAAATATTAGCTGATGCAAATCGAGATGCAGATTCTTTGAAAAAAGAAGCCCTGTTAGAAGCAAAGGATGAAATTCACAAACTTCGTACAGAAACTGAACGTGAACTTCGCGAACGAAGGAACGAATTGCAAAAACAAGAAAATCGGTTATTGCAAAAGGAAGAGAATCTTGATCGAAAAGATGAAACATTAGACAAGCGTGAAATGATATTGGAAAAAAAGGAGGATTCTCTAAATCAAAGACAACAGCATATTGAACAGATGGAAAGCAAAGTGGAAGAGATGGTTCGAAAACAACAGGAAGAACTTGAACGAATTTCCAAATTAACATTGGATCAAGCAAAATCCATCATACTAGAACGAGTTGAAAAAGAGCTTTCCCACGATATTGCCAAGATGGTGAAAAATGCAGAAAATCGTGCGAAAGAAGAAGCGGATAAAAAAGCAAAAAGTATTCTCTCACTGGCTATTCAACGATGTGCTGCTGATCATGTCGCTGAAACAACAGTATCTGTAGTCAATTTACCAAATGATGAGATGAAAGGTCGGATTATCGGACGTGAAGGTCGTAATATCCGTACGCTTGAAACATTAACTGGTATTGATTTAATTATTGATGACACACCTGAAGCAGTAATCTTATCCGGTTTTGATCCAATTCGAAGGGAAACAGCGCGACTTGCATTGGAAAAATTAGTTCAAGACGGAAGGATTCATCCGGCCAGAATCGAAGAAATGGTCGATAAATCCAGACGTGAAGTGGACGAATATATCCGTGAAGTCGGAGAACAAACGACTTTCGAAGTTGGTGTTCATGGTTTACATCCGGACTTAATTAAGATACTCGGACGACTGAAATACAGAACCAGTTATGGTCAAAATGTATTAAATCACTCAATTGAGGTTGCTCAATTAGCAGGAATATTGGCTTCTGAATTAGGAGAAGATGTAACGCTGGCAAAAAGAGCCGGACTTCTACATGATATTGGTAAAGCTGTCGATCATGAAGTAGAAGGAAGTCACGTTGAAATCGGCGTCGAACTTGCCACCAAGTATAAAGAACATCCTGTCGTAATCAATAGCATTGCATCTCACCATGGTGATACAGAACCTACTTCGGTTATATCCGTTTTAGTAGCTGCCGCTGATGCATTATCGGCTGCAAGACCTGGGGCCAGAAGTGAGACTTTAGAAAGCTATATTCGTCGTCTGGAAAAACTTGAAGAAATTTCCGAATCCTATGATGGTGTAGAGAAATCATATGCCATTCAAGCAGGAAGAGAAGTTCGGATTATTGTAAAACCGGAAATGATTGATGATTTAGAAGCACATCGATTAGCTAGAGATATACGGAAAAAAATCGAAAATGAACTCGACTATCCCGGTCATATTAAAGTTACTGTTATTCGGGAAACCCGGGCAGTCGAATATGCCAAATAAAACGGAGGGGACATTCCTTGGTGGTGTTTCTTCCTTCTTGAAATCACCTTTAAAAAATGGTTTTCAAGAAAGGAAGATAATCGACACGTATCCATGGTTTGTCCCTTTCCTTTATTCTTCGTATCGATTATAATATGGCAAAATAAAAATAGATGAAACACTTTTTATAAAAGAAAGGAAACAATATGAAAATTCTTTTTATTGGTGATGTGGTGGGAGAACCAGGTCGAAAAACAGTAGCAGAATATTTACCTAAGTTAAAAGTAAAGTATCATCCAACATTTACTATTGTAAATGGAGAAAATGCCGCTGCCGGAAAAGGGATTACGGAAAAAATATATCGGCAATTTCTTGAATTGGGTGTACAAGTAATTACAATGGGAAATCATACTTGGGATAATAAAGACATTTTTGAGTTTATTGATCATGCGAAGTATCTTATAAGACCGGCAAATTTCCCCGAAAACAATCCGGGGAAAGGGATCGTTTATGTGAAAATTAATTCATTTGAATTGGCCGTCATAAATTTGCAAGGCAGGACATTTTTACCGCCAATTGATTGTCCTTTCCAAAAAGCAGAACAATTAGTAAATGAAGCAAAAAAGCGAACCCCCTATATTTTTGTCGATTTCCATGCAGAAGCTACCAGTGAAAAGCAGGCAATGGGTTGGTTTTTGGATGGTCGTGTCAGTGCTGTTGTGGGCACGCATACCCACGTTCAAACAGCAGATAACCGTGTTTTGCCGGGGGGTACAGCCTTTATAACAGATGTGGGCATGACAGGTATTTATGATAGTATACTTGGTGTAAATAAGGAAACGGTGTTAAGAAAATTTTTAACAAATTTACCGTCAAGGTTTGACGTTCCGAAACATGGCCGGACGCAACTTTGTGGTGTTGTTGTTGAAATCAATGACAAAACGGGATTGGCAGAAAATATTGAACGGATGATTTTAAATGATGATCAGCGGTTATTTAATTAGATGAAAGTATGATAAAGAAAAATTATTTAAAAATCAGTTTCAGCTTGGAATAAGGGTTCGACTCCTTGAATATAGTAGCAATGGAATGGTTTTACACTTGCAGGTCAGTCCACGAAAAAAATAAACCAGAGAGATTCAAGGAGGAACAAAGTATGGAAATATTAAAGGTTTCAGCAAAATCGAGCCCGAATTCAGTAGCCGGTGCACTTGCAGGAGTTCTACGGGAAAGGGGCGGTGCAGAAATCCAAGCTATTGGTGCAGGTGCGTTAAATCAAGCGGTAAAAGCGGTAGCCATTGCCAGAGGTTTTGTTGCCCCGAGCGGAGTTGATTTGATTTGTATTCCAGCTTTTACCGATATTCAAATTGATGGGGAGGAACGAACAGCAATTAAGTTGATTGTAGAACCTCGATAGAGCAGTTTAAAACCATTTTCAACTTGTATCGTGATGATACTTTCATCATTTTGAAATTTATAAAAGGTCCTTTTACAAAAGTCTGGTTGTTTAACGCAATCAGACTATTTTTGTCTAATGTTTCAATTTCTACTTTTCTTACGCATAAGTGTACAAGGAAAGCTTCGCGGGAATACATCGCAGCAGAAAAAATTTTATATTTTTTCGGTGAACCCACGGCTCGAACGCACGAGTTTTCTTTAGTTTATCTCACCTTATCCGAGTTTTGATTATTTTATGGAACTTCCATGTCTTCATATAACCACCCATTACATACTATATCTTATTGTTAATTGCTTTATAAACGTTTATAATGATAAATTGAATAGAGATGTGTTTTAACAGATGTGGCAAGAATATGATTTGTTTTTATGGTCTTGAAAGGAGTTTAATTATGAACGAACAACAACGGTTACAAAGTCAACAAGTGAAACAAGCTTCTCCAACGGACAAAAAATCCGCTGCCGGAGAAAAAGATTATAGTAAATATTTTCAAACTGTCTACATGCCGCCTTCCCTAAAGGATGCAAGGAAACGAACAAAAGGAAATGTAGGTTATTTTAAAGATTTTGACGTGCCGGAACCATTAAAAGGAATGGGGGAAGGTCGAAAATTTTATATCCGTACGTATGGTTGTCAAATGAATGAACATGATACCGAAGTAATGGCCGGAATTTTCATGGAATTAGGCTATGAACCGACCGATACAACCGAGGATGCCGATGTCATTTTACTCAATACTTGCGCGATTCGGGAAAATGCCGAAAATAAAGTGTTTGGCGAACTGGGTCATTTAAAATCATTAAAACAAGAAAAACCGGATCTTCTTCTCGGGGTTTGCGGGTGTATGGCACAAGAAGAATCAGTCGTCAACAGGATTTTGCAAAAACATCAACATGTCGATATGATTTTCGGTACCCACAATATCCATCGTTTGCCGCAGATTTTACATGAGGCTTATATGGCTAAAGAAATGGTTGTTGAAGTTTGGTCAAAAGAAGGCGATATTATTGAAAGTCTTCCTAAGGCACGGAAAGGTAACATTAAAGCTTGGGTTAACATTATGTACGGCTGTGATAAATTCTGTACATATTGTATTGTTCCATACACACGCGGGAAAGAAAGAAGCCGCCGTCCGGAAGATATTATCGAAGAAGTTCGTCATTTAGCTGCCCAAGGGTATAAAGAAATTACTTTACTTGGCCAAAACGTGAACGCATATGGAAAAGATTTTGAAGATATCGATTATCGCTTCGGTGATTTAATGGATGATCTGCGGAAAATTGATATACCGCGAATTCGCTTCACAACCAGCCATCCGCGTGATTTCGATGATCATTTAATTGAAGTATTGGCAAAACGCGGCAATCTTGTTGAACATATTCATCTTCCGGTTCAATCCGGTTCCAGTTCCATGCTGAAAATTATGGGACGGAAATATACCCGGGAATCTTATTTGGAATTGGTGCGCAAAATTAAAGCGGCCATACCGGATGTTGCCTTGACAACGGATATTATTGTCGGTTTCCCGAATGAGACGGATGAACAATTTGAAGAAACGTTATCCTTGTACCGTGAAGTGGGATTTGATTCAGCTTTCACTTTCATTTACTCACCTCGGGAAGGAACACCTGCGGCAAAAATGAAGGACAATGTCCCGATGGAAGTGAAGAAAGAACGGTTACAACGATTAAATGATTTAGTGAACGAAATTTCTGCACAAAAAATGAAAGCAATGGAAGGGCAAACCGTCGAAGTACTTGTTGAAGGTGAATCGAAAAACAATCCGGAAGTACTCAGCGGTTACACGCGAAGAAACAAACTGGTCAATTTTGTCGGACCAAAATCGGCCATCGGTCAAATTGTAAAAGTAAAAATTACGGAAGCAAAAACATGGACATTAAACGGGGAAATGGTGGTTGAGGAAAAAATCGAGGTGAGCTAAAACAATGGGGAAATATACAAAGACGGAAATCATTGATAAAGCAAGGGAACTGGCTAAAATGATCGCCGAGACAGAAGAAGTGAATTTTTTTAAGCGGGCGGAAGCAAAGATTAATGAAAATCAAAAGGTTAGGGAAAAAATTAACAGCATAAAAAGTTTACAAAAACAAGCAGTTAACTTCCAAAACTATGGAAAAATCAAAGCTTTGAAACAAGTCGAAGAAAAAATAGAAGCGCTGGAAAAGGAAATTGATGAAATTCCGATTGTGCAGGAATTTAAAGAGTCACAATATGAAGTAAATGAACTTTTACAAATGGTTTCAAATACAATTGCCAATACAGTTACAAATGAAATTATTCTGTCGACTGACGGTGACTTGTTGCAAGGTAAAACAGGCGCACAAGTCCGGAGTGAAAAAGCAGTCATGTCACAAGACTTATCATAAAAAGGATATTTCCATCCTGTTAAACACATAAACGATTAAGGGTCTATCTTCCAGAGGTAGGCCTTTTTTAGGAGACATATTATGGAAATTTTATTGATTATTATTATCGTTTTACCGGTTCTTTTCCTTTGGTATATGTGGAAAGTCGCTCAAGAAAATCATATGATTAAACACAAGTTATCTTTTCCTTCGTTCCCCGTTTCCTTTGGCGAAATCAACATTTTTTTCATATCTGATATCCATCGACGTCTTATCAGTGAAAAAATCATTGATCAAGTTAAGGGGAAAGCTGATCTTGTCATCATTGGCGGTGATTTAACAGAAAAAGGAGTTCCCTATACGAGAACGGAAGAAAACTTACGGCGACTAAATGAAATAGCCCCCATCTACTTTATTTGGGGAAATAATGACTATGAGAAGAACCGAACAAAATTGATGGAAATCTTCCATAAAAATTTTGTCACTGTTTTAGAAAATGATTATCGAGTGCTTCAATCAGATAAAGGGGAAAAATTATATATCATTGGGATCGGTGAAATAAAATATCAGGACATTTGTTTGAAGAGTGTTTTAGAACCTGTAGACAAGGAATCGTTTAAAATTGTTATTTGCCATAATCCGGAAATTTGGAATGATGTAAAAAAAGAACATCGTATTTCTTTGTTGTTAAGCGGTCATACCCATGGAGGACAAATCCGTTTATTTGGGCTTGGTCTATATCCAAAGGGGAAATTGTATCAAGGACAAGAAACAACCTTATTAATAAGCAACGGATATGGAACGACGCAATTACCGTTACGATTGGGAGCAAGGCCTGAAACCCATTTAATAAAAATAACCGGAAATAAGGAAAACGAAGATCACCCGTAACAGTGTAAACTCAATCTTCCGTTAATCATTTTATCTGCTTCGTATCGACTGCCGGTAGACAATTGCCAACCTCTCTTCCTTTAGTCATTTTCCTTGAAAACGAACTTCCAAGAAAATTTACGCACACTGGTTTTTTGTCCCGCATAGGATGAAGTGATAAAACTTGAGGAGGTTACGCTCGCATGGGAAATACAAGAGAGATTATTACAAAAGCGGTCGTTGCGAAAGGGCGAAAAAATACCACTTCCAATCATACAATCCGACCAAACCATGCTCCGTCCAGTATCCTTGGTGCATGGATTATCAACCATGCATATAAAGCGGAGAAAGTCGGAAAAACTGTGGAAGTAAGTGGACATTATGATATTAACTGCTGGTATTCCTGCAATGATAATACGAAAACGGATGTTGCAACTGATCGGGTCGAATACAAAGATGTCATCAAATTAAAATATAAAGATGACAAAACCATTGCCGATAAAGAAGTCAATGTACAAGTACTTCAACAACCGAATTGTGTCGAAGCAGTCATTTCACCGAATGGGAATAAACTGGTTGTTACGGTCGAACGCGAATTTTTAGTCGAATTGATTGGTGAAACGAAAGTAGTTGTCCGATTAAGTGATGAAGATTTTGAAGATGACGATTGGGATCTCGATATTGACGATGAGGAGTTTGAAGAATTAAACCCGGATTTTCTTGTAGATGGGGAAGAGGAATAACGAAAATTTATTGATAATACTATTTGGTTCTGTCTGACACTCACTTCCAACACGGTACAATGGTGATAAACCTTAAAATGATATCATGTGGGGTCAGACTCCTTTTGTTTTACATGAAGAATGTATAAATTTCCAGCAAAAGAGAGAATTTGCTTGGTACGGGAAATTAAAAGAATGAAGGAAAAGTGCACAAGGAAAGCAACGAAGCGTTTTATCGGAATCGAAAAACCAGGGTATTTTTTCGTTGAACTGTGCTCTTCTCTCACCTAAAGCTCGGACCCCCGAGTTTCTTTATACGTTAAGAAAGTATAAATTTCCAGAAAAGAAGCGAATTCGACGTAGTGGGAAATTTTAAGAATTAAGTATAAGTGCATAAGGAAAGCTTCACTGGAATACATCGCAGCCGAAAAAATTTTATATTTTTTCGGTGAACTACGGCTTTGCCACCGCCTAAAGGCTCGGCAATCGCCGAGTTTTCTTTATTTGGAAAAATTTTTTTGAAAAAATTTATTACCTAGTACTAACATTTAGTAATATGTTGAGGTATAATATACATATTCGATTTAATTTAAATAGAAAGTGTGATTAATAATGGTGGAAAACAAGTCAATTACATTGAAAAGTTTAATTGCGCCTACAAAATATAATATTATTGATGAAATTGAAAAACATAAATCGAGTAAAATTGCTTTGAAATTTATTAGTCAAAATGGCGATCGGAAAGAAATTTCTTATGAAGAGTTCATTGCACGGGGCAACAAACTTGCAAATGCCTTAAAAAAATTAGGCTTAAAAAAGGGCGACCGTGTTTTTATCATGGTCCCGCGGATGATTGAGACCTATATTATTTATTTTGCTTGTTGGAAGGCCGGTCTTGTTATCATCCCGGGTTCTGAGTTACTTCGGGCGCAAGATATTCTTTTTCGGCTGAATAATGGGAAAGTGAAAGCAATCATTTCTTATTTTTCATTTTGTGAAGAAATCGACAAAATAACAAATGAAGCGACCAATTTACAATATAAAATTACTTTTTCAGAGTCAGTACCCGGTTGGAAGCAAATGGAAGAACTTGCTGAAAATGAATCAGAAATTTTTAAAAAGGTAGAAACTTCAAGGGATGACTATGCATTAATTACGTATACTTCCGGAACAACCGGACAACCAAAAGGAGTTGTTCACGTACATGGTTGGGCATATGCACATTTACGGATTGCCGCGACACAATGGCTCGATATTCATGAAGGGGATATTGTTTGGGCGACTGCAGGCCCCGGTTGGCAAAAGTGGGTGTGGAGTCCTTTCCTTTCTGTACTTGGCATGGGGGCGACCGGGCTGGTATATTTAGGCAGGTTTAATCCGGAAACCTATTTAAAAATACTGGATCAAGAAAAAGTGAATGTTCTCTGCTGTACGCCAACAGAATATCGACTAATGGCAAAAGTCCATGATTTATCGAAATATCATTTATCCCATTTACAAAGTGCCGTTTCAGCCGGAGAAGCATTAAATCGGGAAGTCATCGATATCTTCCAAAATCAATTTAATATCATGGTTCGTGATGGCTATGGTCAAACAGAAAGTACGCTTGTCATCGGAACCGTAAAAGGAATGGAAATCAGACCGGGATCAATGGGTAAACCGATTATGCCGGAATTTGTGGAGATTGTTGATGAAGATGGGAAGCCGGTAAAAGTAGGTGAAAAAGGGAATATTGCCTTACGAAAAGATTTCCCGGCACTTTTTGTCAAATACTACGAAGATCTCGAAAGAACTGAAAAAGCTTTTAAAGGGAATTATTTTGTAACCGGAGATCTTGCCTATAAAGATGAGGATAATTATTATTGGTTTGTCGGAAGAAGCGATGATATGATCATTAGTTCCGGATATACAATTGGACCTTTTGAAGTGGAAGATGCGTTAATGAAACATCAATTTGTAAAAGAATGTGCGGTTGTTGCCCATCCCGATCCGATTCGGGGAAATGTGGTGAAAGCTTTTGTTGTTCTTAAAGACGGAATTGAAGCCGGTAAACATTTAGTTAGAGAACTTCAAGATCATGTTAAACAACTTACTGCACCTTACAAATACCCAAGATTAGTTGAATTTGTTCAATCTTTACCAAAAACAGATTCAGGAAAAATCCGTCGTGTTGAATTGAGAAGCCAAAATTCATAATAACGAAAAATAGGACTCCTCACATATAACTTGGATGTTTCAGTGGTTAAAAAAAGGGGACAACCGAAAAAGGAAAATATCAATGTGTCATCGGAGACCCTCGAGGCTTCAAGGTATTTGATGTGATTCAAGACCGTAAGTTGTCCACGCTAAAAGATTATTTTCGTTCTTTACCGACTCATCGTGTTCAAATGGTGGTCATGGATATGTGGCAGCCGTATAAAATATTGGCTCAACAACTCTTTCAAAATCCAATTATCATCGTGGACAAATTCCATTATGCTCGTCATAACTTCTGGGCACTTGAACGAGTACGAAAGAGAGTACAAAAGTCGTTCCAAGACAAAGATCGAAAATCGATGAAAAAGTTACGTTTTCTCTTACATAAACCGAAAGAGAAGTTAACCACAAGAGAACAGGAGCTCCTGCAATATTATTTAGAGTTGTCCCCCGATTTAAAGAAAGCTTACCAAGTGAAAGAAGTCTTTAAAAAATGGATGACACAAAGCAATGAACGCAATGTAAGGTTGAACTTAGAACAACTGTATCAAGCGATTGACGAATCAGGACTGGACGAATATCAGTACATGAAACGAACCTTTAAAAGCTGGGAGAAAGAAATCATCAATTCGTTTATTTATCCCTACACTAACGGTTATTTAGAAGGGATTAACAATAAAATGAAAGTCATTAAACGAATGTCTTATGGTATTCGCAACTTTCAACGACTTAGAAATAAGGTATTATGCTCACTTATTTAACTTTCATACATATAAAAGAGGTGCACTTCACATCAAGTGCACCCCAACAATTGACATAGAACCATTGTAAATAAAGGATGAAGAAACCATTTTTTATTTTAAAATCTGATTAATCATGAACGAAATCACTAAAAACACGATTCCTAGAATAAGAAATAAGGAAGAGGAACTCAGAAAGCTAATTCCGACAATTCCTGCTCCTATTGCCATTCCACAATATCGTACAAAATTAAATATTCCTAATGCCAATCCTTTTTCATTTGTATATTGACTACTAATGATTGTTGAAAATAATGGTGGAGAGAATCCTAGTAAAACACCATAAATGAATAAAATAATACTTAATATGATAATGTTCTTTTTCATCATTAAACCAAATAATATAATGAAAAATGGCATTAAGTATAAAATTGCACGATATAACTTTTCTGAATTAAATCTTCTTTGTAACTTTTTAAATAGGGTACTACCTATAATCATACTAATTGTCAAAGGCAAATATAATAATCCGATAATCTGTAAAGATATTTGATAGTGATCGTGCAATAAAACAGGTAAATATGTCAATATTGAAAAATATACCAGAAAGACGAAAAAACCAATTCCGATAACACTCATGCCTTTTTTATTTGCCCATAAAATTTGATATTTTAGAAGTGTTTGAGCTTTATTTTTATTATCGGATAATTGTTTACTATTTAATGTTGGAAGTTTGTATCCTAAAAAAATCAACAATGTCATTGAAATGACAAATAGAAATAAAAATACACCTGAATAATTGTAGTATTGTCCAATGAATCCTCCCAAGATCGGCGCAAGTGCGGGGGCTAATGTCAATAAGATTTGATATGTTCCCATTGCATCGCCCCGTTCTGCCCCTTCAAATAAATATGCAATGACATTCACTGCAATCAACGGAATCATTCCTGTACCGATGGCTTGAAACATTCGTGCAACAAAAAATACCATAAAATTTGTTGTAAATGCACAAAATAAGGTTGAGATACTTGTAATCAAAAGACTAGTGATCATTAACTTTTTTTGATTAGCAGAATCAATAAATGTTCCTAATATTACTTGCATGATAGAAATAATAAAGATAAAACCACTAACTGTTAAATCCACCCAAAAAATCGTTGTGTCAAAAGTATCTCGAATAAGAGGAATCAAAGGGGAATAAATATTTTGATTTAATGACGCAAAAAAAGCTGAAATACTTAGGAGAAGAACCAGAACTTTGCTTTTTTGTTGAAGGGCTTTATCCAAAGCTCTTCCCTCCTACTTCATATTTTCATTTTTCAAATGATTAGTAAGCGTATTTAAAAATAATATGATTGTTTCAAGTTGTTCCTTATTGAAGTTATCTAAAAGTGATAAATATTGTTCTTCAGCCTCCTTATGCAGCTTCTCATGAATTGCGGCCATTGTTTCCCCTTTTTCAGTTAAAACATAGAAAATTTCTTTTTTATTTCCTTCATTTTGTTTTTCCTTAATAATACCTTTCTCCAGTAATTTTTTTGTTGCTTTAGTTACCGCTGGTTTAGATATATTAAGTTCTTTAGCTAAGGTTGTATTATTCATTAATTCATTTTCTTTCAGAAGGGCAACAATGTGAAATTGTGTCAATGTCCATGAAACACCGAACAATACGTTCTTATTATTACTCGATTCAGTTCTTCTGATCGATTCTCTAGTTGTGATGAATTCTTGTAATGCTTTTAGAACTTTCTTTTTAGTGCTTTCCATTTTTATCCTCCTTACGATAGTTAACCAGTTAACAATAATGGTAAGGGAATTTTTACGTGTTGTCAAGAAATAAAGGAAAAATATTTAAATGATAATTCGCATAACTCAATAATGTTTTTGAGTTGTGTTATATTATGTTAAATGTTTAATGTTAACTTATTAATCATAGTTAGGGAAAGGAGTTTTTTTAATGCAACAAGTTATTAAAAGATTTGTTCCATGTTGTTCCACCATCTAGAAATTGCGAGGAAATTTATAAGAATAAGACTCACATGCTCTTAGGTATCAGTCCCTCTAACAATAAGTTTTCCCAAAACTATATTCATCAACGGGTTAGATAAACAACAATGTGAAATTGTGTCAATATCCATGAAACGCCAAACAATACATTCTTATTATCACTCGATTCAGTTCTTCTGATCGATTCTCTAGTTGTGATGAATTCTTGTGATGGATGCTTTTAAAACTTTCCCTTTAGTGCTTTCTATCTTATTGTTAACCGGTTAACAATAATACTAAAGGAATTTTCGTGTGTTGTCAAGGGGGTTCGAATAATAATTTGTTCAATTCGATAATGTTTGACAATATTTTTGGGGTGTGTTATATTATCGTTAACCAGTTAATATTAATCGGTTAATATTAACTGGTTAATTATAATTGGGGAAAGGGGTTTTTAAATGCAACAAGTTATTAAAGATTTGTTCTATGTTGTTCCACTATCTAGAAATTGTGAGAAAATTTATAAGAATAAGACTCACATACTTTTAGGTATCAGTCCCTTTAACAGTAAGTTTTCACAAAACTATATTCACCAACTTATTGATTGGTCATCAAAAAATTTCAAAAATGTGACCGTTTTATTAGCTGGAGATGAAGCTAAGAACTTACTTGAAGCCCTCGGAACTCCTACAACAAAAGCGGAAAGAAAAGTCAGAAAGGAAATCAGACGTCATTTCCGTTTTAGCGAAGAAGCATTAAGGAAAAATGGTAGAGAGATTGATATATATACTTTTTCAGATTTTAAAAACAACAAAATTTATAATGAAGTTTATCAAAACGTAATTTATTACTTTGAAAAAGATGAAAAATTTAGGAAATCTTGTTTGGCAATGTCTCATGATGCACTTTCTAGCCGAGCGAAGTCTTTAAATATGGAAGATATAGAAATTACAGATAATATGTTATTTCACGCTGTAAAATACGTATTAGCAGAACTACCTTTCTTTCTATCAGGTGCTTCAATTCTAGGCTATAAAGAGTCCGTGCTTGCATATCATAGACCATGGAAATTAGGAGAGAAAATAAAAAATTCAGAATTTTATATTAAGATGAGTGACAACCAAGGCTATATCATCTTGAAACAAATTAATTAATATTTGAAAGGAGTTTTATATATGCTGCAACAAAGTAAAATAAGTATTTTTTCAGAAGCTTACTCAAAAGATCCTTACAAGTTTTTCCCTTATTTTAGAACACAAGAGCCTGTTTTTTATGAAGAATCTATTGACTGTTATTTTGTTAGTAATTATGAAGATGTAAAATATGTTTTAGAAAATGAAGAAATATTTACTACTAAAACGTTAGCGAAACGAGCTCAACCAGTTATGCGTGATAGAGTTTTAGCCCAAATGACTGGAAAAGAGCATAAAGAAAAAAAGAAAATGATAATGAAAGGGCTCACAGGTGAAAATCTCAAACGATTACTTTCTTTATTCAAACAAAATGCTATTGAAGTCTTAAAACCTTATCTTAATCGTGGAAAAATAGACTTAGTAAATGATTTTGGCAAGATATTTGCTGTTCAATCAACAATGGATATGTTGGGCTTAGATAAAAAGGATCAAGAGCAAATTGCCGAATGGCACAAAGGCATAGCAAAATTTATTACTTCTTTCAATCTCTCTGATGAAGAAATTGAGTATTGCTTTTGGTGCAGTGAACAGTTAGAAAAATATTTACTTCCAATCATAGAAAGTAAAAAAGACTCTTCTGGAAACGATTTAATATCTATACTACAACGTTCAGAATTTAATGGCATAAAAATGACTTCTCAGGAGATTCTTGCCCTAACATTGAATATTTTATTGGCTGCAACTGAACCTGTCGATAAAACTTTAGCTTTGCTATTTTACAATCTACTTCAAAATCCAAAACAATTCGAGGATGTAAAAAATAATCGCAAGCTTTTGAAGAATGCTATTAATGAAACATTGCGTTTTAAACCTCCAGTTCAATTTATTCCTAGACAAGTTTCTAGAGAAGTGACTATCAAAGGAGTTTTGATTCCTAAAAATGCAGTAATTATAAATATGATTGGTGCTGCTAATAGGGATCCTAAAGCCTTTTCAAATCCAGATAAATTTGATATTTATAGAAGCATTGAAGATAATAAAGCTTTCACTAGTCACTCACAAAATCTAGCATTTGGGTATGGAACACATACTTGTGTAGGGGCTTCCTTAGCGCTTATGCAATTAGAACTTGTAGCAAATATTATTTTAGACAGTTTTAAAAACATTGAGTTGGACGAGTCTTTTTCGTATGAAGAAAAAGGATTATATACTAGAGGTCCAGTTTCTTTAGTTTTAAAGTTCACTACATAGTGAACTCGAGACTTTTCTGAGATTCAAATATATCAATAAATTTATAGAATCAA
>NZ_CCRF01000048.1 GCF_000751775.1 Caldibacillus thermoamylovorans
TTTTAAAATTTATAAAAAAATGAAGGGAAAGGAACATGAATTTTTTCGAATGATAACTCCATAATGATATGTTATAATTATTATTTGAGAATGAAACGGAAAAGGTGTGGGCAAAAATGAAACAATATACGCCTATGATCCAACAATATTTGAGCATAAAGGCAGAATACCAAGATGCCTTTTTATTTTTTCGTTTAGGCGATTTTTATGAATTATTTTTTGAAGATGCTGTCAAAGCAAGTCAAGAACTGGAAATTACGTTAACGTCCAGAGATGGCGGAGTTGAGGAAAAAATACCGATGTGTGGCGTACCCTATCACTCTGCTTCCGGATATATTGAAACTCTGGTAAATCGTGGCTATAAAGTAGCGATATGTGAACAAATGGAAGACCCGAAACGAGCAAAGGGAATGGTTAAGAGAGAAGTTATTCAGTTAATTACTCCCGGTACATTGATGGATGGGACTAGCCTTCACGATAAAGATAATAATTATATCGCATCCATTACCCTGTTTAACGATGGTACTTTTGGATTATCCTTTTGTGATTTATCAACGGGGGAAAGCCGGGTAACATTGATACAAGAAGAATTCGAGGAAGTCATGAATGAACTGTCCACGTTCAGAACAAAAGAGGTTGTTGTTTCACCGGATTTTTCCGAGGAATTGCAAAGTCAAATGAAAGAACGTTTCCCTATCGCCATCTCCTTTGAAGAAAGTATCGACATTCCGGCGGTATTTTCGGATAAGTTGGTCAAAATTACGCAAGAAAAATTACGAATGACCATTGCTCGTCTCTTTAATTATTTATATCGCACCCAGAAACGAAATTTAGATCATATTCAACCGGTCGAGTTTTATCAAGTCAATCAATATATGAAAATTGATTATTATTCGAAGCGAAATTTAGAATTAACCGAAACGATCCGGTCAAAAGGAAAAAAAGGGTCCCTTCTTTGGTTGCTTGATGAAACGATGACGGCGATGGGTGGAAGGTTGTTAAAACAATGGATTGACCGCCCGCTTTTATCGATTGATGCGATTGAACAACGGTTAAATAGTGTGGACACGCTGAAAAATCATTATATGGAACGACAAGAATTACGTGAAAAATTGAAGCAAGTCTATGATATTGAAAGACTTGCCGGCCGTGTCGCATTCGGAAATGTCAATGCCCGCGATCTAGTCAGTTTAAAGACAACACTATGGCAAATTCCGGAAATTATACATATTTTACAATCTATTTTAGATCCGGAAATGCAAAGAAGGGCGAAAAACCTTGACCCATGTACTGAACTGGCTGACATGATTGACCGGGCAATTATTGAAACTCCTCCATTATCGGTAAAGGAAGGGGGAATCATTCGCGATGGTTATAATGACCGCTTGGATTCTTATCGCTATGCCAGTCGCAACGGAAAAGTATGGATCAGTGAAATGGAAAAGAATGAACGGGAAAAGACAGGAATTAAGTCGTTAAAAATCGGTTATAACCGGGTTTTTGGGTATTATATTGAAGTGACAAAGGCTAATCTCCACCTTCTTCCAAAAGATGGATCCTATGAACGAAAACAAACCTTGGCCAATGCCGAACGATTTATTACACCGGAATTAAAGGAAAAAGAAAGTATTATTCTGGAAGCAGAAGAAAAAAGTGTTGACCTCGAATATGAGTTGTTTATTGAAATTCGTGAACAAGTAAAGGAATATATTCCAAGATTGCAAGAGTTGGCGAAACAAGTAAGTGAGCTTGATTGCTTACAATGTTTTGCCACCGTCAGCGAGGAAAGAATGTACACAAAACCTGTTTTTCGAAAAGACAGAAAACTAATTATTAAAGAAGGTAGGCATCCTGTCGTTGAAAAGGTCATGAATCTCCAATCTTATGTACCGAATGATTGCTTTATGGATGGAGACAGAGAAATGTTATTGATTACCGGTCCAAATATGTCAGGGAAAAGTACATATATGCGGCAAATTGCTTTAACCGCCATACTTGCACAAATCGGCTGCTTTGTCCCGGCTCAAGAGGCGGAATTGCCGATTTTTGATCAAATTTTTACTCGGATTGGTGCGGCAGATGATTTAATTAGTGGCCAAAGTACATTCATGGTGGAAATGTTGGAAGCGAAAAATGCGATCAGTGGTGCAACGGAAAACAGTTTAATTTTATTTGACGAAATTGGGCGGGGAACATCAACCTATGATGGTATGGCTCTTGCTCAGGCTATGATCGAATATATACATGATAAAATCGGTGCGAAAACACTTTTTTCGACCCATTATCATGAATTAACTGTTTTGGAACAATCATTAAAGAAATTGAAAAATGTTCATGTTAGTGCAGTAGAAAAAGACGGTCATGTTGTTTTCCTCCATAAAATAAAAGAAGGACCTGCTGACAAAAGCTATGGTATCCATGTCGCAAAATTGGCAGACTTACCACCGGAGTTGATTACACGTGCGGAAGAAATTTTGCAGCAATTAGAAAATCAGGATGAAAAACCAAATTTTGCCAAAGTGTCACACTTGCCAGATCAAATGACAGAAATTGAAGAAGCAAAAACAGACACCCAAATGAATTCGGAACAAATATTTGAATCAACTACTACGGATATAGAGCAATTATCATTCTTTCAAGAAGAACCAAAATCACCGGCTTCAACCAGATTAACAAATAAAGAGAAGAAAGTGGTTGATGAGTTAAAATCGTTGAACTTGTTAGAAATGACTCCGCTTGATACGATGAATGCATTATATAAGTTACAAAAAAAGCTGAATAAAAATTGAACGATTATGTTGGGTGGTGAGAAAAAATGGGCAAGATTATCCAATTAGATGAAGTACTTTCCAATAAAATAGCAGCAGGTGAAGTGGTTGAACGTCCAGCATCAGTTGTAAAAGAACTTGTTGAAAATGCTATTGATGCGGGTAGTACGATGATAGAAGTGGAAGTGGAAGAAGCGGGCTTGAAAAAGATCCGGGTGATTGACAATGGATCCGGGATTGAACCGGAAGACGTACCCCTTGCTTTTGAAAGACATGCAACCAGCAAAATAAAAGATGAAAAAGATTTGTTCCGTATCAAGTCGCTCGGATTTCGCGGTGAGGCTTTACCAAGTATTGCTTCGGTGGCAAAAGTTGAACTGGTGACAAGCACCGGCAGTGGACCCGGAAGTCGTCTCGTTGTAGAGGGAGGGACGAAGCTTCTGTTTGAACCCGCTCCGAGCCGAAAAGGAACAGATTTTACAGTAACCGATTTATTTTTTAATACACCAGCCCGTTTGAAATATATGAAAACCATCCATACCGAGTTAGGAAATATTACAGATGTTATGAACCGATTGGCACTTAGTCATCCTGAAGTTGCAATGAAACTCATTCATAACGGTAGAACGCTTCTGCAGACAACCGGAAATGGAGATTCCCGGCAAGTTCTCGCCGGGATCTATGGCTTAAATATTGTCAAAAAAATGATTCCCATTCACGGTGAATCACTCGATTTTCAAGTCGATGGTTATATCACATTGCCGGAAGTAACCAGAGCATCACGAAACTATATTTCAATCATGGTTAACGGTCGGTTTATTAAAAATTATCCAATTTCTAATGCGGTTATTGCTGGATATCACACCTTGCTTCCCATTGGACGCTTTCCCATCGTTTACTTGAACATTACGATGGATCCCATCTTAGTTGATGTGAATGTTCATCCTGCGAAACTAGAAGTACGTTTAAGTAAGGAAAAAGAATTGTCAGAATTAATTACGGAAACCATTAAACAGAGCTTCAAAAAAGAGACACTGATCCCTGCCGGTCAAGCGCCAAAACAAGAAAAATTAAAATCGGAACAAATTTCACTTTCTTTAGATCATTTACCTGAGAACTTGGGACAACAAGATGAACCGTTTGATCAGAAACGAGAGAAAGTCGCAAGGTCCAATATTGACAATGGACACTCCACATTAACAAAAGAAGAAAGAACAGTAGCCGGCTTATTTTTGCAATCGCTGAAAGAACATGAATCGGTTAACGAAATAAAAGAGAGTGAAGAATCGTTTCACCAAACGAATCATAATCAAGAGGAAAATTTTGACAAAGTAACCGAAAATTCAATTGGGGAAAATTTGAACGGTATTGATCTTGATGAAGCAACGAATGAGAAAAAAGCTCATGATGATCATGAACCATTCGATAATAACCCGGATTTTACCAAACAACCGGTAAGTAGAATTCCGGTCTTATATCCAATCGGGCAAATGCATGGCACATATATTTTTGCTGAAAATGAAAAAGGATTATACATCATCGACCAGCATGCAGCCCAAGAGCGGATAAAATATGAGTATTTTAAAGAAAAAATTGGGGAAGTTTCAAATGATTTGCAAGAGCTGCTTATCCCGCTGACACTCCAGTTTTCTAACGACGAATTTATTAAGTTGGAAGAAAATCTGGAAGAACTTAAAAAAGTCGGCTTATTTCTCGAACCTTTTGGAACGAATACATTTATCATCAGGAATCACCCACAATGGTTTCCCCGCGGTGAAGAAGAAGAAACCATTCAAGAAATCATTGAACAAGTGTTGACAATGAAAAAAGTTGATATTAAAAAATTGCGTGAAGAAACAGCTATTATGATGAGCTGCAAAGGTTCGATTAAAGCCAATCACCGGCTGCGTCATGATGAAATTCAGCAATTGCTGGATACATTGCGGATGACAAGTGATCCATTTACATGCCCGCATGGACGACCAATTATCATTCATTTTTCAACATATGAAATGGAAAAAATGTTCAAAAGGGTCATGTAAGAAAGCTTGAAGAAAAGATGGAATTTTACTCTAATCGAATCTGGCTAAAAATGCAGTAAAATTTAGCGGAAACATTTCTATCCTCACGCTTACTTTTTATAGCATATATTTTAAAAAAAGTTTTCGAAATTCCATCATGAATCGACAAAGTGAGGTATATCTTTCCTGTTTCGGGACATAATAGTTTGATGTTTAACATATTTATTTTATTGTGGTAAACTAAAAATGACAGGAAATTATTTCAAATAAATGTGTTGAAAGTAGTGGGATTTTTTGTGAACAAGGAGAAGTTGCTGTGTATTATCGGACCTACCGCAGTGGGAAAAACCAAATTGAGTATTGATTTGGCAAAACAATTTCATGGTGAAATTATTAGTGGAGATTCAATGCAAATTTATCGCGGACTTGATATTGGGACAGCCAAAATCTCCAAAGAGGAAATGAAAGGAATCCCACATCATCTAATCGATATTAAAAATCCGGATGAATCTTTTTCTGTATATGATTTTCAACAACTTGTCCGAAAAAAAATTTCCGCTATTACCGACCGAAATCATTTACCGATGATTGTCGGAGGGACAGGGCTTTATATTCAAGCTGTTATTTATGATTATCAATTTTCTAATCAAGGAAAAAACAACAAAATACGTAGCCTTTTAGAAGAAAGAGTGAAATTAGAAGGGATTGAACGTTTGTATCAATACCTTTCAAAAGTCGATCCGGAGACTGCCCGGCAAATTCATCCTAATAACGAGCGCCGTGTTATCCGGGCTTTAGAAGTATATTTTTCGACCGGACAAACGATGGCGGAATTAAAAGCAAAACAACAATATACATTATTATATGATGTTGCGATTGTTGGTTTAACAATGAATCGTGACATTTTATATAAAAGAATAAATGAACGAGTCGACCAAATGATCGAAAATGGGCTAATCAACGAGGCAAAAGCTTTATATGATCAAGGGTTCAAAAATGTTCAGGCGACACAAGCGATTGGCTATAAAGAATTGTTCGCTTACTTTGACGGAAAAATTACCCTTGAAGAAGCGGTAGACCAATTAAAACAAAATACGAGACATTTTGCCAAAAGACAATTGACATGGTTTCGGAATAAGATGGATGTCGAGTGGTTTGATATCACGAATCTGAAAGAATATGAAAAAAATTTACAAAAAATTTCTGATTTCGTTGCAGGAAAGCTTCACCTTAGAGCGAATATATAAATTAGGAGAATAATGAGGAGGACAAAGAATGAAACAACCGATCAATATTCAAGACCAATTTTTAAATCAAATACGGAAAGAGAATATTTTAGTTACCGTATTCCTAACAAACGGTTTCCAAATCCGCGGTCTCGTCCGAGGGTTTGATAATTTTACTGTTTTATTTGAAACCGATGGCAAACAACAACTCGTTTTTAAACATGCAATATCAACTTTTGCCCCGTCACGAAATGTGCAAATTGATTTAGAGTAGGGGAAAGTAATAATACAAAAGAGGTATGGTTTTCATAAATCATACCTCTTTTTCTATTTGTAGGCT
>NZ_CCRF01000049.1 GCF_000751775.1 Caldibacillus thermoamylovorans
TGTAGGCTATAAGTATAATCGAGGACGTATTACTTTTAAGGAAAATATGATACTCGAGTCATGACTTGTATTATTTATGAATAAATATAGTAAAAGATATTTTAAGACCTTTAAAAGCCTTATAGGAAGAGAAGCAAGGTTTCCATGAACCATATTTCGTTTTATACAAATCTTTGTGCATGATATGATCACATCAGCTGTTTTTACGTGATGAAAGCAAATTTGGAAATAATATTCATTATTTCTTGGGAAAGCGCAAGATTTGACAAAGGGAAAGTAGGATTTTGTCATTAAACATAAATTATTGTCAAAACATAAAGAAAAGTGAAGCAGGAAATACATTTTTTCGACAAATAGGCGAATGTCACCTTTTTTTCATCTGGGCGTATACTGTTTTACATACAAGAGAGGTGAACACATTGGATCAACCAATACGGATGAAAAATAATGGTCAAATAAGTATTACTTTAAACCGAAAAGCAAGAGTTGAACCGGTTACTGAACCAAAAGAGCAGACTGGTGATCATGAAATATTAAGAGAAATTGAAGAACAGTTAAATTCCTTAGTTGGTCTAAATGATGTAAAACACGTAATTAAAGAAATATATGCTTGGATTATTGTGAATAAAAAGCGGGAGGAAAAAGGATTAAAAGCTGGGAAACAGGTCCTCCATATGATGTTTAAAGGAAATCCGGGAACAGGAAAAACAACGGTTGCCCGACTGATCGGGAAACTTTTTCAAAAGGTTGGTGTTTTATCAAAGGGACATTTGATTGAATGTGAAAGAGCCGATTTAGTTGGTGAATATATCGGACATACTGCACAAAAAACTCGTGATTTGATTAAAAAAGCTATGGGCGGCATCCTCTTTATAGACGAAGCATACTCTCTAGGCCGTGGCGGTGAAAAGGATTTTGGGAAAGAGGCCATTGATACTTTGGTCAAACATATGGAAGATAAACAACATGATTTTGTACTTATATTAGCCGGTTACTCACGCGAGATGGATCATTTTCTCGCCTTAAATCCTGGTCTTGAATCACGCTTCCCGATTATCATTGAATTTCCTGATTATACGGTTGAACAGCTAATGGATATCGGAAAAATGATGATGAAAGAAAAAGAATATATATTAAGTCATGAAGCTGAAAAAAAATTACGAGAGCACTTATCATTTGTGAAATCATCGTTTATTCGAAATCGCTTTTCAAATGGACGTTATGTAAGAAATATTATTGAAAAGTCGATTCGTGCCCAAGCAATGAGATTATTAATTAATAATCAATTTGACCGGAGTGAATTAATGACGATTCGCAGCCAAGATCTTATTTTTCCGGATGAACATTGAACTGAAAAATAGATAAATCTTTTGCCCCAGCATGTTGGGGTTTTTTTTATAATGAACTAAATTTTTTTTACGAACCGAATTTGCAGTCAAATTTATTTTGTGTAAATATAGTAATGGATAAATGAGGCTCCGCAGGTTCAACTTGCGGATAAGAAAAATAATGATTGATTATAAAAGAAATTAGGTGGTTTTGTGGAAAACGCTAGAGAAAAAGTTATTGTCGTTGGCTGTCAACTCCCGGAAATGGATGATTTCCGTTTTGAAAATTCAATGGAAGAACTTGTCTCGTTGACGGATACAGCTAATGGTGAAGTGATCCTTCGTGTGACACAAAAAAGAGACAAGCCAGATTCTTCTACTTATCTGGGGAAGGGAAAGGTGGAGGAATTACGGAATCTTATTGAAGAACTTGAAGTAGATGTTGTCATTTTTAATAGTGAATTGACACCGAGCCAGTTACGAAATTTATCAAACCAATTGCAAACGAAAATCATCGACCGGACGCAATTAATTTTGGATATATTTGCGAGAAGAGCGAAGTCAAGAGAAGGGAAACTACAGGTGGAGCTCGCTCAACTGGAGTATTTATTGCCCAGATTAGTTGGACAAGGAACCGAGTTATCCCGTCTTGGTGGGGGAATTGGAACAAGAGGACCGGGTGAAACAAAACTGGAAACTGATCGAAGACATATTCGTAACCGGATTAATGAAATTAAAAATCAGCTTTCTGTTATTGTGGAACATCGGAAACGTTATCGCTCGAATAGAAAGAAAAAAAATACATACCAAATTGCCTTAATCGGGTACACGAATGCCGGGAAGTCAACTTTGTTTAACCGATTGACAGTTGCCGCATCCTACGAAGAAAATAAACTATTCGCCACCCTTGATCCACTGACACGAAAATTAGTGCTACATAGCGGATTTACTGTTTTATTAAGCGATACAGTCGGTTTTATTGAAGATTTACCAACAACACTGGTTGCAGCATTTCGTTCCACATTGGAAGAAGTTGCAGAAGCCGATCTGTTGCTTCATGTCATCGATGCTTCCAATCCGGATTACGATCAACATGAAAAAACCGTGAATAAAATATTAAAAGAGTTACATGCTGAGAAAATTCCCCAACTCGTTTTATATAATA
This sequence comes from Caldibacillus thermoamylovorans, assembly GCF_000751775.1. Classification (GTDB taxonomy): domain Bacteria; phylum Bacillota; class Bacilli; order Bacillales; family Caldibacillaceae; genus Caldifermentibacillus; species Caldifermentibacillus hisashii. Next base: position 2,494 of record NZ_CCRF01000049.1, read on the forward strand.
AAATGGATCGGGTCCACAATGATTTTGTTCCAACAGCGGACGGCAAGGTGTTACAAATCAGTGCCTTAAACCTTGCTGATCGTGAGCGACTAAAGCGTAAAATTGAAGAGATGATGATAGAAGAAATGGTCCAATATGAAGTCAACTTGCCCTCGACATCCGGAAAATTATTAGCCCGGCTAAAAGAGGAAACCATTTTACGGGAGCTCAAATTTTTGGAAAGTGACGAAACCTATCAATGTAAAGGCTATATTTTTGCCCACTCCCCTCTATATGGGGAAATCAAGAAACAAAATGACGGAGATGGAGAATAACATGGAAAATGTACTAACCAACAATGCAAAACTTCAATCAATTATTAATGAGGTGGAAATGAAAATTCGACCCATACATGATCAAATTGATAAAATTGTCGAAAACAATCAATATCGTGTATTGAAAAGTTTCCAAAAAAATGAAGTCAGTGATTCACATTTTATTCCTTCAACGGGATACGGCTATGATGATATTGGTAGAGATACGTTAGAAAAAGTATATGCCGATTGTTTTGGTACCGAGGCTGCATTGGTCAGGCCACAAATTATTTCCGGTACCCACGCCATTTCTACATGCTTATTCGGAGTTCTAAGGCCGGGAGATGAACTTCTTTATATTACCGGCAATCCTTATGATACTTTGGAGGAAATCGTTGGTATACGCGGGTCAGAAAATGGAAATTTAAAAGAATTTGGCATTGGTTATCAAACCGTTCCGCTTACACAGGAGGGGAGACCTGATTTTAAAAACATTGCTGAACGTATTCATCCGAAAACAAAAATGATTGGGATTCAACGTTCAAAAGGTTATGCCGACCGACCATCATTTACTGTAAATGAAATAAAAGAAATGATTGATTTTGTTAGAGAGATTAAAAAAGATGTAGTTATTTTTGTAGATAATTGTTATGGAGAATTTGTTGAAGAATTGGAGCCAACTCATGTCGGTGCCGATTTAATGGCCGGTTCGTTAATAAAAAATCCAGGAGGCGGCATTGTAAAAACGGGAGGCTATATTGTCGGGAAAAGAGAGTGGGTAAATAAATGTGCTTTTCGATTAACGGCTCCCGGACTGGGTGGTGAAGCTGGTGCCTCCCTATATAGCTTACTTGAAATGTATCAAGGTTTTTTCCTAGCACCCCATATTGTTGGTCAAGCATTAAAAGGTGCCGTATTTACTGCAGCGATGTTGGAACGTATCGGATTGAATACAAATCCATCTTGGGATGCAAAAAGGACCGACCTCATTCAATCTGTTCAATTTAATGATAAGGATAGAATGATCGCTTTCTGTCAAGCAATTCAGTATGCTTCTCCTGTTAATTCAAAATTTACACCTTATCCAAGTTATATGCCGGGGTATGAAGATGATGTGATTATGGCCGCAGGTACCTTTATTCAAGGTGCAAGTATTGAATTATCTGCAGACGGCCCAATACGCCCTCCGTATATTGCTTATGTTCAGGGGGGATTAACTTATGAACATGTCAAAATTGCTATTTGTCTTGCCGTCAACAGGTTAATTGAAAAACAGTTAATCACCATTGAATAAACATGAAAAAACACCCCAGCCATCTTTTGATTAGAACCCAAAAAGTTCTTTCGAAATGGTCGATATGTACAAACAATGGTCGGTTTAAGTTTTTAAAAAATTAGCTCTTTGTCGGTGAACCATTTTTTATTTCTACATCCATCATTTAAGTCGTAAATAATATGTTAGATATGCTCACATGTTGTTGACATTATATTTAACATTGGATATAATGATAATAAATAATTTGTAAAGGGGGCGGAAAGGTGAGCGGAAAAGAAATTCGCAGATCCCTACCTTTATTTCCTATAGGAACTGTGATGGAACTGACGGAACTTACAGCGAGACAAATTCGGTACTACGAAGAACATCAATTGGTGGTTCCGGCACGGACAAAAGGGAACCAGCGAATGTTTTCTTTGAATGATATCGATAAGCTCTTGGAAATTAAAGACCTTTTAGATCAAGGCGTTAATATCGCAGGGATTAAACAAATCTTTGCGATGAAGGAACTGGAAAAGTTAGAAAAGCAAAACCGAAAAAAGGAAAGAGACCAAGAAATTTCGGAAAAAGAACTAAGAAAGATCTTAAGGAATGAGTTACTTACCAACAGTCGAATCAATCGTTCTGATTTACGGCAAGGGGACATGTATCGTTTCTTTCACTAGGAGCGTACAAAAAAGAACCGCATTCGTATTAATGAAGTTATCACAATCAATAGAGTTAAAGATTATTAAAGAAAATGATGGAGGAAAAAGACAATGGGAAAAAAATATAATCGCGATGATATTATTCGGATGGCAAAAGAAGAAAACGTGGCTTTCATACGTTTGCAATTCACAGACATTTTAGGAACGGTTAAAAATGTAGAAATTCCATTGAGCCAACTTGAAAAAGCACTGGATAATAAAATCATGTTCGACGGTTCATCGATTGAAGGATTTGTCCGTATTGAAGAAAGTGATATGTACTTATATCCGGACTTGGATACTTGGGTGGTCTTTCCGTGGACGGCCGGTCGTGGTAAAGTGGCTCGGATGATTTGTGATATTTACAATCCGGATGGTACACCGTTTATGGGAGATCCGCGTAACAATTTAAAACGAATTGTTGAAGAAATGAAAGAACTCGGTTTTACACAATTTAATTTAGGTCCTGAGCCTGAATTTTTCTTGTTTAAATTGGATGCTAACGGAGAACCGACAATGGAATTAAACGATCATGGCGGTTATTTTGATTTGGCACCGACTGATTTAGGTGAAAACTGTCGAAAAGACATTGTCGTTGAACTGGAAGATATGGGTTTTGAAATTGAAGCATCCCATCACGAAGTAGCACCCGGTCAACACGAAATTGATTTCAAATACGAAGATGTTGTTACTGCCTGTGATGAAATCCAAACTTTTAAGCTGGTTGTAAAAACAATTGCACGTAAACATGGTCTTCACGCAACATTTATGCCAAAACCGCTTTTTGGAATTAACGGTTCCGGAATGCACTGTAATATTTCTTTGTTTAAAGAGGGTGCCAATGCATTTTATGATCCAACAGGTGAATTGGAATTAAGTGAAACAGCCTATCAATTTATGGCTGGAGTTTTGAAACATGCGCCAAACTTTACGGCTGTTACAAATCCAACAGTTAACTCATACAAACGGTTAGTACCGGGATATGAAGCACCGGTTTATGTTGCATGGTCGGCACGCAACCGTAGTCCATTGGTTCGGGTTCCTGCTTCAAGAGGGATGAGTACCCGTATTGAATTGCGTAGCGTAGACCCGTCTGCTAATCCGTATTTAGCTATGGCGGTTATATTGAAAGCTGGATTAGATGGTATCAAGAACAAACTAACACCTCCAAGTCCGGTAGATCGAAATATTTACGTCATGACAAAAGAAGAACGTGAGGCAGAAGGAATTAATGATCTTCCCGGAACATTGCAATCAGCTTTAGAGAAATTGCAAGAAGATGAAATCATTATGTCAGCATTAGGAGAACATATTTTAACAAACTTTATCGAAGCGAAAGAAATTGAGTGGGATATGTTCCGTACGCAAGTGACACCTTGGGAGAGAGAACAATATTTGAAATTATATTAATTTTTAAGGGTGCATCCTTTTTGGGAGGCACCCTTTCATATAGTATAAGAAAGTATAAAAATACAAGCAATTAACTTGGGATTAGTTTTATTGTCTAGCTACGAGCGCCAGCGACTGAGAAACTAACTCCCCTTTAATGTGCTCCTGCGCCATAGCCTATTCGAGGAAGCGGATGTTCAGCTCGTCGCAAAGCTTCATGAAGTATATCAAGGAAGATTACTCATGAAGTTCACTCTAGGAGTAGCTTCACTACGATAAGTCAACTATCGGCTCGTCCCTCGCCGTGTTTCCTTTTCCTTAGAAAAAGCTACTCGCTTTTTCTTCGTGCGATGCTTATTCAAGGAAGATTATTCAAAGTCCTCGAAAAAGCTAATCGCTTTTTCTTCGTGCGATGCCTATTCGAGGAAGCAAATCTGTTCTCATTGCGGGGCGCTCCAGTTTGTACGTCGCTAAGCGGGCGCTCTGCGCTTTTCTTATGATTATAAAAGTTTAATATATTTGTCGATAGACGCCGATTACTTTTCCAAGTATCGAAACATTCGGAACAATAATTGGGTCCATTGTTGCGTTTTCCGGTTGTAGCCGGATATAGTTTTTCTCTTTATAAAAACGTTTTACAGTTGCTTCATTTTCCTCAGTTAAAGCGACAACGATATCACCGTTTTCTGCGGTACTTTGTTGTCGGACAATTACATAGTCTCCATCTAAAATACCTGCCTCAATCATACTTTCTCCCATAATTTCCAACATGAAAACAGGATCTCCACTAGGAGCAATTTTTTCCGGCAGAGGAAAATAGTCTTCAATATTTTCAATAGCGGTAATAGGCATTCCGGCAGTTACTTTACCGACAATTGGCACTTTCCGCACAGGAACATCAGGTTCATTCAACCCTTTATTGTCGAGAATTTCTATCGCTCTCGGTTTAGTAGGGTCGCGGCGGATTAGTCCTTTGCTCTCAAGTCTGGCTAAATGGCCGTGTACCGTTGAACTGGAGGATAGACCAACCGCTTCACCAATTTCACGAACCGATGGTGGATACCCCTTTTCTCGTACTTCTTTTTTAATAAAATCTAAAATTTCCTGTTGACGTTTGGATAATTTAGTCATATTCAACACCCCTTAGCATATTTTTCTATAGTATATCATAACTGACATCATTTTGACAAACATAAGTTCGAAATTTTTCTTGACTCAAATATACGTTCGTTTTATAATAGGGTTACGAACTAATATTCGTTAACGGGGTGATCGAATGTTATTGCAAAAATTGTGGAAAAATTATTCTTATGTGATTCTATTATTACTCATTTCATTTATTTGTGGACTCATTTATGTACATATATTATCATCCTCAAGCGATGAAACGGAAAAAATAGAGGATCATAAAGATTTAGAACAATATACAGTTGAAATGACAAGTATGAATGAATAATATATACTATAATACAAACAATGTTTTAGAAGGTGTTGTTTTGAAAGCGATCATCTATTGTCGGGTAAGTACGGAAAAAGAGTCACAAGAAACATCATTGGCCAGACAGGAAGAAGAACTTAAAGCTCTTTCAGAAAGGTATCAATTTCAAGTCGTTGATACAATTTGTGAGCAAGCAAGCGGGTATGATTTTGACAGACCTGGCATCCTTGAAATATTGGAGAAAATTAAAGAACACCAAATCCAAGCACTTTTAATTCAAGATGAAACGAGACTTGCCAGAGGGAATGCAAAAATCGCCCTTCTTCACGTATTGTTTAAACTGGGAGTAAAAATTTATACAATCTCTCATCAAGGTGAATTACAAATTTCCGAAGCGGATTCAATGGTATTAAAAATTATAAGTCTTGTGGAAGAATACCAAAGAAAGTTACATAACAGTAAAATCAAGCGCGGGATGGAACGTGCTGTTCGGGCCGGATACAGACCGGAGCAGAATTTATCAAATCGTGGTGAAAATGCCGGCCGTGATAGAAAAGAAGTTCCATTGGAAGAAATTATTCGATTACGAAACATGGGACTGACTTTTTCAGATATAGCCGCAACGTTAAGGGGATTCGGATATTCAGTATCCAAGGCAACCGTACATAGACGTTTTCAAGAATATTGTCAAGAAATGCAAGTCAATAACAAAGATAACCATGTTAATTATAAATAAAGGAGTTTTCATATGCTTTCAAAAGAAAAACTGGCCAGAATTAATGAATTGGCAGCAAAGAAGAAAAGGGAAGGGTTGACAGTGGAAGAAGCAAAAGAACAGTCAAAATTGAGAAGTGAATATTTGCAATCCTTCCGAAATTCATTTAAAAAAACAATTGAAAATGTAACAGTCATTGATCCGAATGGAAATGATGTTACACCTGAAAAATTGAAGCAACTTAAGAAACGAAAAAGATACCATTAATCATTTAAAAATGAGTGTTTGACCAAAGACTACAAGAATTCGACAAATATAGAAGAAATTTTTCTCAATAAAGCGACATTTTTTTTGTCTCCCGCCTATTAAAATATATATAAAAGATTTGTCCAATTATACGAAAAAGGGGCGGGAGATTATGAGAAAATACGATATGTATATCATTAAGGAATTATTTGCAAATTTTTACTATGGTAGAGAGTATTTCTTTTATCATTTATTTAAGGAATATGAAACAGCAAATATTAAAACGAAAAAGATCCTTTCAAAACAAATTGACTATATTTCTTCGTCGATACCGGCAATCCAAATTTATAAACAACTAATCGAACAATTACAAGGAAGAAAAGATTTCATTATGAATAATGGGATGTTTCTCGTAGAAAACAGTCGAGGTTCAGTTAATTTTAAAATATATCCAAAAAAATGTGTTATGCAATCGACCGGGACAATGGATATCGATATGATATTTATGGAAGCGTTAAGAAAGACTGAATTCAATTTTCTAGTTGTTGATTTGGATAATGAACGTTTTGGTTGGATTAAACCGATGAAGGATCATCATTATTTGGAAACTCTATCCTCCCGGTGAATAGTTTCTAGTGATTTTGTTAATTAAGTATTGAAATTTTCACCAAAACATGGGAAAATTTAAAGGTTCTGTATTGTAAAATGAAAGTACGTTTAGTAAACTGAATAGTAGACAACAAGAAGGAGGATTTGCAATGGTTTGGTGGGGATATTTACTAATTTTTGTTGCCCTCTTAGCAGGAATTGCCATCGGATTTTTCCTTGCACGCCGTTATATGATGGACTATTTGAAGAAAAATCCACCAATCAATGAACAAATGATTCGCGTGATGATGATGCAAATGGGAATGAAGCCGAGTCAGAAAAAAATTAATCAAATGATGAATGCCATTAATAAACAACAACCGAAGTAATTTTTTACTGCTCTTTTAAAAAGAGTTTTCAAATATATGGATTCTATAATAATCGAAGTCAAACATTGATTTTGTCCATATACGAATATGATCGTTTTTATCGGAACAGATCCGATATGAACGATCTTTTTTGTACATAGAGATGTATAAATTTTGTAAGGATCTTATATCATCAAAATATGGAGGGGAGCTATGAAAGTCTTTTTCGAATTAGCATGGTTTTTTAAAAAAGAAAAGAAGTCGTATATGATTGGCATCATATTGTTATTATTTGTTGCGTTGTTGCAACTAATTCCGCCCAAAATTATCGGTTTTGTGGCTGATGATATTGGCAGCAACCGTTTGACATGGGGGAAAATGGGTATATGGGTTTTTGCCCTTATTATAACATCATTACTTATGTACATATTACGCTATTATTGGAGGATTTATATTTTTGGTAGTTCTGTGAAATTAGCACGGATTTTAAGAAGTCAACTTTATGAACACTTTACAAAGATGCCCTCCTCTTTTTATCAACGGAAACGTATCGGTGACTTAATGGCACATGCCACCAATGATATACAGGCAATCCAGCAAACAGCCGGCAGCGGAGTTCTAACTGCTGTTGACTCTTTAGCAACAGGCGGATTTGTCATTATTACCATGGCGGCAACAATCAGTTGGCAATTGACATTAATCAGCTTACTTCCACTACCGCTAATTGCTTTATTAACTAATTGGTATGGGACCAAACTTCATGCACGGTTTGAAAAAGCTCAAGAAGCCTTTTCTTTATTAAATGGCAAAACCCAAGAAAGTATTTCCGGTATGAAGGTCATCAAAACATTCGGCCAAGAAAAGGAAGATATTGAAGCATTTAAGAAACAATCCACCGATGTTGTAGAAAAAAACATCGCTGTTGCAAAAATTGATGCCTTATACGACCCAACGATTTCTGCCTGTGTCGGCATTTCTTTTTTCTTGTCCATCGGGTTCGGAGCATACTATGTTGTTAAAGGAAGCATTACAATTGGTGAATTAATTTCTTTTAATACATATTTAGGTTTGTTAATTTGGCCGATGCTCGCATTCGGTTGGTTTTTCAATATTGTTGAACGAGGGCGTGCTTCATACGACCGCGTAAAACGATTATTAGAAGAAAAGATGGAGATTGCCGATTCAGATGTGAGCATAAGTCTTATCCCAACCGGTGATATTGACTATCATGTGCATTCATTCTGCTATCCGGGGAAAACAGACCCGGTATTACGTGAAATAGCATTTACTCTCCAACAAGGGAAAACACTTGGAATTGCCGGGAAGACCGGTAGTGGGAAAACAACATTGATTAAATTGTTGATTCGTGAATTTGAGGGATATGAAGGTGAAGTATTGATTGGGGGACTTCCAATTCAAAAATATAAACTTGATGAATTCCGTAAAGCATTCGGTTATGTTCCGCAAGACCACTTTCTCTTTTCAACAACCGTCCGGGAAAATATCGCCTTTGCAAAGGTAAATGCGAGTGATGAAGATATCATTTCTGCTGCAAAGATTGCCAATATTCATGAAGATATTATTGAATTTGCACAGGGGTACGAAACGGTTGTCGGTGAACGGGGAGTAAGTTTGTCCGGTGGTCAAAAACAACGAATTGCGATTGCCCGGGCACTACTTTTGAATCCGGAAATATTAATTTTAGATGATTCCTTGTCAGCCGTCGATGCAAAAACGGAAGAATCCATCCTGCAAGCATTAAAACAAAACCGTTCCGGGAAAACCACAATCATCACGTCGCATCGACTCAGTGCCATTCAACATGCCGATTTAATTCTTGTATTGGATGAAGGAAAAGTTATTCAAAGTGGTACTCATGAAAATTTAGTAAGTGAACAAGGCTGGTACAGAGAAATGTATCTTCATCAGCAACTGGAATCGCTTGTGGAAGATGGAGGATGAGACATGGAGCCATTATCGAAAAATGTGCATTTGGATGCTAAGCAACAACGACAAGTTTTGTACCGTCTGTTACGTTATACAAAGCCGCACGGTAAATCATTACTATTTGCCTTTTTACTATTAGTTCTGACAACGGTTGGTGAAGTTATTGGTCCAATTTTTATAAAAATCTTTATAGATGATTATGTAACACCGAGAAATTTCGAATCGAAACCTATTATTATATTAGCTATAACTTATATCGTTATTCAGATGTTCAATTCTCTTATTATGTATTTACAATCAGTAAAATTTCAAGAGATTGCTTTAAAAATCATTCAACAGTTACGTATTGATGTATTCAGTAAGGTAGAAATGCTTGGAATGAAGTTTTTTGATCAAACCCCCGGGGGAACGATTGTATCAAGAGTAACCAATGATACTGAAGCAATAAAAGACATGTTTGTTAGTGTATTGGCAATTTTTCTTCAAAGCTTTTTTATGATTATCGGTATTTTCATCGCTATGTTTGTTCTCGATATTAAACTTGCAGCACTATGTCTTTTCCTTTTACCTGTTTTATTCTATATTATCCATTTATATCGAAAATTAAGTTCGAAATTTTATAGTGAGTTACGGGAATTACTTGGGCAACTGAATGCCAAATTAAATGAATCATTACAGGGAATGGGAATTATTCAAATATTCCGCCAAGAGGAACGGATGTGTAAAGAGTTTGCAGCTATTAATGATGCTCACTACCGTTCAGGCATGCGAAAAATCAAGATTGATGGACTATTATTACGCCCGGCAGTAGATTTAGTGTATATATTAGGCCTTATTATGATATTAAGCTTTTTTGGGATTACCTCCATGAAAACATCTGTGGAGCTTGGGGTATTATTTGCCTTTACCACCTATTTAAGTCGACTTTTTGAACCGGTTAATAACTTTATGGAGCAATTAAGTTTTTATCAACAAGCGATCGTTTCCGCTTCACGGGTTTTTCATCTTTTGGATGAAAAAGAGTTGGCTCCTCAACAAACAGAAGTGGAAGGTTTGGAAATTGCATCAGGGAAAATTGAATTTCGCCATGTTTCGTTTACTTATGACGGCAAGCAAGATATATTGAAAGATATTACATTTACAGTGAATCCCGGTGAAACAATTGCATTTGTTGGTCATACCGGTAGTGGAAAAAGTTCGATTATAAATCTATTTATGCGGTTTTATGAGTTTGACCGTGGAGAGATATTCATTGATGGAATTTCAATCAAAACCTATCCGATAGAAGAATTACGAAGAAAAATCGGGTTAGTTTTACAAGACCCGTACTTGTTTTATGGTACAGTCAAAGAGAATATCAGATTGTATAATCAAGAAATAACCGACAAAGAAATCGTTGAGGCTGCCAAATTTGTTCAAGCACATGACTTCATAAAAGATTTACCGGAACAATATCTTTATCCAGTCAATGAAAGAGGGTCAACTCTTTCAGGCGGACAAAGACAGTTGATCGCATTTGCCCGGACAATTGCGATGAATCCGAAAATCCTCATTCTCGATGAGGCAACTGCGAATATTGATACGGAAACGGAAGAATTAATCCAATCATCTCTGGAAAAAATGCGGAAAGGCAGGACGACGATTGCCATTGCTCATCGACTGTCGACGATTCAAGAAGCGGATCTTATTTGTGTCCTTCATAAAGGAAAAATTGTCGAACGTGGCAACCATCAACAATTACTGGCACAAAAAGGGTTGTACTATAAAATGTATTTGCTGCAAAATGGGTTATCGGAAAAAATGGAAGAGGCGGTACACGAAGGAAGCAGTCGTAGCAATCAATCCTTTGGAATATAAATGAATGCGTGGACAATAATGCTTTATATTTTATTTGGATTTGATAAAATGAAGATAGTATATGGGAGAATTTTCAACGGGTAAAGAGAAATCGATTTATCGGGGGGATATTGTTGCCGGATTTAAATGTATTTTTAGCTTTCGGAGCCGGGATTTTAAGTTTTATTTCACCTTGTTGTCTGCCTCTATATCCCGCCTTTCTTTCTTATATTACCGGGATGAGTGTCGCGGAATTAAAAGAAGAAAATATATTATTGCAAAAAAGAAGTTTCTTGCATACTACTTTTTTCCTTATCGGGTTTTCCATTGTTTTTCTAGTTTTAGGCTTGAGCACCACTTTTGTATATAGTTTATTTGTAAAGCATATGGATCTTATTCGTCAAATTGGGGCAATCTTTATCATTTTTTTTGGTTTGATAACGGTTGGCTTGTTAAAACCTGAATTCTTAATGACAGAAAGGCGCTTCGAATTTAAAAATAGACCGAGCGGATATCTTGGATCGTTATTGATTGGTCTGGCTTTTGCTGCCGGTTGGACACCTTGTATGGGACCAATATTAGGAGCCGTTATTGGATTGAGTGCCACGAATCCATCTGAAGGTTTTATTTATATGATATCTTATGTACTCGGCTTTATTGTTCCGTTTATTATTATGACCTTTTTTATCGGAAAAATCAGTTGGATTCGAAAGCATAACGTAATGATCCTGAAAGTCGGCGGTTCTTTAATGGTCCTTGTTGGCTTCATGTTATTTTTTGATTGGATGAATATATTCATTAGCTGGCTAACGGTTCTTTTTGGTGGTTTTCAAGGGTTTTAAATTTGTTGATGAGGAGGATTTGTCAAGTGGGAAAGGTTTTAATCGTTGATGATGCAAAATTTTTACGAATGACAATTGCTAGAGCCATTACAAAAGCCGGACATGAAGTAATCGGTGAAGCGCAAACGGGCGAAGAAGCTGTGCAATTATATAAGAATTTGAAGCCTGATCTTGTTTTTATGGATATTACTATGCCGGATATGGATGGTATCGAGGCGGTAAAACATATAAAAAAGGATTTTCCTTATGCGAAGATTATTATGTGCTCGGCAATGGGCCAACATAAAATGGTGTTAGAAGCAATTGAAGCCGGAGCAAGAGATTTTATTGTTAAACCGTTTGAAGAATCCCGTATTATTGAAGCAATTGATAAACATATTTCCTAAAGTGGAAAAAATTGAAACTCAGGGTATTTCTCGTTATAAAGAGAAACGATATGACCGTTCATACAAGATGATAAAAAGCCCCGCAAAAGGAAAGAGGGGGCTTTCTCTATGTATAAAATGAATTTTATTGGAATAACTGTTCGTAACCTTCTGTACGAATATTTAATTGTTCCAGTTTTTTTCTTAGAAATTTATGATCTCTTTTCGGTGTGGCGATAATATAACCCCGAATAATTAAATCCAAAGTCATTTTTTTTGCATGTTCTTTTAAAGCAAGTTCACCGATCTTTCCTTGAATTTTATGTCTTGCTACATCACGGAATAATTCAGGGACCGGTGAAACGAGTTCATTCAAAAGGGCTAGTTGCTCTTCCGTCCATAAATGTTTCGTATTTTCTACATAATAAATTTCCCAATCCATGTCTGATTTTCCATCTTCTTTTGGCAATTTTTTTAGAAATTTTCTAAACATAAAAAATCCACCAATTCCAAAAAGAACGGGAAGCGCGAAAATCCACATTAAAATAAACCAAAGAAACCAGCCGTCCAGCATATTTACCCCCCTCGTTTGAAAAGATAAAGCGTTAGGATGAATAAAAATCAAAATTATTCTTTGCGGGTAGTAAGACTCCCACCTCAAGATTCTGGTCAACGAGGAAGATCGGAGGGAGAAAGGCATGCCGCATGTCTACTTTCTTACATGAAGTAAATATAAATTTTAAGCGTTTCACTTTGTATTATAACAATGCATGAAGCCGGTTTTCAATTAAAATGATTCTTAGGGGTTTTCAATAGAGGACAATCATTTTAAAATAAATTATAATTGTTACTTTCAAGTAGCCTTATCTGTTTGGAAAAATAAAAAATAAAGGTGTCGATGACTCGTGAATCGAATTGGAATTGATGCAGGCGGCAGTCTTGTAAAAATGGTTTTTGAAGAAAAGGGTGTGCTTCACTATCGGAAATATGCAATAACAGAAATAGACAGTTTTATTCAATGGTTGAATATGACCGTTCCCACTGCAAAGTTGGTCGTGACAGGAGGGAAATCGTATTTAGTTAAAGAAAAAACTTCACATCCTGTTACCATTGTCAATGAATTTGAAGCAATGGCAGAAGGGGCCCGTTATCTTTTAGAACAAGAATTTCATTTATTACATAAAGAATTCATATTAATCAGCATCGGAACAGGGACATCCATTTATCATGTAACCCCCTCCAATTTTGAAAGGGTTATAGGTACAGGGATTGGGGGAGGAACATTCATTGGACTTGGTACATTGTTGGCAGGTACCAGTAATTTTACAGAATTAGTTGAACGAGCTGGATCCGGCGACCGGAAAAAAATAGATCTTCTTGTTCGTGATATATACGGATCAAATGAAACGCCTCTTATCGGGGATTTAACGGCTGCTAATTTTGGCAAAGCACATCTTTCCCAGGATGCAACGAAAGATGACCAATTAGCAAGTACGATTCAATTAATTGCAGAGACGATTATATTATTGGCGAATCAAGTTGCTCAAATAAAAGATGTGAGTAAACTTGTTTTTGTTGGTAGTACTTTGAGTGGGAACCATATGTTAAGAAAAGTGCTGGGTGAATTTTCCCAATCCCTCGGTCGCGAAGCTTTATTTCCTACAAACGGCGCATTTGCCGGTGCCATTGGAGCTTATTTACTTTAGAATTAAGCCAACTCCATATATTTGCAAATAGGCATTCACCTATTTCATTTAGAATCATATTTATGAATGAAGAGGATGTTTAAGGCGTCCGGGAAAAAGTCTTCCTATTTTTTTACCGCTCTTTACGTTAAAAATAAGACTCTGAATTTAGAAAATGTGTTTCCTCGAAGTTTTGAACATGAACGTAAAGAGATCATGTAATTGTACGGATAAATTTTGGGAATCTTATTGTTTAGGAGTTGGTACTTTGAAAGAATTAAATTATTATGCCGGCGGGAATACAGCAAAGGGGTTTGTTCATTTCTTTGAATCTAATTTCCAAGATTTGGATAGATTATTCATTTTAAAAGGCGGACCGGGTACAGGAAAATCATCAATAATTAAATCAATTGGCCGTGAATGGCGAGATAAAGGGTATGCGGTTGAATGGATTCATTGTTCCTCAGATGTGGATTCTTTAGATGCCGTTATCATACCACATTTAAAAGCCGGTATTGTCGACGGAACGAAACCGCATATTATAGAACCTAAATATCCCGGTGTTATTGAAGAATATGTTAATTTAGGCATTGCTTGGAATCGTAACCAACTTTTACAGCATAAAGAGGAGATTCTTTCATTAAGCAATCGTGTCAATACAGGTTTTCAAATCGCATACTGTTCTTTTCGTGAAGGTCTTGCCAATCATGATGAATTAGAGAAAATTTATATCAGAAATATTGACTTTGACCGGGCAGCCCAACTTACAAATAAATGGATTGAGAAACTGTTACCTGAAAAATCAAAGACAGGAAATGGCCTAGTCAAACACCGCTTTTTAGGGGCGACCACACCTGTGGGACCGGTTAATTTTGTAGAAAATTTAACAGAGGATGTGGAAAATCGATATTTTATTAAAGGCCGGGCAGGTAGCGGTAAGTCGACTATGTTGAAACAGATTGCTCATGCAGCCGAAAAGCAAGGATTTCATGTGGAAGTGTACCATTGCGGATTTGATCCAAATAGTTTAGATATGGTAATTGTTCGCGAATGTCAATTTGCTATTTTTGATAGTACTGCACCACATGAATATTTTCCGACAAGGGAAAAGGACGAGATCATTGACTTGTATGAGGAAACAATCCAATCAGGAACAGATGAAAAATATGCTGAAGAAATTTCTTTTTGGACAAAAAAATATAAAGATAAGATGGATGAAGGTATTCACCATTTGGCTGAGACAAAAAAACTTCGCGATAAGTTAGAATCTTTTTATGTAAAAGCAATGGATTTTGAAACAGTAGACGGTATTCGTAATCAAATTAATGAAGAATTGAAAAAACTACGTTGAACCTCGGACGCATGGAGACAGCTCATCCCCCACCTATCCAGAATCTTGGGGTGGGGATCTTGACTCACCGTTAAGTTGGGATAAAATTATTGTTGAAAGACGTCTTACCTTTCTCCTATACATATATCATCTCGTTTCATTGTTATTTCAGTTGTTTAAGAGGTATAATAAGGTCAACCCTGAAAGAAGGAGAGAGTAGAGTGGAAAAATCAGCAACAAAGGAATTGCTGTCTTGGATAAAATCTTTTTTTATTGCATTTATTATCGTTATATTAGTTCAGAAATTCCTTTTTTCACCAACTACAGTATATGGTGAATCGATGGAACCGACGTTTTCTGATAATGATCGAATCATAATTGGTAAAAATACTTCCATTGAGCGATTCGATATCATCGTATTTGATGCACCAAAATCCAAAGATTATTATATAAAACGGGTAATCGGATTACCGGGTGATAAAGTTGAGATGAAAAATGATGAGTTATATATTAATGGAAAAAAATATAATGAACCTTATTTAGATAAAATAAAAAAGAGTCATAAGTATAGAAAAATAACCGAAGATTTCACGCTGGAAGAATTAACGGGTGAAACGATTGTCCCTAAAGATTCCTTGTTCGTTTTGGGAGATAACCGTTTAGTCAGTTATGATAGTCGTCAATTCGGATTTATATCTTTTGATTCCGTTATTGGTGAAGTTAAGTTTCAATTTTTTCCGTTTAATGAAATAGGGATACGGAAATAATGCGTAACACATGTAAGCAAGGATGGAGCTGAATGACTCCGATTCCTTGCTTTTTTGTTTAATCGTTTGTACCGAAAGTTTTCTGTATAATTTCTTTATTGCTTGCCGTTATATATAGGGTTTGGCTTGGAAACGCAATTTCAATTCCTTCTTCAGTTAAAATTTCAATAATCTTTAAATTGATTTCCTGTTTAACTTCTAAATATTCCGACCAAACCGTTGTTTTCGTAAAGAAATAGAAAAACAGTTCTAAACTGCTTTCGGATAATTTATCAAAAGTGACCAGAATCGTTTCCGGATGAATCCCTTCGTGTGCTTGTATCATCTCACGTAAACGGAAAATGGCTTGTTCTACTTTGTCAATCGGTGTATTGTAACTGATGCCAATTCGAAAATCAATTTTTCTTTTTCCCATCTTGCTATAGTTGATAATATTGGTCGCGGCAAGAGACGAATTTGGTACGGTAACCAGCGCTTGGTCAAAGGTTCGAATTAATGTACTTCGAAAGCTAATGTCTTCAACTGTGCCTTCTACACTGGTAGCATTAATCCAATCACCTATCGAGAAAGGTTTTTCAAAAATAATGACTAGTCCGCCAATGAAATTTTTAATCATATCCTGCGCAGCAAGGGAGATGGCTAACCCGCCGATTCCCAGACCGGCAACTAATCCGCTGATATTATAGTTAAACTCTTGTAAAATGACACTAATGCTAATCAATACGATAATCGCACGAAGTAATTTTGATAAAAAAGGAATTAAAATTTGATCAATTTCAAGATCATAACGACTGTTTAATTTTTGAAAGATGACCGATGAAGTAGAAGAAAGATTATAAAACCCCCATGTAATTAATAAAATGATGGTTGAACGGTAAATCTTTAAAAATAACGCATTATTTGGGTTGAAATATGGAATGAACTGAGCGGCCAGATAAATACCGATAACGACAAAAAACCAACGAATCGGTTTCTCAAAGGAAAGCCACACGTTCGTAAAAAATTCTGTCGGTGTCTTTTTTGATATTTTAAGGATGAATTTAAATACATATTTACTGAACAAATTACGGAACAACAAAAATAATAAAAAGATACAAATGGCTTTTAGGGTATCTGTTAAGGTTTTGTATTCGAGAAAAAAATCCCAACTCATAAAAAAACTCCTTTACTATTGAAAAAGTATTACATTGAATCTGACTATTCATATGTTTATAGTGTAACATGAATCTGGTTGTTCATCTATTTTTTTATTTATAAGAAAATAGCCTTGTCCGTTTCCTTTCACCTGCATATTTTAATTATGTAAGTGAAAGGTGGTGAAGCTTAATGGGATACACTGAGGGTGGAGCTGGATACGGCTCTGGTTTCTTCTTAATTGTTGTTTTGTTTATCCTATTGATTATTGTAGGAGCTTCTTATGTAGGTTACTAATGGAAGAAGGAAGGCTGCTAGCATTATAGCAGCTTTCCTTTTTCAATGAAAGACAATTTTTCTTAATACTTATTAATTGGAATACCCACGCTTTCGTAACTGTAATTAATTTATTGTTTTGTGATCTATATGTCACGAGTCGCCTAAAGGATTGATCGGACATTCCAGT
>NZ_CCRF01000050.1 GCF_000751775.1 Caldibacillus thermoamylovorans
ATACGATAATTAGCTTTCTTTCATTCCCTTATCGTTGTTATAATGAAAACGAGGTGAAAATAATGGAACAACAAAAAGTTTTTATGAAAGATACGATTGCAATTAAAACGGCACTTGTTTTTCCGCAAGATACGAATATGCATGGGACACTGTTTGGCGGTAAGTTAATTTCATACATAGATGATATTGCTTCCATTTCTGCACTGAGGTTATGCAAAACACCTGTTGTCACTGCGTCCATCGATTCTGTTGATTTCATAAAACCCATTCGGGAAGGCGATGCGGTCACTTTAGAGGCAATGGTAACTTGGACAGGGAATTCTTCAATGGAAGTTTTGGTTAAAGTAACTTCTGAACATTTAATGACAGGGAAAAAATCATTAGCGGCACTTTCTTTTTTAACATTCGTATCGTTAAATGAAGACGGGAAACCAAATCCTGTCCCGAAAGTGGTTCCTGAAACAGAATATGAAAAATGGCTTCATGATACCGGGGAAGAACGGGCAAAACATCGAAAAACAAGAAGATTACAAAGCAAAAGTCTCATCGATTTAATATCAAGCAAAAACTGAAAATTTGTTGAATAGAGGAGCGAATGACATGAATCGATGTGATTGGGTGACAGATGATTTGCTTTATATTCATTATCACGATTTTGAATGGGGACGACCTGTTTTTGATGACCAAAAATTATTTGAAATGTTAACTCTGGAAGGTGCTCAAGCAGGTCTGAATTGGCTTACGATTTTAAAAAGACGAGAGAATTACCGGGTGGCATTTGATAACTTTGATGTTGAAAAAATTGCCCGTTACGGAGAAGAAAAAGTGCAAGAATTATTACGGAATGAAGGAATAATTAGAAATGAAAGGAAAATTCGTTCAACCATTCGTAATGCTCAAGCATTTATAGAGATAAAAAAGAAATATGGTTCTTTTTCATCATTTTTGTGGGGATTTGTTGATGGGCAACCGATTAAAAATGAGTGGAAAACAAGTACAGATGTTCCAAGTCAAACGGAACTAAGCCACAAGATTAGCAAAGAATTAAAAAGACATGGTTTTTCTTTTGTCGGTCCTACAATTGTTTACGCATATATGCAAGCTGTCGGAATCGTCAATGATCATATACAATCTTGTTTTTGTTACGAGGAAATAATGTGAAACTTTCATAAGTGGGTTTCTTCATACCCTACTGATAGTTTGTTGACCCGAACGGACGCATCGCGCTCCACCAACCTTCTTTATAAATTCGAAAATCTTGAGGTGGGGGTGTCGACTTGCCGTTAAGGTGGGATAAATAGGTATAAACCCATTTCTTCATAGTCATGCACCTATACTTGGTTATGTACATAATCTTATGGTGTATTGACTATGAGGAGGTATGCAAAGATGGATCAATTTTATAACCCTGTTAGTGAAGAAGAACTGTTAAGACAATATGGCGGGTGGTATGGTGGACAACAATACGGGCATCACCATGGCCACCACCATCACCATGGGCATCATCACCATGGCCATCATCACCACGGACATCACCATCATGGCCATCATCACTTCTATCCCTATCCGATTAGCTGGGGATATGGTTACCCGTATGGTGGATTTGGCGGGTATGGTGGATGGGGCAACCCGAGCCCAGAATATAATTGGGGATATGGTCCTGGATATTGGGGACAATGGCAATACTAAATCGATTATAAGGAACAAAAACAGAGGAAGCAGTGAAGGACATTGCTTCCTTATTTATTTTTTCGTTTGTTTAACTTTATCCTTAAGGGATAAAGTTTTCAAATAAATAGAAAAAGAGAGATTGTAATTAATATTTTTTTAAAAAAATGTTGAAAACCTTTTAATATTTGCTATAATATAACTAAAATTCGGAACATACCATGTAGTATGTTCCGGAAATTGAAGAGTACTGGAGGAATGTCAAGTGGATTTTTCGTATTCTGATAAAGTGCAAGAGTTAAGAAAGAAATTGACTGAATTCATGGAGGCGTATATTTATCCAAATGAAAAGATTTATAGAAATCAATTAAACCAACAAAGTGACCGTTTCGGTTCAGTTCCTCCAATTATTGAAGAAATAAAGCAAAAAGCAAAGGCTGAAGGGTTATGGAATTTATTTTTGCCGGACAACGAATATGGGGCAGGGCTGACAAATCTAGAATATGCCCCGTTGTGTGAAATCATGGGGCGTTCTGTAGTAGGGCCTGAATCCTTTAACTGTAACGCACCGGATACTGGCAATATGGAAGTGTTAGTACGATACGGGTCTGAAAAACAAAAAAAAGAATGGCTGGAACCTTTGCTTACCGGAGAGATTCGCTCTTGTTTTTCCATGACTGAACCGGATGTAGCGTCCAGTGATGCGACGAATATCTCCACTAGTATTGTGAAAGATGGTGACGAATATGTCATCAATGGGAGAAAATGGTGGTCATCAGGGGCAGGCGATCCTCGTTGTAAAATTGCTATTGTCATGGGGAAAACAAACCCGGATGCCCCAAGACATGAGCAACAATCAATGATTCTTGTACCAATGGATACGCCGGGGGTAAAGATTGAACGAATGGTTCCGGTTTTCGGTTATGACGATGCCCCACATGGACACGCGGAGATTACCTTTGAAAACGTCAGGGTACCGGCTGAAAATATCATCTGGGGGGAAGGGAAAGGTTTTGCGATTGCACAGGGACGTCTCGGACCAGGTCGGATTCACCACTGTATGCGATTAATCGGACTGGCGGAACGTGCACTGGAAGATTTGTGTAAGCGTGTTCAGGAAAGGGAGACATTTGGAAAAAAACTGTCTGAACAAGGTGTTATCCAAGAATGGATTGCCAATTCCAGAATTGAGATCGAACAAGCACGTTTATTAACACTAAAAGCGGCATATATGATGGATACAGTCGGCAATAAAGAGGCTAAGACGGAGATAGCGATGATCAAAGTTGTTGCACCGAACATGGCTTTACGGGTACTTGATCGAGCCATTCAAGCATTTGGGGCAGCAGGGGTCAGTGATGATTTCACCTTGGCTTATCATTGGGCAAATGCAAGAACACTTCGGATTGCCGATGGTCCGGATGAAGTGCATCGCCGGCAAATTGCAAAATTGGAGCTGAAGAAATATTCATAATAAGGAGAATGGAGGAATTCAAATGGGAGTTTTTGATTTATTCAGATTGGATGGCAAAACAGCTATTGTAACCGGTGGAGGTAGAGGACTAGGTGCGCAAATTGCAGAGGCATTTGCTGAAGCCGGAGCAAATGTAGTGATTTGTTCCAGAAGACTGGAACAATGCCAAGAAAAAAGTGAAGAGTTAAAAAAGAATTTTGGAATTGACTCAATAGCTTTAGCCTGTGATGTCAGTAAACATGATGATGTAAAGAAGGTTGTCGATGAAACGGTTAAGCAATTTGGCACCGTTGATATTTTGGTCAACAATAGTGGAGCCACTTGGGGGGCGCCTGTTCTCGATATGCCTTTTGAAGCTTGGCAGAAAGTTATTAATGTAAATATAACGGGTACATATTTAATGAGTAGAGAAGCAGGAAGAATCATGATTAATCAGGGAAGCGGTAAAATCATTAATATTGCTTCCATTGCCGGGTTTGGCGGTACGAATCCGGAAGTGATGAATACGATTGGTTACAATACAAGTAAAGGTGCAGTGATAACATTTACTAAAGATTTGGCAGTAAAATGGGGACAATACAATATTCATGTAAATGGAATTGCGCCCGGATTTTTCCCATCGAAAATGTCAAATGCGTTAATAGAAAAAGGAGGAGACAAAATTCTGGCGAACACACCTTTGAAGCGATTCGGCAGTAATGAAGACTTAAAAGGTGCTGCACTATTCTTGGCCTCAAGAGCGTCGGACTTTGTGACAGGAGAGATTATTAAGGTCGACGGAGGATCGAGTGCTTACGCCTGATAAGTGAAACTTCCATCAAGGTGGGTTTCTATATCCCCACCAATCTCTTTGTCAACTTGAAAATGATGAGGTGGGGGTGTTACTGGCGAGGTAGGGTAGAGAATGATTATGGATAGACGATAAAAAAAGTGAATTTACAATCAAGCGAGGTTTAAAGCAGATGAAAGAAAAAATAATTGAAAAAGCAATTGAATTGTTTGAAAAGAAAGGTTTCAGTACGACGTCTATTCAAGATATTGTCGATGAGTTAGGAGTAACGAAGGGCTCTTTTTATTATTATTTTTCCAGCAAAGAACAATTATTGATGGATATTTATAATGAATACATTACGAACCTATTGGACAGACAAACAAAAATAATCGCAAATAAAACGCTGTCACCAAAGGAGCAGCTGATCGAAATTATTCGGCTGTTAATTGACGATCTTATCGAAAATGGACCCCGGGCACGTATTTATTTTCGGGAAATGAGACATTTATCCGAAAATCATATCAATACGATTAAAAAGATTCGAAAACAATTTCGTAAAAATATTGAAATGGTTATCAGAACAGGGGAGGAACAAGGTGTTTTCAAAAATCAGCTCCCAGCAGATATATTAGCGTTTGCTCTCCTTGGACTGACAAACTGGAGTTACAACTGGTACACCCCGGCTGGAGAAATCCCGCCGGATCAACTGGTGAAAATTTATTCAGAATTGCTGCTTACAGGTTTACTGGATAAAGATCATTAACGAAAGCTAACAATCACACAAAACGTTTTTGAAAAGAACTAGAAAGTGCTCGTCAGAATTACAGATAAGTAGATTCTCTGTTGTTAAAAAAATCAATAAGCGGAAAGGATTGCTCTGGTTTCTTCCTTTTCAGCTAAATTGGACGAACGAAATCATAGCGTAAAGGATGGTGCGGATTGTGGGATATTCCTATCATGATACAATCAGTGTCAGAAAAGGGGAAGAATTAGATAAAGAGACACTGACAAAATTTTTAAAAGAAAATTTACCGTTTATTCCTGATGGACCGTTGGAGATTGAACAATTCGGGGCAGGTCATTCCAATTTAACTTATTTATTACGGATCGGAAATTGGGAAGCGGTTCTAAGACGGCCTCCCCACGGACCGGTTGCACCGAAAGCACATGACATGCACCGTGAATATCGGATTTTAACAAGCCTTCATCCGTATTATCCGACAGCTCCAAAACCATACATTTTTTCGGATGATGAATCAATTATTGGAAGTCCTTTCTTTATCATGGAACGGAGAAAAGGGGTTGTTGTCGATACCGAATTTCCTGAATGGGTGAACTATACCCCACAATTGGGACGGAACCTGTCGATATTGATGGTTGATAAACTCGTAGAACTGCATGAAATTGATTACCGAAAGACAGAACTAATAACGATGGCGAAACCGGATGGATTTATGGAAAGGCAAGTAGCCGGTTGGACAAAACGGTACGAACTTTCCAAAACCGATGAAATTCGCGGTGTAGAAGAGTTAACCAATTGGCTTGCGAAAAAAATTCCGACATCCCCGGAACCGACGATTATTCATTATGATTATAAATTAAATAATGCCATGTTCTCGCCTGATTTTAATGAAATGGTCGGACTATTTGACTGGGAGATGACAACAATTGGTGATCCTTTCGCTGATCTTGGCGCCGCTCTTAGCTATTGGGTGGAAGAAAAGGATCCTGATGAATTGAAAAAAGCATTCGGTGCGGAATCAGTAACAACGAAAGAAGGCTTCTTTACACGAGAAGAATTTATTGAACGATATGCAAAGAAGAGTGGCAGGGATTTAAGTCATATCCAATTCTATTTGACCTTTGCTTATTTTAAACTAGCGGTTATTTGTCAACAAATCTATTATCGATATAAAAGAGGGCAAACAAGTGATCCACGTTTTGCCAAATTTCAAAAAACAGTTGAAAGTTTGATTCATCATGCTTTGAACTATAGTAAAGGTGTGTGAACCATTGAAAATCCATACACTTTTAAAAAAAGAAGAAATCGACACGGTACAAATGAATGAGGAAAAAATTGCCGTTGTATTTGATGTGCTCATGGCCACATCTGTCATTGCTTCTTGTTTTCATTATGATGCAAAACAGGTTATCCCTGTTTTGGACGCGACCGAAGCATTACAGGAAGCAAGGAAGTATCCTCCTGATGAAGTCGTTTTAATAGGGGAACATAACGGAATTACTATTGAAGG
Source organism: Caldibacillus thermoamylovorans (assembly GCF_000751775.1). Lineage (GTDB taxonomy): Bacteria > Bacillota > Bacilli > Bacillales > Caldibacillaceae > Caldifermentibacillus > Caldifermentibacillus hisashii. The sequence goes on from NZ_CCRF01000050.1 coordinate 6,167, forward strand.
CTTTTTCGATCCTTTGCCTTCTGTATTTAAAAAGCAGGTCTCAGGGAAAACGGTTATTTTATCAACTACAAATGGAACGGTAGCCATTAGAAATTCTTCAAATGCCAAAAAACTCTATGTTGCTTCCTTGCTTAATGGTGAAGCAGTAAGTAAACATATTGCAAGGAATATTCATCAAGAAACGATTATCGTAGTTTGTTCAGGCTCATCAAACACTTTTTGTTTAGAAGATTTCTATGGTGCCGGTTATTTCATTGCACAATTTGTTAAGGAATTCGGCGAAGAAAAGGTTGAGTTAACCGATAGTTCATTGGCGGCAAAATTATTTTATGAAAATAGAGCTGAAGACTCCTATGAAATTCTCCGTCAATCACGGGTAGGTATGAATTTACAAAAATACCATTATGACGAAGATCTGTTATTTGTCAGTCAAAAAGGCGTTTTGCCACTTATTTTGATTTTAGAAGAGAAAAGATTGATATCGATAAAGAAAGAAAAAGTCGCAAATAAAAGGGAGGAATAAGATGAATTCAACTCATTTTCAGTATTGGCCGGCACGGTTGCCAAAAACTTTAACAGTACCGAAAACAACACTTTATGAAAATTTAGTTATAACCACTAAGAAATATCCGCAAAAACAAGCTTTACACTATTACGGGAAATCTTATACGTACAAACAATTGCTTGATGAAGTCGAAAGGTTAGCCGGATATTTGGAAAAAGTACTTCAAGTAAAGTCGAATGAAAAGATTTTACTGTTTATGCAAAATTCACCGCAGTTCATCATCAGTTTTTTTGCTATATTACGGGTTCGTGCAGTTGTTGTTCCAATTAATCCGATGAGTTTGACAAAGGATTTAGAATTTTATATTAAGGATTGTCAGATTAAACATGCCTTGGTCAGTCAGGAATTATATGAAAAAGTGGCACCGCTCAAAGGTTTCACATCGCTTCAAAATATTATTGTGACCACATATTCAGACTATGCAAGCGAAGAACAAGCGATAGGCAATTTACCTCCAGAAGTAAAGGCACCACGTCAAACATTGTCACAAGACATTTCATGGCAAGAAGTTCAAAAGACCGGATTTTCACCATCCCCTTATACTGGTTTAGCAGATGATGTTGCTGCTATTCCATATACATCCGGGACAACCGGATTGCCAAAAGGGTGTGTCCATACAAATAAAACCATTCAGGCCAATACGGTCAGTGCTTACCAGTGGATGAATGTGACCGCAGATGCAGTAGCTTTAACGACTTTACCGCTTTTTCATGTGACAGGACTTATTCACAGTCTTCTTGCACCGATTTATGCAGGCAGTACGATTATTTTATTTACAAGATGGGACAGAGATTATGCGGCAAAAGCGATCGAACAGTTTCAATGTTCGCACTGGATCAATATTAGTACGATGTTAATTGACTTTTTAGCAAATCCAAATCTTAAAGAATATGATCTTTCATCTTTACAAGTCATTGGAGGCGGCGGAGCAACAGTACCACAGGCTGTTGGAGAAAATTTATACAAAAGAACCGGTTTACAATATGTTGAAGGATACGGATTAACTGAAACTATGTCACATACCCATTTCAATCCGCCAGACCGGCCAAAAATGCAATGTCTTGGGATTCCATCCTTCAATACAGATGCAAGAATTATTGATATTGGAACCGGAAAGGAACTTGGTCCTAATCAGGAAGGTGAACTCGTTGTCAATGGTCCCCAAGTGTTTAAAGGGTATTATCAACGGGATGAAGAAAATAAAGAAGCCCATATTGAGATTGATGGAAAATTATTTTTTCGGACCGGTGATATTGTAAAAATGGATGAAGAAGGATACTTTTTTATGGTTGATCGATTAAAACGGATGATTAATGCTTCCGGTTTCAAAGTTTGGCCGACAGAAGTAGAGTCGATTCTTTATGAACATCCTGCTGTTCAACAAGCTTGTATTGTCAGTGCCCCTGATCCAAGACGAGGAGAAACCGTGAAAGCTTATATCATTTTGAAAGAAAATGCAAAAGGTAAAGTTACTGAACAGGAAATCATTGAATGGGCAAAGGGAAAAATGGCAAGTTATAAAGTTCCTAAAATAGTAGAGTTTCGTGAAACATTCCCGACCACAAGTAGCGGAAAAATATTATGGAGAGTTCTTCAAAAAGAGGCAATGGAACAAAAAACAGCTTCAATCTAATTACAATTAAGCATGAAAAATGCTTAGCATGAATATTTTGATGTGAAGGAGAAAAACTTGTAATCTTGCAATTGGATGTAAGCGCTATCTATTAAATCGATTTTGGAGGTTGGTAATATGGAAAAAGTCTGGCATAAGCATTATCCAAAACATATTCGCCCGGAGTTGGAGATTCCCAATCAATCATTGCCTGAAATGTTGGTCGAAACAGTTAAGAAATATCCTAATCATCCGGCCCTTTATTTCTTCGGACAAGAAATTTCTTATACTAAGTTAGGGGAACTGGCCGGTGCATTTGCATCTTGCCTGCAACAGGATGGGTTTGAAAAAGGAGATCGGGCAGCAATTATGTTACCGAATTGTCCTCAGTATATCATTAGCTATTACGGAATTTTACAAACGGGTGGAATTGTAACCCAAGTAAATCCGATGTATACATCGAACGAATTGGAATACATTTTACGGGATTCCGGAGCAAAAGTCATTGTGATCTATGAACCATTGTTGCCGGTACTGAAACAAATTATTGCAAACACTTCTGTTAAACGCGTTATTACTGTGAATTTTGAGGGAAAAGAAGCAGTGGATGAGTTCTCAATTGATTTTGCCAGCTTTTTAAAATCAGTAAAAAAACCGCCGACACCGGTAATGATTCAAGCTAGTGAAGATGTTGCCGTATTGCAATATACCGGTGGAACAACCGGACGTTCGAAAGGGGCCATGCTTACCCATCGAAATTTACTGGCCAATGTAATCCAGTGTTATGAGTATTTTAAAGATGAGATTAAACCGGGGCAAGATCGTATGTTGACTGTTATTCCATTGTTCCACGTATACGGGATGACGTCCTGTATGAATTTGGCAATCTATACCGGTGCACTTAATATTTTGTTACCACGATTCGAAATTGAAGAAGTATTGCAAACGATTAAAGAAACAAAACCGACTTCCTTCCCGGGTGTGCCGACAATGTATATCGCATTAATCAACCATCCGAAAGTAAATGAATACGGTCTTGACAGCATTTCAATTTGTAATAGCGGCAGTGCACCGATGCATGTGGAATTAATGCGTACCTTTGAAGAGAAAACCGGGGCAAAGATTCTGGAAGGGTATGGACTGTCAGAAAGTTCACCGACAACACATTGTAATCCGGCATTTGGTCCGAGGAAGCCGGGCAGCGTAGGTATTGGTGTTCCATCCACCGATTATAAAATTGTCGATTTGGGCGATGGTATAAAAGAATTAAAGCCCGGCGAAATAGGCGAATTGATTATAAAAGGACCGCAAGTGATGAAAGGATACTGGAATATGCCTGAGGAAACAGCGAATACACTTCGGGATGGATGGCTTTATACCGGTGATATTGCCTACATGGATGAAGATGGCTATGTCTACATTGTTGATCGGAAAAAAGATATGATTATTGCCAGCGGGTATAATATATATCCCCGTGATGTAGAAGAAGTGATTTACCAACATCCGGCGATTAAAGAAGCGGTTGTGGTCGGTGTACCGGATGCCTATCGAGGTGAAACCGTAAAAGCTGTCGTCGTTTTAAAAGAAGGTCAACAAGTATCAGAAGATGAATTAATCAGTTTTTGCCGTGAAAAATTGGCTGCTTTTAAAGTACCGAGAATTGTTGAGTTTCGGTCAGAATTACCAAAAACAAGCGTTGGTAAAATTTTAAGAAGAAAGATTAGAGAAGAATCTGCGAAAGTTTCAGAGTAATTCAATTAGTTGAAAGTGTTATATAAGACTATAAACATTCAGACAGTTGTTTGGAAACGGGTCCTCTTTGTTGAAAGGAAATTTAGAAGAGGACCTGTTTAAAAATTCCCGTTCATATGCGTTGGAGGTGTGGTTAGTTTGAGTTCCGTACTAAAAAAGAGTTGGCCAAAATTTATCCCGGAAACACTAGAGTATCGTCTTGGTGAAAGACCATTACACGAATATTTAATACAAAATGCAACGGACTACCCCAATGAAACTGGGTATGTTTATTATGGGAATCATATCACATGGAAACAGTTATGTGAGAGCTCTCTTAAATTCGCAAACTTCCTAAAATCGAAACAAATTGTCAAAGGGGATAGAATCGCATTATATATGCAAAATTGTCCGCAATATTTAATTGGCCATTATGCCATACAAATGCTAGGTGCTGTCGTTGTTCCACTGAATCCAATGTATAAAGAAGCTGAATTGGAATACTCGATAAATGAAGTAGGGATTAAGGCATTAATTACGAGTCAAGAGTTATTTCCAATTGTTGAAAAGATGATGGACCAAGTTTCAACACTGCAACTGATTATAACGACAAATTATCGTGATTTTTTAAGTGATCAAATTACATTACCCGTCCCTAATGAATTGAAGATACCTAAAGAGCCAAGTAATTCGAAAAGTTTTGACATGTTAGAAGTAATAAAGGCTCATGAACCATTAGATACAACAGCTAAAATCGATGTTTGGGAAGACGTCAGTTTGATGGTTTTTACATCAGGTACAACCGGCAGGCCGAAAGCAGCCATGCTAACCTATGGTAATGCTCTATTTAAAACTGCAGCAACCGTGAATACGTACCAACTCAATAAAACAGACCGTACACTAGCCACAGCTCCATTATGCCATATTGCAGGAATGGTGATGGGAGTAAATATTCCTGTTTATTCTGCATCAACATGTATTTTACTAACAAGATTTGATGTGGAAGCAGCAATAAAAGCAATAGAAATTTACAAAATTAATAAATTGTATACGATTGCCTTAATGAATGCTGCAATATTAAACGTTCCCGGCATTGAACAACGAGATTTAACTTCTCTTGAATTAAATTTTGCCACAAGTTTTGGAATGAAAGTGGATGAAAAATTGGCCAATGCATGGAAACAACGAACAAATGGTTGTCCCCTTTTTGAAGCATCATATGGATTAAGTGAAACACATACATGCGATACGTTCATGCCAATGGATAAAGTCAAATATGGTTCATGTGGAATTCCCACCTATGAAACGGAAATAAGGATAGTAGATACTGTTACTGGGGAAGATTTACCTACCGGGAAACAAGGTGAGATTGTTATTAAAAATCCCGGTGTTTTTAAAGGGTATTTTAACAATCCGGAGGCAACAACAAAAACTTTGCGCAATGGATGGGTATTTACCGGAGATATTGGTAAATTTGATGAAGACGGCTTTTTATATTTTCTTGGTCGTTCCAAGGAAATGATAAAATCTTCCGGATATAGTGTATTCCCTGAAGATGTTGAAGCGTTAATGAGTAGACATGCTGCCGTCTTGCAAGTTGCAGTAATTGGTGTTCCTGATGAAGTGCGCGGAGAAAGTGTTAAGGCCTTTGTCGTTTTAAAGCCGGAATATAAAGGAAAAATTACTGAACTTGAAATGATGAAATGGGCGAAAGAAAACATGGCTGCCTACAAATATCCCCGTTTTATTGAGTTTATTGACCAATTATCCGCAACTTCTTCAGGGAAAGTTTTGCGAAGGCTTTTAAAATGATTGCTGTAGCAAATTGAACTTATCTGATTTTCCAGACGAACCGATTAAAAAGGGAGGTATATGCAGTATGCAAAGTTGGAAAGTGACAAAATTAGGCGAACCGAAAGAGGTATTGGCATTGCAAGAAGTGCCGGTTCCATCTGTTGAACCGGGAAAAGTTTTAATAGAAGTTGAAGCGGCGGCATTAAATTTCTTTGATATTTTACTTTGTCAAGGAAAATACCAGGAAAAACCCCCGCTTCCTTTCACTCCGGGTTCTGAAATTTCCGGGGTTGTCAGAGATGTTGGGGAAGGTTGCAATGTCAAAATAGGCACACGTGTTCTTGCTACCCCCGGTTTACCAAATGGCGGTTTATCGGAGTATGTCGTCATTCCGGAACATTCCGTCTACGAAATTCCGGATTCAATGTCAAGTTCGGAAGCTGCCGGAATATTTATTACCTATCAAACGACTTACTATGCACTGCATCATCGGGCAAATCTTAAAACTGGTGAGGTATTACTCGTTCATGCCGGAGCTGGTGGAGTTGGTTCTGCTGCCATCCAACTTGGTAAGGCGATTGGAGCAAAAGTAATTGCTACGGCGGGCGGAGCTGAGAAAGTAAAAATTTGTCAACAATTGGGAGCAGATGTTGCTATCGATTATACACGTGATGACTTTGTGGATATTGTTAAGAAAGAAACTAATGGGCGAGGAGCAGACGTTATTTATGATCCGGTCGGTGGGGATGTATTCGACAAATCCCGAAAATGTATTGCCTTTGATGGAAGAATCCTTGTCATTGGTTTTGCCGGCGGAAGAATTTCAGATGCTCCGGTGAACCACGCATTGGTAAAAAACTATTCCATTGTTGGTGTCCATTGGGGATTGTTTGCAAAGCTTTATCCGGAAAGAGTAAAAGAAATCCATCAGAAGTTAATGAACCTTTATGAACAAGGAAAGATTCATCCTCTTATCTATCGTGAATTTGATTTAAAAGAAGTTCCGGAAGCATTAGAAATTTTGGCCGAGCGGAAAACATACGGAAAGTTAATTGTAAATATATCAAAATAGAAATTCAATAAAGATAGAAAGGAAGATTGGATGAGGTTACAGAATAAAGTTGCCATTATTACAGGCGGTGGGGGAGGAATCGGCCGTGCCACTGCATTAAAATTTGTTGAAGAAGGTGCTCGGGTCGTTATTTCTGATATTCAGGAAGCAAAAGGCAGCGAAACTGTCAGCATGATTAAAGAAAGGGGAGGTGACGCATTATTTATAAAAGTAGATATGTCCAAACCGGATGAAGTTCAGTCATTGGCAGAAGCAACAATGAATACATTCGGAAAAATTGATATTCTTTTTAACAATGCAGGGGTAGGCAGTATGGAGAAAAAATTGCCCGATGTTTCTTTGGAAGAATGGCAACAGGTAATTAATATCAATTTGACCGGTGTCTTTCTGGGAATGAAATACGTCATTCCAAAAATGGAGCCGGGCAGTTCCATTATTAATACAGCAAGCATCGCCGGGATAAAGGGACAAAAGCTTGTTAGCGCCTACTCAGCATCCAAAAGCAGTGTCATCGCTTTAACAAAAACGGCCGCGACCGAGTTTGGCAGAAAAAATATACGAGTGAATGCCATCGCCCCCGGAATTATTGATACAGATATCGTTGAAGATTGGAAGAAGTCGGAAAAATGGCCGATTCTTTCAACGGCAAATGCATTAAGAAGAGTCGGAAAACCGGAAGAGATTGCTAATGCAGTGTTATTCCTGGCCTCAGACGAATCCTCCTTTATAACCGGTGAAACATTAATCATTGATGGAGGAACATTAAACCTTTAGAAATACATAATTTAATAGAAAAGGAGACTAGCTATGCACGAAATTGAAGTATATGTCCGTTTTAGTGAAACCGATGCGGCCGGACATGTAAATAATACAAGTTATTTTTTATATATGGAAGAAGCACGGACAAAATTTTTCAATGAACTGGGTTACGGTCATCATGAATCCTTACCCGGATTAAATTTAATATTAGCTTCAACAAAATGTGATTATATTGCTCAGAGCTATGCAGGTCAAACATTAAAGGTGGCGACCACTGTTTCTAATATTGGAAATAAAAGTTTTACCGTCGAACATCTCATTACCAATGCTGATTCGGGAACCATCATCGCAAAGGGAACAGCCACACTCGTTAGTTTCGATTTTGAACAGCAAAAAACAATGCCGATTCCGGAAGTCGTTCGGACCAATTTAGAACAATTTTTACAGCCACAGTAATTGAAAGTGAGGGGTTTCAAATGAAAAATGAAAACAGACGTATCATTTTAGGTAGCCGGCCAAGCGGAATGCCGACAAAAGAAAACTTCCAAATCGTAACAGAGGCTATCCCTGAGATTAAGGAAGGAGAAATTTTAATTCAAACAATCTTTTTATCCGTCGACCCTTATATGCGTGGAAGAATGACCGGGATAAAAACATATGTTGACCCGTTTGAAGTAGGTAAAGTTTTAACCGGCGGGGTAGTCGGTAAAATTGTCGAATCGAAACATTCGAATTTCCAAGAAGGGGATATTGTAGAAGGGCAACTTGATTGGGCGGATTACTCCGTTTCAAACGGGCGCCACATTCGAAAAGTGGATCCGAACTTAGCACCGATTTCGACAGCGCTCGGCGTTATCGGAATGCCGGGTTTAACCGCTTATTTCGGGCTGCTAGATATTGGAAAACCAAAAGAAGGGGAAACGGTTGTCATCTCAGGGGCAGCCGGTGCAGTCGGCATGGTTGTCGGCCAAATTGCGAAACTAAAAGGTTGTCATGTCGTTGGTATTGCCGGTTCCCAGGAAAAAATCGCATATTTAAAAGAAGAGCTGGGATTTGATGCAGTTATCAATTATAAAACAGATCAAATAAAGCAGGCGTTAAAAACAGCTTGCCCAAATGGTATTGACGTTTATTTTGATAATGTTGGCGGAGAAATTTCCGATCTAGTGATGCGCTTTATGAATTTCCATTCGCGCATCGTCCTTTGTGGTGACATTTCTCAATATAATAATGAAAAAATTGAATATGGACCACGTTTCCAAAGCCTGTTAGTAACCCGTAGTATTTTAATGCAAGGATTTATTGTTTCCAATTATTCTAAACGTTTTGCGGAAGGATACCGTGACTTGGCAAAATGGGTGAGTGAAGGTAAATTGAAATATCGGGAAACGATTATTGACGGGTTGGAAAACGCACCGGATGCATTTATCGATTTATTTTATGGAAAAAACATTGGAAAACAACTAGTCCGAGTATCAAATGAGTAATTCTTAAAAATACTATTTAGGAGCTGTGCAAAAAGGCCAGCTCCTAATTGAATAAGTAAGCAGCTTTTTCAATAAAATTTTTTTCTTGCGTTTTACGTACCGAACTCAACGATTTCTCAATAAGTATGTAACAATTTGACTTCTTTTTTGATATTAATAAAAAAATAAAATAATGTTTCTCTCAAAATAAAGTTTTTTTGTGCATTCTCAATAAAATCAAATTATAAGTGTAACAATTGACCTTATAGCAACCGGATGAATGTACTTTCGTCAATCACTTCGATTATCCGTTAACAATTTCCCCACCGTTTATGTGTAAAACTTGACCCGTCATATAAGAGGAATCTTCGCTGGCTAAAAATACATAGGCAGGGGCGAGTTCAGCAGGTTGACCGGCTCTTTGCATCGGAGTAGTTGACCCGAACGTTGCTACTTGATCACTTGTAAAGGTAGATGGAATGAGTGGTGTCCAAATTGGACTAGGTGCAATCGAATTAACACGTATTCCTTGTTTCACGAGAGAAGCGGAAAGTGATCTCGTAAATGAAACAATTGCTCCTTTCGTTGCTGAGTAGTCTAGTAAAGTCGCGTTTCCTAGATAGGCGGTAACACTGGAAGTATTAATAATGACACTTCCTTTTTGTAAATCGGGAAGGGAAGCTTTTGTAAGATAAAAATATCTACTATGAGGTTATCATTGCCAAAAAAGTGGAAAATATGATTGATTTGTCATTATGATGAATAAATGTATAAATTTGACACGAAAGGCAAAATTATCTATGAGGAGGTGGAATGTATGCCAAAAATCGGTGTTGCGTCTTCTTTGACAGATGTAAAACATGCATTAATGGAAAAAGGATATGATGTGGTAGAATTGAAAAATGAAAACGATGCTTCCGGTTGCGATTGTTGTGTAGTAACAGGTCTGGACTCCAATATGATGGGGATGCATAATACGGTTACACAAGGTTCAGTCATTGAAGCCAGTGGATTAAGTGCTGAAGAAGTTTGCCGTCAAGTGGAAAGCAGACTAAGTTAATTTATACTTAGGATTGTATTTTGCCTTTTCGCTTCATGATAAAACCTTGAAATCCGGAAGGCTCATAATCAATCCCAAAAATAAAAAGAAAACGTTTACAAATATTTGGTTTTGTATTAAAATAAACAGTAATAACACATGTTTTAACATTCTATTGTTAGTTACTTGTGTTTCCTCCATCATTTTGCAGGTCTGCCAAAAAGCAGATCACTTTGCCAGTTCATAATGACATCATCTATTCCGTGTCATTTATTGAACTGGTTTTTTTGTTAAAGAAATGATTGGGATTTACAAATAATTTTATGGAGGAAAACATAAATTTTATTGAAGGGAGCTGAGTAAAAACGCATTGCTGAGACATGTGGAAAATGAATGCACTGTTTTTTACGCACGACTATAACAGGAGTTTTGTCACGATTGTTTAAAATTATCACTTGGACTATTTATAGGAGATGAAAAAAATTGAACTTTGATTTTACCGAAGAACAAAATATGCTAAGAGAAACAGTTAGAAGCTTTGTAGATAAAGAGATTGTTCCCTATATTCGTGAATGGGATCGTTCCGGTGGATTCCCTCGCGAAATTTTCGATAAGCTGCGTGAACTTGGTTTAATGGGCGTTTGCATTCCGGAAAAATACGGTGGGAGTGGCATGGATTATAATTCACTTGCCATTGTCTGTGAGGAATTGGAAAGAGGAGATACAGCTTTCCGGACGGCGGTTTCTGTCCACTCCGGACTAAATAGTTTAACTTTACTGCAATGGGGTACTGAAGAACAAAAGCAAAAATATTTGGTTCCACAGGCGAAAGGGGAAAAAATTGGCGCATTCGGGTTGACGGAACCGGCGGCAGGTTCAGATGTGGCTTCTATTCAAACAACCGCGAAAAAAGAAGGAGAGTATTATATTCTTAACGGTCAAAAAACATGGATTTCCCTTTGTGATATTGCCGATTATTTTATCGTATTTGCTTATACCGATAAAACAAAGAAATATCACGGGATGTCCGCATTCATTGTGGAACGGACTTGGGAAGGTTTTTCATCTAAAGCTATTAAAGGAAAATTAGGGATTCGTTCCGGTAATACGGGGGAGTTATTTTTTGAAAATATGAAAATACCAAAAGAAAACTTACTTGGTGAAGAAGGTGAAGGATTCAAAATTGCGATGTCTGCCCTCGATAACGGCCGTTTTACGGTTGCTGCCGGTGCAGTTGGTCAAATCATGGCCTGTCTGGAAGCAAGTGTAAAGTATTGTCATGAAAGGGAAACGTTCGGAGAACCTATCGGTAAACATCAATTAGTCCAGCAAATGATTGCCAATATGGAAGCAGGTTTACAAATGAGCAGACTACTTGTTTATAAGGCTGGGGAGTTGAAAAATCAAGGAAAACGTAATACACGTGAAACCTCACTCGCAAAGTGGCAGGCATGTGACTTTGCCAATAAAGCTGCCGATGATGCTGTCCAAATTCACGGAGCCTACGGTTACTCCGATGAATATCCGGTAGAACGATTTTTACGGAATTCGAAAGCACCGGTTATTTATGAAGGAACAAGAGAAATCCATACAATTATGCAAGCAGAGTATGTGTTAGGTTATCGAAAGGATAAACCATTAAACAAAATGCTACCAGCTTGGGAAGGTAACAATGAACTGAATATCAAGTAAAACTCAAATTGATAATAAAAGGGGTATTTCATCCTTGTTTGTTGCAATTTGCATTTCTTACCCCTTTCGTCTTTTTACTGAAAATTTATCCCGCATAAACGGTCACTAAATTTTCCCCTTGAGGCTTAAGAGAAATCAAGGATGTAGGGGGGAAGATAAGTGCCTGATTGGTACAGCTAACCATCAGTGGGGATAGAGAACTCCCTTGATGGAAATTTCACTTTATTCCACCTTACTGAACCCCGCTAAACTTTCAACTACAAATGAAACCAGATTAATGGCAAAATATTCCAATACTATATCATGTCAAGATTTCCTACTAAAGCAGCAACTTACAAACGGTTCAAAATGATACTGAATCAGTTAAACAACTAGTAAAGTCATCGTGATTATTAGAATGAATAAAATTAATGGTCACAAACTTTTTGACTTGTCGCAATATAAAAAATACAGAAAGGAGTATTGTGATGAAAATCGGTGTGTTAGGCTCTGGACTTATGGGCAAAGAAGCAGCCCGGGACTTGGTGGAAAGTTCCGGTGTAACGACTGTCGGATTGGCTGATCTTGATTTTAACCGTGCAAAAACAGTATGTGAACAAATTCAATCTCAAAAATTGACTCCCTTTCAAGTCGATGCTCGTAATGAAGAAGAACTGGCGAATTTTATGAGTCAATTTGATTGTATTATTAATGCACTATTTTACTCGTTTAATGAAATCGTCGCAAAAACAGCAATTAAAGTGGGTGTTCATTCTGTAGATTTAGGTGGTCATATCGGTCATATGACGGATAAAGTACTTGCACTAAAAAATGATGCGAAAAACGCCGGAGTTACCATTATCCCTGATTTAGGGGTAGCTCCGGGTATGATTAATATTTTATCAGGTTATGGATACAGTAAGCTTGATAAAGCAACAGCGGTAAAATTGTACGTGGGCGGAATTCCGGTAAGACCGGATCCACCATTAGAATACAATCATGTGTTCTCAATGGAAGGTTTACTTGATCACTACACTGATCCTTCTTTAATTATTCGTAATGGAAAATTAATGGTTGTACCATCGTTATCTGAAATAGAACCGATTTATTTTGAAAAATTTGGTCCACTGGAAGCCTTTCATACATCAGGCGGAACTTCAACATTATCTATTTCTTATCCGGAATTAGAAACATTGGAATATAAAACGATTCGTTATCCAGGTCATGCGAAAAAGATGAAATTACTTGTTGATTTAAATCTTACAAGAACAGATTATGAAGTTGAAGTTGACGGAAAAACCATTAATCCAAGGAAAGTACTATTAAAGGTCCTAGATCCGATTGTTGAATTAAAAGATAAAGACGATGTCACTTTATTACGGGTAATCGTTTCAGGGGAAAAAGATTTAAATCCAGCTACTTATACGTATGAAATGGTGACATTTAAGGATTCGACTAAAAATATCACCGCGATGGCGAGAGCAACAGCGAATACGATTTCAGTTGTTGCACAAATGATTGCAAATGGTATTATTACAAAAAGAGGCGTTTATCCACCTGAACAAATTGTTCCCGGTGATATTTATATTGAAGAAATGAAAAAGCGTGGTGTGGTTATATCGGAAAATTTAAGTTGAATGGAGACCTTGGCTAACAAGATCTCAAATTTCTAGATGACCAGAGCATTTTTACTCTGGTTTTTTTATATAATCAATCGCAGCTTTAAGAATATGTTTGTCATTATCGAAGGTCACTTTGTCGATGGCTTCAGATAACGGGAACCATTTTGCATCACTTACTTCCTCCAGTTGACGATGAATGGCAGTTGGTTTTGTGTAAGCAAGAAAATAAATAACCTCTTTTAAAACGCCCTCGGCAGGAGAATAAGTAACCACTTTGCGAAAGTTCGTATCCAATTCAACTTGAAGACCGGTTTCTTCTGCAATTTCACGGAGGGCAGTTTCAGTTTCAGTTTCGTCCTCTTCCACATGTCCCTTAGGAAATGCCCAATGCCCGCCGTTTTGATGTTTAATAAGCAGAACTTTGTGAGGTTCTTCTGATGTAAAAACAATGGCACCGCAAGATTTTTCTCTTTTCATATAAACAATCCTTTCTTTTAAACAATCCTTTCTTTACCAATTAATCAATATTATAACAAAAAAAGACCAAGGCTGTATGATTGTTTATTAATCTTTGCAAAATTTTAATGGAATAGTAATTTAAGCTCCTATCCTTGATTTCTTTTCAATGAAGCAATTAATTAATATAATACAGATAGAAAAATAAAATGACAGGAGTTATTCATGTGGGCTATGTTGAGGATTTACGTAAAATTATTGGATCAAGACCTATTATTTTGGTAGGTTCTGTTACTGTTATTGTAAATGATGAAGGTGAAATTTTATTACAGGAAAGAACATATCCTACTGGTTTTTGGGGATTACCGGGTGGGTTAATGGAACTGGGAGAAACAACGGAAGAAACAGCACGTCGGGAAGTATTTGAAGAAACCAGTCTCGTCGTTGATCAATTACAATTTATTAATGTGTATTCAGGACCGGAATATTTTGTCCGTGCACAAAATGGGGATGAGTTTTTTATGGTTACTGTTGCATATTATACAAAGCATTTTTCAGGGGAAATGAAGGTCGATTTTTCAGAATCGGTATCGGTCCGATTTTGCCATCCGGATAACCTGCCCGGACAATTGGTAAAAGGCCATAAAGTAATCTTGGATGAATTTTTAAGTAAGCATTATAAAAACATATGAAAAAACAAGCAACACCTTTCTTAGGAGAGGTGTTGTACTCATTTCATAGCTTGAAAAAGTGTTAACCGAATACATCCATGTAGTTGCTGCAATTTTTGATATGGATTGAGCAAAAGTTGCTGTCTATTTTCTTCCGTTTATTAATAGGCGAAATAATATCAAAACGCTCAAAATTTCAGTGCCAATAAATTTTTCGTAAAGCCGAGGCTAACATTCAGGGTTAATTTATTTCTAAAAAAATATTTTTAAATCGAGATATTTTAATTGACAGTAATTTCTTTTGCTCTTATACTTATGTATATAAATAAGCTTACATAAAGTAAGTTGAAATGGAGGAATTAATTATGGCAAAAGAAAAATGGGTTTTAGATGCAGCTCATAGCAGTGTTGATTTTTCTGTAAAACATATGATGATTTCAAAAGTGAAAGGAACGTTCCATACGTTTGATGCAACAATTGAGGCTGACCCGACCGATTTAACAACCGCAAATATTGATTTTGTCGTTGATTTGGCAAGCATTGACACAAGAAACCAAGACCGTGATGGACATTTAAAATCTGCAGACTTTTTTGATGTAGAAAAATACCCAAAATTAACGTTTTCTTCTACAAAGATAGTCAAAACAAGGGATAATGAATATGATGTGACCGGTGATTTGACCATTCATGGTGTTACACGATCAGAAACATTCAAAGTGGAGCTCGTTGGATTATCTAAAAATCCGATGACTGGTGCTGAAACTGCTGGTTTTTCTGTCAGCGGACAAATCAATCGAAGCAATTATGGATTAACATGGAATGCTGCACTAGAAACCGGCGGCGTACTTGTTGGTAATGAAGTAAACATCTCGCTTGAACTCGAAGCAACAAAAGGATAAGCAAATCTGCCAGGTGATCACAAGAAGAAAAGTGGTCAGCTGGCATTTTTGTTGTTTTTTAGTTAATTTTTTCACTACATTTACTTATACATCTATATACTTCAGTGCCCAAGTTTGTAATTCCTTCATCACCGGATTTAATGCCAATCCTTTTTCCGTTAATGAGTATTCCACCCGGACCGGCACTTCCGGGAATACTTGTCTTGATACAATCCCCAGTTTTTCCAGATCCTTAAGGCGTTCTGAAAGGAGTCTGCCGCTAATCGGTATGGAACTTTCGATTTCACAGAACCGCATGGGACCATTCATTAATTGGTAAATAATTAATCCTGTCCATCGTTTCCCAATGATTTCAAAGGCCTTTTCTACCCGTGGACAAAGTGTCGGTTCCAACATCATCACCCCACTTTAACATGATTTTATCTAAAGAAAACTCGGCGACTGCCGAGCCTTTAGGTGAGAGCAGAGCCGCAAGAGCACTTATGCGTTAGGAAAGTAGAAATTGAAAAATTTATACTTTCCTATTAACTAAAAAAGAATACGATCTACGTAAGCAAGTTTATCCCATCTTAATGGTGAGTCAACACCCCCACCTCAAGATTTTCTAGTTTACCAAGAAGATAGGTAGCGTTGAAATGCCCCGTAAAGGTCCGATTGGTTCGACTAACCATCAGTGGGGATGGAGAAAAACCCTACTGATGGAAGTTTCACTTTATAATCATAATAACATGAATCGTTCAAATCCTATAGGTCATTTTTCTCACCTAGATGATTGAATTGGATGATATTTAATTATTTTTGGTAAGTGTTTTTTTATAAATTCCGTTACATTTTTCATTTTTTTTCTACTTCTATTCATAATTTATTCATAATTTTTGTCTAAAATAATTGTAGAAAAAAGAGAGGGGAGGTTAATAAACATGGAAGATTTCACAAACAAAAATCATGATGAATCTTTCGACAAACCAATTGATAACGATCAAAATGTTGATCAAAATGCGATGAATAAAACGACAAAACAATCGGATGGGAATGATTTACAAACAAACGAGGAACATGCAAATTCCCAAGAAACTGTTCGTCATTCTTCAACAAATACAAGCAGTGACCCGAACGATCATTTGAATGAGGATAGAAATAAGAAGAAAAGGAAATTCAATGTCAAAACAATCGGATCAAATTTATTAGTTGGTATCATAAGTTCTGTATTAACAGTTGGTCTTGTTTCTTATTTTGGATTTCCGGCAAATGGAAATGATGATGGAGATACGACATCAGACGCGAAAGTAGTTCAACCGGTTTCAAAAGATGCGGTGTATACGAGCACGTTTACAAAAGCAGATCAAGCAACCATTGCCGATATCGTTGAAGAAATGTCACCGACCATTGTTGGTGTTATTAATCTTCAAAAAATGCAAAGTCAGTTTAATTTGCAATCAGAAAGTGTTCAAACCGGATCGGGTTCGGGTGTCATTTTTAAGAAGGATGATAAATATGGTTACATTATTACAAATAATCATGTCATCGAAGGGGCAAACGAGATTCAAGTATCATTATATAGCGGTGAAAAAGTAAAAGCAGAAGTCGTTGGTGCCGATGCATTGACCGACTTAGCAGTTCTGAAAATTGACGGAAAATATGTTAATGAAGTAGCTAGTTTTGGAGATTCCAGTCAATTGCGTACCGGTGATGAGGTGATTGCGATTGGAAATCCGCTTGGTGAAGAGTTTTCAAGAACGGTAACCCAAGGGATTGTCAGTGCTACCGAACGTTCGATATCAGTTAATACATCCGCAGGGGAATGGGAAATCACGGCTATTCAAACGGATGCAGCCATTAATCCCGGCAATAGTGGTGGTGCTTTGATTAATGCAAATGGGGAAGTTATCGGAATTAATAGTTTAAAAATTGCTGAGGACGGTGTGGAAGGTTTAGGATTTGCGATTCCGAGTAATGATGTAATTCCAATTGCTGAAGAGTTGATTAATAACGGTGAAATTAAACGGCCATATTTAGGTATTCAAATGTATGATGTATCGAATATTGTTCAATTTTATCGTCAGAGTATGTTTGGAAACTTGGAAAACGGTATCGTCGTTGCCGCTGTTGAACCGGACTCACCGGCTGCTAAAGCAGGTTTGAAAGTAAATGATGTCATTGTTGGCATTGATGGAAATGAAATAAAAAATGTTACCGAATTAAGAAAATATTTATATAGCAAAGTAACACCGGGTGATTCCGTTAAAATCGATTTTTACCGAGATGGAAATAAACAAACTGTAACGGTGGAAACGACCTCAAGCTAAAGATAGGGAAACGGGAGGGAGTAGTACGAATCCTTCCCGTTTTTTATGGGAATTAGTACTCCTATTAAGATTTCAGTCAAACGGGCGCGAGGAAACCTATAAAACGTCCGATTGGTTCGGTCAAATAATCAGTGAGGATATTGATTCCCACCAAAGAATAAAGTTCCCTTTTTGAATATGTTTGTTTTTAAAAACTTTCCATTTTCCAAGATTTGTACTATAATATTTTTGACAATTAAATCAACGTTTCCACAGGGGGAGCTGTTGCTGAGAGTGAATAGCAATCGTAAAGAGAGCTATTCAGACCCTTTGAACCTGTCTAGTTAATACTAGCGTAGGGATTGTGGAAGAGAGGTAGGATTTATTTTCTACTTTTCTTAGCTTCCTATGGAACGTTTGATAAAAAAACATAGGAGGTTTTTTTATGCGTTCAAAACAATTACAACCATTAATTGAGTCTGCCATTATGGCGGCATTGGCACTGATCATTGATTTGTTGCCGTCAATTCAATTGGGACCATGGATTAGTATGTCATTTGCTATGGTACCGGTATTTATCGTTTCTTTCCGTTGGGGATTCCGATATGGTGTAGTATCCGGGTTGCTTTGGGGACTGCTGCAAGTAGTAACAGGAGATGTTACTTTTCTTCACTGGTTCCAATTTCTTGTTGAATATTTTGTTGCATTTGCTTGTGTCGGATTTGCCGGCTTATTTATGAATGTAATACAAAGGAAATTTCGTGAAGGACAAAAATTGGCCGGTTTAGGTTTTGCTGTTCTCGCTATGTTTATCGGTAGTGTTGCTAGATATATATGGCATTACATTGCCGGAATCGTTTTTTGGGGAAGTTACGCACCTGAAGGACAGCCGGCTTGGGTATATTCTTTAATCGTAAATGGCTCGGCTTGGTTGGGTTCATTTTTGTTCTGTTCGTTTGTTATGGCGTTTCTTTTGTCAGCATCTCCACGAGTTTTAACAGTAAGCCGAAACCAATAAAGTAAATAAGGAAGGGGGCTATCCAATTAGGAGCAGCCCCTGTTTTATTTTAGTATAAGAAAGTATAAAAATACAGGTAAATAACTCGGGATCAGTTTTATTGTCTAGCTCCGAGCGCCCGCTTATATCCATTCAAAAAAGTTAAAAAATGGGAACTGTTTTACATAAAAAAGTTGAAAATGGGGATTCATAGGAATGGTACAGAAAACAAGAAGGGATTTTATTTGAGTAACTTAGAATGGTTGTCTCGAATTGAACAAGCAATCAGTATAAGCTTACCTGAAGTGAGTGCAAAATTTGATGACTACGAAATTCGGTTAACCGTGAATACGACGAAAAAACACCCGTCACTATCTTTTTATACAGAGATAGATACAAAGATTTTTGAATTTTGCACCATTTACTTCGATCCGGTAAATCAAGAACTTTATTCTTACTATTGGAATGAGGATTTTGAATTAAATTCAAAAATTCTTTTTACTGAGTTGGAAGAGATCATTGACTTTATCTATGATGCATTTTTTGACTTTTTGGATCATGTTGAGGAAGATGACGAAAACGAGCAAGTGGAAAGCAGTTAAGAAAATGAAGAATTGGAAGACGAATTCCCTTATAGCGAGATTGATGTTATTGAAGAAAATATTCAGTGGATTTCAAATAATAAACATTTAGAAATTGAACAAAACTGGAACGGTGGTGACCATTTTACTATTCTTTTAAAATTAGGTGTCAATACCGAGAATGGGGACGGCTTGCTCTATCGAAGTGTGATTTTTGAGGAAGATGAGAATGAAGTACAAGAAACAAATTTCTTCTCATTTAAGGAAGAAGAGGCAGAATATGTAATCGACTTATTAAATGATTATATCCGCTATCTAGAAAAGGAGTAAGCAAAATGAGTATTAGGGCTGCTCCAGGCACTTGGAACTTCCCTAATACTCGAAACCTAACTGAATTAATAAAAGTCAAACGTTTCTTATAAGGATTCCGCCAGATCATACCAATAATGGCACAGTGTCTCCATCCCTTTATAAAAGTTTTCTAAATGAAAATGTTCATTGGGTGCATGAAAGTTTTCACTGGCCAAGGCAAATCCAAGCAAAACAACCGGAATATTTAATGTTTCATTAAAATCGGCAACAATCGGAATTGAGCCACCACTTCTTGTGTAAGCCACTTTTGTCCCGTAAACTTTTTCACAAGCACGTCCGGCAGATTGGATAGCCGGGTGATCAAATGGTGTTAAGAAAGGTGAACCTTGGTCAAATGGAGTGATTTGAACGGTAACCCCTTTAGGTTTATGATTTTCAATATGTTTTACTAATAATTGAAAAATTTCTGCAGGATCTTGATTTGGAACGAGTCGGCAAGTAATTTTTGCAGTTGCCGTATTAGGTAATACCGTTTTAATGCCCTCACCTTGAAAGCCGCTATACATGCCGTTAATTTCCAAGGTTGGACGATAAGAAGTTCGTTCATAGAAGCTATAACCGGGTTCGCCAAACAGTTCCGGTACACCAAGTTCTTGACGAATTTTTTCATCATCAGAAGGGACTTGAGCAATTGCTTTCTTTTCTTCTTCAGTAATTTCCTCAACTTTATCGTAAAATCCCTCTACTAAAATTCGACCTTCACTGTCATGAAAAGAAGCAAGAATTTCAACAAGGGCATGGGCTGGATTTTGCACTCCGCCGCCGAAACTGCCGGAATGAAGATCACTATTAGCCCCTTTGACATCAATTTGCAAACCGGTTAAGCCCCGCAGACCATAACAAATCGACGGTTTACCTTTATCAAGCATATCCGTATCAGAAATGACCAACACATCCGCTTGCAGCATTTCTTTATGGCTTTGTAAGAAAATCGGTAAGTTCGGGCTGCCAATTTCTTCTTCACCTTCGAAAATGATTTTTACATTAACAGGAAGTTTTCCGTCCGTTTGAAATAGCGCCTCAAGTGCTTTAATATGCATAAATACTTGTCCTTTATCATCGCTGGCACCACGGGCATATATTTTTCCGTCACGGACTTCCGGGTCAAATGGAGGTGTTTCCCATAAGTTTAACGGGTCAACCGGTTGGACATCATAATGACCATAAATAAGCACGGTCGGTTTATTTTCGGCATGAAGCCAATCTCCATATACAACAGGATTACCTTTTGTCTCCAGCACTTGAACATGTTCGAGACCAATTCTTGTCAGTTCATCACGGAGCCATTCTGCTGCTTTAAGGACATCTCCTTTATGTTCAGATAAGGCACTGATGCTGGGGATTTTTAAAAATTCTTTTAATTGCTCCAAGTTTTCGCTTTGATGAGTTTCTAAATATTGTTGGAATGATTGTGCCATTTAAAATTCCTCCATATGATTTTTGCTATTTTTGACAATTTTACTCCAAATTGGTGAGAATTTCCAGTCACTAAAAAAATGACATCAAGGCGAACCTGCCGTGATGCCTCATATTTTTATTATTTATCTTTTTTGTATAATTTTATTTCAAGTATATCATGTTCAAACCGTGTATCTATCTTGAGTTCATCAATCGACATGGGAAACGTAACCGTTCGTATTTTATAATTGTGGGAATGAGGATGATTTTTCTTGTGATCCTTTACTTTTATGGAAAGTTCTTGTCCGTTAACAGCAACATGGATATTTTCCTTTTGACAAGACGGTAAAAGTGCCTCAACAATAAATTCATTTTCAGTTTCGAATAAGTCAATACGAAATACTGTTTCATCCAAGTAAGTTGTAAGTGGATCAAGAAAAAACTGTTCAAACCAGTTTTCAATTAATTTGGAATCAAATGGGGCGTTTTCATCTTTCCCATTCATTTTAGGTCCCCCCAAATTTGAGCTATATGAAAATATATCGTATTACCTTTATTTTACGTATCACTTATTATTTAGTGACATAAAAAATTCGTTAAATTATTTGAATTTTATATATTTGATATTGAAGACTACAACAAATTACATCCCATGCCCCGGATTATTATTTTTTCTTGAATGATTTTGGTTTTTTACCTTTTTTGACCCACTTAACGGTTCGGGCTGTGTTCCATTACCATCACCTTTTCTGGCATTTTTCCGTACGTCTGAACCATCATTTTTATTCATTGTTTTCCCTCCTTACAATTTTAGGGGACCTTTGAGTATAGCATGTTCATAAAGAATGAAAGATAATCGAATAAAATTTTTCCTAATGAGCACGATAAAAAAGGGGTGATATTATGCCTTACCATAAAAATAAACAACAGGCGTTTCAAGCGGCGGAGCAAGGAATGGAACAAGCTAGAGATATTTATCAACAGCTTGATCCGTCTTCATCGGAATACGGGCATTATCTGCAACGTTTGAAGCAGGAAATTGATGAAACGGAACAACAACTTGAAAACGCACATGAAGTAGCTAGTGAAACGCAAAGAAAACAACTGGAGAATTACCAAGCAGAGATTGATACAATGAAACAAAATCTAGAATAAGCTTTTTGCGACTATTCCATTGGGATAGTCCTTTTTGAGTTTTTTTCACATTTACTGTTGACAAGTCTTCTTAAAAGCAGTAGAATATTCTTTGTCAACAGAACGGGGTATTAGCTCAGTTGGAAGAGCAGCTGACTCTTAATCAGCGGGTCGCAGGTTCGAGCCCTGCATGCCCCATCAAGGTAAAAAGCAATCAATTATTTGATTGCTTTTTTTTACTTTATAAAAAATAATAGTAAATTGACTATAGGAAGGTTTTTGTCCGGCTCCAGCCACTTTGCAATTTTTTCTGGTTGGCAGGTAATTATCGTAACATAATAGTTTTCATTTTTACTGATGGTTATTTCAGTAAAATGATAAGAAAAAATTATGTATAACAATAATATAGTCATAATTTACTTATCTTATAAATTATATTAATATAGACTAAAAGGAAAGTTATATTGGACTTCGAATGTCTAACTTTTCTACTATTTGCTTTAAGGGGGGAGTTATTTTGTCAAACAAAGCACTATACGATGCAAAGAAATCCTTTCAACTAAACGGAAAACGATATCATTATTATCGTCTGAAATCAATTGAAGATGCAGGGGTAGCAAAAATTTCCCGTCTACCTTATTCGATCCGGGTATTACTTGAATCAGTCCTTCGACAAGTAGATGGACGTGTCATTACAAAGGAACACGTTGACCATTTGGCAAAATGGGGTTCTGATGAAGTGAAGGATGCCGAAGTACCGTTCAAACCTTCACGAGTAATCTTACAAGACTTTACCGGAGTTCCTGCTGTAGTTGATCTTGCTTCGCTCAGAAAGGCAATGGCAGATCTTGGTGGTGATCCAGATCAAATCAATCCGGAAATACCGGTTGATCTAGTTATTGACCATTCAGTACAAGTTGATAAGTACGGAACAAATGATGCATTGCGTTTAAATATGGAACTCGAATTTAAGCGTAATGCAGAACGTTATCAGTTCCTGAGCTGGGCACAAAAAGCATTTGATAATTACCGGGCTGTACCACCGGCCACAGGTATTGTTCACCAAGTGAATTTGGAATATTTGGCCAATGTTGTTCATGCTGTGGAAGAAGGCGATGGAGAATATATCGCATTCCCTGATACGTTAGTAGGTACTGATTCTCATACGACAATGATTAACGGTATTGGTGTACTTGGTTGGGGTGTCGGCGGTATTGAAGCGGAAGCAGGGATGCTCGGACAACCGTCTTATTTCCCTATCCCGGAAGTCATTGGTGTTAAATTGACAAATCAATTGCCAAACGGCGCAACAGCAACAGATTTAGCTTTAAAAGTAACGCAAATTTTACGGCAAAAAGGGGTAGTTGGGAAGTTTGTCGAGTTCTTCGGACCGGGTGTATCAACATTGCCGCTTGCTGATCGGGCAACCATTGCCAATATGGCACCTGAATACGGGGCTACTTGCGGTTTCTTCCCGGTTGATGAAGAATCTTTGTCATACTTACGGCTCACCGGACGCAGTGAGGAACATATTGAATTAGTAAAAACTTATTTACAAAATAATGATCTATTCTTTACACCGGAAAATGAAGAACCGGTTTATACCGATGTTATTGAGCTTGATTTATCAACAATTGAAGCAAATCTTTCCGGGCCAAAACGTCCGCAAGATTTAATTCCATTGTCAAAAATGAAAGAAGCATTTCATACAGCAATTAGTGCACCTGCCGGTAACCAAGGCTTCGGCTTAAAACCTGAAGAATTAGATAAAGAAACAACAGTTACTTTCGCCGATGGGTCCAATGTAAAAATGAAAACCGGTGCTGTTGCCATCGCAGCAATTACGAGCTGTACAAATACATCGAACCCGTATGTTATGCTAGGCGCCGGACTTGTTGCGAAAAAAGCTGTTGAAAAAGGTTTACAGCCACCGAAATATGTTAAAACGTCTTTGGCACCAGGTTCAAAAGTTGTTACCGGTTATTTAAGAGATTCCGGCTTATTACCTTATTTAGAACAAATCGGTTTCAATCTTGTCGGTTATGGTTGTACAACATGTATTGGTAACTCTGGTCCGCTTTTACCTGAAATTGAAAAAGCTGTAAGTGATGCAGACCTTTTAGTTACATCCGTTTTATCCGGTAACCGTAACTTTGAAGGACGAATTCATCCACTAGTTAAGGCTAACTATTTAGCTTCACCGCCTCTTGTTGTTGCCTATGCTTTGGCCGGATCAGTGGATATCGATCTTCTAAACGATCCAATCGGTAAAGATAAAGACGGAAATGATGTTTTCTTGAAAGACATTTGGCCGACAACAGATGAGGTAAACGATTATGTAAAACGTACAGTTACACCGGAATTATTCCGCAAACAATATGAACATGTTTTCGATGATAATGAACGGTGGAATGCCATTGAAACGAGTGATGATCCGTTATACAATTGGGATTCGGATTCAACATATATTCAAAACCCGCCATTCTTTGAAAACTTGAAACCGGAACCTGATGAAGTAAAACCATTAACCGGTATGAGAGTAGTTGGTAAATTTGGCGATTCTGTCACAACTGACCATATTTCTCCGGCAGGATCAATCGGAATGAATACACCAGCCGGAAAATATTTAAGAGAAAAAGGTGTTGAACCACGTGATTTCAACTCTTATGGTTCTCGTCGCGGTAACCATGAAGTAATGATGCGCGGAACTTTTGCAAATATCAGGATCCGTAACCAAATTGCACTGGGAACAGAAGGCGGCTATACAACTTACTGGCCGACCGGTGAAGTTATGTCAATTTATGATGCTTGCATGAAATATAAAGAAAAAGGTGTTGGACTTGTTGTTCTTGCCGGTAATGATTACGGTATGGGATCATCACGTGACTGGGCGGCGAAAGGTACGAATTTACTTGGAATTAAAACTGTTATTGCCCAAAGCTTTGAACGGATTCACCGCTCCAACCTTGTATTGATGGGTGTTTTACCATTACAATTTAAACAAGGTGAAAGTGCGGATACACTTGGTTTAACTGGAAATGAAATCATTGATGTTCATATTGATGAACATGTCAAACCACGTGATTTTGTAAAAGTTACTGCGAAAAAAGAAAATGGCGATGTTATTGAATTTGAAGCACTTGTTCGTTTCGACTCGGAAGTTGAAATTGATTACTATCGCCACGGCGGTATTTTGCAAATGGTATTACGTGAAAAACTACAGAAAAAAGCAGTTACGAAAAACTAATTCATATTATCTTTAACCTGTCCTTTATAGAAGGGCAGGTTTTTTTATACGTTAAGAAAGTATAAATTTCCAGCAAAGAAGTGAATTCGACGTAGTTGGAAATTTTAAGAATTAAGTATAAGTGCATAAGGAAAGCTTCAATGGACAACATCGCAGCCGAAAAAATTTTATATTTTTTCGGTGAACTAGAGAAGCTTCGGTAGCATTACCTCGCAAGCGAAAATGTATTTTCGCTGACTACGGCTTTGCTTTCGCCTAAAGGCTCGGCAATCGCCGAGTTTTCTTTAATTTTTTCTAAATCAACAAAAAAATGTCAAATTTTTGTCATAATTTAGCGAGCTTTTGTCAATAATATGTGATATTATGAATATAAAGGAGTGTGAGAAAATTGGGAAAAAGTAGAAATCGCTCATTTTCCGAACTTGTTAAACAAAATAAATCACAAATTTTAAAGGATCAGGAAATTATGGAAAAAATTGAAAGAAAAATTGAAGAAAAACAAATAAAAAAGGCAGAATAAATTTTGGAAAAAATGTAAGCGTCGACATTGCTTACATTTTTTTCTTTACATAACCGGTTGTATTAGATACAAGATAAATAAAGTGTAGGGTATCTCCACACGGATGGTTAGTTGAACCAATCGGACGCATGCGGGCAGCCCGTCCACATTTAACTTCTTTCTAAACTCGAAAATCTTGAGATGGGAGCTTATTGCCCGTTAAGGCGGGATAAAAGAGGAGGGATAAGATGAGTAATCCAAAAAGGAACGCTAAAGCATACCAACCGGACCATATCGGAATGCAGACAAGGAAATACGGAGGAAACAAAGGGAAGAAAATGCAAGATCAATCCGGTCAGCATGCTCAAGTAATTCAAACAAAAGGGGAATAACGCCAAATTACTTATTCAATTTTATTGTATTCGTATAGTTTTCCGATAACTGTTAAAAATAAGATAGAACCTTTATTACATCAAGGAGGGGCTAAATTGAATGAATCATACTCCGAAACCGGATGATCGGTCTGATAATGTAGAAAAACTGCAAAATATGGTACAAAATACAATTGAAAATATTCATGAGGCTGAACAATCTATGAAAACAGCTAGTGAGGAACAACAGCAACAAATTCGTAACAAAAATGAACGTCGGCGAGAAAGCATTGCGGCTATGCGGGATGAAATTAAAGATGAATACCATTCGCAACACGAGTAATTAGGTACTATAGGGAGGTCTTGACGATCTCCCGTTTTGTTTTCATTGTCTTAATTTGCATTGGAAACCTTTTCAAAAGTATAATAAGTGAAAATAGCATTAGAAAGTGATTTATATTATGAATAAAATGAATAGCAGTAAAGCTGAGCAAATAAAGAAAACCTATAGTGAACAAGAAATGCTTGACTATCTCATTTCTAATTATGATCAACTGAAATCTGAACAACCTAAATATTTAGCTGATCTGATTGTGTCCTTTACAAATCAATTGTTAAATACAGGCATGAATCAACAATTTATTAAACGTTGGCTGGAGCATGCTTTGAAAATCGATCCGAAAAATAAACCGGCCCTTTCATCTTTAAGTACATATCGTTTGCAGGAAAAAAGGCAACTGACTAACTCACTTGTATTCCCGCCGCTAAGGGAATCTGATAATCGCTCCCAACGGCAATCGACATTATTAAAATACAGACAAGTATGTGAATCATTTTTATTGCTTGCCGATGAAGAATTACAGCAGCTCCAGCATGAACTTTTATTGTTTAAAGACAATGAACAAATGAAAAAAACGTATGATGATCTTATCGAGGTACTTGAAAAAATTATTGAAGAAATTGTTCAACTCCAAAAACGGTTAAATGACTTTGATGAATTATCCGGACGGACCTTTTATAACGTCAATCAAGTTGAACAAATCCAGGAAACCGTAACAACAATTACTGAATTGAAAAACAGGTGGATAAATTATTTTGTGGATCCAGCCGAGGACCAAGAAACAACAGCACTGCAACAGTTAAACGAAATGATCGGGTTAACAGATGTAAAAAGAAGAATTGAAAACTTTTATCGTTACTTAAAATTTCAAAAGTCACGAAAAGAGTTCGGATTGCAAACGAAAGATGAACCAAGCCTAAATATGATTTTACTAGGAAATCCGGGTACCGGAAAGACAACGATTGCTCGTTTACTGGCAAAAATTTACCATGAATTGGGTGTTTTGCCAAGTGAAGAGGTGATTGAAACAAACCGATCCCAACTTGTCGGTTCATTCGTTGGCCAAACGGAAGAAAATGTACGAATGATTGTTGAAAAAGCACTGGGTGGTGTTTTATTTATCGATGAAGCATACAGCTTAAAACGGACCGGGCAATCCGGAAATGATTACGGTCAAACCGCAATCGATACGCTTGTTTCCTTAATGACAAGCAAGGAATATGGCGGAAAGTTTTCAGTTATTTTAGCAGGTTATCCCGAAGAAATGCGCCAATTTTTAGATGCGAATACGGGGTTGCGGAGTCGTTTTCCGCAATCAAATATAATTGAACTGCCCGATTACAGCTTGGAAGAATTGCTGGAAATTGGTCAAAAAATTGCCAGAAGCAATGATTTTCTTTTAACAACAAAGGCTAAAAAATCTTTAGCTTATTTAATTGAACAAGAACAAGTAGATCAAACGTTTGGAAATGCCAGGGCAGTACATAATTTAATTATGCAGGCAATTTTTCAAAAAGGGTTTCAAAAACAATCAACTCAACCGGAAATATTTTTTTACACTGTTCTTGATGAAAATGATTTCAAAAAACCAGCCAAAAATGAGCAAGATTCTTTATCGCCAATTGAAAAA
Organism: Caldibacillus thermoamylovorans; assembly: GCF_000751775.1. Lineage (GTDB taxonomy): Bacteria > Bacillota > Bacilli > Bacillales > Caldibacillaceae > Caldifermentibacillus > Caldifermentibacillus hisashii. Next base: position 34,378 of record NZ_CCRF01000050.1, read on the forward strand.
CTGAATAAACTCGTTGGATTAAAAGAAGTAAAAGATGCGGTGCAAACATATATTTCTTTTGTCAAAATGCAGACACTGAGAAGAGAACATAATTATCCTTCTGTACCGATTCAGCTTCACTCGGTTTTTACCGGAAATCCCGGTACAGGAAAAACAACGGTTGCCAAAATTTATGCAGAATTATTGAAGGAATGTGGCATGTTGAAACGCGGACATCTTGTTGTAGTAGGGAGGGCGGATTTAATAGCGGGCTATGTTGGCCAATCTGCTTTAAAAACAAAGAAGAAAATTCAAGAGGCACTTGGCGGTGTCCTTTTTATCGATGAAGCTTATTCTTTATTTCGGGAAAATAATCAAGATTACGGGAAAGAAGTTGTTGATACGATTGTTGATGAAATGACAAAACACGGGGAAAATCTTGTCATCATATTGGCCGGTTATCCAAATGAGATGGAGCAATTATTGGAAAGTAATCCCGGTTTAAAATCACGCTTTAAAAAGTTTTTCCATTTTGAAGATTACTCGGCAGAAGAATTAATTGCCATTATGAAGCTTTTTGCAAAAAGTTATGCTTACGAGCTGGACAAAGATGCTGTTCAATTATTGCAACATGAATTATCGATAAAGAAACCAAAAGGGAATGGTCGTTTTGCCGAAAATTTGATTCATGAGGCAATTCAACAACAATCTCTACGGTTAATGAAAACAGACCATACTTTGGATTTAGCATGTGTTAATAGACTCACAAAAGAAGATATTAATGCTGCCTTTCAAATTTTACTAAAGGGAGAGTAAGTATGTATATTTCTACAATAAAAATACCAGTACGATATGCCGAAACAGACCAAATGGGCGTTGTTTACCATGCAAATTATTTAGTTTGGATGGAAATTGGCAGAACAGCTTTAATTGAAGAGTTGGGCTTTAAATATGCAGATCTTGAAAAAGATGGAATACTTGCACCAGTCCTTGATATCCAAGTTTCCTATAAAAAACCTTGCAAATACGGAGAAACGGTTCAAGTAAAAACTTGGATTGAAGATTACAATGGATTAAAAACAGTCTACGGTTATGAAATTTGGAAAGAATCAGGGGATTTAGCTGTAACGGCAACTTCTTCCCATGTTTGTGTAAAAAAAGATAGTTTCAGGCCGGTATCCATCAGAAAAACCCATCCTGATTGGCATGCCGCCTATGAAAAAGCGAAAAGAAGACAATAGGGGGGATATGGATGGCTTTTGGTATTACCCGCCAGCATGTAAATGAATGGAAAAGAAGGATTGATCAAGGGGAAATTGCATTTTTAACGCATTATTGGTATGATGAGCGATTTCCTAAGGCAAAAACTGTTACAAAAGTTGGATGCAAAGATATAAATAAATTGATCCGATGGGGAGAGCAATACGGTTTAAAAAAGGAATGGATTCATCATCGAAAAGAAGGATACTCCCATTTTGATCTGTTGGGAGATGTTGAAAAACAAATTTTGGAGCAAGAAGGGTTATGGGAATCTTCCCGATTTTTTAATAATTTTTAGATTGTTAATGGCAACTCTAGGAGCTTCATAATGTTTAAATAAATGAATGGTTGCTGAAAAGATTTGAAAATACCAGATCATTTTTATTACAATGATTGGGAATGGGTTGATAACGAAAGGGGCAAGGGATGAAGGTGAAATTAAACTATTTAACTATTATTCTTATTCTATTTTCTTTATTTTTAACGGCTTGTAATGCTTCAGCGAATAAAACAACAAATGAAGAAGAAATACCCGAATTAGTGGAAGTTGATTTACAAGTCCCGGAAAAAGCTGAAGTAGGGGAAAAGGTTTTAATCAAAGCACATGTTACCCAAGGCAATGAAGAGGTTGATGACGCTGATGAAGTCGTATTTGAAATTTGGAAAAACGGTAGTAAAGATGAAAGTCAAATGCTTGATTTCACAAAACAGGAGAAAGGAAATTATCAATTAGAAACAAACTTTGATTCATCCGGTGTTTACTATATTCAAGTTCATGTAACTGCAAGACGGATGCATGTGATGCCAAAACAACAAATCATCATCGGTGATGTTGATCCAAGTGAATTAACAACTACTGAAGAAACCAATCATCATGATCATCATTAAAAATATTGTGTAAAACCGAAATATAAATAGTAAAGACCAAGAATGCTTTTCACATTCTTGGTCTTTAACTTTGCTAATAGGAAAGTATAAATTTTTCAATTTCTACTTTCCTAACGCATAAGTGCAACTACGGCTCTGCTCTCGCCTAAAGGCTCGGCAATCGCCGAGTTTTCTTTATCAATAAAAATCCTTTTATTTTCTTTTCTTTTTCTTCTTTTTGTTAGGGGCTTGATATGACTTTCTATCTGTCCCTGATACTGCTTGGGTTGGCTGTGGTGTAACCGGGTATAATTTTCGTGTTAAATACGTTTGGCCAATTAAGAAGATACCACTGACCGTCCAGTAAACAGCCAAAGCTGATGCTGTTGATAGTGAGGCAATTAAAATCATCGCCGGAGACATGATGCCCATCATCTTCATCATTTGCTGTTGTTGTTGTGCTTGTTGTTCGTTTTGTCCAGGTGTAATATTTATCGGCGTTGTTGCCATGGAAACTTTAAATTGGAGAAAATAGGCAATACCTGCTAAGATCGCCATCCCCCAATCGGCTTCTCCTAGATTGAACCATAAAAACGAATGATCTGAAATCTCTGGAGATAGTCGGATGGCATAGTAGAGCCCGGTCCAAACTGGAATTTGCAATAAAATTGGAAGACAACCCATATTCAACGGATTGAAATTATGTTTTTGATATAACGTCATCATTTCTTGTTGAATTTTGACTTGTTCTTCCTTTGTTTTTGCAGCTTTTAACCTTGCTTGGATTGCTTCCATTTCCGGTTTCATTACTTCCATTTTCTCGCGCATTTCTTTTTGTTTCTTCGCTGTGTTTAAAGCAAATGGGAGAAGAACCGTCCTTAAGATAATGGTAATGACAATGATAGCAATTCCATAACTATTTCCAAAAAATTCTCCTAATGCCTTAATAGAAATAATAAATGGTCTGACGAGATAGTCATGAAATGCGGCACCTTCCGTTTCAGCTGCTGCACATCCAGACAATAAAATAACGGTCAGCAGTAACGAAATGGACAGAAAAAACGATTTTCTTTTTTTCAATATTATTCCTCCTCTTAGTTTCTCTAGTCTGTTTTTAGTATTGAAGGAAGAATAATCCGTCAGGTTCATCTGCACTACTACTTTCTTTCCTTCGAATGGTTTTTGGCAACCATAGTAAAAAAATATCCAATCGATTAATAGCCTGATTAGTTAGATTGGGATCCCCAATAACTAGAAATGTATCAATATTTTTTAATGGATATTGGGAAGTGTGAATTTGCGACCATTGTTTATAAATAAAAATTAATAAATACAGTAAGACAAATACATAAGACGAATAAATAAAAAGATCTTGATACGTTTCTGTCAACATTTCTATCATAGGTTAAACCCCTTATTTTTCATTTCCATTATCATTCATTTTATTTTCATAAAAGGATAATTATAAAGTGTTTAGATACAATCATCCTCAACCATTGAAACGATTACCATTTTATATGAAGTCCATCCAGGAAGTCAAGATTACCTGTAATCTTGTAAAAAAAATTCCTCTTCTAAAATAATGCCATATTTCATATCTATTAGTAAACAATGAAATTTAATAGGTGGTCTTAAAATGAAGCAAATATTAAAATTCCTCTTCTTTCTATTTTCTCTTATATCAGTAATATCTACTGTTGTTACTAGTCAATCAAATTTATTCTTTTCAAGTTTTTTTTTACAGGAAATTCAAGATGATAAAACAGATTCAGAGTTTTTTTTAAGAATGATAGCTTCAGAGAACCATTATTATTCGAAAATGTTAACAAGTGAAGATCATTCTCTTTTTACCAATGCGATCAAAATTGCAACAAATATTAATATAAAAGATGTCCGAAGTTTGATATTTGATGAGGTGCCGGGATTATTTGCCATGACATCCGATATTTTAGTAGCAGGAGAAGGTACCGATTTTACCAATTTACCCATTGAATCATCTCCACCGATTGAAGAAGTTTTAAAGGACCGTGAAATTGTTGAAGGAAGCTTGGATAATCTTGGTGGTGATGAAGCAACACCGCCTGTCAAAAAGCCAGAAAAAAATACCGTATTTATTTACCATTCTCATAGTAGAGAATCATTTCTTCCCCACTTGAAAGATGCTAGTAACGCTTCCGACGCACAGCATAAAGAAGTGAATATTACCATGGTCGGGGAACGATTAGGGAAAAAATTAATGGAAAAAGGCATTGGATCTGTCACTGATAAAACGGATATCCCGGAATTATTGGCGGCAAAAGGTTGGAAATACCCGAAATCATACGATGCATCTCGGGAAGTTGTCCAACAAGCATTAGCTCAAAATAATGATTTTACGTATTTAATTGATGTTCATCGTGACAGTGCGAAACGGGAAACAACAACGACTGAAATCAATGGAAAAAAATACGCAAAACTATATTTTATTGTTGGGAAGGCTCATCCGAATTTTGAACAAAACGAAAAAATTGCCCTTGAATTAAATCAAAAGCTGAGAGAAAAATACCCGGGTTTAACTCGAAACGTATTCAGTAAAGATAAAAGCCAAGGTAACGGCGTATATAATCAGGATCTTTCACCAAATGCTATTTTAATCGAAGTTGGCGGACCGGAAAATACATTGGAAGAAATGTTTAATACGATCGATGTATTTGCGGAAGTTTTTGCCGATTACTACTGGGAAAAAACGGATGCAGTAGAGGTAAATAATTAATAAAAAAGCGTAAGTAGCGTCCGTATAGCGACTGAAGCTGGACGGCAGAAATTCTCTAGGGTTGTTTACCAGTATTTTTGGAAAAAGCCGGCTCTTGCTTTGGCCGGCTTTTTTACAACCATTTTACTTTCGGCTCGGTTTTGTCTTTGATCCGCTTGATATTAGCTCGGTGACGGTAAAAAATAAATCCGCTTAATAAGAATACGATAACAATTAACGGGATATCTCTTGTAAATAACGAATAAATAATGGCAACAACGCCTGCAACCATTGAAGATAAAGAAACATATTTTGATAAATACAATGTAATTATAAAGATAAGAATGAGAATGATAAAAAGCACTGGCTCATAATACAAAATTACACCGCCTGAGGTTGCTACCGCTTTTCCCCCTCGAAAATTAGCGAATATAGGATACATATGACCGAACGCAGCGACTGCACCGATAATTAAAGGGGAAATTGACCATTCTAACGATATTTGAAAGTAGGAAAATATATCAGCCAGTCCGGTCGCCAAAGTTCCTTTTAATATATCCGCTACCATAACAACAATTCCGGCTTTCACTCCCAGTGTACGAAAAGTGTTCGTTGCTCCCAAATTCCCGCTTCCATGTTCACGAATATCAGTATTATAAAAAACTTTCCCGATAATTAACCCTGAAGGAATCGAGCCAATCAAATATGCTAAAACAAATAAAATCACGGTGTTCATTATAAATTACCCCTTTAAAAAACCAAATGGATTCTTTTATGATTATACACAAAGAATAAAGCTTTTAATAGTCATTAAATTGATGTTCGGTCAGTTTTTTTTCCGGATTTTTTGTACTTATCATGAAAAAAAGCCGACTTTTGTCGACTTTTTTCCTACTATTTTGGTAACCATGTTATAATGTTATATATTTCCATTTATTATTCGGGAGTTTGTCTATTCAATATACTGCTGAAAAATAAACAACCATCAGCAAAACCTTGTTTAAACATTTTTAAATCATATTCATCGCTCGTTTGAAAAATAACGTCTCTCATTTGTGCAGCTAAGTATTTTTTTTCTTCAGGAAGATAGTGTTCGATTTGATTTATGTATTCTTCCCATTTGTCACGGGATTTTGAGCATGCTTTATTATGAAACTGCATGCGAATATACTCAATTCTTTCCAGTGCAATTTGGTTAAAATGATGATCGAAGGTAGGAGAGTGCATATGAATTCCACCTTTATTCATATATTGAATACATTTTAAATTATTATCTATATATAGAATAAAACATTATACACCATTTGTAAATAAGAAAATTATAAGTAATTTTTGATAATAGTAAGTATCACGTCTATACATAGAGAAATTGCCTTTCCATACATAAAAATGACAAATAGAAAACAGGGAAGACCATCGAAAAAATTGTTGGGAGTGGTAAATCGTGATAAATGATCAACAAATTGGCAAATTAATCAGGAAAATCCGAAAAGAGAAAGGATACACGACAAAACAATTAGCTGAGAAACTAAATATTTCCCAACCGAAATTATCCAGAATAGAAACAGGTGCACAACCGATCCCATTAACTTTGCTTTATCAATTTTGTGTTGCTTTACAAATTTCGTTAGCGGATTTTTGTTTTCTATTGGAAGATAATAATAATATTAATGAAATTATGAGCGTAAGGGAAAATTCTTCCATTTACGATGATTTATCGAATTCCTCTTTAACAAAACTGTTAACTTCATTGAGTTTGGAAGAACGAAAAGCAATTATCCAATTTATTCAAGTATTTAAAAAGAGATAACCCCCAAATTGATAAAACCAGTTTGGGGGTATTTTGAGAAATCAGTAATCCTACCTTAACGGCGAGTCAAGACCCCACCTCAAGATTTTCGAATTTACAAAGGGATAGGTGGGGGATGAAAGGTCCGATTGGTTCAATTAATCTTCAGTGGGGATGGAAAAACCCCTCTGAAGGAGAATTACTTTCTATAAGATTTCCAAGTTTACTAAAAGAGCAAGAATAATTTGTAACAATAATTGAATATTTACTGCGAGATTTACGTCCGTCGTATTGACTTCTACACAGCGGGAATTTTCAACAACTGTCTTTTGAACATTAACTTGCTTAATACCGGTTGATGAAAATAAAGTTTGCTTGATTTCTTCAGCATCATCAGCCGAAGCAACAGCGATGTTAATAATAGCTGCGATAAACGCATTTAACGAAGCGACAAGAGAAATAGCTGCTTTTGTATCGGTTGTATTGACTTTTACCTCAGCTGAATCCCGAACGAGAATCAGTTCTTGAGATATTTGATATTCTCTTACAGTTTGAGTAGCTGATTGATCATCATCATTATGTGGTAAATTGCAGCTTAGCGGGTGTTCTGATGTCGGGTCAAGCGCATTCCAGTCTGATCTTCTCTCTCTTGATTCTTCTAAATTCACTCGATATGTTTCCTGATTCAATTGAATTCCTCCTTTTTTTCATTTACTATAAAATATGCAGTGTCTTTTTTCGTGATAGGGACAACTATCGGAGGCTATTTGCCTTTTTTTAGAATAAGAAAGGATAAGAAATACAGGTGAAAACCTTTAAATTCTTTTTATTGTGACTAGCAAGCATCGCTAAACAGGCGTCCGTCGCTTTTCTAGTCATCCCTTTGATTTTCCGTTTGATTGTTAATACTTGTTAAGAATTGATTGACTTCATTCTGTAATTGATAAAAAATATTTCTTAGACGCAGCTTCTCTTCCGGAGAGATACGATTGTCAGGTTGTACATTATGTTTTTCTAAAGTTTTTTTGACAAGGAAGTTGATAATTTCACTTTGAGAATTTTGTCCAGTTGTTGTTCTTTGATTTTGGAATTGTGTTTTATTTAATTTTTTATCCCTTTGAGGATTCGAAGTATCTTCAAATCGTCTTGATCTTCTCATTAACAAGCCACCTTTCGCTTTTTATTCATTACAATATGTAAGCAGTGATGAATTTGAATAGACAACCGTTTATTTTTTAAAAAATATTCATGCAAATTATTTTATGAATCAGTAGACGGTTTTGACAGAATGAGGAGCTAAGATAAATAAAGTAATTTGTATGTGAGCCAGCAGGAATTTTCCGCTCGTGATAGAATATATAAGATGAAAAGGAGGTAGTCATGATGGTTGAAAATCCATCTTTAGAAGAATTAGGTGCCATTTTGAAAAAGGCAAAACGAATTGCTGTCGTTGGTTTAAGCAATAACCCGGAACGTACCTCTTATCAGATTGCAAAAGCTATGCAAGAAGCAGGTTACGAAATCATACCTGTTAACCCGACGATTGATGAAGTTCTTGGCGTCAAAGCTGTTAAGTCGCTGAAAGAGATTAACGGTCATGTAGATATTGTGGACATTTTCCGGCGCAGTGAACACTTACCCGACTTGGCAAGAGAATTTATAGAAATTGATGCGGATGTATTTTGGGCCCAACAAGGGATTGTCAATGAGGAGGCCTATCATTTTTTGAAAGAACACGGTCGGACGGTTGTCATGGATTTATGCATTAAAGTCATTCATGCATTGACCCGTTGATAAGATTGCAAAGAGAAAGGTCGGACTTGCCAATGTCCACCTTTTTATTTTGTATGCTATGATGGAGATTCCTTGTGTTAAGATGAGTCCAATTTAATCTGTTATAGACAAAATAGAAAAAAATTGTTTATAATGAATTGTATACAAACGAGCGTTCTATATGCTTATATCTCACCTTAACGAGGAGTCCACCCCCACCTCAAGATTCTGAGATTACAAAGAAAATAGATGGAGGATGAACTGCTCGCATCGTCCGATTGGTTTAACTAACCATAATAGGGGGGTAAAAAACCCCTCATTGATTGGAGTGTCACTTTACTATTATATGGATAACAGATTGTGAAAGGGGAATGGTTGTGGTAAAAAATCAACCAATGGAATACACTGATGATTCGATCCAGGTGCTCGAAGGACTTGAAGCGGTTCGAAAACGGCCTGGTATGTATATAGGAAGCACGGATAGCCGAGGTTTGCATCATCTCGTCTATGAAATAGTTGACAATGCAGTGGATGAAGTATTGGCCGGATTTGGTGACCATATTATTGTCAAAATTCACAAAGACAACAGTATCACCGTTATTGATAAAGGTCGGGGCATGCCGACCGGTATTCATAAAACCGGGAAACCAACACCTGAAGTCATTTTCACTGTCCTGCATGCAGGAGGAAAATTTGGTCAAGGCGGATACAAAACGAGTGGAGGGCTGCATGGAGTTGGTGCTTCCGTTGTCAATGCTTTATCTGAGCTGTTAATTGTCACTATCAAGCGGGATGGTGCTGTTTACCAACAACGTTTTGAAAATGGAGGCAAACCGGTAACAACCTTAGAAAAAGTCGGAAAAACAAAGGAAACCGGTACAGAAATTCATTTCAAACCTGATCCGACAATTTTTTCAAACACTGTATTTAACTATGAGACTCTGTCGGAGCGATTACAGGAATCAGCCTTTTTAATAAAGGGACTAAAAATCGAATTAATTGATGAACGAGACGGGAAATCCGATGTCTTTCAATACGAAAATGGACTGGAAGCATTTATTCATTATTTAAATGAGGATAAAGAACCCCTCCATCCGGTCGTTAGTTTTGAAGGCGAACAAAATGAGATTGAAGTCGATTTTGCGTTCCAATTTCATGATGGATATTCGGAAAACATGGTCTCATTTGTAAATAATGTCCGTACGAAAGACGGCGGAACCCATGAAATTGGTACAAGATCGGCCATGACGAGAGTTTTTAATGAGTTTGCCCGGAAAATGAATTTATTAAAAGAAAAGGATAAAAATTTGGAAGGGTCCGATATTCGTGAAGGGTTATCAGCCATTATCTCGGTTCGTATCCCGGAAAATCTTTTACAATTTGAAGGACAAACAAAAGGAAAATTAGGGACAAGTGAAGCAAGATCTGCTGTTGAAACAATCATCACTGAACAACTGACTTATTATCTTCAAGAAAATATTGAGATTAGCACGATGCTTATTAAAAAGGCGATTAAATCTCAACATGCAAGAGAAGCGGCAAGAAAAGCCCGTGAAGAAGCCAGAAATGGAAAGAAACGAAAAAAATCCGAAGCTCTTCTTTCCGGGAAACTAACCCCTGCTCAATCCCGTAATCCGGATAAAAATGAATTGTATTTAGTTGAAGGGGACTCAGCAGGCGGTTCGGCAAAACAGGGGAGAGACCGCCGTTTTCAAGCTGTTCTGCCGTTAAGAGGAAAAGTCATCAATACGGAAAAAGCAAAACTTGCCGATATTATGAAAAATGAAGAAATCAATACCATTATACATACAATTGGAGCCGGTGTAGGGGTAGACTTTAATGTTGCGGATTCAAATTATGATAAGATTATTATTATGACCGATGCCGATACAGACGGGGCCCACATTCAAGTTTTGCTTTTAACATTTTTCTATCGATATATGCGTCCGTTAATCGAAGCAGGGAAAGTATATATTGCTCTGCCCCCTCTGTATAAAGTAAGTAAAGGAACGGGGAAAAAAGAAGTGATTAAGTATGCATGGACAGATGAAGAATTGCATGTTTTAACGAAAAAAATGGGAAAAGGATACATGATTCAACGATACAAAGGTTTAGGGGAAATGAATGCCGATCAACTATGGGAAACAACAATGAATCCGGAGACCAGAACTTTAATTCGCGTGAAAATTGATGATTTTACCCGTGCCGATCGCCGAATATCGACATTAATGGGCGATAAGGTTGAACCAAGGAGAAAATGGATTGAAACGCATGTTGATTTTGGCCTGGAAGAAGATGGAAGTTTATTAGAAAATCAAAATTTACAGTCGGCAAGCGAGGTGGATGATTATGGCAAACGCTGAACAACTACTCGATTTACCTTTGGAAGAAGTAATTGGTGACCGATTTGGCCGTTACAGTAAATATATTATCCAAGACCGGGCATTACCCGATGCGAGAGATGGCTTAAAACCGGTACAACGCCGGATCCTTTACGCCATGCATAAGGAAGGAAATACCGCTGATAAAGCGTTTCGAAAATCGGCAAAAACGGTCGGGAATGTAATCGGTAATTATCACCCACACGGTGACTCTTCTGTCTATGAAGCAATGGTGCGTCTCAGTCAGGATTGGAAAATGCGTAATGTTCTTATCGAGATGCACGGGAACAATGGTAGTATTGATGGGGATCCGCCCGCTGCCATGCGGTATACGGAGGCAAGGTTATCAAAAATTAGTGCTGAACTGCTTCGTGACATCGATAAACAAACGGTGGATTTTATTCCGAATTTTGATGATACCGAGGAGGAACCGGTCGTATTACCTGCACGGTTTCCAAATCTTTTAACAAATGGATCAACGGGAATTTCGGCCGGGTATGCAACAGATATTCCACCTCATAATTTAGGGGAGGTCATCGATGGAGCCATTTTCCGCATGCAATATCCTTCCTGTACGATAGATGAACTTATGAACATCATTAAGGGACCTGATTTTCCAACAGGAGGAATCATCCAAGGAATTGAAGGAATTAAAAAGTCGTACGAAACCGGTAAAGGAAAAATTATTGTCAGAGGGAAAGCAGATATTGAAGCAATCCGTGGCGGTCGGGAACAGATCGTTATCACAGAAATTCCCTTTGAGGTGAATAAGGCTAATTTAGTGAAAAAAATTGATGAATTCCGCTTAGACCGTAAAGTTGAAGGGATTTCGGAAGTTCGTGATGAAACTGACCGGACCGGCTTACGTATTGTTATTGAATTAAAAAAAGGAGCGGATAGTACCGGGATATTGAATTACTTATACAAGAATACGGATTTGCAAATCACTTATAACTTCAACATGGTTGCCATTCACAATCGTCGCCCAAAATTGATGAGTCTGGCTGATTTACTTGATGCCTATATCGACCACCAAAAAGACGTTGTAACAAAACGCTCACAATATGATTTAAAAAAAGCAAAAGAGAGGCAGCATATTGTCGAAGGGTTAATAAGAGCATTGTCCATTTTGGATGAAGTTATTGCGACAATCCGTGCCTCAAAAGACAAGCGAGATGCAAAAAATAATTTAATTAAACAATTCCAATTTACTGAACCGCAGTCTGAAGCGATTGTTTCATTACAACTGTACCGTTTAACAAATACAGATATTACCCAATTGCAGGAAGAGGCCGCTGAATTGGACAAAGTAATTTCAGAGCTAACTAAAATATTGGCTGATGAAAAGAAACTGCAAAGAGTGATTATCAATGAACTGAAAGAAATAAAGAAGAAATACGCCGAAGAAAGAAAGTCACAAATTGAAGAAAAAATTGAAGAACTAAAAATCGGGTTAGAAGTCTTAATCAGCAGTGAAGATGTTGTTGTTACAGCAACAAAAGAGGGGTATTTAAAAAGAACCAGCCTCCGTTCGTATGCAGCTTCAAATGGCGAAGATTACGGGATGAAAGATACCGACAAATTAATTGCTTCATATGAAATGAATACAATGGATGTTCTATTAATTTTTACGAATAAAGGAAATTACTTATACTGTCCGATCCACTTATTACCGGATATACGATGGAAAGATGTCGGTCAGCATGTGTCCACAATTATTCCGATCGATCGGAGCGAACAAATTGTATCCGTAATCCCTGTAAAAGATTTTCACACTACGAATTACTTATTATTTTTTACAAAAAATGGCATGGTGAAAAAAACACAATTATCGCTGTATCAAGCTCAGCGATATACAAAACCATTAATTGCCATTCATTTAAAAGATGATGATGAATTACTTTCGGTTCAATTATCAGATGGAACAAAAGAAATTTTCCTTTCTTCATATCTCGGATACGGACTTCGCTTTAAAGAAGAAGAAGTAAATCCAATTGGTGTACGTGCTGCCGGGGTCAAGGGAATGAACCTAAAAGATGGTGATTTTGTTACCGGCGGAGCAGTTATTGATGATCCGAAAAATCAATCGATTGTAATTGCTACCCAACGTGGGGCAGTGAAAAGAATGGCAATTGATGAATTTGAGATTATGACCAGAGCAAAACGAGGCCTGGTGATGGTCCGCGAATTAAAGGCACATCCCCATCGAATCGCAGGCTTTGTTCTTGCCCATGAGCAAGATACGGTCGTCATCACATCCGAGAAAAATATGACCGAGAAAATTTCCGTAAACGAATTACGGATGAATGATCGATATTCTAACGGTTCCTTCTTCATGGATGAATCAGAAAGCGGAAAAGTAATCGGGATTGGAAAATTACTTATGGAGCCGGTCAAGCTAACGATAAATGCGAATGAAGCTAGTTCAAAACAATAATACTCTGTATAAGGCTGTCATTTAGGTTAATTACCTGGATGGCAGTTTTTTCTGTTATGACCGTTTAGCAAGGAAACTGTCCGGGGTTTTTCACCTGTTAATCAGTTCACTAGAACATAACAAACGATAGATCTAGGTAGTAATTTATCAGAAAAACCTGTAATTTAGCCTAACATAAAAACAAAAAAATTTTTTATCATATTTATTGACATAATATATATCTTCATGTTATATTTATATATTTTGACAAAAATACTTTGTTATGTTACGGTTAGTATATAATAAAAGTTGGAGGGATCAGTTTGTTCAAAATCGGAGATAAAATTTTTTATCCAATGCACGGTGCCGGTGAAATTAAGGGGATTGAAAACAAAGAGGTCTTAGGAAGAACTCAACCTTATTATTTAATCAATATTCCCATTAGCAATTTGAATGTAATGGTACCTGTGAAAAATGCTCAAAAGTTGGGAATTCGTCCATTAACAGATCCAACTAGGCTAGATGAAATATTAATTACACTTCATGAACGTCAAATTGATAGCGATATTCCATGGAAAGATCGATTTAAAATTATTATGGAAAAAATAAAGAGTGGTAATATTCAAGATACAGCGACGATATATAAATATTTGCTCGACCGTAGTAAAGAAAAAACGTTAAATACGAATGAAAAAGCATTACTGAGTAAAGTGCACAAATTTCTAATTAGCGAAATATGTATGATTCAAAATATTAATGAGAATGAAGCGGAACATTTGCTCATTAGTTGATCTTCCTGTAATGAGTTCATCTTATTTTAAATATCAAATAATACGTTTAAAAACTTGCAAGCATATATGTTAATATGCTTGTTTTTCTTTTTTTAGTGCCATTTATCATATATATGTAAATTTAGAATGGTAGAATGAAAAGGCAAAGTTTTAATTAACTATATTTATGTTATGTAAACAAAAAATGATGGTGTAACATTTTGAAGTGAAATTAAACATAAGTTAATGTAAACGAGATTTTACTTTTGGAACTCAGTAAATTTAAATCTCAGCATAAGCGGCGATATGAAATTTAATTTGGTGCTTAACCAATGGTAAATTTATATATGAATTGATTTGATTAAAAAAATCTCCTTTAGAAATTTTCCTTTCGTCTCAATATTTTAAGATTACTTTTTAATTGAGACGTCCTTTCTTTTGTTCTTGATTACTTCCTAGAACTTATATTATGTTCGGGGCGTTATTTTAATTGTAAAAAACATTTTACCTGCCTTCCCTATTTTTCAAAAAAAAGGATAGGTTTATTTTTCTATCCTGTATCGATAATTTTTTTCTTTAATATTATTGAAATCAATAAATTGAACGCTGTATTCAATGACATCATTAATATTAAGATGATGATCGTCAGCAAATTGTCTTACCGCAGCCAATAAATTTTTATCATAAGATGTTTTAAATTGAACACGATCTTTTGGCCGAGCTTTCTTATCAAAAGTAATAGTCCCGGATTGCAATAAATTTGATAGTCCATTTTCAAGCAAATAATTGACATGCGTATAGTGCTCTTCAGCCAATTGATACAGTTGGTTTAATATCGTTTTGCTTACATTTGTACGAAATTTTACTCTTGATGGATCGGTTTTCGGGACAATATGATCACCCACTTTTTTGAACATTAAAGCCATCTCCTCTTTGATTTATTATTGGATATCTACAAGACTGTGTATCGTCATACGTTCTTTTTTGTAATATTGCATTTTTTGCCATTGTTCCATCTGTTATAAATAGTCCTAACACCCAAGCCATATCGTCAGTCCAAGTTTTAAAGAATTTTTCGTTAACTTGATGTTTGCGGGGTTGCCCGGTACGATTAACTTGAACCTTATGTTTGTATAAAACGTTTCTAATTGCACGAGCGCTTAAACCAGATATCTTTTCCATTTCCTTATAAGGTGTACCATTTCTATACAACTGAATAAGATAATCATCTGTGATACCTGGATTTCTCGGCATTGTTCTTCTCTCCTTGGAATGATTGATTCTCTACTTTATTCCAATTATATCAATAACAATGATTACGAACAAGTGTTTCTGTAAATTTTTATAAAAATATCGGTCCAATAACTATGTTCCTAGCTGACTCCATTACATTTGCCATTGCAACTATGCTTTTTTCTCTTGTTACAATTCCACAGAAACATTCACTTTTGTCGCAGCAAGAAACAAAACTTAGATACTCATTTAAACAATATAGGGATGAACTAAAGGAAGGATATTCAATTGTCTTTCATTCATTGCTTTCTGTATTTTTATTAGGGTCAGTTGTTTGTTAGGCATTTCGATGGCCGTCCTTCCCTCATACAAGTAACGATAAAGGTGGTGTGGAAATATATGTTTTTTGTTAGCTGCTCAGTCGACAGGTGTTTTGATTGGAGCTCTTCTCTCTTCTAAGTTGGAACAATTTCGTGAATGCTTGCTATCTCCCTATACGGTTTAGCGTGGATTCCAATTGGCGCGATTAATGTTTTATTCGGTGCAATTAATCAATCCATCATACCAAACAGCATGTACGGAAGAATTAGTTCAGTTACATATAGTTTGAGTGCAATTGCTATGCCATTTGGTTCACTATTGGGTGGATATTTAGCGGAAATTTTTAATAGTTCAATTGTCTTTGCCTGCTCAAGTTGCGGATTTATCATGATTTCAATTGTTTGGTTACTCCATCCAAAGTTAAGAAAGTTACCAACCGTTAAAGAAATGAAGCCGGAAACATTCTTAATTACTGTAAATAAAATGAACAATACTAGTTTACCAATGAAATAATATAATAAAAATACCCCATTTCTTAAACAGGTCAATCATCAAGACTTTCATCCAATCATATGCTTAATTATATAATTTTTTATAGAAGAGAGGTTGGATGATGGTTGTTACACATTTTGTAGAATTAGGAAATCGGGCAATTGTTCTGAGTCAGCTTCGGAATCAATTACCTTCCGTTAATGAGCAAGTAAAAATTAAAGGAAGAAAAGGAAAAGTAGTTAATGTCTACACACTAGATGGAAGTATTCACCATGTTGAAGTTGAATTTGAACAAGTGCTAAAACCGAGTTTTTCAGCGTTAGAAAATAAAAAGAAAAAAAGATAAAGACAGAACCTACCCCATGAATCCCTTTTTTCAAAACCCAATGGTGATTGATGGGGCAGGTTCTAGGTTTTGCAGGTGTGCAATAGAACTACGAAATTTACCTTCTCTCGTTCTCCACCACTCAGCTCTCAACTCGTCGAGATTCCTTCATAAATCCTTCCTCCAATAGTATGTATGAAACCTTTCTAAATCACCTGCTTTTTAATATGAACTACTCTCCCCTGCTAAGGATGGATCAATCATATCTGTTACTGCACGATACAGATTTTCCGGATATTCAGCGATTCGATGGCACAAATATAAATATCACTCTTTCCCGTAAGTCAAGTATACTTTACAGTTGTACTCTTTGTTTTTTAATTCCTTTATCAAATCTGGACGTATTCCGAAGAGCATTTCGATTTCTACATTGGGATGATTCAAAAACTAACGTTGTTCCATTTCCTGTATTACATCTGCACAGTTATATCCTATGGAATGAAGACATCTTTGCTGCCATTAAATAAAAACCCAAGATTCATCTTTGTTACTCCTTCCCATCAGTTTCCTTTAGGAGGAACGTTACCCATTCAGTTTATTGTTCACCTCAAACAAATTTTACAATTGTATTATTTCATTTCTATACTACCAATGAAACTCTAAAATGAGCTAAGCTTCTTCCGGGTAATACAAATATTTTCGTAAAGTGACATCACGGTGTTTCAATGTTTCCCCCTTGAACCGAATCCAAATTTCATCATCTGCCATAACCCCGTGTGTTTTACGAACGATTGCCCAACGGTTATAGTTATTTAAGCCGAGTTTCGCCAATAGTTCTTTTGCATTCACTCTCGTACTCGGGAACACGCGCCATTTTAACCATCTTTCAAGTTCTTCTTTTGTAATATAACCTTCTGAATCAGGAGAAAATTGTTTATTAAATCCTTTTATGTAGTTGATAACATAAGGTTTATCACTTCCCTCGGGTTTTAAATCAACACTGGCAATCACTTCATCCATAAACATGACGTCAAATTTTGTGTAATCAATCATCTAATCACCTTCTTTAATCAATAATTAATCTTTGTAAAGATCTTTCCTGCAATTGAGATAGTACAACATCTTTCGCTCTATTAAGATGATAAGGTGCTTCTTCCAATTTTTGAACTAGTAAGTTACGTTTTATAAAAGGATCACCTTGATATAAAGCTAATTGTTTTGAAAATGCAGAACTAAATGGTTTTGCTTTAACTTTTCTTTTTAAAATACTTATTGGTATATTAAGTGGATAATCCTTTATATCGGATAATAAACTTAATCCGTGATCAAATAGTGGTGCCAATTTCCAGATTTTTGTTACAGAGTCATATAAAAATAGGATGTTGTTTGTATGACGATCCTCATTAAGAATAAACGCATCAAAGGCTAGCATTTGTGAAAGACTGTGCG
>NZ_CCRF01000051.1 GCF_000751775.1 Caldibacillus thermoamylovorans
ATAGCTCTGTTGATTTTCTTCTAAATCTCCTGGGTATAGCCTATATGAAACTTTATAATTGTAATCCGCAAAAAACTTCTCTAGAACCGAATTCATAGCTTTCTTAAGATATTCCATGTTAGGATTTTCAAGTTTAAATTCAATTAATAAAGTAACTCCTCCCTCAGATTCTTTCTCTATCCAAGGGTTTATTTGTTTGATATCCCGTTCATTTTGTGTAGCAAATAACAAAACGCTCACTATCTTCAACTCCTCTTAATAATAGAATGGATTACTGTGATTTATTTTTTAATTAATTAGATCGCTAACTGCTTCAACAATACTATCTTTAAGTTCGGGATAACATTGAACCCCATCAACAGTTACTATTTTTCGAAACTCTTCAAGCAAATGTTGAGTAACCTTTCCGGGCTTACCATCACCTATTATTCTTCCATCTACTTCAATAACCGAAATGACTTCAACTGCTGTACCAGTTAAAAATACTTCTTCAGCTATATAGACGTCATGACGCGTAAAAGGAACTTCTCTAACTTCATAATTGAATTTTTGAGCCAGATTTATTATTGTGTTTCGGGTAACTCCCTCTAATGCCTCCAGATATACTGGCGGGGTATAAATTACTCCATCTTTAACTATAAATATATTGTCAGTAGATCCTTCTGTTACATATCCTTCGTCTACATATCCTTCGTCGTTCAACATTAACGCTTCATGAACTCCTGCTTGATTTGCCTCTATTTTAACAAGGATATTATTTAAATAATTCAATGATTTGATTTGAGGACTTAAAACATCCGGATGATTTCTTCTAGTCGAAACCGATCCGACCTTTAACCCTTTTTCATATAGTTCATCTGGAAACAATGCTAATTTTTCTGCAATAATGATTACTTGTGGATGAAGACAAGTTTCTGGATCAATGCCTAGATTTCCGGGTCCTCTAGACACAATCAATCTTATATACGCACTTCTCAAATCGTTTTTTCGAACGGTCTCGACAACCAAGTCTTGTAATTCTTCTTTGGTGTATGGGATTTTTAACATAATTGATTGTGCAGATTGAAATAACCGTTCCAAGTGCTCCTCCAATTTAAAAACGTTTCCGTCATAAACGCGGATACCTTCAAATACACCATCACCATACAAAAACCCATGATCGTAAACAGAAACTAAAGCATCCTCTTTTTTTACAAATTGATTATTAAGATAAATCCATTGATTACTCAATACGAGCATCCCCCTATTATATATATTTTTATCATCTCATATAGTAAGTTCATCAACTTGATACATATCAAAATATAGCAATCATTTTATCGTGTTGATTGATACAGTTGCAGTAAAGATTTTGCCTTTACTGACTTCAATGATTGATAAAACTACAGTACTGTATCAATCAAGCTCTACTCCATTGCATAAAGTTCTGGTAAATGAAATTGAGTTCTAAACATAGGAGAGAGGAAAACCACAAATATATTTATCTATATCTAATACAATATCTCCTAAAAAATCTTAGAGGAATGGGGGGGTTATCAAAGTTGGCCAACACTTTGATCTCATATTCTCTGAGATTGATATAAAGGGTCATAGAAATATCCTTTCCATTTATTAGGAATGCGAGTATTCTGTATGTTCCGTGATTCCCCCCTTATATTTACATGACTTTCTGTATCAGCTGCTTACTAAGGCACTTCTTCCACTCCTTTCCCCCTGTTTCGTAATATAACAATCTAATTAAATGATATTTATTTAGAATTATATTTTTTATATATTTTCACCATACTCATTCTTCAGAAAATTTAACGGACTTTTTTCCATACTTTTTTGTATTATCCCATCCAATTTACTAAGCCTTTTATTTCGTTCTTTCAACAATCTTCGACTTCCTCTTTATTTTTTGTTAGTTTGGAGAAATTACTCACAAAGACAATCAACTTGTTGAATTACCTGTTTTTTCGCAACGATATCATCTAAGATATAATGTGTCAATAACTAACTTCCCGATATGTCATATAAGAGGAAAATAACAATATGTAGCTAGTTTTAAACGCAATTTTCAAATATGTTTTTTTCACATAGGATGCTATCATCTAAGATTTAATTTGTCAATAACCTCTCGACATTTTCATATATGAGGAAAATAACAATATATAGATAGCGTTAAACACAATTCTAAAATATGTTTTTTCTTTTTTCTTTATATAAGAAAATAATCAGAATTATAGACAAAAATTTATTTTTTACTACACAAACATAAAAGGAGACTGGGACATAACATAATCGAAAGAATAAAATCCGAACAATCTACAATAAGTGCTTCAAGCCCTCTGGAAATATACTTCGCACCTGATGAGCGGCTGGTGAGCCTCCTCGTGGGCAAGGCCCGCTGCGGGGTCTCACCTAGGCCGACCGACGCACAGGACGTTAGCGTGCGGCGTTGGTCACAGGACGTGACCGTTTTTAGCCGACCTCCCGCAGGAGTCTTGAGTATATTTCCGGAGCTAATGAGTGGAATTGTTCGGATTTTTCTATAGTTGGAATAGTTATGTCCCAACCTCACTGTTAAAAAATATCTCCAATTTTTAAATTTGATGCCAGTTACCTATACGTGAGAACCGATGCCCACCAACATAATGAATCTCATTCGAATGCAAGTGAAGTAGACTGTTTTATTAGTTTGGTTCATAACTCTCAGGTCTTCAGTAATTAAAAAAGAAATAGTGGGTAAAATCATACACCGATGATCTTACCCACCACTCTGAATGAAGCAAAGCCGAATAGTCGCTTCAAATGTCGGAAATCGTTGACTCTTAACAATAATTATATTAAAACCTTTTTTAACCGATTGAGCAATAAAACAATTGTAATTACAACCATCAGCAAAACAATAACAGTCGCCAATAGCGATTGGACATTCAACCAAATTAGCCCAAAATGAATGGCAGCAATAATAAGTAAGATGGGCAATCCATAAATCAAGCTAATTAATACATTCGTGTTAGATTTCGCAGCTACGGATGGATTTTCCCACTCCGTCAGTGGATTTCTCATGTCATAGACTGGAGTTAACAAGTTATAGCAAATAATCAATCCAGAAATAATCATGAACAGTAACAAATGTTCGACTTCCCAAAACCCAAAAATTGCAAACAGAAGAAAACTTAGAAGCAAAGCAATAATACCCATTGTTGATGAAATGATCACCTTGGAAAAATATACGAGATTAGAATCAAGTGGAGTACACTTTAATAAATAATGGTATTTCCCTTCTCTGGAATAAGGTGTTCCACTTACATTATTCATACAACAAAAAAATAAGACGAGATATGAAAAATAAATATCAAATGTTTCGTCTTTCGTGACGTTCAAAAAATCCGGCAATGCATCAAAATGCAATAACGTCAGTAAAATAGCTGAGATAATTGGTGCTAATAAAACCCCAAGTAATACTTGCATTTTAAAGTATGCCTCAGATTGAATCACCCATATTTCCCTTTGCAAATAATTACTCCATTTATTTTTAGAAATATAAACTCTTGAACCTTTCCATTGTGATTTATTATTTTCCAATAAGGCATTTTTAAAATAATTGACGGAAATGTTTTCAATTGTAAAATATGAAAGCAAAAGAGTGGTTATAATTAATACTACATAAACCAGAATTAAATGTAGGCTGACTTTATTTGATACAAAGAATTCAACGATCGAGTCTATCCAAGGCATTAAACTAGCAGTTTCAAAAAGCTGGATCAGTATATATTTTGCAGCATTTATGAATCCATCTTTGTAAGTATGATTCAAAAGACCTGATTCTATTACAAAATATGCTATAAATATAATAGGGATTAGCAACATGGTAACAACATTCAACAGTAAATAAGAAACTCTACTTTTAAATTTTGCATAAAACCTATGGATACAAGATAGGACGAATAACAAAAACATGGCAATTAATCCAATAAGGACTGGTAAAAATATGATTAACTTAAGCGCTTCAATAAACTTAAAATCAATGAGTAAAAATCCTATAGTCGGCAGCTGGAGGATCATCGTCAAGAAGATTGGTACAAATAGACTACTCACTACTTTAGCTGTTGAAATTTTTCTATATGATAAGGGTAGAGATGCTAACATCTTAAATTCACTAAATGCAAAAGCTTGTGTTGTCGATAAATAACAAGTCAAAATATAAACTAGAAGGATCGAGAAAGCCAAGTTATAAAAAATTAATAGTTGAGAATCCATAAAGTAATAAACCAGGAAATTTATGACAGTCAGTTGGAATAAAACATAAATTATCGCAATAATTAATACTACCTGTTGAATCTGCTGCTTTGGTTTCTTGTAAAAGGAAGAAATAAAAAACTTAGTTAACTGGAATTGAAGGTTTTCTTTCATAAACTTACGCCTCCATGAATATTGATTCCAATGATTTACTACCTGTTATATTCTTTATCTCATCATGTAGAATAATTTTGCCTCCTTTTAAAATGGCAACCGTAGTACAAATTTTTTCCGCGATATCCAAAAGATGTGTTGAAAAGATTACAGTTCCCCCCTGATCGACATAGGATTTTATTAAATCCTTAAAAACAACCACTGCATTAGGATCAAGACCATTTAATGGCTCATCCATAATGATGATTGGTGGATTAATTGTAAAGGCTGCAATCAGAGACATTTTATGCAACATCCCATAAGAGTAGGTTCCAATGGGTTTATCAATGGATTCCTGCATTTGGAATACTTGTACATACTCCTCTAACTTATTATTTTCTTCTATTTCATACAAATTCATTAAAAAATGTATCCAGTCTAATCCTGAAACATTTTTAAACACATTTACAGTATCCGGTATGAAAAAATATTGCTTTTTATAATCTAATCCTGCTGTTTGGTTTAACCCATTAATTTCCACTACTCCACTCTCATAATCCAACATACCGGTAATGATATTTAATGTGGTTGTTTTCCCAGCACCATTTGCCCCGACAAAACCTAAAATTTCCCCTTTTTTAACATTCAAGTTCACACCTTTTAAAACCTGCTTTTCCGAATAACTCTTTTTTAAATTGGAAATATTCAACAAATGAATCACCCTTTCCTTACTTTAAACGGATTAATCAATATTATATTTTTTATTAGCAATCCACATCTTCGCGAAATTCATTACGATTGCTGACAATAATAAAGTTATCAATACACTCCATACAACACTCATATCGATATCAGCAAAAACCAGAGCTTCCTTCGCATATTCACTCATACTCGCTGGATTCAAACGATCAAGCAAAGGGTTAAGGCCGACGATCATTCTAATTCCTAAAAGAACAGCAATAGAAATTAATGCTATAACACCTTGGCTGTTAAAGAAAGTACTAACCATAGTTGTAAATGATACAACAAATAAAACCCACAACAAATAAAATAATAATGCAACTATTAAACTGGTAAAAGGTATACTTGTAAACAAGAAATTGGTGTATATATAAGAAACAACATACCCCAATGCTACACTGCCAGCAACGAACATATAGTTGGAAAAAATTTTACTACTAATATAAGATTCGACTTTAACTGGTCTTGTCAGAATAAAACCTAGCATTCCATTTGCTTTATCTGATTGTACCACTCCCATCATTGAGATAACGATGATGATGACACCAAGTTGATCGAACTGCGATTCCAATGTACTGGCAAGTATTTCATTCCCCGCTATATCTTTCATACTTGAATCAATGATAATCCCCTGGCCTCCACCAAACGCTTCTAATATATAGGGTAAATAATAGGTTACAACTGGTTGTGTGATTCCCAAAAATATAAAAGCTAATGGTAGCCATACAATTTTAAGTTCTCTTATGAACTGTAAGGTTTCCTTTTTAGTTAAGATTGCAAATTGCTTCACTTTTCCACCACCATTTTTAAGAATATTTCTTCAAGTGTGTCATTAGCTATTTCAAATTTAACGATATCAACATGGTGTTTTAATGCATTTTCCAATAACATCCTTTTGTTTACTTTAATGTTTTCTACCTCTACTTTTAATTTATTTCCTGTCAACTCAACATCTTTCACATAATCCAAATTCTTGATGTGTTCAATCCAATCCTCACGATCATTAGATAATTCAATACGTATTTTATTTTGACTATTTCTATTCAATAATCCTATCATAGTTGTATCTTCTATTTTTTTACCGTTTTTCACGATGACAAGTCGCTCACAGATTTCTTCCACGTCTCCTAAAATATGAGAAGATAATAAAATGGTTGTATCTTTCTTTATTTCATCGATAATGTTCAACACTTCTCTGCGGCCTATCGGATCCAATGCTGAAACAGGTTCATCCATCAATATTAAAGAGGGTTTATGTAACAGTGCTTGTGCTATGCCTAATCGCTGTTTCATTCCACCAGAAAATGTACTGACCCTTGAATTCTCTTCTCCACTTAAACCCACTTTTGATAAAATTTTCGGAATAGAAGTTTTCAATTCTTTTTTATCAAGACCGGATAACTGTCCCATAAAGAAAAGCGTTTCAGTTGCAGTCATCCATTGAAAAAAATTCGGATATTGTGGCAAGTAACCAATTTGTTTTTTCATGTCAGATATTTTTTTTCCATCCAATAATACTTCACCCGAAGTGGGATTCATAATATCCGAGATGATCTTAATCAACGTGGTTTTCCCTGCTCCATTTGGTCCAATTAATCCTACACATTCCCCAGAGTTGATAGCTATTGAAAAATCATTGACAGCAATTTTCTCATTAAATTTTTTAGTGACGTTTTTAACTTCCAATTTCATCGTTTGTCACTATCCTTTCTCCCTATAATAAAGTAAAGTATGGGTCCTAGTGGAATAACTAAAATGATAACAATGGTCCATACAAGTACATTTTTTCTCCTACTTTTGTTTCGGTATAGATCCACTAATGCAAAGATGATGAACAACAAAATGATTACGATGATTGGCAATATCACTGGAGAAAGAATGTCGAAATCCATATTATTTAGGTCAAGATTCGGTTTTATTTTAATCACCTCCACTAATTATCGTTATTGATAATGATAACATGGTTAAAAGTAAATTGCAATAATTATTTTCATTATTTATAATGATAATGAAAGAGGTGATAAGATGGATAATAAAATGGAGATTCTAATGCATCCCGTAAGAATGAAAATTTGTCTTGCTTTAATGGGGAATAAAGAGAATGGCCTAACTCCTCTGGAGATGGTAAAAGTCATAAAAGATGTACCACAAGCAACATTGTATAGACACATACAATCTATGGTGGAGGCTGATGTCATTCAAGTGTTAAAGGAAAAAAAGGTTAAATCAGTGACTGAAAAGTATTATGTGTTAAATGAAGATTATGCAACATTGGATAAGAATGAGTGGGGAAAGGTCTCTGCAAAGGAGAAGCTTGATTATATATCTTATTATCAATTATTGCTTTTATCCAAATATCAGCTTTATCTACAAAAGCTGGAAGGGGAAAATCGTACGGACGATAATTCTACATTTTCTGTAGTGGAATTTCAATTGGATGAAGAACATTTCACACAGTTCCAAAATGAATTAAACAAACTGGTAACTAAATATTACCACGCTTCCAGTAAGAAAAAGGAAAAAAGTACCCCTACCCAAACCATCGGTATTACTATTATTCCGGATAGTTAAATACCTTGTTACGGTGCCATAAACCGCACGTTGTGGCGAGGGTCAAAGGTTCTTGTTTAAGGATTTCATATAACTAAATTTCAAATCCACACTTGAAATATAAGGACACCTTTTTTATAGATAAATTTTAAAAGGTGTCCGTTTTTGTGCACTTAAACATTGGTGAGTCTGAAATATATTTTTGTACATCTAATCGAGACGCATGGATGATATGTCAACATTAAACCAAACAATAAAGAAAAGGACAAAGAAATAATTGCACCATTACATATAAATTAGAACGTACTTAATAACGTCAATAAATATGACAGCATTAATCCTGAAATATTCATAGCTACAAATTTCTTTTGGTAAAATCTGTTAACTTAGTTGAACATAACGGTATTTAGATGAGAAGTGTAGCCAACTCATCAAAATAACTGAATTTTCAACGGCTATCTACTATATTTTGGGCATACTTCCCCCTTGACTGAAAAACTTATTTTTTTTCAGTTATGAGAAGTATTCTTTTGGTCATTCCAATTGCAGTTTTTG